>NZ_LR134338.1:5977500-6726998 GCF_900637055.1 Brevibacillus brevis
GTCTTCCTTGCATAAACTGTTATCGGACAAAGGAGGTGCTTATCCATGAAATTCATTTACGTGATCAGCGCGAAACGATTAAAGCAAATCTTAATTATCGTCGCGGCCATCGTACTCACAGCTGGAATTGGTTATGCGGAACGCGATTCAATTGCTGCCTTTGCTGAAGGAGCCAGCACGCAAGCCCCCCAAGCTATTTATAAGGTCGACACCAAAGAAAAGAAAATCGCCCTTACCTTTGACATTAGCTGGGGAGAGACACGAGCATTACCCATACTGAATGTGTTGAAAGAAAAAAAGGTAAACAAAGCGACCTTTTTTCTCTCCTCCCCTTGGAGTCAACGACATCCAGACATCTTGAAACGCATCAAAGAAGATGGCTTAGAGATTGGTTCGCACGGTCACAAGCACGATAACTACACCAAATACTCCGATGAAGAAATTCGCTCCCAAATGGCCAAGGCTGACTCCATTCTAACCGAAATGACTGGAAAAAAACCTACGCTCATTCGAATGCCAAATGGTGATTTTGACAAACGAGTGCTGGAAATCGCGAATCGCATGGGTTATTCTGTCATCCAATGGGATACGGACTCAAAAGATTGGACCAATCCCGGAACAGATGTGATCATCAACAATGTATTATCGAAAGCTCATCCAGGAGACATCATCCTGATGCATGCGAGCGATTCTGCGAAAGATACACATCTTGCCCTTCCTGTGATCATTGATAAACTTCGCAAGGATGGCTATGAATTCGTTACGGTATCTGAACTCATCTCGGGTACAAGTGTAGACAGCAGTGAAATTCACTAAAATAAAAAAAGCTGACCTTCATTGGGTCAGCTTTCTCTTTTTACCAGACGGTGCAATTGCATGACTTGCCAGACGTTGCAAAACAATAGTGGAACGAGCATGGACAAAGTGGCACGCACATTATCTTCCTTCAATGCTGGAATCCATTCCAGTGCTGTAACGACAAACATAAAGAATGTCGTCGGTATCCATGCAGATTTATTGGTCAGACTCACTTTTCCGTATGCGGTAACAATAGCGACAATCAATAATAGCGTTGGCTCAATAAAATACGTGCCAAATCCTTTTCCTTCACCGAAGGACGTATAGCGAAGATATATCATATCGAAAAAGACAAACAAAATAAGAAATACTTGGACACTTTTCCACATGGAAGCGGTTTTAAATATCGTTTTGGCGAAATAGTTAATCGTCATATACGCAAAGAAACCCATCTGAGCCACAATGCTAATGGTCATTCCATACAGTAGATACATGAACAAGCCGACAAAAAAGTTACCGGTGCTTCCCACGAGCAGCTTGTCCAAATCAAAAATTAGGGCAACCAGGATCCCACCCAATCCCCCAAGCAAGAGCGTGGTAATAAAAAGCCAGCCATACTTACGCAAACTCACCAAGTATTCCCTCCCATCCACATCGAATATGATTGTACCAATGGATACAAGAAAATACTAGCGTAAGAACAAAACAAAATGCACACGTTACTTGTAGGCAGAGTAAAGAAGGAGGTGTCCACCCCATGAGAAAAAAGACAATGTCTTTTTGGTTAACCGCTCTTGTCTGTCTGGTGCTCACCAGTTGCGGGGGTGGCGGACAAGCGCAAAGTTCGTCTCAGCCTGATTATAAAAGCGTCAAAGACATGGTGCTGGACATATTGCAGACGGACGAAGCGAAGCAATCTGTTAGCAAGATGATGAAGGATGAAAAGTTCAAGCAAAGCCTGATGTTGGACGAGTCCACTGTGCGAACCACCTTGATTCAAAGCATGACCAATCCAAATAGTACGCACATTAAAGAGGCGTTTAAAGACCCCAAGTTCGCTAGCGCCATGGCGAAATCCATGAAAAACGAGCAAAAAACGCTCATGAAGGACCTGATGAAGGACCCTGATTACCAAAAAGAGCTCATTAGCGTTATGAAAGACCCTGAGTTTGAAAAAAATTTGATGGACCTCATGAAAAGCTCTGCCTATCGTCAACAAACTATGCAGGTGATGAAGGATTCCTTGCAAAGCCCTTTGTTCCAAGCTGAACTCATGAAGATCATGACCAAAGTATCTGAGGACATGACAAAACCAAAGGAGCTCAAGCCAAAGAAAAAAGGGAAAGGAAAAGAAGGTGGCGATGGTGGTGGCGGAGGCGATTCCGGCGGAGGCGGCGGCGGAGGCAGTTCTTCCTAAACGTAAAGGTGAGCTCTTTTTATAGAGCCCACCTTTTTTACGTACATTTTTATCGTTTTACAGCTTCTCCGCATTTTTCTACAACACGTTTTGCCATATCGATGTAAAGTTGACCAATTTCCGTCTTTTCTCCATAGATGGATGGGGAATAATCAGGTTCAGATGGATGATTATCCGGTTGACCCAGCGGAATTTGAGCGAGCAGCTCACATGCCAAAGTCTCGGCAAGCTTTGCTCCTCCACCACGCCCGAATACGTATTCTTTCGAGCCATCCTTTGCTTCGTACCATGCCATGTTCTCCACAATACCAAGGATTTCATGACCGGTCCGTTTTGCCATAGCGCCAGCCCGGGCTGCAACAAACGCTGCTGTAGCATGAGGAGTCGTTACCACAATCTCCATGCTTTGCGGAATCATGGTGTGCACGTCGAGGGCCATATCTCCCGTTCCTGGAGGCAAGTCCAGCAAGAGGTAGTCCAATTCTTCGCCCCAGTGTACTTCCGTGAAAAAGTTACGCAACATTTTACCCAACATAGGGCCACGCCAAATGATCGGAGAGTTATCCTCCACAAAAAAGCCCATGGACATAACCTTTACATTTTGCTTTTCAACAGGCAGAATGGTTTCGCCAATCACGGTTGGACGTTGTTCAATATTCATCATATCGGGCACACTAAAGCCGTAAATGTCTGCGTCGATAATGCCCACTTTTTTTCCTAAACGTGCGAGTGCAACAGCCAGGTTCACTGTCACCGTCGACTTTCCGACGCCACCTTTTCCGGAAGTGACCGCAATGAAGGTCGTATTCGAATCCTTCGCCAAGATCGGATTCAAGAGGGGAGCTTGTCCCGGTGTCATGTTATGTGTTTGCCCACCTTGGTTCTTGCGAAGCTGGGCAGACAGAGCCGCACGTTCCTCGTCTGTCATCGATCCGAATTGCAGGCGTACTTCCTCGGCTCCTAGCGCTTTCACAGCTGCGATGACATCGTCCTCGATCTTGGCTTTCAGTGGACAGCCCGAAATCGTCAGAACAACGGTGAGGCTTACTGTCTTGCCTTCAATATGGATATCCCGAATCATGTTGAGCTCGACCAAGCTACGATTAATTTCAGGGTCTTTTACATCGCGTAGTGCTTCGAGAACCTGTTCTCTGGTCAACATTTTGGTTCACCTCATCTATGATCTTTTCAAACATTTTCATGCTGGTATACCGACAGCGTATGCGCGTTCATTATAGCATATTCGGGCGGTCGGGACACGACCACCGCCCTCTTAAGGTGTAATTGGCGCTTTTTCTCCCGAATACTGACGCAAGATCCCCTGATAAATGGCATTCGCCATAGCCTTTTGGTATTCAACGCTCTGAAGTCGCTTTGCCTCCTCCGTATTGCTGACAAAGCCTACTTCTACCATAACGGCTGGGCAGTTAACCTCCCGAATCAAGAACACATTGTTCGTCTTGCTGGGAACCCGATCTGTATGACCGATCACCCGTTTGATTTCATCTTGTATCAGATAGGAAACTTCTTCGCTCTTTTTAAAGGTGGGGGAATAGAAAGTCTGCGCTCCTGACCATTTCGGAGAAGGGATGGAATTGACATGGATGCTGACCAAGAAATCCGGTGAACTGTCATTGACCAGCTTCACCCGGTTTCGAATGTCCTCTGCTTTTCGTTTACGTAGCTGGTCGGCATCTGGACTCGCCAAATCCTTGTCCTCTTCCCTTGTCATGACCACAAACGCTCCTGACTGCTGGAGAAAATCCCGCAAATACATGCTGATGGCCAACGTTACTTCCTTTTCAACCACATCCCCCGCTTTAGAAACTGCACCACCGTCCTTCCCACCATGTCCTGGGTCAATGGCTATAACCGTTCCTGTCAGCGGCAGCGACCATGCCTGCCAGGAAGAGCGATCCGGCGATTCGTAGGTGAACAACAGCATAAGTACAGCAAAAGCCAATATCCAGCCTACTCCTTTTCGTGTCACAGTGTATCGTCCCCTTTGTCCCATTCTCGTTCCATCTTATGGACAAACATGGACAAATATACCCGTTTGTGAAAAGGAAAAACCCCCTGCCTGCGAACAGACAAGGGGTTTGTATCCAACAGCAATTAGCGCTTGGAGAATTGAGGTGCGCGACGAGCTGCTTTCAAACCGTATTTCTTACGTTCTTTCATTGTTGGCACCGATAAGCTAAGGTTTCCGCATATTAATAGGAAGATTTACAACTTAGGTTCAGGCTTTTTAAGATGTGTTCTGATATAAATATGGTCAAAATATGGTCATAACGAGAGTCCTAGAGATTGTGTTCTAGGGCTTTCCTTTTTACTCCGCCTTTATCCAACATTGCTTCGTGTTTCCTAAATTATTATGGAAAGGTACTAAATGCAAAATGTGTCTCCTTAAATAGACGGATTGACTATTTCTTTGAAGAGAGGTGTCAAAATATAATTCTTCCCGCCTTGTATTATCAGAATTCAGCCGATTTCACTTATTTTTTTTCGCCACCACTCTGTATTGTAGTATGGTGGTGGGGTTATAGGCATAACAACATAATCAGACGAAACTTCCATGACTTCACCGATGCCTGCATAAACAAGGTCAACTTCCAGCGAAAAACGCTGAACAGATCTCCCTAACCGTTCTTCGAACTCTTTTATTAAAGCTCTTACTTCGCCGTTCCCCATTGTTGTATATGTTGTCATTGCCATATGCCCTCCAGCGGGCATACTCCACCACTCATGAAAATCTGGCCATACCTCTTCACATAAATCCTTAAACTTCTGTGACGTTATTCCATCTGTATGTGGTCTACTAAGTTTCTGCTTACTTTCTTGTCGCCCCTTTAATAGCCCCCCCCACCAATCGATCCAAGCCTCTCTTAACTCATCGTGAGAAAGGGATTCCTCTATAGAATATTTCTTTACAGGCCATTTGTTAACTTTGTCATCAAAAACTATATCAGGTAGTATTTTGAAGGCATATCCAACAAAGATTGCAAAATTAAGAGTCTCAGGAACATCCATTTTAATTCTCCATAATGTGGTCATAAAAACCTCCTTTTGATTTAATTAATTTATCAAATTCGGCTATCTTCAACTTTTTTGGTAATTTCTATATTAAATCATTATATAAAGAAATAAAAGAATCAGAGCTTCTCCTTCTTCGCCCTGATTCTTTTTTTCTTTATCTCACAACGAAGGCTGTTCCTGGCAATAGACCATTTTCATCTCCGATAGTAGATGTCCCGTGTACAAATTCAAGAGTACCAGATAATTCTGCATAATACTCACCTTTACTAAGACCAGAATAGTATGCAATTCCTTCTGATCTTAAAATTCCATATCCTGTAATAGGAATTGTCTTTACGCGTTTACCAGTTTCTTGGGAAAAAATCTCAATTACTAAATCACGCTCGTAAGGGTCTACATGTACTGGGTCCACTTCCCATTTAAGACCTTTATTACTCTCCATCCACCAAAGTGCAGAATAACCAAAATCCCCTTCGACTGAACTTAATGGAGTAATCTCATTAGAATTAGTCTCTTTAGCTTTGTAACGCATACCCGATTCAGGAGTTATGTTAATAATTTGATTTCCTTTTATTGCAGTTTGATTACTACTACTTTCATTTATTTCGGCACTAACCCCAAGGGGTGCCACAGTTACTGCGAGAAACATAGTTACAGACAGAAGGATTTTTTTCATTATTACATCTCCTTTGTACTTGTCATATAATTCATAATTTATATCACATTATAAGCTTAGTAAATACATAGATGTAATTTTATTCTAAATTAGTAATAAATAACTATCCCTAAAGTCTAGTTATAATAGTTGATCTCCAAATCCTTACTCAATCGTTGATATAGTTACGAAATTTGCCGTCTTCCTTCGTTTGTATTAGCAAGGTTGTTTGCTGGGTTAATTTTTTCTATACAACAATGCAATTATATAAAATATTTGTATTAATTTGACGATTTATGTATATATGGTATATTATGTAAATGTATAAAAATTACATATTAGGAGGGTTTCGTAAGTGAAAAAATATTTACTATCTTTACTCGCTTTCGCTATGCTCTTAGTAAGTCCATCTGGTTCGTATGCGGAAGATTCTAAGGACAGCATTCAAGAAAGAATAGAAAGAGGTGAACTAAAAAAACTTCCTTCAACGGAAATTGAACTTACTATTGATTCTGGTACAGGTGAACTTTTAAACACAGAGGAACTTTCTTCAATTCATCTAGCAGCAATAGAAGAACTTGAAGATGAAACCGGAGAAAAACTAGACAAGAATTTCGAAATATCAGGGCATGAAGTTCAGGAGTTACATCTGGAAGAAAATACAGGTGAGGAAGTCTCCCTTCGTTCAAAAACAGGAGGTTCAGGTGTCAAACTTGTAGCGGGTCTGATAATAGATGAACGAAACAAAGAAATCGTTTCGTATGTGGAAATTGAGGA
Source organism: Brevibacillus brevis (assembly GCF_900637055.1). Lineage (NCBI taxonomy): Bacteria > Bacillati > Bacillota > Bacilli > Caryophanales > Paenibacillaceae > Brevibacillus > Brevibacillus brevis. The sequence goes on from NZ_LR134338.1 coordinate 5,984,184, forward strand.
TATCAATGTTGCTAGGGTGGCAATGATTACCGGGAAAGTAACATTGGAGTCTTCAACTAATCGGAAGCGATCATACCGTGATGAAGATGTTTTTCACTACACCTTTACAGCTCCCGAAATAAAAGAAACAGCAATGAAAGTAAGCGATCCAGTCAGCATTGTAGATACAAATTTTTGGCGGACTGTAAGCACGTCATTAGCAACATGGCCCGATGGGAAAACCGATGCAGACCATAAGGTAGGAAAAGAATTTTTGCTTAACAAAAAGGGTATCGAATATCCAAAGTATAGAGACGAGTTTAGTAGAAAAAAAATGACTGAGCCTGATGAAGCCGATCTCGCTTGGGTTCCTAATAATCAAAGAGAACCTAGAGAATCTAATATGAGAGAAAAATATATTAATTGGTATGAGAATAAGTATGGTGTTCCAAATTTCAGTTGGAGCAGTGTGGATATACATCATATCATTCCGCTTGCATATGGTGGGGATAACAGCTATGATAATTTAATACCTTTACCCAAAAACTTCCATCAAAACGAGGTTACTCCTTGGTGGGCTAGTTACGGCAAATATGTTCCATCTGGTGATGACTATTAATTTTAGTGGGTGATTCTCTTTGAAGAACATTTTATCTCAACTGGCTTTGGATGGGTTAAAGAAACGATTAGATGAAAACAATCAATTATTAGTGCAAAAATGGGAGGGTTTAGTTTATCCAACCAAATTTACATTTAACTCCCCTGCCACGTTAGAAATGATAGAAGAGTTTTTAAGAGACACTCAATGGCATTTACCAACTGACTATAAAAATTTTCTCCTAATCCATAATGGGGCGTGGTTGTTCGAAGGCGTAAGATATGGAGGAGGATATGAGTTACTGAGTCTGGACGAAATTAAGAATAGTCACCTAGATTATATGCCTAAACATTGGTATCCAATCTCTGTGAGCAATGGTGACTATATCTTTATTGATTCAAATCGTGCAAAAGAAGGAAAAGTGGATTATTTAGTTCGCTTTAATCATGATGATGACATTATTCCAGAAAATGGATCATCTATGAAGATGAATTTTGAAACTTGGTTGGAAAGATTAATAATTGCACAAGGAACAGAGTTTTGGACGTGGTAAGTGTAAAAGGGGCTGTCCAAAAAGGGCAAGACCTCTAAATTCCCAAAATCAGAAACATTAATTTATCAAAGCTTTTGAAATTCTAAAGGGGCGTCTCTTGGTCGAAAAATTGACTTTTGAGACAGCCCCTTTTCTATGGTACAGATTGAAAAACACGAAATTTACACCGACAACTTTCATTTTCTGGAAAAACATTTACCAATCCAAATTATTTTGTGGTAAAGTGGAGTAAAATACAGAATTTGGGAAAAGGGGGCTTAATGAGGTGTCGCTTTCATTAGGTGAACTCATTAGCAGTCATCGTAGTCGACGCAATCTAACACTAGCAGACCTTTCGGAATTGTCAGGAGTCAGTAAAAGTACCATATCGTTAATTGAAACAGGAGAGACTAAGCGACCCAGCTATGCTACTTGGAGAAAGATAGCGGAAGCCATCGGTATAGCACCCAGCATCATCATAAACGCATTTGTAGACACTACACATCATCCTAAGGCATTAGAGCTTGTCCTTGCAGAGGTTATCAACGAAGGATGGGAAGCTCTTGTCACTAAAGTTGCTACACGTTATTTAGAGTCACCAAAGATCGATACGTTTAGAGCGTTAGATCATATCGCCAGTACAGCCAGAGATACAGAGAACAAACGAATAAAACGCATCTTGTATGATACGATTATTAGTTTCGCAAGAAGCAGGGGAATACCCTCATATCTAGCAAACGCCTTGTATGAAAGGTATTTGATCGAGCGTGACGACTTCTCTCGTTTCGAGGAAACGTATCGACGTGGGAAGGAACTGCTACTCTATGTCGAGCATCTCTATGTAGAAGATCGAATCGATTACTATTATAAAATGGGCGTTCACGCCAACATACTCGACTTGCACGACGAAAGTATCGATTTATGTAGACTCGGTTTACGGGAGGATCGGTCAGATAACAGACCTAAAGCATCTGCATATATCTCCCTATTCAACTCGTGTATTTACTTTGGGGACTTCCATGTCGCTGACATCTACCTAAAAGAGTATGAAAACAGCGAATACGCTGATTTTCGAAAGAACCATTTTCGCGCTACTCTCCTTGCTAAAAAAGGGAAGCATGAGGACGCAATCAGTTTGTTCAACGTCTGCTTAAACGAGACTAACAGAGAAGGACGCATATCCATCGTGGTCGACCTCATGGAATCGTATTTGGAGGCTGGAAAGACAGACGATCTAATGCTATTAATCGAAACGGAGGATCAGTTTCTGCCAGAGAAAATGCCGCAGCATCCGTACCGAATTAAGACACTGGCCCAATACTACAGACGTAAAGCGTTGTGCTTAATCTCAATGGAGAGATATGATCAGGGTTTTCATAGCCTGATCGAGAGTATCAAGTATTACAAGCACATAGGCATAGCTACAGAAGTCATCGAAGGCATACGGCTTTTCCTACGCCATCATCGTGCTAACAATAAAAATCTGTCATTTGAACACATGGAGTTAATTGAAAACATATGTGATAATATTTTGTAACAATAGAAGGAGGAGAGTTTAATGCAGAAGCTACTTTTGGTTTTTGCTCTTGTGGTGTTCTTTTCCTCACCTGTAGTATCGGAAGCATATGATCCGACGTCGGAGCCTTATCGAGTTGAACCTGATTGGTAAACGGTGTGCAGAGAGAGGGAGAAAAAAATTCCCCTCTTTTTTTCTTCCATGTGACTTGTTTGCATTTAATGAGACATATTTCTCCTGCCTAACTTCTTAGTTTTTCAAAAACACCACTTTTGAAGCAGTCTCAATCTGCGATAGTCATCCACTTAATATTTCGGTACTACAATCAAGGCGGGCGCTGGCTACCACAAAGGAATGCCCCCTCATTTTGTCTTTAAATATACAAAAGCCCCTCTCAACTGAGAAGGGCTTTATTTCTACTCACACGCTACCCCATCACCATCTCTGTCCAACTTCGATCGGTATCCAGGATCGCCAGAATATAATGGTGCTACGCCAGCAGCTTTGGCTTCCTTACAACTTCCATAGTAAACTTCTTGTACGGGTTGTGGCGTAGGAACCGGGGATGGCTGTGGAGTTGGTTTTGGTTTTGGTGTTTTTGCTTCAACAGATACTTCCTTTTTAATTACGTCTGAATGGAAACCATCTTCCTTTGCGTAGTTTTCAATAGACCAAATTCCAACTCCGGCTTTTTGGGCTTGTTCTTGAATTTTACGGTACTGTTCAACATATTTCACGTTAGGTACGTAAACATACGCGACGCGTGCCAACCCCTTTTCCAGCAATTGCTCTTGAACCGATTTACCATCTACATAAATGTAGTAGAGAAGTCGTCCATATTTGTCAGGACCATTATTTACATCCTGTTCAAGCTCCACAGTCTTTTCAGTAAGGAGTTGCTTCGTGAAGTCGCTCGCTTCTTTACCGAATGGTTGTACCCCGTATTTAGGGTGCTTCGTTTCAGGAGTATCGACTAGAAGAAAACGTACAGTCTCTTCTTTGTCGTTTATTTTTACTTTGATAGTATCTCCATCCACCACTTCCAGGACCTTTGCTTGAATCCGTTGTACATTCTGAGTAGTATTTACATCGGTAGCCGAAACTCCCTGCTGATCTGTGGTTACAGTTTGAGAGGAACTAACGGCTTCTGTTTTCGGTGAATTTACTTCAGCAGATGTTACATTGGCCGATTCAGTTGTTTTACTTGGATTTGGTTTATTATTGGTATCTCTACCAGCTATCCCAATGATTAATGCTAATATGGCCCATGCTGCTCCTACACGCTTACCAATTTTCCCTAGCCGTTTCCAATCAACAAATACCATTATGTAAGGTACAAAAATCCATCCTAATATCTTTATAAGTTTCAAAATAAGTCCCCCTAATATCCCGACGTATTAGATTTTACTTAGCTACTTTAATGTTTCTGCATTTCGGATACCCTTTACAGCCATAGAATTCACCTTTTGCCCCTTTTCGCAAGACCATCTGGTTACCGCATTTGTCGCAGATTTGTGTTTCCAATTGGAATTGTGCGATCACCTTTTTAGGGTCTGGTTTTGCTGTAGGGTTCATCAGGAGAATCATTTCAATAAGCTTCTCCCGATTTATTAACCTTACTTTGTTTGAAGTAGCTAGATTTCTTGCCGCATCTGTGTAATCACGATTACTTACTACCCACGCTTCATGTGCTTTGTAATGAGCAATCGAAGCCTGCGCCTGTTGTACCGCTTCAATCCCCACATTTTTACTGTAGCGCTTTGCTTGCACTGCAATTCTCTTTCCATCTTTTTGAATGATAAGATCTGCCCCGTAGTCGCCAGCTGCTCTTGTTACTTCTACTTTATACCCTTGAGAACGAAAAAGCAGTCCGAGGTATTGTTCGAATTGAAGACCATCCATAGTATCAATTTCGCGGATTCCTGATTTCCTTAATCTCTCTTCTCTCTTTGCACTCTGAGCAATAGCAGTCCAAAGAGCGGCACCCATTACAGCAGCAAAAGCAATTCCACCGATGATAAATGAATTGGTATAGTAATATGCCCCACCAAATGCAAATAAAGAAAGCAGTCCGACCAACTGGCTTATCGGGTCATCTCCCTTTTTTCTTCTTCGTGCCAAAAGTACAGTCCCCTTTCAAAAAATAGTTCTTTCAGCATATTTAATTCCCTATTTTCTAACAAACGAAACAATTATACACAAATATACAAAATAATAAAAACCCATCATTCTTTACGAATAGGCGGGTTCTTGGCATACTGTAATCCCTCGGTACTTACTATACACGCCCAGTCGCTTGCTGCTTGGCGTCGTACAGATAATTGTTAAGCCGCATCTGGCATTCAGCCTTTAAATGAATAACATTATAAATGCATTCTTCTCGTCGGTCACGGACAGTCACAATTACAGAGTAGTGAAAACCATCTGTCGTCTTCTGGACATGAATTTTCCCACCCATCTTCCCAAACTGGCTCCGATATTCGTGGTGTTTTTGCTCAGCCCCCATTGATACGGTATCGAGCATGGGGCGGTATGACATTTTGAGCTGATCCTGATTAAGGCTTTCTGCGTCTAGCGCGATCTCCTTAAAAAGCATGCCATACAAGATCGTTTCGTGTAGTATCTCTCGCCATTGGTCAGGTTGTATCATTGTCAATTACACCCGCTCAACCTGTAGCATTTTTTCAATGGGCACCCACCACACACCATCAACCCGGACAAGCTTGATCTTGTTCTCAATTCGGTCGATGCCTTTAACAACTCCCCATTCTCGCCGATTACACTCATCAAGCCAACTGACGGCGATCGCTAAGTCTTTTCGAACAGAGTCGTAAATAATGGCATTCATTTCAGCCAAGACGTCTGTATCAACCGTTGGTAACGGAGCTTTTTACAGCGCGAACGTTTGTTTGTATTATTTGCGAATAAAATAAGAACGCGCAAACAAAAAAATCCTCCTGCAAATTTCTCTGCCGGAGGATTCAATTTTAAAGGGTATTTATTTTATGTTCATCAGTCAAATCTACACTGGGGCTATCTTGGCAGCAATCCTATCCAATGCTTCTTGAACTGTTGTTGGAACAGGTCCCAATGACCAATCAGCGGGATTGGCAGGGGTGTAACCTAAACCAGCAGCATCATCCAATTTTTCTATCGCTGAATTTCCTATTAAAGTCACTCTGCTTCTAATCGGAATCGAGTCGACTGTAGCCCTAATTCTAGTAGAAACACCTGCTACACCGTTCACAATTAAACTGCCTTTTATAGCGAAACTTAAGAGATCGAATGGATCGATTGGAACGGTTCCATTTGCTACATTCACTACTACATCGCCATCTGTCCCTCCACCAATTAAATGTACTTGAGTATCGTATGGAACGATAGAATTTATAGTGATGACGGGTTGAGGTAACGGCAGAGGAACACCTCCAACATATGAAGCGAACATTGTGACATTTGCACCATTCTGCGTATAGCCACCAAATAACTGGGAGTCGCGGATATTAATCTGACTAAGAAAAGTACTATTTCCTGTAAATACTGGTGTTGGAGTAAAATTGATACTTACAAAGAACAATCGACCTGTAGAAGGGGTAATTGCATTGGTTGTAAAGTTAAAATCGAGTGGCGCTGTCAATAACGATAAATCCACAAAGCCAGAACGATTATCTACATTTAGGTTTCCATTCCAGGATGGATCATTAATATCGAATGGGATAGCGAGTCTGGTTAATAATGTACTTGCTCCAATTAATTGGACGTTTGCCTTTAAGTGAATAAGTGATTCTGTGAAGGTTCCTGGTCCTATAGAAATGGCATATCGTTTTGTAGGCGAAGCATCTACAATGAACGCCATCGCCCTTGTCACAGTTAAAAAGGGGTTGCATTCCGTACCATCACCCGTTACATCATTACCGCCCTTATTTACGTAAACAATTTGAGTTGCTACTGGTGGAGGATCAATACACCCTGGACCAGGGGGGCCAGTAACACCTTGTGGACCGGTGGGTCCTGGGGGTCCTGGGGGACCAGGGGGACAAGTGCATCTTGGGGGGAAAATAGGTTGACAACCGCTTGGTGGAGGTCTCCAGCAATTATTATACATCGGAATATCAAACCTCCTAATCATAATGACTTCACATCGACACTATACTATGCAAGTCAACATCCAAGGTGTAAAAATTAGGAAATTTACCTAACCTGATTATGCTTCATACTAGGTTATTAACATTATTAATAGATAAAAGGCCCTCCCCCGTTTTTCCGGAAGGAGGGCTATCGCTTTTACGTCGTCGCTTTTTCTGTTACTCGATCCAACATCGTAAACATGAGCCAGGGCAATTCACTCATTACACCTGCAAGATCGTCGGTTAAACTCCGTTTCCAAACAGCAGGATAATTAAGACTGTCGATCGCCGTCAAAACGACAATAATCCTGCCCTTGCCTCTTCCCCAGTCTTGATACGTAGTTCGTCTACGTTGGTGTTCTACGCCGTCCTGCCGAATAGTTGCCAATCACTCGCAATACCTTCCGCTCGATATCAGACAACATACATACTCCCCCAAAACAAGAACTTATGTTCGTGTTATATACGAACAATATGAGAGCATGCAATTATAAAAAATAGTTGTCTTGAACGTGGTCAATTCCCGGACCGAGTAAAGACTCTGTCTTCGGGGCCTGATTCAAACATGGATGGATACACCACGGCGTAAAAAGGAAAATACGTCAACAGATTAAGAATAAATTTATGTCATAACAATGCGAAACTCACCTAGGCATTATGTCAGGCGGGATTTTTATTAAGGAGAACAAAAAGAAAGATGACCTACATCGATCACCTTCTTTGTTCTACATGGTATTTGATTTTCTCTTCTTGCAAATTTGCTAACAAATTGCCGTTCAACTCAATTTTATCCCTGCTATAAATAATTCTGTTAGGAGATAAGATAAAACTATCATTGTTATTAACAATCATACTCATGCCTAACCTTGAAACAACTTTGTATTCAGAATTAAATATTTTTATTTCCCCTGTTACTTCCTCGCTCAAATCATTGTAAATACCTTCTGATAAATTAGTAGTTAAACTTTTTACAAACTTTTCACCAAGATGCCCGAATTCAGTTAATACTCCGTAACAAGTTAGTAAGGGTCTTTTCTTTTTGTCATAAATACTAATTACAAATCTAAAGTTATGAAATTTAATCGGTAAGTGGAAATTCATTTCGAATGTGGGTTCCTCTATAGGAGGATTCTTATAAAATTCTACAGAGGGGCCCACTTTCAATGCTAACTCGTCAATATCGCAACCTTTAGAAATTAAATGGTCAATATTACATAAATCTTTTGCCTTAGGTAAGAATCCGTCTCCTAAGGGGTCTTTATTATTTTTGATGTGGTTAAAAATAATACTTAATCCAACTAGAAAACAACAAAGAACTGTATAAAAAGCATATATTCCAAAGTTAAGAACAGCTTCAATTGTAAATATCAAACTTGTTGAAAATTGATATTTTGTATAGAATCCCACTGCAGTACCCCAAACTAGTATAGTTAGAGATGTGACGGCGAGGAGCGCTGCGTATACGCATTTAATTAAAATATCTCCAGATACATTACGTTCATATTCTAAGAGACCTTGCCTAATATCAGTTAAACTAAGCGTATATGGAAGATAAATTTGTTTACGAAATCTCGATGCAGATAGTAATTTATTGTCGTACATAAATCCCACAAATAAACTAACCAACGCAACGATTGCAATCAAACCCGCAAAGAGCCAACTTACCAGTTCGACTTGGTCTTTAAGTAAATCATAATCTTTGTCAAGAAATTGCTTAGAGTAATCAATTTGAGTCAGCAATACAATTGGTAATATCAAAAATACTGAAAAGATACCCCATCTAATCATGGTAATTTCGAAATTCTCCCGCGATCTTGTTTACCACCTGAAAAATCTCCTGCTCTTTCACCGTGTCAGAGAAAGAAATTACAGAAGCCAAGTCCAGATGGAAAATAGTTTTTTGATAAGTAAATGTTAGATTAGTAACTAAATCTTGTACAAAAAATTCCCTAAGCTTATCCTCTGAGATATCTTTGATGCTAATGTTAAGTATTTCACGTTCATCAAATGCACTAGGTGACTTCTTGACATGTACACTAATTAAATCAGCGAACCATCCATTAGAGTGATTAAATACTCGAGACCAATATTCATATGTGTTGATCCTTTTGAAAACAATTGAAGACTTTTCACTTAAGCTGTTTATAGCGTAAGAAATAGCACTTTCAGAATTTCCAAAACATGAAACTATTTTTTCGCTACAAAAGATCCACATTGTAACACTTTTTTGATCTCGAGAAATTATTTTATCTCTCATTCTAATTGGATCAATCCAGCTATATTCAATTTTAAATACATTCGTAGAAAGTTTAGTACAACTCAGGTCCTCAAATCTTGATGGGGTGAGTTCGCCAACAACATTTTCAAAGTCAGTTGCATCATATTCAAATAAAATACAATCTTCCATCCATGCAAGCAACGAACTCACCTCCTTACTGGATTATTCTTCACCCTCAGTTTCTTGATAATCCTCTTCATCCACAACTGCTTCTTTTCTTACACCAGCAAAATCAATAATTTTATCCAGATTAGCATCCGGATCATCGTATCCTACGGAATCCAAGATTGTTCTATTGGAGTCAATAAACTCACTCAATGCTTCTACAACTCGTTCATCCTGATCATCCAATTGATATAAGACACTTGCTATCACTTCAATTGATTTCAATGCACTGTCTTTAATCGCCCGAGTAATTAGCTGATCTTTGTTAACAAATCGATCTTTAATTGATTCCAATAACTTAGTTGTTTCCTGCATGTTACTAATCCCAGTAGCACACATATCTATATATTCATTTTGAATAATTTTCATTGCCTTCCTTTTAATTGCTTCATTATCCGTATCAACGATCACTATCTTTAGTATATCCGTGTCTTGACCTTTCAGATAGACTTTTGTTGAAAAATTATATCCATCTAACTGCATTTCTACTTTAAAGTAAACAATGTTACTTCCCATAGTTATGTATTCACAAGCAAGCTGTGAAGAAAGAAGGGCCCTTCCTCCAATTGCTACATCGCGAATTCCATCTTTTCTTTTACTCCCAATGTCAAACTTAATTTCTTTAAATGTCGAATTAATACCTTTTTGCATCAATCGATGATGAATTAAATCTAGTAGAACTGCAGTTTTATAACTTACACTGCCCAGTGGGTATATTTGATTTGTTATTTCTCTAACACGATATGTTTGTAGTGGCCATTTAAAGACCGATTTTAAGAAAAATACTATCTCCTCTTGTACCTGATGGTTTCCAGAGTTAATAGTGAGTACTTTTTGTTGTATATCTAATGTTACGTTCGATAAGTATACAGCTGATAAGCTATTTACATCGTTTGCTCCTGTCCTCCAAGAACTATCAAACTCTTTCAGACGCACTTTCAATTCTAATTTTCCAGTCGTATACTCTGCTTCAGTTGAGAATGTATATATGCCATTAAAGCGAAAATCGCTCTTAAAGTAATTTTGTTCAATTTCTTGAGAAGTTAATCCATCTAAAAAGTCAGTATTTAATACTTTGTAGGTATACGCAGGTAAACCAACGTTTTTCTTCATGACAGCCATTTGAACGAAATCTTCTATTTCGTCTTCTCTAATAACTTCTGCCAAAGCAAGAAATTTTTCCTGTATATCCGCCTTTTTTTTAGGTTTTTTTTCAGGTGTCCATCCAGGGAATTTTTCCTGGATAACCTCCATTGCTTGTTCAATTTTCAATCGATTTAAAACCCTAAGTAATACTCCCTCTTTATTCACCAACCCCAAGTCACCCCACAACAGTCAATGTGCCATTTTTACCAAAAATGACCACTTTAATTCTATTAGAATGAGTATTTTTAATCAATAACAAACTATCAAATAGAACTATTTTCTACCAAATTAAAACTTATGTCCTATATAAAAAAACCCTCCCCGGATTACTCCGAAGGAGGGCTTAGTCATTATTTCGGGATACCTACAGCATCACGTAAAGCGTTCGCGGCGTAGTGGGCTGCTTCCCTCACTCCTGGATCGTTGTCGCTTGCCATCCAGACCGAGCCGAGAATCGCGATTACTTCCTCTGCCGATTCTTTGTCCAACTTGTTCACAGGTTTTTCCACAGCAGGTGGATTAGTATTCCACCAACCTTCACCGCCTAGAGCATCATTGTAGTCTACAGTGTGTCCCGCAAGCTTCTGTCCATTTTTATACTGATATAGGTTAGCAGCTTTCGAAAGCTTCCCTTTGCTCCAGGCGTAAGTTTGCCAGAAATGTTTGCAGGCCCCTCGCTTCGCCATTTCCTCAAGGACAGCATACGAACCATAAACACCTACCGAGTAACCAGGCAACTCCTTGGCAGCAGCTTTCAGGTACGCCTCAATCGCTGCATAGTCCTTTGGCTGTGCATCAAAATCCACGGCAAAGTAAATCGCCGTACCTACAGGCTGACCGATCTGCTTGGCTTCCTGGAGCGCTGCTTTGCCGTCCCTTGTACCGTTGACTGCTCCACCTGCAGCGTCATTAGTTCCACGTTGGAAGACGGATACTACCTGCATCCCTGCTGCTGTGATAGCTTCGGCTTCTACCCGCGTCAATCGTTTCCACTCCATGCTGACAGGAACAAGATAGCGGCAGACAAATTTCATGCCCGCCGCCGCCATTGCTCTCGCTTTTTCTGCTGTCAAAGGTACTGCACAATCGATTCCTTTAGTTGCTACCATTTTGATCACGCTTTCCTTTCAGAACGTCTACAGCCTTCTTGATTGGCGTTGGAACTGGCAATCCCACACGTCCAGCGTTTTCAATGATAGATAGCAGCTCATTTGCCAGGTAAAAGAAGATTGTTGCGTCACGCAAAACATGCTGATCTCCAAGGGCCGTATCAACTAAGTGGGCAATTGCGACCATTGCAAAAATAAAAACCTTCCTTGCTATCCCCAAGAAACCGATTCTACTCGACAGTTTTCCTTCTGCGCCAGCCGCTACCATTCCAGAGACATAATCAATTGCGACGAAAGTCAAAAGTACCGTGAGTAAAGGCGACCATCCCCCAAAAAGGAATGATGCTATTGCTCCCCCGGCTGCAAATGCTGTTTTGAAAAAGTGTTCCATATGTTATCTTCCTCCTCGCCCTCTCTTGGGGCAAAAGTAAAAGGAGCCACGTTAGCAGCTCCCCATGAAAAACAATAATTTCTTTACTACACCCCACAACTGTCCAGCCATTCGCTCATTGTCACGGTATCAATGTCGGCACGCCGGGAATAGGCGTAATCAACAACCTCTTGGAAGTTACTTACGTTGTACTCGATACTGGACGACGCCTCACCGCTAACTAGCTTGTGGAACATGAATAAACACACACCCCCCACATTGGCCGCATTATCTATGTACCCTTTTAGTGTGGTCGGCGCAATCGTGTGATCCACATTTCGAATCTTGATCGTCCGTTTATCCGGTGGCGGTGTGGTCGCCGTATCCTCTTGGACAGTACGGCCCGCTCTGCGAGATTGCATAACTTGCAGCACTCTTGCATCATACGCCCCGTATGGGTACGCCAAGATATTTGAGGCTCTCGTAAAGCCATTTGTGTTCAGCCAGGTTTCGGCGTCTCCAATTTCTTTCTCGATGGCTGCTGCGTCTTTCAGGTCTTTCAAGGTCGCGTGGTTCATGGTGTGGTTGGCCATGTCCCACCCGTAGGCGTACATTTCCTTTAGCTGTTGCAGCGTGCAATATCCAGACCACCCCACATGCGACGGAATGACGGCAATGACACCTGGAAGGTTAAATTTCCCCATGTACTTGAACGCTTCGGTGTACTGTGTCAACCAACCATCGTCAAACATGAAAATCACCTTACCGCGCTGCGATTCATCACGAATGATTGAATCAAATATGATCGACGCAGTAGTATTCTCGTTAGACTTAACCCGGATTTGCATAGAGACGACATCCCGGGTCAGGCTTGCAGCTCCAACGGGCTCCAGCTTGCTAACATCGATGATATGTTCATTCCACCCCAGCGCCATTCGCCATCCTCGCACCGTGTAGCCCAAAAATTCGGCATAGCCAGTATCATGAGCAAAATAGAGCTGGAACTCATAAAGGTCTTTCAAATTGTCCACATAGAATTTCACTTTCAATGTTTTTGCACCCGTAAGGTTGAGAAAAACATTTCTTCGTGCGGCAATCGATGTACCCGTAGAGGTGACTTGTAGCTTCCCGTTGATAAATGACACAGTGCCTCCACCGTATGCCTTTAGCCAAGCGTTGGTATCGCTAAATGGCTCCACAAGACGGCCTTTCTTGTAGTCCCTGACCTGGGCCAGAATCAAGTCTTTGCTTTTCTTGTCTGTCGGCTTAGCCCACGCCATTATCTCCACCCTCTTTTTGAATATTTTTCAGTTTCTCATTCTCTTCTCGAAGGGCTTCCAACTCTTTTCGCAGAGCCTCTTCCTGCTTTCGCTCTTCCTCTCCCGCTGGCGTGTAAACCCAATCGCCTAATGAGCCATCTGGATTTCTTTTCCGGTATCTCATGCTTTGATCGCCCCCGATAAACTCGTAGCTGACGCGGTTGAGTTTGCATCATTGCTGCTCAGTGTCAATTTCAAATGAAGTTGAGCATTGCCTGTCGCATAGGTTCCAATAAACTCCGTTTCTAAGATACCAGTTATCACAGGAGCAGAGGTTTTTGTCATGGTTTGATAAGATTCTGCCGCTCCAGCTGCCACGATGGAAAGAGCTCCGTCCACCTTCAAATCACCGGTTTCATGCTGGAGCCAAGCAAGCACTTCTTTGGCTGTCGTTGATTGAGGGGATAGCTTGTATCGGGCATGTGCTGTCTTGAGGCGAGTTTTCGTCACCGAACGGGTCAGAGAAAACGTGACTACCGTCGTCGCTCCTAATGAGTCTGTAGCTGTTATGACAAGGTTGTTTGATCCTGAAACCATCTGCTTTGGTGTGACGGTTATTGTCCACGCACCACCACTTACCGATATCGGTACATCTGCCCCACCGTTCAAACGATATTTCATGGTCACGCTATTTCCATCTGGATCAGAGACAGTACCATTGATTGTAATGGGTGAATCGTCCGACAGATTATCGTTATTCGCGACGAATGAGTGTGTAAGGGTTGGAGGGCGATTCAACACCACCGTAAATGTACGCTCTGCAATGATGGATGTACCGCCTTTGTTATCCTCAGACCATACTTCCAATAAATGCGTGGCTCCCTCATCTAACAGCCCAGAAACGGCAGTCGTGCCATCCTTAATAGCCCCGCCTGTAAATGTAAACGCCTTACTAAAGGATAGTGGATTGACTCCATCAGCTGATGCCTGCATGATTCGATAGTTTGTGCCTTTGTTTACACGTATATAGACAGATACGATATCACCAGGATCAGTGTCCAAAGTGGTGCCCGTGACCGTATAAGTGTTGCCTACAGACAATTTAATTCCGTTTGCTGGAGCAGAGAGTGTCAGCGTCTGTCCGTAGTTGTCCTCGTAAGTAACGGTTACGGTATAAGCGTAGTAGTAGGTGTAATATGTGCTAGATGGCCCATACACCGTGCCAGAGTATGACTGAGAGTAATTGTAAACCCGCGTGTCGGGCTTGGTAACTGTCCCGGAATAGGTTCCCGTGGCAGTAGCATCGTAAGTATACCTGCCTGATCCACGATACCAACGTTGACAAGAGCCAACAGACGACCCAGTACGAGACAAAACACCTGTGTAACCTTCACCATCTGAATAGGACACGGTGGATGGTAGCTGCGACAATGCTTGACTTTGCGATTCGCTACACTCATATCCCAATGTATATGTAGCTGTTTTAGAGTCAGTTGCTGTTTTTTGGCCGGCAGGACTACCGCTTACGAGATAAGAGTTTGAACCTCCAGACTTGTACAGTGTTCCGCTATATGTACCGTCGTTGTAGCTGATGGTGGACGGAAAACTGTCTGTGCTGTCTGTGCGTGTGTCTGACACCGTTTTTGATGCGATGCTGCTGTGTGGGGTATAACGGGTGTACGAGCCTTCGCTGACATTGATCGTCACTTCGTTGCCATTGACGGAGTGCGTAACTTTACCCGTGTTGACCGTTACAGAAACTACGCGCTTCAAATTGGGAATGGTTATCTTTTGTGACCTGCTTTGTGAGGTTGATTCCGGAAAATTGACGACGGTAGACTTGCTTGCCATCCAACCGCCTCCTTTCTTACGTTACGGCTATTTTCACGCTATACGTATCAATCGATCCTCGACGCATTCGTTTGGCTGCCGTATCGATCTCTACTGTTGACCGTGCCAGTATGGCGTTTTCGGTATAGGTAGATGTAGGAGCTGCATTTAGCGTAATCACCCGAGTAGACTCGTTGATTGCCGTGATTGTTCGCTCTTCTTGATTAGAGACAGACGCTAGGGTAACCTCTTGTCCAACTGCAAAGCCTGAAACAGATGCAACGGTAACATTCGTGCCCGATATAGCCTGGATCGTCGTTCTCGTCTTATCCAAGGCAATAACTGCATCTTGAATCCCGTCGAAGGTATCGACGAAAATCCCATTGTTTCCGGCAGTTCTGTCTCCAGTCGTGATCTTAGCGTGCAGGTGGAGGATGCGATTTTCCATCCTGATGACAATATCATCGATGTCCTTTATGCCTTCCTCTATGTGGTTCATACGCCGCGCTGTGAAACGGGTGCCATCTTGGATCGTTTCACCTGTTTCTGTATTCACAAGCCTATCTACCCAAAATTGACGTTGATAGGGCATCTCACACACTCCTCACTTCAAAAGGAATCTCGAACAGTAGCAAAGCACCTGTTTCGTGCGAGGAGATACTTGCATCAGAGGAAATCATTGCGGCTCCGCTTGCATCGACCAGTTTTGCCTCTGTAATAGTACCTGCTGCGTCAGTTGCGTCCAAATAAACGTACAGCTGCACAACCGTCTTATTCGCACTTGTAATGTGTTTGGTCTTTGTAATTGGATGAATGACAGACTTCCCATCAACGGTGATGATTGCATTGTTGAGTTTTGCGCTCACCGTATTGCGAATGAATTCGAGGAAAGCTGGCTCCACTTTAATTGCCATTTGATTACCCCTTTCCATACGCCCGAAACGGAGAAGTTGTTTTTATTGTCACTTGGGTAAAAGGCTCGAAATACTCCTCGAACACTTCCCCTTCTTTGACCGTAAACGTGTAGTTGTTAATCGTAAATGTCAGGTCATTCGTTCCGTCATTTTTAATGACAAAGCCATACATAGGCTCATTGAAAATATGATCTGTGTCAGTGGAGCCGCTAATAGGTTCTTTCGCAGATAAGCCGCGAAGTTGCACAAACATAGCTCCTTTATTACCCTGAATCTCCTGAAATTCATCCCTTGTGGCATTAAAGTATTGCGGGATTGGTAGCAGTCCACCATCTCGTAATATGTGCTTGGTGCCGATAGGCATGATATTCCCTCCTTTATTTATTCCGCTGCTGTAAACATAGGCATGCCTGGTGCAACAAAGATGGGTAAGCTCGGCGCATTAACAACAATTTCGTTTGGGTAGAACGTATTGCACACGAAATAATCCACGTCAAAATTCTTGGCTGAAATATCTACATGGATTGTGCTCGCAATAATTTTGAAAACAATATCATCCAACCAAGAGCTTTTACGTTTTACTCCTTCAACCAGACGGCGGAACTTTGCCAGATCACCCGGCTCGAAAATCAACTGTTCCGTCTCAATCCGAAAATGATGGGGCTCTCCTCCATATTCGAACCATTCGCGTACCGTTGAATTTTTAAAAACAATGGATGCGACTTGCTCAATAGCAAAAGGAGTACCCTTATATCGATGAGCTCCTATTGCCGTTTTGACAAGTTCCCTTCGACTTTCTAGGGATAGCGTTGGATCATAGAAATCAACATGCAACTGATGGGCAAGAATGTCCACAACCTCTGAACCTAGTTCATCGATCCGAGAGAACATCAGCACCAGTTTCATATCAGAGGAAATGTCCTGCATTTCCTTTGTAATCGCTGCGGCCAACGCTCGAATCTGCTTGTCTTCTTTTATGGATGGTGGGAGAATGTCCGACAGCTTAGCGTTGTAGATATCAACCACTTTCCAGCCCCCCATACACCACGTTGACCGTTTGTTCTTTAGCCACTTGTGATTCAGTTAGAGTGGTAAAAACTGGACTAGTCACAGATACCCGTTTAGCTCCCGCCTGCTTCATGAGGAAAACAAGCTCAGATGGATCGATGTCACGACCAAGCTTGGACTTTTGCCATAATTGGTAAACACCAATGGCTCGATTCACGTTTGCCTGAATCGTTGTAACAGCACTGGCCCTGTCCGTGTCAATCCAGTACGTGGCCTCAATGTTGTATGTTTTTTGTGTCGGGGCCACAACGAAAACTTGGTCGGTGAGTGGCCGAATTTTTCTGTCGTTGCAAACTGTAGCGACTTGATCGAGGATTGTCTGATCCGGTATCTCTCCCGTTTTGAGTAGAGGTCGAATCTCTACCACTCCAGCCCTTGGACTTGATACATTCACGTCCCCGAGAAGGGTACTGGCTGACTTTGCCCAAAACTCGTATGCTCCCGATGGGCCAGCTACGGAAAAGCTTTCTGGTGCCTGACGGATTCGTTCTGCATATGAATCGTCGTCCTCTTCATCTGCCCCGCCGCCCGATTCTGTGACATTCGATACCGATTGGACAAATGGCAGAGGGTCAACCAATTGGTTGAGTTTCCCCACCGGATAACCATTGCCAATTCCCCCCACAGAAACACATTCCGCTTTAACCTCTACTTTCGTTTCTCCGCTTGAAACAGTGACGTCCTCTGTTGTAGCAAAAAATACGTTGTCCCCTGCTGTGACTCGTGTCCCTTTTGGGATGGTCTGGGATACTGGTGTCGATAAGGTAAAACGAACCGTAGTCTTAGCCTTTGTAGCCAGTATTCTTAATACGTTCAGCAAGATACCAATGAGGTCCAGGTACTTACCTCTCGCATATTTAAGCAAGTTCTGTTTTGCAGAGTCGTCGATAATGACTCTTTGCTGTACAAAAAAAGGCACGATGCTCTTGATAAAGAGTCGTACCGGATCAGCTGCTGCAAGTGGTTTTTTGTATTCTTTTTCATAGTTTGCGATTAGATCCGCTTCGATCTGTTGCGGCGATTTATTGGCGAATGATACATCTGGTAAAAAATCAAACCTAGACACCTTTTATCGCCACCTTTACCAAAGGTTTTAACATCCCGTTTTCATCACCTTTATACGTAACTTCCTGGACCTCTGCGCGTGGTTCATATTGTTGGATTTTTTCAATGAGTCGTGCCGAAGTGATTGCCATATAAGCATTAACAGGTGCGTCGATGTTAGGATCCCAACCAAATGATCGGTACATCGGAGATGTATGAATCATGCTCAGCATGATGGTCCTCACGTTTTGGATCACTTCTGTTTCTCCGGTCGCGCCGAAAATAACCTCTTTAAAATCACTTGTAATCGTTACGATTTGAGCCATTAGCTTCCCGCCTTTTTCGGATACTCCTTGAGACGCAGCTCAACGTTAACAGATAGTAAACGACCACGACCGTCATAGTTTTTGTGTTGTTCGCTGACCGACTCGGTAATCCATTGGCTGGTTGAAACAGGTTTGTTTCCGATGACCAATAAATCCCTTTGGCCAGTATCCCTTTTGATCCGCAATGTTTTCAGCTCCGCTTCTGGATCAACCCCGAGCGAGGCTTTCAACTGAATGGAAAGACTAATTTCTTCAAGCCCCGGACCAACGAATTCAGGAATCGGTTTGTTTCGATGGATGTCATGGGTTACCCACCGGCTCGAGCCGTTTCTTGTCAGTTCATCAAAAGTACGAACACGCTGGGAAGATACTTCAAAAATCACTTCTCCAAGACTTCCGATGACCGCCATTCTGGTTCACCTCGCTGCGTCGTTTGGTTGTATATGATATTGGCGTTATTGACGACGATTTTCCCAGGGTGGAGAAAATCAATGGTTATGGTATGCGTTTCGCGGTCGTAGTCAATAAACGTACCGTCTCCAAACCGGATGTGTCGTTTATTTTTGTTTTTGATTGGCACCAGGTCCTCCTGGTTGTACGTCGATCCAAGGATGATCCCATCTGCATTCCCTGTCGGCAGAAAGAGGCACCATACCTGTTCATTCACATCCGGCAGCCAATAATCTTTCTGCAAAAAAGAACCGCGAGAAAGGATGTCCATGTTGTAGGACACGACATCCTCGCGATCACCGAAGACGACCCTTGCTGTCGCATCCCTTTCGTCCACGCTCGATACAATGCCAACACGTAATATGTTTTTCATATCCATTACCAGCCCAATACCTTTCTGCATTCAAGCGAAGTTTCGTAGCCATTCCCGCTATAAGCATGAACAGCTTGGGTAATGATGTATTTCCCGCTCACAGCCCCAAAATTGTTCAGCATAAACGTCATACCGGCTACCAGGTTAACGTCTCCCATCAAGGTAATGCTTGCCGTGTATTGATCCTTATTCGCTTGGCGCAACGCACTTTTGGCTTTTCGTGCTGCCTGACGTCCATCTTTGACGCGTTCATTGATATACAGCGTGCGACCCGTTTTCGGCGCGTTGGGAGGCATATAGGTATGATGGATCTTCTTTTTCCCCTTCGGACTGTGATAGTCCACAATCGCGCGGTTATAGATGCCTGTCGTGGTCACATGTGCCGAAAAGCTTTTGATCTTGGACGTTCCGTAATTGAGCGAAAAAGCAGGAGGTTTCTCCTCGTATTTGGCTTCATCAAATAAACTGATCTGTTTGCCTGTCAGCTTAACAGCAATGCCAGCATCATCGCAAAGGCGCATGAGGAAACCAAGATCGGTTTCCTCTGTTTGTTCAATCCGATCATAGTCCTCGTCTTCTGCGTCAAATAGAAGTTTGAGGCCATTCTTGCCTGCAATATCTTTTGCGATCACAGACAAACGCGTTTTCTCCCATGCACGGTATTTTCGTTGAGCCCGGATCGTGGATGCATCTGGCACAGACACGCCTTGGATGCTTACGGCATTGGGTGGACTTGTTAGGCTGATCTCGTTGATCTCGAAATACCCGCAATTTAAAGCATCCGTTTTCCCGTCCTCAATCCAATTTTCACGAATGATTTTTGCCTTTAGGCTTGCATACAATTCCGGCATCCACGCTGCCCACCACAGGCGTTCCCGGTCAGCTAGGTTGATAGATAGGGTATCCGCCGTGCCAGAGAGGTTGTCAGTGTACTCAAACGAGATGAGGTACGGCTGCAGGTCATTCGATATATTCTTGTTGTCATAGAGTAGTTCAAATTTGACTCGTCTTGGCTGTGCCACTCGTCGTCACTCCCTCTTCCAAGGAGGCAGATTTGATGTGTCCTGCGCCGTGCCATCGTCATTGTCTGGAACAACCAGGACGACTCCAGATGAAAAGACTACCGTCTCACGATGCTTTAAATTGGCTTCAATTAACTGTGGCATGAAATACTCGCTGCCCATCGTTTTAAATGCGATCCAGTCCCACATGTCGCCAGCATTCGTTGTATATGTTCCGGCCATCAGGAATACCTCACCGCCCTTTCATTCCTCATGAACCGCTGCATATTCGCCTTGAATTCATGATAGGAGTCTCGGAGCATCGACTCGTTTTCCGCCCGATTTCCGCCTGAAAGGTTTGGCGAGAATTGAAAAACAAGCGTTTGATTCCCATTTCGTGACGACAACGCCTGATTCGCTCTCGACCATAGATTGGAGTCGAGATTGCGATTCTGTTGGGCAGTCAATACACGTTCCCCTTTGTGAAGCTCCGCTCGGTATCCATCGAACGGGACATATGGCAATCCATTTGCGTGAGAACCATTGACCCAATCCCACGCTTTTTCGTACCATACGGGTTCCGGCCCTGCTGTCATGGTTGCGTTTGGCCCACCATAAACAGGCGTAGTGGTAGGATCTAGTCCAGCAGCTCTCATGCTCTCTATTCGGGCTTCCAGTTTGCTAAAGGGAGTCTCCAGCTTGTTTTCTCCCCACATTCCATCCCAAATACCCTGAATGATCGATTTGCCGACATCATATCCTACGTCTTGGGCGATTGGAATGAGAGGTACAGCTGCCGCTTTGATCAACTCACCGAGCTTCGATGCAATTTCATAAGTGACACGTTGCGTGGCTTCACTACCGCCTGAGCTCCACCATTTGTTGAACGTCTCGTATGCATCCGCTACGATAAACTCGATTTTCCCCCAAACATCTAACTTCTTATATTCAGGATTATTGAAAATCGTCTGTAGCTTATTAGATGCAAACTGGACGGACTTCGTAACAGTTCGTCCCATTTCCGCAAAAGCATCTGACCCCAGCTTCGCCAAATCCTGAAACGCCTCTGTTTTGGTCAAATTGTCAATTTCTTTTAGCGTTGGTTTCAAAGCGTCTAACGCTTCTACCCCCATCTTGGTCCATGTCAATTGAAGCTTTTCCACGAGCTGTTCATACATAACAAGACCAGTAGTATCGACATCACTCAACAACTTGGCATCGATGTTCTGTTTATTTAGCAGCTCATTCATGCCCTTGATAATGCCGTCAATGCCCGATTTGGCAAACTTCTTGATGTCTGAGCGAGGCATATTGAAACGCTCAACGATAGACTGGGTATCGCCAATCAATAACTCGTTGAGAGCGATCGCCGCCCCTTGCATCCCCTGTTGTTTATTGATCGTCCCTAGCTTCTCGGATATATCTAGTAATGCTTGGACTTGCCGCAGGTCTTTCGTTTTAAACAAAAACGCCTGGCCGGATTCAAAGAAGTCCGTCATCCCGAAACGGGATTCAATGGCACGCTTCTCCATCCAGTTGAACAACTGATCAGCTTTCTTTTGGTCTCGGAGCAATGATTGGATGACTTCGATGTTGTATTCTCGATCAGCCGCTTTGCTGACGCTATCCATCATCAAGTCAAAAGCAGATTTCGCAGTCTTTGCTCCGACAGCAATCCCAGCCAGACCAACCCCAACCGTACCAAGATACCCTCCAACAGGTATCAATGCAGCCCCTGCCAACGCAATTTCCCCTATGGAGACTCCCGCAGCAAGTGCGTTTGCCTCCATGGTTTGAAGTTGGCGAGAATAAGCGTTCAGATTGTTTGATTCACTTCTCATTTCTCTATTTAATTCGGCTATGTTCCGTTTAAACTTATCGACCTGTGAGGCTGCTCTCTTTTGTACGTTGGTAAACCGTTGAAGGTCGTTTTGCAGCTTCTGGCTTTCCCGTCTGTACACCTCTTCGCTGATCGCGCCACTTCGGTATTTCCGCTCCAAAGAGGAAAGGCCACGCTTGGTTTTCTCTATCGCTGCTGACATTTTCGAGTGCAAGGTGGACATGGATTGCAGTTTGCCATTTGCCTTCTCAATAGATGCCTGATACTCGCTGATTTTTTTTCGCATATCCTGCATACGGCGGGAAGCGTTATCGAACGCGCTGGTGAACGATCTGTTCATTTTCCCAGACATCTTGATTGTGAATTCATACAGTTTCCTACCCATCCGTTTCGCCTCCCTCCGTAATTTCCATGGCTGCTGATACCCATTCATTTAAATCGTTCAAAGTCATGCCAAGGTAAAACTCCATGCTGGTATGCGTGTTTCTCGCCATATTGAGTACGAGTTTCCGTAACTCTCTTATTCCTCCGTCTTCTCTATCTCCTCCATCTCCTTCAAATCCATACCGAGCAAAAAAGCATGCGCCGCTGTTACTGCTCGGTAAAAATCCCGTGCCCCAAGTCTTAATAGATCATGGTAGAGGACTCCGCAAGCTTTTGCGGCAAGCACCGCCCGAAAAGCCGATGATTGCATATCATTCGGGGAAAATCCGATAATCTGACGGGCCTCATCAGTAGCATTAATAATATCCGCGCCTGTCAGTTTATCGAAATCGAACGTGAGGGAGGTTATCTCCTTATCGTCTACCCTCAATGGTTTTTCTAATGGCAGTGGCAATTTCATTTTGCAAAACTCCCTTCTATAGTCCTAACGCGCGGCGCGTATCAGCTAATTGATCCTTGCCATTGACTCGATAGATGTAATTTAATTTGTCGAGCTCCAGGACGTTCTTTCCGTCCATGTCGATCTTGATGTAGGTGATTTCCAACTCTGTACTACTGTCTGTGGTTGTGCCCTTTTCTAGCTTCCCAAGTTCACCACTGGTTGTGTTCCCTTGAACAACAATTCGTAGCGCACGGGTAATCAAGCGACCAGAGCCACGGTCATGCTCTTGGAGAGCTCCACGACAATCTAGTCGATGAGCACCCAGCTCCAGAAAGTCAAACAATCTATCTGTGATCGAATGCCAATTCAGGGTGATTTTTTGAGAGCCGAAGGACCCAACAGAGGATTCAAAGCTGCCAAATACACCAGCTCCTTTGACTTCCTCTGTAGCAAAAGAAAAGGATGGCAATTGAATATCTGCCACCCCTACGAGGTCTGTTGTGCCATTTTTGTACACCATGAAATCCTTTAAGCGATCAGGAATTGCTTTGTTTGCCATTGTTTATTCACCTGCCTTGTATGATTAGGCTGCAAAGAGATTTTGAAGATACGCCACATCAAATTCAAGTTTGAACTCGATGTTTTCAGCCGGTACGGGAGCCGCCAGGAACAATCGATAAGAAACTTTTCCGTCCAACAGCGATGTGACCGGATTATCCGCTGCTCTGAATTCTACACGCCCGCCGAGTATGGAACCTTGCGCTGTCAGTCCATTCAGCCAGATGTTTGTTGAGTCCACAACTGTGTCAATCAACCTTCTGTTTGTTGGATCGTCCACCACTTGCCAATGGGTCAAGATAAGCGTGTTTCCGATCCAGTTGAACATCTGACGTACGGGAATGAATCTGTCTTTCACGTCCGTATTGGCTGGATAGACAGATGTGTTGTTTCCCCACAACTTCCATCCACCGACGAAATTGATTGCCGTGACAATCCCCTCACCATTAAGATAGGCTGCTTGATCTACGCCGAGGTTGATTTCGGTATCAGCTTCATTTACGACAGCGTTCGCTTGAATGTTTTTGTTGGAAGGCGATACATATGGAACGTTGCCGTTTTCAGCAATGACTTTGCTATTCAACGCTGCAAATTGCGTAGACAAATGATAAATCTCGTCGCCCAATTTCGCTTTAAGATAGCAGGCCACTAGGTGTGGGTCGCTGAAATTGTTGTTGTTTTTCCATGCTGGTGCTTCTGTGTAAACGCCAGCTCCTGTTGAAGAAGAATCAATATCGGCAATGGCCATCGCTTTAAACAAACTATTAATGCCAGTAGACTTTGCTTTCATGACAGCTGCAACGGCTGGCTTTTTTGAATGCTTCGGTACGACTATTTGCCCTGGGACTAGTCGATACAACGGGAATATCTTGTTGATCAACTCTAGTCCTGTCACCTTGCCTGTTCCTGAATCGATTCCACCAATGATTTGTGCATCTGTTACGGTGGAAGGCGTGAGTTTATCGTAGGATACAGTCAATGAGGTTTGGTTCGCCGGAATATCCCCACCATCCACGCGAGAAATGACAGGATGCCCTGATCCATTGAATACAACTGTATAGTCCTTATTTCGCACCAAAGCATTACCTGCACCAGTGAGTTTTACGACCAGGGTCGAAAGCAACACGCCGTCAACAGCAATTGTGTATTTACCTGATGAGAGAGTAATTGCGCTGTCCGCCACGTTCTCCTTGTGGATGGAAGGATCAAGCACGTTGACAAATACAGCAGGCGCAACGTTAAAAAGCTGAAATTGAGCTTTGATAGCCTCGCATAGTGTATAGTCGTTCCAGTCGAAATGGTACCCAAGAGCTTTTACCGCTTCCTCATAGCTGTAGGCCAGTACCGGCTTATTCACATATGCGGATGGATTGTCTGTCAAATGGATAGGAGCCGTACCGAAATAGACGGGCAATCCGGCTGCAGCTTCAACAGGCGAAAGGACACTCGTACCACTTTCTGAGATAGATACCTGGTGTTTATATGCCACTATTCTTCAACTCTCTTTCCTGCGGCGTAATCAGCGGTCTGCTGGAAAAAGACGCTCTCCGGTGTTCCATGATCTCTGATCGCCGCTTCTGCTTGGGACAGCTTTTCAACGGGCACGAACATTTTCTTGATGGCTGGACAAGCTTCGATGTGCTTACTCAGATGTTGAGGAATACCGTCTGTAAATAGCGCGTATCGATGCAGAGTGCCATCACGTAAACTACTCCCGCAGTAAATGACGTGCATTGGTTCTTTTGCAGTCACCTTTGATTCTGCTTTGCTCATTTATAAAATACCTCCCAATCAAATTCGGTCTGTACTTGGGGAATCAGTACGTCGAACGTGATGTATGTCGCCCATTCTGGGAATGGTTGCTCGTCTGGTTGCTCCATTTCGAAAGATTCGTCATCGATCTGAAAGCGATCATCAATGATCGGATCTCGTTTTAACCCAATCTTGATCCGATTCGCTACATTCAGGCTATCAATCCAGCCGTTTTGTTCATCTTCGCTGTATGTGATGACGATCACACGAATTTTGACGATATTCGCCTGCCTTCCATCGTTCTCTCTCCGAAAACGAACGACAACGGCAGGTAGCTCCGCTTTGATTTCTTGCGGATCGGCTACAGGTGAATGCTTGCTCTCACTCAGGAACCCGCTGACCACCTGTGGTGCTTTATGTTCGTGGCCATCTAAGTTCGTGGGTAGCACAAAATCTTTCACGAGCGTTTCAATACGCTCTTTCAGCTTATTAACTAGGACAACATTAACCATCTAGCACCCGTCCTATTTCATGCTCGAGACGCTTGTCCAATGTCTCCAGCATTTTATTCTGTATTGATTTTCGTACCTTCTCGTTGCCTAGCATTTGCGGTACAGCAGGCGCATAGAGTCCTTTGATTGGGAACCTCTTCGGTGTCGTTCGTCTGTATACGGAAGCCACATTTCTGACTTTTGCAACAAACGCACCAGGAATCGGAGATTTCCCGCCAGCTCGTAATACTTGGGCCAAGATCGGTTTTTTTCTACCAGGCTGCGGCGATTTCGGCGTGACACGAAAACGAATCAGTGGCATCACATGGCCCTTTGATTCCAGACTGCCGTCCAGATCATTCGCGGATGCTTTTTTGAGCTCCATCGTCTCGCTGACGTCTCTTTTTCGGACAAGATACGTGTCTCTCACCCTGGCTGCCGCTTCCGTTTTCCCGCTGGACAGGGCACGGTTCATTGCCCGTGCCTGTACCTTTGGAATTTGCTTCGGAATATGTGCCAGAAGATTTGCCGCTTCATTCAGTCTCTGTTTGATGGAGTTGTCGAAATCAATCATGGGTTTGAATTCCCGCCAAGGCGGATTTCCAAAATGCCCTCAAGATCAGCAGGTGGAGCTACGACCACATACGCTTTTTTATTGATTTTTAACGTGTGTCCAACTGCTGGAATGAATGTGAAATCGGCTCGGTTCACATAGAGCATTATTTCTTCCGTGTATTCGCGGTCATGGGTCGGGTATGAATACGATCGATTCCCCCCACCAATCGCGACAGGCTCAATCATTCCGGTTATCTGTTTCCCATCGATATCGATTCGATCTGCGAATTCGCCTAGATTGAGAAAGACAGCAGCATCCGCCTTTAGTTGATCCTTGAATGTGCTCATTTGTCTTTGCCTTTCCCCCCTTTGGGAGCATCTACAATCAATTCCTCCGTATTCAGTTCGAAGACAATCTCTTGATTATCGTCAGAATGCTCATCTTGTTCGTTAATCTCGTTTGTCGCTTCATCAGATCCTACTTCAACGTCTCCGACAACATCTGTCTCTTCAAACACAGATACCGCCCCTTCACCGATCAGATGCGCTACATCCTTTTTGTGAGCATTAAAAATGGCGCCCTTCTCATGAAAGACACCATTATGCTTCACTGTTCCAATTTGCACCTGAAATCGCATGATAGTTTCCTCCTACGCGCGCGTTTTGATAACAGACCATGCAGATACGTCAAACGGCTTCGGCAATGGACGGCTCTTCACAATAAGAGATTTCACATCGGTCTCATGGTTGACTGTTACCTTTGTCGCACGAGGCCCTGCTACAGTAACATAGTTGATACTACCTTCTGGGATGAAGGTATTTGCACCGTACAAAAGTTCCCCAATATTTCGTGGCGCGACAATGACCTTTTCGGGGTCGATGTATGGTTTAAGAGACTGCGTTGTGTCATCATAGTACCACGCATCATATCGGTACACATCGAGTCCAAGTTCGGTTAAACGGCCAATGTAAGTATAACCATTTCCATTCTCAATGCTGAGCTGGGGATTGATCGTTCCGAATTGCGCGTATCGCAGGTCCATAAACTTCGTCATGAAATTATCGTCTGCTCGAAGATTAGCCCACGCCTCATCACCAAGGAGGGCGACAGTTGGATTGTATCCAGCCTTTCGAGATTTTCTGACCGCTTCCTCCAAGTCTTCATACTTTTTGGACGTAGTCTGGTTCCATTGGCTTCCGGATGTAAGGTTGATCATGTTGTCAAACCCAAAGTCGATGGTATCAGTACGAACAACCGTTGCGGCATCATCAATGTAACCGGATACTGTTACTTTACCCGTCTGCAGAAGTTCTGCACCCATTAACTCTTCGCGGCGCGTGACCATGTCGGAGAGCTCCAAAAAGTCGCGGTTCATCTGTTGTACAGCCCGCTCATCTGGCGACATACCGCCAAATACCGCTTCCCCAGGCATGCGAGTTTGTAGCATGCTGATGTCAATTGGGGAAGATAGGTTGATAAAAGGTGGCGTATAAATTTTCGTTTCAAATCCATCTCGCTTGATATTAATTGGCATACTGCCTTCTGCAACAAGTGGTGCAACACGTTGGCGGTTTTTGTAGAAATCCACTAGAACATGCTTTGTATCGAAAGTCTCCTCTCCAGGGAAGAACATGTCCCGAAGGAACGTTGTAACTGGCATTCTTCGTTGAAACGAAGGAAGCATGGTTTGTGGTTCGTAGATGCTGATGCTGCCACCTGTAACGGTTGCGGTATTTTGTGGACTCATAAAGCGTCCTGCAATGGCGGATTGTCTAATTTTCACGGTTGTTTACCCCCGATCAGTTTTGTAATGAATATTGACAGTGCGAAGTTCATCTTTGTGGTTAGCCACTGAGTCGCCGGCAGCAACTTTCAGGGCCTCATACCGGAAAACACCCGTTTTATACGCTACTGCGTTTACATCAGCTCCGGTTGTATCCACGTCCTCAGATAAAACCAATGACGCGATCTGACTACCGTCTGTTGCTGCTTTATTTACCAACGCATATTTCCCGTTGGCTGTGATCTTGCCGAGTACCGATCCGCATTTGAGCTTCCCTTGACCAGCAAGTAATGTCACTGCCGTGGTCATTGCGGACACTTCCGTTCCCGCGAAAAAGGACTGATTATCTACCGTGCCAAATGTAGTAGAAATGGTTGTCATGGTTATTCCTCCTTATCTTTGTAGGCGTTGCATTGAATGTGCGTGTGCGAGTTGCTGGAAAACTGCATTTACGTCTTTCAAGTTGTTTAAGTCATACTCTTTTTCCATGTTTTGTTGTTGTGATTGAGCTGTCACATCAAGAGCTCCAGACGCTTGATTAGCTGCTACTGCCGCATTGAATAGGCCGTTATTGATCATCTTGCCCTCTTGCATAGCCTTGAGAGCAAGATCAGCGGCTGTCATTGGGTTTTCCCCATACTTCGCCTCGTTGACCAAAGCAGGATCGATATTTGCTGCAATAGCGTCAATGGCGCGAAGGCGCTCCCTCTCTTGTGCAGTTGCATCTTGAGTATTTTGTGCCTGATTCGGTACGGGTGGTTGTGGTGCTGCATTTGATGCTGTCGGTGGTTGTGGATCGATTACTTGTGTTTGATTGGTTACTTGCATAAAGCTCGCTCCTTCCGTTTGGAACTTCATAATTTCATTTCGGACACGGTCTATCACCTGTTGGGGAATCATTTCGATGCCTGCATGTGCGACAGCACTAAGCTGATTCGAATCGTCGAACATAATTTCATCGATAAACCCTTTTGCCAATGCTTCTTGTGCCGTCATCCACGTTTCTCGGTTCATGAGGGTACTCAATTCGTTCTGAGACAACCCTGTTTTTAGCCGGTATGCATTCGCAATGGACTTATCGACCGCTTGGAGAAAATCCGCTGTGTGCCGATGCTCCCACTTATCTCCCTGAGTCCGAGTCTTGGCGTTGTGAATCATGAATTGTGCCGTCGGTGACATTCTGACCTTCTTTCCGCCCATGGACGCGACAGAAGCAGCACTAGCTGCCACACCGACGATTTGGACGTCAACACTAGCTGGATGACTTTTCAGCATGGTATAGATTTCACTGCCCGAATAAACATCACCTCCACCTGAGTTGATAATGACCTCAAGATCATCGCCGTTTGCTTCCGCGATCGCTTTTGATATTTTTCCAGGGCTTGTCGCATCCATTTCGAATAAGTCATAAATCCATTGATGATCATTCGGTATGATTACGCCTCTAACTTCAATCCGTTTTGGCATTTTGTTTGTCACCTCCTTTCATGCCCGGAATATGTGCTTGTGGCAGGTTCCGACGTGCCTCCCACTCGCGCGTCAGCACGTCAATATTGCTATCCCAATCCATCCCTGTGAGCTCCGCCGTTTCCCGTTCGTGCGTGCTAAATCCGTTGTTGATTCGTTTCACGGCAGCATCCACTTCTTTCTCAGGATCGATTTGACCAGGACTTGGTCCAATCCAAATGGCTTGGCTCCAAAGCTTTCGCATGACTGGATCGCTAAAGAATCCAGGTGCCTTAATACGTCCAGTTGCCACGGCCTCAAACAACCACGTCTCGTAGGTCGGCTGACAGAAATCATGGGAGAACCAATCACGACGGTCCCGGAAGGATCTCCACGCTTGCAAGAGTGCAGCTCGACTCGCTGAATAGCTACTGTTGAACACAGAAAGGAGCACTTCATATGGCATGTCCAGCGCTGCGCCTGCTAACTGCGCCATGATCTTTGTAAACGAATCAAATCCAGCATTCGGATGCGTAGGATCGCCAAAGGTCACTTCCTCGCCTTCTGCCAACATGTTGATGGTTCCCGGCCCCAACTCGTAACTGGAGAGTCGTTCCTCTGGCGACAGTTTCAATTGCTCACTTTCAGGAATGGGATTGGTAAACGGTATTTCGTTTTTTGCTCCTTCTTTTCGTGTAATAAAGGCAGCGAAAAAACTATTGATGATCGCCGCTGCAATCTCTGCCTCGGCATAACGGTCCATTTGTTTGACTTGCTCGATGACAGGTGCGAGATACGGTACACCGCGATATTGCTCTGCCCTCTCCGCATCCATCACAAAAAGCACGTTAGGTAATCCGGAAACCGGATTCTGTGCCTCAACGCGCGTCCATTGTGTTCTATGTCCTTGTGGAATCGTACTGTTCGGGTGCTTATTGCTTATCCAGTAAGCGATCACTTTACCGTTCGGGTCTGTCTCCACTCCATTTCGGATAGCACGGCCATCTGATAACTCCACATATTCTGAAAGCGAGAATCCCTCGGTAGTAAGTATTGGCGAGTATCCTTGCGTATGATTGGGATTGTTTAGCCTGTCCCCTTCAATGAGGTGGAGCCGCATGCGATATGGATTTAGCCGCTCTGCGGCATCTGCATATTTCATAACAGCAAGGGCATCACCGTTCAGCAGCCATCCGGTCAACATGATCCGTTGTGCATCGTAGAAATCATTCAGCCCAGTGTTATCGATCTTGGATGATGCCCAAAGATTAAATTCAAACTCTGTACGATCTTCCCACTCTTTTGCCTGCTCCGCCGTAATACCAAGTAAACGGTAATTGAGTTGGCATTTGAGTGTGAGTCCTGAGCCCACAACGTTCGACTGATTTTTCTTAATGGCTCCTGTAGCCAGACCCCCTCCCATATAAAGGTCGCGGCTGCGTTCCCGAAGTACAGCGAGGTTTTGCCCGATGTCCTCTTGCGGACTTTTACTATCGCTGTTCCAGCCTTTCATTGAGTTTTTTCTCCGACTGGCTCCGCTATTCGAATAACCGCTATTCGTAACCTTCCGCAATGCCGATAGCTTTGCGCGATTTACTTCTCGTTTTAGCGCCATGGTAGGCGAAAGCCATTCTATTGTTTTGTCAATGAACCTCACAAATTACTCACCACCTTACAAGTCTCGATAGATGACTCGAAATGCCCTACGCTTTGATGGACTCTCACCCGCTGTTAGTGCATTTTCCAGTTCGTTTTTCCGATCTTGTAGCTTCTCGATCTCATCCTTAATGAGTTTCAAGTCGCCGCGACGCAAATTCCTTGACCCAATCCGGTATTCCTGTGCGCCTGTTAAAATGGCCGTTTCAGCCTCGTAGTATTTACTCAGGCGGTCTTTAACAATTTCCAGCTCATCTTGCACCCTTTTTTGCTGTCCTGGATCATAAGTCATCCATCCTTCCTCCTCACCATAGTTTTGAGCGCTTGACTAGACCCTTTGCCTTTTGCCCCGTTATTTGGTTTGCTGCAGGTGTATTTTTTACTGCGGGTTCAGTTTCTCGCAAGCGTTTTTCAAGTCCTTCAAAGTCTGGTTTCAGCAAACGCAACGCTGCGAGACCATAGACCCGTAAATCCAGCGGCTCATTCCTCTTGTCTTTGGCTACATTTTCCCAAACCGTGACCGTTTGGCCATTCTTTTTTCGAAACACTTGCCGCTCAGAAACAAGACCTTTGAAATAAATCTGATCATATCCACGCTCTTCCTCAATCGGGAAATGAAAATAGTGTGAACCAGGTTCCGCGATATGCAAACGCTGCATGATCGTCGTTTTCCCTGAATCCACACCAAGGAGGATAAGCGGAAGCTTGTATTTGTTGTTTTTTGAAACCTTCCGGATTAACTCAAGACCTGATCCACCTTCCCCTTTGATGGGGAAGACACGACTTTGGAGTCTCTGCCCACAATATTTATAAACTTCATCGGTGTAATGACCGCCTGAGTCAACAAAGGTACAAGCTACTATCAGTCCTGCACCATTAGCGAATTTCCAGACCCGTTCTCGCTTATCATCGAGCTCTCTCCATGTCTGCGGATTGTCTGGATTTCCCCAGATAATTCCTTTTTCGATTCCCCAAGACTCTTCTTCTTTGCCCCAGCCGACAACTTCATACTCTAATCGGTCATTCTGGGTGTCGACTGCCATTGTAAGGATGAGAACGCCGTTAGGTAGTTCAGCATCGTAGCTTTCTCGCCGTTCCAGGAGAATGTTTTCGTCCTGAATATCACCGCGATCCTCCCAAGTCTCACTCAAAAGCGTATTGACGAAAACCTGCATTTGCTCGGGATTTCCTTTTTTCAACTCGTCCTGCGCGATCAAAAAGGCATCGATCATTTCTTTCCAACGAGTCCAAGGAGACGCCAACGCGTTCATGTGGAATCCCTTTACTTTTCGTTCCGGGAATTCATGTACCCATTCACCTTTTCCAGCAATCTGCTGTTTCTTCCATTCGATTTCAGGAGAATCAAAGCCACAATGCAAGCAGCGCATCGATACGGTATCAAATATGATCCGTTTCCACTCCAAAGGTTGTACTGCCTCACACTTCGGACATGGAAGATGCCATTCACCTTTCGAAGAGTTATTGTATAACTGCTCAATCCGCGAATGACCCTTAATTGTCGGCGTAGAAGCAACTACAATTTTTCTATTGTGGAAAGTGGCTGTCCGTCTTCTTGCCAGATCCAACGCGTCCCCCTCAGAAGTTGCCTCGAATCGGTCCAACTCATCGACCAGCAATATCCTGATCGGGCGGCTTGCTAGGGAAGCGGGAGAATTACTACCCACGATGGTGATATGACCGCCCGGGAATGATTTGTGCAAAATGGTATTTCCTGAATCTTTGGCTTTCGAATCAGCTACCTTTTTAGTCAAAACTGGCGTATCGCGTATCATTGTGCTTAGTCGATCTTTTGAAAAGCTTTTTCCCATATCTAGTGTGGGGACAACCAACATCATAGGGGACGGGTCCTGATCAATGTAATAACCGATGATGTTTTCTTGGGATAGTGTTTTACCAACCTGTGATCCCATCATAAATACTACTTCTTCCACTTCTGGATCACTAACCGCATTCATCATGCCCTTTTGATATGGGGCCCGATCGCTTCTGTACTTCCCAGCCTCGGCTGCCGATTCAGCAGACAAATATCGGTAGGCATCTGCCCACTCAGTTATTGTCAAATCAGTAGGAGGAGAAACGATTTGGGCGATAGCCTGGAAAAGCTTACGATGTTTCTGGTCCATGCTCTTCACCAGTTGGCTCGACCGTGCCCTTTTCAGCAAAGTTGGTATAGTGATCGGCCAATTCTTGCAATGCTTCTTTAATCTCTTTTTGCAATATCCCCACGATTACCGGCATTTCTGTTTCAAATTGGAGCAAAGGAGATACTTTCGATGGGATTGTGAGGCAACGCGCTTTGAACAGACCTACCATCCGCTCCAAAATCTTCACTACTTCATCTACTTGAATAAGTGACAATTCTTTTTCTGCCAGATCCAACTCAGCAATTTTTCGCTTGGCGCGTTCATGTAGCGCTTTTTCCTCGTTGTAATCGATGTCTGTATTGTCACTCAAGTGCTGAGAGTACTTGATATACCGCTGCACATTGTCGGCAAGATCGTACTTTCCTCTGCTGAGTTGAACGAGGACGCCGTCTCTCGTGAGCGTATTTACCCATTTGGCTGTTTTTCCGATCACATCTGCAAGCTGCTGTGTGCCCACAATCATATCCATGAATTCTCTCCTTTCTTTCGGAAGTAAAAAACAAATCGCTTCCTCTTCTTGACCCAAGGCAATTCGGGACAGTAGATGAAGCGATTTTTTCAGTAGTAGCAACGATCAGTGAATAGGAAGTGACTTTAAAATTTTGAGTCTAGCTGGATTTCGGGGCTCGCTCGACCCGCATGGTATCAGGAAGGCTGGAAGGACCCAAGCTATCTGAATTGCGTATGGTTTTAACACAATTCAAATCAACGCTTGGTGTCATATATAGTCATTTGGTGCTCCCCCCCTGGGCTACGGCCTTGCTTGTCTTTTATTTGCTTGGTATCCGCCGCTATAGATTTTTGCAACTCTTGCTCCATCTTCATGAGCCATTGTAGATCGCGCACAGAGCTCACAACGATCTTGCCGCTCTGGAAATCCTTCACCCATTGGGCAATGACCGCATGAATCACCTTTCTATATTTCTGGTTCGTATCAACAAAGTCGGTCAGCAGTTCTTCTGTTTGCTTTTTCATTGATGCCACCACAGCTTTCCTTTAAGATGGAAAATGAGATAGTGGCTTGAAGAATCCGTGGCCACGGTGTTCCACTATCTCTGCTGGGGTGACCCGGCTTGAGTGGGAGAGTGTTTCTGCACTCTCCTTTTCTTATGCCTTCACAGCTATTTCACCAGTGAGTTGTTCCCATCGTTTTACGATCACATCACAATATTTGGGGTCAATCTCCATGAGGTAGGCGACCCGCTCGGTTTGCTCAGCCGCAACAAGTGTGGACCCAGAACCGCCAAAGAAGTCGACCGCGATGTCCCCACGCTTGCTGCTGTTCTGTAAAGCTCGAGCTACTAGAGCAATTGGCTTCATCGTGGGATGCTCTGCATTACGTGCTGGTTTATCGATTTCCCAGACCGTGTCCTGCTTACGGTCGCCGTACCATCGATGTGCAGCCCCCGACTTCCATCCGTAGAGAATGGGTTCGTGTCGCCAATGGTAATCCTGTCGGCCGATAGAGAAACTATTTTTTACCCAAACGAGACATTGTTTTAAAAGCCATCCTGATTCTTTCATAGCTGATTTAAAATTTGCGCCCTCCGTAGCGGCATAACATACATAGATGGGCGCTCCCTCTTCGGATACGCGAAAGAGGTTTTGATAGACGGACACCAGAAATTCCTTGAACTGGCTGTCTGTCATCTTGTCGTTCTCAATCTTGAGGGCATCCTTCGTTTTACCGGTGTAATCCACGTTGTACGGCGGATCTGTGAAGACCATATCAGCTCGCAGCCCGTTCATGAGCATTTCCACTTCTGCCAAATTGGTAGAGTCGCCACACATCAACCGATGTCGTCCGAGAATCCAAATGTCTCCGTGCTTTGTGACCGGTTCTTCGATTTTTGACAACTCATGCTCAACATCGAAATCATCCTCTTCCACTTCGATGTTCTCTGGCTCAAAAGAAAACGGCTCACTTTGGAACAATTCGTCCAAGTCAGCCGCATCAAAGCCAGTAAGAGAAAGATCAAAGTCTAGCACCTGCAGGTCAGTCAACAAATCGCGCAACTTGGGAAGCTCCCAATCGCCACCAATTTTGTTCAGTGCGATATTAAGCGCCTTTTCCATTTCTGGCTCCAATTGGACGACAACGACCTCGATCTCAATCCGTCCCTGCTCGTTCACCATAATTTTGTACCGCTGATGCCCACCAACAATATTTCCGGTGACCTCATTCCAGATTACTGGCTCGACGTATCCAAACTCTTGAATGGATCGTTTCAGCTTCTCGTATTCGGGGTCGCCGGGTTGCAAATCAACCCGCGGATTATAAGGGGCTGGGTTAATTTTAGAGACTGATATTTTACGTATATCCATACTGTTCAGCTCCTTCGTGGCGATAAAGTAAGAATAAAGAATATTGCCAGCTTTAAAATTGCTGGATGCCTTGATACTGTTGGGCTGGTGCCGTGTTTTGTAGGTGTAATCAAACAACTACTATTCAAGCGGAAAATTATATGTTTTGTTTCACCGCAAAAAATGGGGTTGAAGCTTAGAGCCTTATGCTTTGGTTGCCTGTTGGCTTCTGGCGACCCCCTAGTCCAAATTAGGGTCTTCTCCTGCCTCTGTGATCTCCTGGCTGAATAGGTGCAGGAGCCACGCTTCTGCTGTCTTCCCGTTGAGAGAATACAGGGGGTTGATAGCTAATGCTGACCGTCCTTCCAAGTCAGTTCGACGCATAATTTGCAGCTCGATAAATGTCTTCACGATCTTGCGTGCTGTTGGATAGGAACAGTCTGCGATGTGGGCAAGGTCTTTGACGGTAAGTGGCGTCCCCTTTTGCCCTCGCTCATTGTCGCCTTGAAGGAGGTTAGTTCCCTCGCTGGCATAAGTTGCGATCTTCAATAAAAAGCCAGCCTCAGCGAGTGACAGCTTTCTGAGCCGTCGCTTTGCCTTTTGGCTGGCTTTGATCTTTACGAATTTTGAGCTGCGACCAACTGGACGAAATACTTTTACAATCTCGTCCGACCGGCGCAGTACTTCCTCGGTGTAGTATATTTCTCCTGTTGTTGAATCAACATACTGCCGCACTACATTTCACCCACCTCCAAAGGAATATGCTCTAATTTGTCGAAATATGGTATTTATACCTATTATTCGAGGAGGAAGATATATGATAGATGCTTATATGAGTTTAGATCAGGTAACTGAAATAGCGAGAAATCTGTCACTAGGTGAAGCAAAAACGTTTTTGCTGAGCGAAGCTGGGAAAATCGGGATCGTTGTGAAAGAAACTAACGAAAAAGTAAGCAGAATAAAACAATCAGGACAAACAGGTGTCACACCATTTTACCTTGAAGAACATGATACTCTCACCATTAGTATTCAACCTGTAGACGGAACAGAAAAAGATGCAATAGTAGGTTACATTAGGCTGAATGCTGTTCAGAGAACTGAACTTCTATCTGCTCTCAAAGAAACAACTAAGCGTGGGATTGGCATTGAATTCTACAGCGTGAGCGAAAGTCTTGAACTGGTTTCTGTTCGTAATGTTATTATTGAAGAAATGTCACGTTTTGCATTAAAACAACAACTTGACAGAATCAAAGAATAAAGTGAAAGCCACTGAAGATTACTCTCTTCGGTGGCTTTTTTCCTCCTTGCTTCAGCAGAGGTCTTTGTTGTGTATTCACAATCATATTATGGAATTAATGATTTTAAAAGAAAAAGCACCGCATGGGTGCTAAATTACTTTTCTGTATATCTTTTATGATATTCGAAGGCTTTTTGAAGAAGCCTGTTTAATGCATTCCTGTCAATTGCAAAAGATTTTGCTCCAAGCTCTTTCGGAATGTACTCACAATCAACCAAATTTTTATCCCATTTGGCTGAAGGTGAAGGTATCCTCATTCTAGCCGTCTGGGTAAAAGCAAAATCGGATCGATTATGTATATCGTCGCATGCAAGATCAACAAGTTCTCCAAACTGGGTTATTAGCCAAACATGAAATTCAGGAATGTCGGCTTTCGGTTTCCATTGATAAGAAATTGGATATCCAACCCATTTGCTCGATCCCGCAACCACATAACTTCTTATTCCATGCAAATCAAGGAGTTCTTTTGTGACATTTGATACGTAGATACAATATTCTCCCCTATTTATGTGACAATCTTCAAATGCCTTTCTCACACACCGTCTTACCAATCGTTTTACTTCTTCAGGGGTTTCTCCTTCTATTGCCATATCGCAACATTCATCAAAAAACGCACCTGAGCCACACAGGCATTTTCGTCGATGTTCCTTTTGTTTGCCCAACCTTAATTCCTCCCACAATTTTCTATTAATTTAGACGTGAGTAGAAATTGAAAGTTTCGGTCCGGTAGAATCCCCCACTTATTTCGGCAGGGGGAACTCCGCCGCAAGCCAATCCTTACCTGCTGCGGTCACAGGCTAAGGGAGGTGGTCCAGCAGATAAATCTGCACACTAGAGACAGGATCAGTGTGTTCGAATATGAGAGATACAGGACAAGGGGCGAGAGGCCGGAGCCGTATGCCTCGCATAATCCCCTGTCCGGTATATTCCAGCAGAGTAATCGCCCCCATAATTTACAAGTTGATTTTCCTTAAGCACTGAATGAAATTAATTAATGTATAGATAATGCTAGGAAGGAATATTTATGGGTCGAGTTATCATCAGTGAATTCACTCCACAAGAAAAACTTAAATTATCCAAAATTGTCCTGAATTGTGTCAGTAAAGGTGAAGGTGAGACAGAACTTGATGCATTAAAAAAAGCATTTGAAATTGCTAAAGCAGTGCTAAAAAAACCAACTGCTCAAATGTGTCAATACGTGTGGCAAGAACACTTGAGAAATTACTATCGAGCACTCTATGAAAAAGCTTTACAGAAAGGAAGTAAAAACAGATCTATGAGAAAAGTAAGTGATGAAAATCGTTATCTCGTTTCATTAGTTTGCACAGAAATTTTAAAAGGTCAGGCAATTGGAGAGGCCTTACGATCCGTTTCAAAAATTGTAAAACTTAAGGAGAGTACCATTAAAACTAAGTGGTATGCACTCATGAAAATCGAAGAATATAAGGTACAATACGACGAAGCTCTAAAGAATCAATCCGAGTACCAAGCAGCTACCCCAGAAACCCCTGAGACCGCTGAGACTTTCCAAAATGCATCTCACGAAAAGCAAAGTGAAGGAGGTGAAAGACCTTTACATACTAACGAAGCCGGTTTCCTAGATTCCATCAATAGCTTTATCACTTCCTTCAAAACCTTACAGGAAGAGAATGAGAATCTAAGAAATCAAAATACTATGCTACAAGAAAGGTATGAAAAGGTTGTATCTGAGCTTAAAAAAATGAAAGACTTAATCAATTCCTTTGAATTATGATCGTTAGGAATATCTCCTCACTAAAATATTCGTGGGCAGATTTAACTCCCGAAATATATAAGAGCCGCCCGGTTCTTTATCCGAGCGGCTTATTCATCGTGCGTTGACTCCATTGTAAAACAATTGATCGAAGCATGGGAATTTCGTGCAAAGTGTTCAAAATGTCTTTTTTGTTCAAAATGTCCGGTAAATGGGTTCCTCCAACATTTTATTAACAAATAAACTCTAAGGAACTTATGGTACAAAAAAGCCAGTATCCTGTTCATTAAGGATTACTGGATTCAATAAGATAAATTCTTGTTGGAGTACGGCCAAGACATATGTAAAGACGGATATAAGTCTTGGCACAATTCCTATCAATTTAAATGAGAGTCATAAGAGCTAATACTAGCGTCAAACGAATCACTTGGATATTGAAAAGATAGTAGCTGTCTCAAAATATAAGTGCCTCATCTCATCTTCCTGTATTTCAGGTTCCATTTCTTTAAAGCTCTCTGAGTCTAAATCTTCATCGTTAAGGACATGATCTCTCCAAAAAGACAACCCCAATTCAGGAAAGGTATAGGAGAAGCCAAGCAACGCATCGTTATCGCGAGTATATGGTGAAATCTTATCAAGTATCTCTACAAGCTCACTCGCTTTTGTACTAAACACATCAATATCTTTAAAGAGGCAAGTGTAGTATTCTTTTAATGTATTTGTGATGTGTATATGAGTAGCTTTTCCTTCTAAATCATACTCGTACTGAAATAATGTATGAAAAAAATCGCAAGGACGCACACATTTTTCTTGATATGTTCGTACACATTGTACTAACTCCTCTTTGGTCATTCCAAGTCTAAGTGTACCGACTGAACGCCCTTCTTCTATAATTAATTTTCCCATCATATACCCTCCAAAATTATAAATCGGAGCATTTCTCCTCTTTCCTTTTTATAAATACGAAGGAAATTAGAGTAATGCTCCAATGAATAAATATCAATCTAGTTAAACTCCAAAATATTCGTACACCAAGACAGCACCTGCAACTAGGTAGTCGTTGTACTTTTGTGCCAAATTGGGAAATTTACCTTCTGGATCTTCTGCTGCTCTTAAGCCGTCAACTTCAAGTCTCATTAAGCCTTTATAGTCATTTGCCATCAAATACTCTATCTCTTTCGCGCGCCACTCTTTAGATGTAGTACGATTTCCCCAGTTGGGAGTATATTCGTGGTCTTGCTTCATCATTCTAATCGCAGGAAACATGTCGGTGTCATTAAATCCTGCTTCTGTCAGTGCTTTATCCGAGACAATGTGATGTCTTTCTCCACCTAATGGTTGCATACGTTTATAAGTACCAACATCGAAATAATATCTTTGCCATTGAAATTGAGTTTTACCACTTTTGTTGTCATAATTCCAAACTGTTCCATCCTCTAGTACAACTATATCATATTCAAAATAGTCAGATACCGCATTTCTGTCCATCTTCCATTGAAAGACATTCCCGTTTCCTACTTGGAGCGCTCTCAGAGAAGTATTAGCATCAACTACCCACTCTTTACCTTTTTTATTATATTTTCTTATATCAGCGACCACCGAATCAAGCTTATCGCTGCCGACGTTAATTACGTCAATGAAAAACGCATAATCATTTACTGAGTAGTATAGATACCAGACGTTAGCAACCGCCATAGTGTCTTTATTACGTTTGACCAGTATAGTTTCTTCAATTTTAACCTTTTGTGGTTTAGGTTTTTCCAAACCTAATTCACTTGCTATCTCTTCCAATTTTGATTCACTAATGTCAATGTCTCGTAACGCTTCTGGTTTTTCCAGTTCTTCGAGATTTAACTCCTCAGACAAAAGCTCATATTTCTCACTACCACTTTTCAATTCCGCACCATCATACTTCAATAAATGGCCAAATCCTTGGTCTCTAATGAAATCTTCGACATCAGGATGCTCGCCAATTTCACCAGATTTGATTTCCTCTAAAACGGTTGTGCCTTCTTCCTTAGCTGACAGTGTGTTGGTGTAACCCATAACCAACAGTAAGCATAGCAATAAAGACGATATTATTCTTTTGATATTCATTAAACTTACTTCCTTTCGAATGGGATTTGACTTTATTTCTCCTTTCCGCTATGACCTAAAATTTACTATTATGTAAGAAATTATATGTTGTACATGGAATAATTTTACTATTCAAATAACTAAGATTGAGTTTTTAATTGTGACAATTTACAGAACTATTACCCCTCGAATCCTTAACGAAATATATAGCTTTTTACCTATTCCACACGACATTCTCTAATGTTGGTGTTCCCCTTAAAAGAAAAGATCAGCACGCATTGTGCCGATCCTCCCCATACATGGCCCGAGCCATTTTCTTAATAAGTTCCCGCTTGATCTCATTTAAACGTGTGCGGGATACACCAACATGACGAGCTATCATATTCATTCGAACGCCGTCCATAATACATTCCAAAACCGCCCTTTCTTTATCGCTGGTAATTGTCTCTGCTGCCCGATCAACCCGCTGTATGCTTTCCTCCAGCTTTTTCAGACGTTTC
The DNA here is from genome assembly GCF_900637055.1 of Brevibacillus brevis. Classification (NCBI taxonomy): domain Bacteria; kingdom Bacillati; phylum Bacillota; class Bacilli; order Caryophanales; family Paenibacillaceae; genus Brevibacillus; species Brevibacillus brevis. The sequence continues at coordinate 6,025,251 of NZ_LR134338.1, forward strand.
CATCGCCGCTCCCGCTTCATAACCTCTCGATTCGTTTTGTCACTGGTTACGCCTTTCCCTCTAGGGAGAGAGGCTTCGATCCCATACGCTCCGACCGTCCCCTCTCCAGCACTCTTTAAATACCCTTTAATACGATCGATCTCACGCAAGCTGAATGAATAATCTCTAATCTCGTCCTCTGTTCGTTGTATCCATTCCATCGCGGGTTCCAAATTCTTATACGAAAGGTGTCCATCATCATGTAAGTCATGTTGGTCGATGTCTGTTTTGTCCCACTCCGGGCAGGTCTCGATTTTACCAACGTGAAGGTTATGGACACTACAGATCGATTTCTTGCCCCATTGAGTAGCGGGACATTTTTCGCAAACACGTTCGATCAGCTTATCGTTCACCTACACCGCCTACCCTTTTCTTGGTTTTAAATGTCCTAGCTCACTACACATTCAACCCTGACAAAATCTTTGTAAAATCCCATAGTTTCATGACCTGTGTCATCGATTCTGAAATAAACATTATCTACTTCGTAGCCTTTTGACCGCAAATACTGAATGAACACTTCTTTAGCTTGCTCCTTGCTCCTTTATAAAGCTCAATGTGCTGGTAGCTTTCATCACATTCACCTCATCACAATTTCTCTTGTGTATCCAGGCACTTTCGATCCGCGCCGCTGGATACATGTAATCAATTTAATTAATCAATCCGTGTTTCTCTTCTGCTTCGATTGCCATTTCATCTTCATGGCCTGACAAGCATCCCAAGGTACAAAAATGATCTACAGATGGCTTTTTGCTTACCAATATCCACTCAGGCTTGTCCGCCACGATCTCTTCATCTCAAAATGCACATTTCATGGTATCTTCCTCCCCTACGAAAATGCCAACTATCTATTGGCATCTTCAATTTCTCGAAGGAGTTTTCCCTCTGGTCGCCAATCGTTGATGTATTCCTTCGCCTTTTCCAAATCAAGTACCCGAGTATTTCGGTATGAGTCAACGTTGAAGTATCCCTTGAAATCCCGCCAAATTGACGAGAATACTTTTCCGCGCAAGCTGCTGTCTTGGTAAGCTTGTCCATCTTTGCCTCCAAGGACCTGTACTGCTTGCTGTCTGGCTGCATTTTGAAGCAAGAGCTGCTGACCGTAGTCAATTGTCTTGCTTTCTTCTAGCCTCTCAACGCGACTTTCGATCTCTTGTTGCTTCTGATCCAGAAAGAAGATCGCTTTTACTTCGGGACTCAATCTAGCATATGCGCTAGGCTTCTCGATAACGCGATAGTAGTCGTCCACAAGCATTTCGTAGGCTTCCCATGCTTCATCTGTGTTCAGTGATTTCGCGTGCAGCCATGCACCTTTTTCAGTCCAGAGGTAGAGCTTGTTGATCGAACCTTGAAATTCACGATTCGCTTCCTTGAATGTCTTCAATTCTTCTCCAGCCAATAGAAAAAAGTGTTTCCCGTTTTGATACCGCCTTTCGTTGTAGTTGAAGTTGTAGCTAATTTTGTCTGATGTTGTTCCATATGATTCTGCCAACTGAGCTGTGGTCAATACCCTTTGACCCCGATAGTCAAGCACCTGTAAGTTACTCACTTCCCCTTCCTCCTTTTCGGAACCACCAGTTTCAAATGCCTCGGCCGTCTTTCTCGAATAGGTTTTGACCTTCCCTTGCTATCCATGAGGTATTGCTCGCCTTTGGGCGTGGTATGGAGCGTATATGTTTGGATTCCGTTTTCAGCAGCCCATTGCTCCATGATTCCCGGCTGTCCTTGTGCTCGCCTCATATCGCTCATCAGGCCCATGTATTCGCAAAGGAAAAAAGTTACATCCCAATTATGGTAGTCCCACAGAAAGTCAAATACCGTTTCAGTTGTCTCGCCAATCGGCTTGTCCCATCCAAGCTCTGCAATTTTTTCTACTGTGTAAAAATAGTCTTTAGTACCCCAGCGGTTACCGTCATATTCCTTTGTAATTGGAAAGATACTCGCAAATCTTCTCGGAGTGACGAGGGCGATAAGCTCCATAATCAGGTATGACAGTTGAAATCGACTTTCCAAGTTATCGACCGACACGCTTCCTAAGCGTCCAAGATATCTCACACCATAAAAGATGGCACGATCAAGAGCCTTTTCCTCGTGTAATGCTACCGGTAATGCTGAAAACAACGACTTGTGATAAATATCGAGTTTTTCCGTGTTTTTCTTATCTGGCCTATGCCCTACTTGCATCAAGGTCCCTCCCAGGAATAATTTGAGTGGATATTGACAAAGATCATTACAACCAATTCGCCTAAAACTCGAGAATTTTACAACCAGACATTCAATATAGGTAACTCATTTCAAAACATCTTTTTCATTGCCGCCACTGCGTTTCCCGCTCCTCTGTTTCATCGTCAATTGTTTGTTGCTTGCCAAAACGATGATCGAGACTCACGAACTTATTGAACTCCTTGAGGAATGCCAGCTCCACCGTTCCAATAGGTCCATTCCGTTGTTTCGCAATGATGACCTCCAAGATGTTCTTATTTTCCGTTGCTCTATCGTAGTAATCATCACGATAGAGAAAAGCGATCAAGTCAGCTTCTTGTTCAATTTGTCCCGATTCACGTAAGTCGCTCATCATCGGCCGTTTGTCCTGCCGTTGCTCTACGCCGCGACTGAGCTGAGAAAGAGCAATCACAGGGGTATCTAACTCCCGTGCCATGCTTTTGAGTGTCCGGGCGATCTCAGACACTTCCTGCTCCCTGCTTCGCCCTGGCTTGTCCATTCTTATCTTCGTTAGGTAGTCAATGATGACCAAGCCAAGCCCTTCCTGTTGCTTCATACTCCGGCATTTTGACCGTAGCTCTCCAAGAGCGATCTCGGGTGTATCGTCTATATAGATGTTCGTCTTGGAGACGATGCCCAAGGCGTGCGTCAAACGAATCCAGTCATCCCCTTCCAGCCAACCGCTTCGTAGCTTCGAGGCGTCAATATTGCCTTCCGCACACACCATTCGCGTCACAAGTTTCCCAGCACTCATTTCTAATGAGAAGATCATGATTGGTTCACTTATACTCTTCGAGGCGTTCTGTGCGATATTTAGCGCCAGAGCTGTTTTTCCGATGGATGGTCGAGCCGCCAGAATGATCAAATCTTGCTTATGAAATCCGCTTGTCATTTTGTCCAAATCAGGATATCCAGACGGAACCCCAACCGTCCTTCCACGCTGCTGAAACGTTCTGTCAATCTCTTCGTATGCCTCCAGCGCAACTTCCCTGATTGGTCTTACAGACCGCTTTTTACCACGTTCCCGAATCTCGGCAGCCAGTTTTTCTGACTGAGCAAGCACTTCATCGACATTTTCATTGTTGAGGCTGTCCTTGTACGCTTGGTAGTTGATTTCAATAAGCTTTCTGCGCCGAGCCTTGTGTAAAACGATCCCTGCATAGTAGTCGATGTTCTCCGCTGTCGGTGTATAGCTGACCAATTCCGTAATGTACGGGACGCCCCCCACGTTATCGAGCGCCTTCTTTTCTTGTAAATGACTTGTTATCGTTACTAGGTCAATCGGATCGCCTTTCTCGTACAAGTCAGCCATGCCTTGATATAGGACTTGATGTCGTGTCCGGTAGAAATCCATAGCTGTTAGCTCATCGATGACTTTTGCAATAGCAGGGGGCTTACAGAAGATCGCCCCGAGTATCGCTTTCTCTGCTTCTTCGCTGTGGGGCATCTCCTGAATATCAATCATGTTTCATCAATCTCCTGTTTAGCTGCTCCGTGTTTTCGATATGCAAGTCAAATCGGCGACTGTCTCCGGTCAACTCTTCCAAAACGCTGGATTCAATAATGCGCTCCATCAAGCGGGTACCCCATCCTTTTTGGCGTTCGTTAAACCTTGCCTCCAGCTCCTTGACCGTAAAGTTTGAACCGTACAGTATGGGGCTTCTGTTCTGTCTACCGTTTAACACTGTGAACAATTCCCCCATTTCCCAATCCGCCGGAATCTCTGCGCCCAGCTCGTCGATGATCAAAACATCTGCAGCTCTGTAAGCGTTTAGGTAATCCCATTTGCCGATCGGTTTGCGAGTATGAGCAATCAAGAGTTTGGCTGTCGTATACACGACACTGATACCATGATTTCGCAATTCTTTCGTCGCCGCCGACAGTAGATGGCTCTTTCCGAGTCCGTTTTCTCCAAATAGGTATATTCCTTTGGCTCCCCACTCCTCGATGCCGCGAGTAAAGTCCTGGATCACCTGAAAGCCACGGATGGTTCCAGGTTCCGTCTTATATTCCGTTAAAGTAGCCCCTATAACCATTTGGTCATCATCGCTATATTCGTGTATTTCTCCGTTGCGCTTGGCTCTCTCAAAACGTTTGATGTCGGCCATTTCCCGCTCCGCTTCACACTTGCATACTGGAGTTACCTGAAACTTTCCGATTACCTCGGAAAATAGCTCTATTGGTTTTAAAACCTTTCCGCAATGGGGGCAGTTCCGCTCACTTGATCCCTGCTTTTCGATACAATTCTTCACGACTTGGTGTAAGGGCTGCCGAATTGGTTCCACTTGCTCCGCCTCCTTTGCCAAAAGCCTTTTGATTCAGATACCCTTCAAACTTTGGTGAAAATAACGTCTCCGGTCGGAGGTATTTAGACCATTCTGGATTGTTCAGCCATTCAGTAGTCTTGTTATCAATAACTCGCATAAAGTCATCTAGTCGGAATCCTTCGTTCCATCGAGCAGTAATAAGCTGCTTTGTTTTTTTACTGGTCGCTCGATAGCTTGTCCCTGCTTTTTGGTTTAGGTATTCAATGATTTCAGCAAAAGGGACATTATCTTTATTACTTAGTAAAGATAAATACTTAGTATTATTAATACTTAGTAGTGTCGGATTTTCCACATCTGGAAACTCCACATCTGGTTTTTCCACATCTGGTTTTTCCTGTTGTGGTTTTATCTCTTCTGGCAACTCCTCTTGTGGTGTTTCAAAAACATGTGTCTCCCATTTGACGATCTTGCCGTTTTCTTTTACAGGGAAGCGGTGCAGATAACCCAACCGCCTCAATTCCTTTAATCCCGTTCTTAGACTGTCCTCACCGTCAGATGCGTGAGTAGCCAATTCCTCTACAAAGAATGTCCAGTCATCGGGAAGCGACAGCATATAGGCGATAATGCCTTTTGCCTTCCAACTCAAACGATCATCATGCAAGGCTGTTTTGTCCATTACAACGAAATTGTCGTTCTTCCTTACCCTGAAAATGCTCAAATCGCGGTGGCCCCCTCTTGTTGCGGTTGTTGATAAAACTTTAAGAACAGTTCATATGCTGCTATTGGACCGTCTTTCTTGTTTACATCGCTAATCATCCGTAATTGATCGATGTGAATTTTGTCTTCTATAACAGCCTCGGTAATTATTTTGATCGCGCGTGCAGATGGATCACCGTCTGCAGCTCTACGACAGATGTCTGCATATCGTTCAGATAGGCTAAGTGCTGTTGTCTTACTCATGCAGATCGCCCGCTTTCTACAGTTTCTGGAGATACCTTCCTGATACGTGCGCGTACTGCTCGATGCATGATACCAAGCAAATCGTCCTGCAAGTATTCGTTACCCATCTTCTCATCCAGCTTTGTGAGAATCTTAATGGATGTTCTACTAAACACGGCTTCGAACAAATCTTCTGGAGTGGTGTAGTCCCGCAACCTCAAACCCAGCTTTTCGCACACTTCATCCATCAAGCCGAGTAGCTTAATGGCGTCAACCGACACATTGCTCGGATTATGCATAAAGCTCCACTCCTTTTCCTTGTTCTTAGCGAAGAAGATCACGCTGTTTGATAGCTATATTTTTGAGCATAGGCACTAGATCACTATTGCTTGACCCTTGAGGAGCAGAAACAATGTATTCTTCTAATTCAGCCAGTGTCATGCACGACACAACTTTTTCCCACCACTCTATGATTGAAAAGCCTTTGTCTGGAACAATAAACGCTGTAACATCCACTCCAACCCCTTTTGACAATTCAAGGATCGACGTAGCTGCCTCTTGAAATATCGTTTCCACCCTATTCCCTCCCTTTTTGAAGGAGGACAAACTTTTATGTATACATATTTGCAACATTCGCTATAATATTTAGTAGCGAGGCTTGTCCTCCGTTGATTCGGCTGTCATTTTCCCTATCCGCCAAGATGAATGGAAATGACTGTATTACCCCATCTGTTCGCAGCAGGTGGTTTTTTCATTTTCTTGCATATTAGCCATGATCAGTAGCCCAGCAAATCCCTCGGCACTGATAAGATTCTGCAACTCAGGATTAGTCATGATATCCATGACCATTTCTGCTGGAGTAGCCAGATTCTTCATCCTCACTCACCTCCTTTCTTCTTTAAGATAAATGTTGTCACCAGTCGACCGTTTCGCCGTTCTGTCCTTTGATTTAACCGATCAACATTCCCTCTCGGCCCCCAAGCACCAGCCTTGTTTAGCAACTCGGACAACCCAACTGGTGCGTCTACCTCAAACCCATCAATTTTTAGCTTTGTAAGCTTAAACTGTGGCACCATCGACTTTGTCCTCTTCCCTCTCGATTACTATTTCGAACCCAAGTGCACTACAAACTTTGTTAATGCTTTCTTCATTCCACCGACGCTTACCTGAAAGCAGATCATAAATGTATTGATTGCTATACCCTGTAGCACGGGCAAGCTCCGTTTTTTTCATGTTGGTTTTTTCTAATGCGGTTAAAACAGCTTTTGTAAAATTCAAGTTGTGTTCACCTCCTTGATCACATTATCAAGCTATTAGCTTTATTTAACAATGCGTAAAATAAAGCAAAATGCGTGATTATCATAGATAATCTCAGCAAATCACGCAAAAAACTTTATTTTGCTCAATTTTCCAGCTATTTGCGTGTTGTGTTATCAATTGCACAGTGATAATCTGTATACAGCAAATAGCTTTATTTAGGAGGAAATATGAGTACTCAAAATAGGATTAGAGAGGTAAGAAAGGCATTAAAAATGTCTGGACCGGAAGTCGCTGCAAGGCTAGGTATTTCAACACAGTACCTATATGACATTGAGAGAAACAAACGAGGACTTAGTGCGGAGATTGCCAGTAAACTGTCGGATATTCTTAAAGTAACTACTGATTATCTAATTGGAAAAACTGATGAAAATTTATATGAACATATAAGCAAAAACCCCGACTCACATGCAGAATCGGAGTTATCTGAGATACCAATTGAGAAGCTAAATGGCTTCAAACTCTCATACAAAGGGACTGTATTATCTAAAGAAGAATCAGAAGACTTGATCAAACTTATGGAGATGACGTTAAAACGCTGGAAGTCCTAATGCCTTCAAGATAGCTGTCTAACTCCCTTGTATCCACACCAATATGCTTTAGGTACATTAGCAGTTTTTCTAAATCTACTGTTTGCCCATCCAGCATAAACCTCTCCATGACGCACACACTCTCCTATCCATTTTTGCGAACAAATATTCTCGTTTCCTTATATTTTAGTACAAATATCGTGTATTATGTTATCGAATTATGTCAAAAGTAAAAAAATCTTGTACTTTAGGGAGAGAGTAACATGAAAGTTGCCATATATCTACGAGTCAGTACCCAGGAACAAGTTGATAATTACTCCATCGAGGCCCAGCGTGAACGGCTGGAGGCTTTCTGTAAAGCTAAAGGTTGGACGATTTATGATGTTTACATAGATGCCGGCTTTACTGGCTCAAATATTGATAGACCAGGTTTACAACGCCTTCTAATGGAGCTGGATAAGGTTGATGTGGTTGTCGTCTATAAATTGGACAGGCTATCCCGTTCCCAACGTGACACATTGACACTAATTGAAGACTATTTTTTGAAAAACAAAGTCGATTTCGTATCTCTTACCGAAGCACTCGACACTTCAACACCTTTTGGTAAGGCTATGATCGGCATATTAGCTGTGTTTGCACAACTGGAGCGTGAAACAATTGCGGAGCGCATGAGACTTGGGCATATTAAACGAGCAGAAGAGGGATTACGCGGAATGGGAGGGGACTACGATCCTGCTGGGTATAAAAGACAGGATGGGCATCTTGTACTCGTGCCAGAAGAGGCCCAGCACATCCAGGAGGCCTTCAATTTGTACGAGCAGTATCTTTCCATTACCAAGGTACAAAAACGGCCGAAAGAGCTTAATTATTCGGTCTGGCGGTTCCGCAGATATCGAGACATTTTATCAAACAAGCTTTATTGCGGGTATGTACAATTTGCAAACAACCATTATAAAGGTCAACACGAACCAATCATATCAGAAGAACAATTTGACCGTGTACAAGTACTCCTATCACGTCACAAAGGACGCAATGCTTTTAAAGCAAAAGAGAGCCTACTATCTGGTCTTGTCGTCTGTGGGGAATGTGGCGAGCCTTACACATCTTACCATTGTCGATCCAAAGGTAAACACTATCGTTATTATAATTGTCGCGCAAGACGTTTTCCCTCAGAATACCCAAGCAAATGCTTTAACAAAACATGGCGTTCAGAAGTTATAGAGAAATATATACAAGATGCTCTTTATTCAATGGCAGATGAAAAGAAAACGACCGAAAATGAAATTGTTACAATCGACTACGGGGCACAATTGAGGAAGTTGGACCAAAAACTCGAACGCTTAGTTGACCTATACTCTGACGGAAGCATAGATAAAAGCGTATTAGATAAACAGGTCGCTAAACTGAACAACGAAAAGCGAGATATTTCAGAACAACATTCTGCTCAGACGGAACGAACTGCAAGGAGCATCGCTTGGGAACAGTTACAAGATTATGCTATTGTTCTTGAGTCGGCTGCTTTTGCTGATCGGCAGGCCATTATTCAAAAACTGATTCGTCGTCTAACAATTTATAAGGATAGGTTAGAGATTGAGTGGAATTTTTAGTATTCATTTTGTGCTATTCAAACTGCCCAGATCAAAAACTCTGACAATCCTGGTCTCGGATTGGCTACAAAGCAACGCGCTCGCTCAGCTGCCCGCGATTGATCTGTCGAATACTTCCCCGCCCACTCCAATCTCGCCACGTTCTGCAAATAGTCTGCGCTACGGATAAGGGATGCCCCTACATCCATTAAAAAATACGGCGTACAACACTTACTCCTGCCCATCCCTAAACAAGCTGTGCAATAAGCGCAACCTTGCTCACACGTATGACAATAAGTAATCTCCACCTTCGCTCCTGCGCTTCCGCAGCGTTCACAGACCAACTCCAGCCGATTGCGCCGCCATCCTTTTGTGACCACAAAACGAATGCCAGGTCGCCACTCCGCTTTGTTCGCAAGCACGAATGAATGCAAAATGGCTGACAAATCATGCACGTCTACCCCTCGCTTTTTCAGCAAGGACTCTACTTCATCCCAAAGAAGCGCACGCCCGTCCAAAATCTCTCTCAAAACAGCTTCTTGAGGTTTCTCGCGGGATGAGCTCCTTCGCAGAAGTTCGCGACCACCTAAAAAGCTCAACCGAGAACCCGGCAACTTCCCCGATTCTTTGCTACCTCGATATGAAACTTCTACAGTCTCCTCGACTGACTCCCAAGAAAACCACCCCTGCCCTCGACGATCCTGTACGTTCACTGCTTCCCGCCCATATAAGCTACTCGCTTCGCACACGCTACTTGCTGCCAACGCTCTCAACTCTTTTACATATCCCTCAGTCAGCACCCGTCCTTTACCAACTTGATCCATCAAATACCCGTTCACTTTCGCACGCAAGGAAAAAGCCAGAGCAAGCGAAGACGTCTTCCCGATGACATGCAGGACACACCCTTCTCTCTCCTGCCAAAAAGAACGATCTACAGAAAAGCTCGGCGTAACATAAGTCTGCACCTGTGGTATTGATCCGCCGAAAGCTTTGATATACAGCAAATACTCACGCATGCGATCACTCCTCCGCCCTCTTGCCCTTAGTGTGCAAAAAGACAGACAGGTCCGGCAAATAAATTTCGGAACCAAAATCAGGCCGTAGAAAAATAAAAAAGCCGCCGATCTATTGTCGACAGCTCGTAATATTTACGCTCAACAAACCTTTATGCTCCCTCTTTTTTCTCCCGCAGATCAATGACGATGGTTCCAGCCGCAATCTCCTCCTGTACATCTCCCAAACAATAGCCGTACGGATAACGATTCAAGACAGCTGCCATCTGTTTCGTATCATCGTCAGATCCATCATCTATCAAGGTAATTCGGATAGGTCTGCCACTCCAATATGAACGAAACAGCAGACTCCTCACTACACGTTCCAGCACCTGTTCCGAATTGCGTACCAACAACCGATAATGCTCATGCGGGAGCTCGCTCGCGCTATCCGTCCGATTGGTCCAGCGCTCCGCGATCATTACCAACAAAGAGGAGCAGCCAAATGCTGCCAAAAGCCATACAATCAGCTCTTCCATCACGGTCATACCTCCTCCTATACCAAGGTATGCCGCACGGCTTGAACAGAGTGCAAATAGGAAGCGCTTCCTACAATTTCACCCAGCCGTTTTTAATGGAGATGACAACAGCTTGTGTCCGGTCTTGAACATTGAGCTTTTGCAAAATGCTGCTAACGTGATTTTTAACCGTCTTTTCACTAATAAACAAGAATTCCCCAATGGCACGATTGCTTTTCCCTTCTGCCATTAGCTGCAATACTTCCCGCTCGCGACGGGTAAGCGATTCGATCACTTTTGGATCGATGGCTTGCGATTCATCTACGGAGAAGCTACGCTCTGCCGTCCCTTCCTGCTCGCTCAGACGACGGAATTCTTCAATCAGCTTGCCCGTCACCTTCGGATGTATGTATGCACCACCACTCGCCACTACACGCACAGCGTCAACGAGGTCTGTCGTTCCCACTTCCTTCAGCAAGTAGCCAGAAGCTCCAGAGCGGAGTGTACGATACACATATCCCTCATCATCATGAATCGAGAGCATAATCACACGAGTAGAAGGACTTACAGAAATCACATTTTCTGCAGCAGAAACGCCATTTATGTTCGGCATGTTAATATCCATCAACAAGACATCCGGCTTGTGCTCTTCCGCCAATACTGTGGCTTCTCCTCCGTCCGCACCTTCCCCGACGACCTTGAAATCTTCTTCCATTTCCAATATTCGCTTTACGCCTTCGCGAAATAATTGATGGTCATCCACAATCACAATGCGGAGTTCTTGCTGTCTTTTATCCATGGTTCATCCCCCAGTACTTATTTACGTATCATGTCACAATTTTATCGGTATTTGGAATATAACCTTGGTTCCCTCTCCCGGAGCGGATTGCAGCTCGACACTGCCCTCTAAGAGCTGTACACGCTCACGCATTCCCAAGAGTCCAAAAGAGTTGCCATTCGCCATGCGTTTTTCCAGATCGAATCCGACCCCATCGTCTTTGACGACAAGGCTTAACGAATCTTGTACAAATTCCAGCTTCACTTGAACTGTCGAAGCGCCTGCGTGCTTCTCCACATTGTTCAGACATTCCTGAACCAAACGGAAGATCGCAGCCTTTACCGAACTGCGCAAAGGAGGCTCCACACCAAATACTACCAGATCGATGGAAGACTGAATACGCTCTTCGCACGTTTGAATATATTTTTGCAAGGTAGGTACTAGCCCTAAGTCATCTAATGCCATTGGACGCAAATCAAAAATAATACGTCGAACATCCGCCAAGCTCAAGCGTACCATTTCCTTCAGCTCGTGCAGTTCCATTTGCGCTTCCAAAATGCGCTCGTTCTTCAACATGCGTTCTACAATTTCCGAACGCAGCACGACATTCTCCATCGATTGAGCTGGACCGTCGTGAATCTCTCGTGCGACACGCTTGCGCTCTTCTTCCTGAGCCTGGATTACCTTTAGGCCCATCAACTGATGCTGCTTAGCCGATTCCAGCGCCTCGCCTATCTTGCTTAAGTCACCTGTCAAGTAACCAAGCACGACGCCCATTTGAGAAACCAGCTTTTCTGCACGGACGATGGTTTCTTCCAAGGTACGCAGTTGACGCTCCAAATCATTTCTTCTGCGCTTCAAATTGTTTTCCCGCTCGCGGTAAATGGACAGTTCTACCTGAATACGGCTCGCCTCTTCATACGCAACCCGGATGTCTTCCTCCGTGTACATATGAAAATTACGACTGACCAAGACGAGCTTGTTGCGCGATTTGCGATACGCAAGTTCAAGCGCATCGACTTTTTGAATCACTTTGGAAATTTCTTGTCGAAGTTCATGCAAATCAAACTTCAATGAGTTGCCATGCTGTCTGGCGTTTTCAGCTATATCAAATATTTGGGTTTTACTCGTTTCTACGGTTTCAATCGTTCGCTTGATCACCCCGTCCAGCACGCTGATGTCAATCGCTTTGTTCATGATTGCTCTCCTTCAAACTCATTTTTAGCCTTCGTGAACAACTGTTGGAGGTGCTCTTCTTCTACATCTCGCAGTCCCATGTCATTGCGTGGAATGGCAAACGGATCTGTTTCCTGCTTTACGAATCCACGATTGGATGTAAATACATAGCGGTAGCCAGCTTGACGAGCTGTCTCCAGTACGATTGGACTTGTGTAGCCAAACGGCAACGAGATGACGTCGATCTCTTGCTTCATCCATTCGCTTAAACCGACGCGAGATATACTGAAATCCACATAGAGGCGGTCCCTGTACTCTTTCTCGTCCTCTAAACGCTGCAAGTCCTTCAGATAGACCGGAGCAGTTTCTGGGCCAAGATCGCCCCACTCATTTCGTTCTTCCTCTTCATGCAGACTGTACGTATGGGACCCGATTGTAACCAGTCCCGAATGAATCATTTCGTTAACCTGTTGACGCGTAAGTGGTGGCGTCATATGCTCCCGTTTTCGGTCAGCTACATCTCTTAAGCGCCCCGCAATCGCGAAGTTCACTGAAGGGTAGCCGTATGTACGTAAGATCGGAAATGCTTCTGTGTAATAACTCTCATACCCATCGTCAAACGTAATCAAAACAGCATTCTCAGTCGGTAAGGTACCCGTCTCCATAAATCGCAGGAACTCCTCCAACGAAATCGGATTCAGGTCGTTATCATGTAAAAATTTCATGTGTCGGGCAAATTGATCAGGAGCTATGACATACCGCTGATTCGATTGATCCGTGACATGATGGTACGTCAAAACCACAACCTGATTGTTATACCACTTTTTCGTTTGAACCGCTGCTTCTTCAGTTGGTGTGACGTTTGGCTCAGCATTTTTTGTCTCACTTATGCTTATAGACGTATCCACTTGGGGAAAAGGTTGCACTTCTTGTTTATTCTTTTTTTCCAGAAAAGATTCGCCTAACAACCCAATAGCCACTGCAAAAAACAAAAAAGTTAGAAACACGATCAGGAAGAGCCTTCTGTTCGGCAAAAAAACCCCTCCTCTACTTCCTCACTAGGAGATTCGACACAGTCATACAAATTCCTGTGCAACAATTGACCCAATAATTGGATGACTTAGCTCCTAACATGAAAAAGAGCCCAGTAGCAACACCAGGCTCTTTTTATGTCGTTGAATATTACAGTTGAGCAGCCTCTTGCTTCAGAACTTCTGCTTTGTCTGTTTGCTCCCAAGGAACATTCAGGTCATTGCGTCCGAAGTGGCCATATGCAGCTGTTTGTTTGTAGATAGGACGACGCAGGTCAAGCTGCTTGATGATGCCAGCAGGACGCAGGTCGAAGTGTTTGCGAACCAATTTCACCAGATCTTCTTCGGAAATAGTGCCTGTACCGAATGTATCTACTGCGATGGAAACTGGTTGTGCTACACCAATTGCGTAAGCAACTTGCACTTCGCATTTGTCTGCGAGGCCAGCAGCCACGATGTTTTTCGCTACATAACGAGCTGCGTAAGCACCGGAACGGTCAACTTTCGTCGGATCTTTACCGGAGAACGCACCGCCGCCATGACGAGCATAACCGCCGTAAGTATCTACGATGATTTTGCGGCCAGTCAAGCCAGCATCCCCTTGTGGTCCGCCAATTACGAAACGGCCAGTTGGGTTGATGAAGTATTTGGTTTCAGCGTCCAACAGTTCAGCTGGAACAACTGGTTTGATTACGTGTTCAACCAGATCTTGCTTGATTTGCTCCAAAGTTGTTTCAGGAGCATGTTGGGTAGAAATAACGATGGTATCGATACGAACTGGTTTGTCGCCATCGTACTCAACAGTTACTTGTGTTTTTCCGTCAGGACGGAGGTAAGCAAGTGTTCCGTTTTTACGTACTTCAGTCAAACGACGAGCCAATTGGTGGGACATGCTGATCGGAAGTGGCATCAGCTCAGGTGTTTCATTGCAAGCAAAACCAAACATCAAACCTTGGTCACCAGCACCAATTGCTTCGATCTCAGCGTCAGTCATTTTGCCTTCGCGTGCTTCCAATGCTTGGTCTACACCAAGTGCAATGTCAGCGGACTGCTCGCCAATTGCAGTAATAACACCGCAAGTGTCAGCGTCAAAACCGAATTTCGCACGGTCATAACCGATTTCACGAATGGTTTCACGAACGAGCTTTTGGATATCCACATAAGTGTTTGTAGTGATTTCACCTGCTACGAGAACCAAACCAGTAGTTACGGAAGTTTCGCAAGCTACGCGAGCGTTTGGATCTTTGGACAGGATCGCATCCAAGATGGAGTCGGAAATTTGGTCACAAATTTTATCCGGATGTCCTTCAGTTACAGATTCGGATGTAAACAGACGACGACCTTTTTGCAAAGCCATGAGAAAATACCTCCTTTGACCTCATACAAATAGTGTGGTAGCCGAGTCAGGATTTTATCTACGAAAACGCAAATAAAAAACCTTTTCCATTTTTAGGAGGAAAAGGTTTGAGCGTTTTTTGCTTCCTTCATCCTCTTATCGGCCAGAACAGATGTCCGTTCTGCTGGTTAGCACCGCTCGATATCGGTTGCCGGGCTTCATAGGGCCAGTCCCTCCGCCTGCTCTGGATAAGAGTATCCATTACGGATAATAGAATAATTGTTTTTTTCAGAGATGTCAATAGGAAAAATTTTACTTATAATTGATAAGCTTTGGAAAGTACCACAACTACCTCGGCGCGAGTTGCCCTTCCATTCGGTTTAAAGGAAGATCCGTACCCACTGAGCCAATTTTTAGATGTCAAAGCCTCAATGGCAGGAGAAGCCCAATGACTCGTTGGCACATCCTGATAATTCGAGGTACCACGGTTATACATCAAAACATCACGTGCCCGCGCGATCATTACCGCCATCTCTGCACGCGATATCGGCTGATCCGGCTTCATTTCATTCTTCGGGTACCCTTTCAAAATTCCTAATTGATAGGCTACACCTAGGTTGTGATACGCCCAGTGCCGCTTTGGCATATCCCGGAAGGCCGTTTTTCCTGTGTAGGTAGTCGCTACCTTGGAACCGGTCGCACGCATCGATTTAAGCAGCATCGTCGCAAACTCTGCACGGGTCACTGCCTGATTCGGCTTGAACGACGCATCATTAAATCCATTTACTATACCGCGAGAGCTTAGTCTGACGATCTCTGAGCGCGCCCAGTGGTCCGAAATATCGCGATACCCTGCTACCAATTTCTGCTGCGTCACCGTGAGTCGGTACGAATCATATTTGAACGCAGTACCGCTATTGAGGCGTACATAGTATTTTCCCGGCTGCAAGCGCACCCCGATAATGTCCTTCCCACTATTGGAAAGCTCGGCTACCTCATTCGTCGAAGCAAGTGCATAGTTCATGTTTCGATCGCTGTAGAGTGCGAAACGAAAGCCACTCTCCACAGGAATATACGGCGCTCGGAATGTCACGTATGATTCGCTATTGACAGTAAATTGGAACCAGTCGGAATCAGTTGCTGTCGGAATTGTTCCTGACATCACTGTCCCACCGCTTAACGGAGACGCTTTTTGATAGGTATCATTCGGCTCATTGAAATCTTTTTTAACTGGCGTGTATCCCAAATCCAGCTGGTATTCGCCATTGACTGCATTCCGCGAATACTCGCTCACACGGATGTAATATTTACCCGGGGAAACCTCTTTACTAACCCGCTCTGTCGGATTGTCCTTTGTCCCATTATCGTATAGAGGATCCCAGACTACTGATTTCTGGCCGGGCGCTTGTTTACCAAGACCCAGCAACAAATCCACTCGCTTGTTGTCAGGGCTAACAGAAACATCTAAATGCCCGTACTCACGAACGTAGTAGGAGAACCAATCCTGATCGCCTTCATCATGAAAATTGCCTGTCACACTGATTTGGTTCCCTACAAGCGGTCTGGCCGTTTCTTGTGTATCGTTCGGTTCATTTCGGTCAGGATTGATCAAAAATTTACTCGTCAACACGTATGTAAAAGCGTTGTTGACGCCTCCACTGCGCATTAAGCGGATGTTCATTCTTCCTGCCTTGACCGGAACCGTTATCGTATCGCCATTCCCGAAGTACTGTGTAATCGGTTGACGATTCTCAGGGTAAAAGGTAGCAGCCATCGCCGAAGAAATACCCGATGTCACTGTAGCCGTAAAGCTGACCTTTCCATCGTAAGGGATGTCCATCTTTAGCCAATCTACGGTATCTTTTGGACCCAAATTGCCACGTATTTGTGACTCAATCGGAAACGCCTTCGCTTTGGAAGAAGAATCATTCGGCTCTAAAAAGTCGTAAGAAAGTGCCGTTTTTACTGCTTTGTTGACATCTAACAAGCCGTATCCAGTCTTCCGGTCCCATCCTTTCTCCCCCAAGTCAGTAGCCGTTTGATAAAGCAATTGCCTCACATCAAATGGACTGAGATTAGGATGCCGAGCGAGAATGAGCGCAGCTGCACCAGCTACTTGCGGTGCCGCCGCTGAAGTACCACTAAACGAGCCGTATTTTCCCCCGAGCTTTGTTGTGTATACATTCAACCCAGGAGCTACCAAATTCAGTTCAGGCCCCGTATTTGCCTGATACAAGACTTCATTGTTACTCCTCACAGCCCCTACCGCTACGACAGTTGGATACGCAGCTGGATACGCCACACGGCTACTTTCATTACCACTCGCTGCAACCAAAACGGCTCCGCTTCTCTCCGCTCGTTGTACAGCAGCTGCCAACGACTTAGAGTAAGCCATACTGCTAAAGGACATCACAATGACTTTGGCACCACGATCCAAAGCTACATTGATGCCTTTCGCAATCAGTTCAACATCCGATGACGCCTTGCTATTCAAGATTTTAATTGGTAAAATCCTGGCATTCCAAAGAACACCTGAAACACCGATATTATTATTTCCACTAGCAGCAAGAACACCGGCTACTTCTGTGCCGTGCCCGTTGTCGTCCTGTGCTGACTTCCCAGGATTGACGAGATTCACACCTGGCAAAAGGTTGCCCTTTAAATCCGGGTGTTTATAATCTGCCCCAGTATCCAATACAGCAATAATAATCTGCTCATTGCTATTTACCGTTGGCCAAGCTCTATCTGCTTTAATTTGACTTAGATGCAGCTGGTTGGTCAAATAGTAGTCATTGGATGCCGGAGGCGCTGCTGCGAAGACTGATTGGTTGTTTGCCATAATGAGCGTGACCATTAATGTAACAGTCACTGACATGTTCACTGATCTTTTCATGTAAAACAGTCCTTCCTTCTCTCCCCTGCAAAAGTAGCAGTCTAAAAGGAATTCAGGTATTTGTCATCTGGTCTTTAGCATAGCGGATGAAAAGGGGGACACGCAACCCTCATTCTCCAATATTTGGAACGCTTTCACAGAAGAAAACCCTTTTCACCATCGGCAAAAAGGGTTTTTCTCCTTACTGTAACAAACCTTTATTGTCTTCTACTTCAGGTGTTACCTGAGCTTTTTCTTTTTTTCGTTGTTGCGCTTTCGGAATAAAGGCAGTCAGTTCAGCAATATTTACCGCTTCTTTTTTAAAGGAAGAGGAAGGAATATCGAACGCCCACACGCGATGGCTGTTCGCTTCTACCTTCATGTTTTCCAACGTAAAGTGTACACGTGCTACCGTATCGCCTGCTTTATCATGAACAATAATTGGCACTTCGGTAAACTCCAGACGTTTTCCTAATCCGTTACGGAAAGCAACGATAACCTTCAAGCCGTTATCTTCACCAGGCTTGATATCGAGGACTTGCAAATCTACTTCGCCCTCAACAATCGGGTTCGCCTCTTCAGCCTGTTGCAAATACTGCTCCGACTCATCTGCACTCAGACCCCAGTTATAATTTTGGTTGTCCTCTACTCCGTGCTTTTTAGGCTTGATAAAAGTCAGCATCAGAGGGATCTCTTTTTCAGGGATCCGGTCGAACTCATCCCAACGGAACATAAATTCCATCGGGCGACTGGACATTTCTCCTACTGGTCCTGAGGCAATCAGGTCAAACGTTTTTCTCGCGACCTCTTCTCCGTCCTCCGTAACCAAAGACAACGGGAGCTTTTGAAGCAAAACGCTGCGCTCTGTCGCATTACGAATGTAGGTAAGAACCAGATAACCATCATTAGTAACCTGCGTGAAGAACGGAATGATACCGACTTCGTTACGAACAACCGGAGGCATTTCATCATGCGCGTATTGCAACAGCTCCTGCTCAGCGTCATCCAATTGATTTTCCCAAGGACCATTCATCACCAAAAACAGTTCCTTCGAGTCCACACGGTTCGCAGATTGCTGCGGATTATCCAGTCCGGATACACCCAGATAAAACTCTCTATGAAGATTCTCATGAATATCTTCGCGTACTTGCTCCAAGCTCTCTTTGGAACCAAACCAATTTTCCAATAACCAACTCATATAGCAACCTCCTCTTTCCCATCCTGAAAAAATGTGCGTTCTACTCTACAGTAAGCGCCCATCTTTTCAGGTCGGCATCAGGCTTTTTCACAAATTTAGGCGGGAATACAATCAGCCACGGACGGCTGTTTCCAGGCTTCACCCGAATGGAGCTTGCATCCAGAGAACCTGTCGCAACTACATCTCCATCCGAATCCGAAATCGTAAACTTGAGTTTTTCCGGACGGTAATCATGGCTGAGTCCATTTCGGAAAAGCATGGCTACCACCAAGTTTCCTTCGTCGGTTTTTCGGATGTCAAAACCGGTTACTTCCACCGTATTAATAGGAACCAACGGCAAAGACTGTGTCAATGCTTCCAGACGATCCTTTTGACGATCAGTCATGCGCTTCTCCATTTCAGGATCAAGCTCCAGTGTACGAGGCCAAACATGTGTATTGCTACCGGCCTTCATTACCACTTTCCAACGGCTAAAGGTGAAATTCTCATGCAAATAGCTTTCTTCCGGGAATAAAACCTCCCATGGACGGCTGGAATGCGGTGGAATAGCCCCCATATCTGACAAATTCACTCTGATCCGCGCAAAAGGCTTGTCGTCCAGATAAATCGCTAATCCTACGTTTTTAATACGCACAGGTTTATTTGTGGCATTGCGGAAAAACATAGCGACAGTCATTCCGTTTGGCTGTGGAATCATACTGAAGCCTGTTACGCTAATCATGCCTGGTACCATTTCAGGCAATTCTGCTTGCAAAAAGCGGAGAGTATACTTTTTCTCCGAATCCAGCTCACTTTCCCATATCGGGCTCAAGGATAGCTCGGTTCGAATTTTCTCAGCCTTCATAGCAGACTTTTCCGGTCCACCATTGCTATCCATTTCGACTTCGTTGCTAGTCATGGAAGCCAAATCAATTGTCGACTCTTCCTGAATCTCTTTTTTCAGATCCTCCAGGGAGCGTTTCTGCTGATCTTTACCTAACAAATTCTTCATAAAGGAAAACATATGATACCTCCTCACACGTCCGGGCACGAACGAAGCTTCTCTTATCATCATAAACGTTTTAGACTAGCCCATGCAAATTGGTCTCTCGAAAACTCAAGCTCCTTGGGGTACGCTCACTTTCCAACGAGACAAATCTGGCGCTTCCTTTTGGATGCTTGCCGGCGGAAAAATAAACACCCACGGCTTGCTGGTATTTGCATTGACAGTCAGACCATCCAGTTCAAATAAGCCCTCTGCCACTTTATCTCCACTCGCATCAAACAGCACCAACGGCAATTTTTCAAAGGAAAGGGACTGCGCAGAGCCGTTGCGTATCAGAAGCATGACATGAAGATCGCCTTCTGACGAACGACCAAGCTGTACACTCTGGATATTGACCTCTCCCTCTTTTAATGCAGGAAGATTCTTGGCTAACTGAATCAAGTAAGTTTTCTGTTCTTCAGACAACGCCTTAATCCAGGATTCCTCTAGCTCTAGCTGCTGTGGCAGAACCATTTTCTTCTCGGCCAATTCAAAAGCAATTTTCCAATTTGCCAAAAGAACATCCACTTTCAGGAAGTGTTCTCTATCAAATACAAACGACCACGGCCTTGCGGAACGCGGTGGAATTTCCCCGATCTCGCTCAGATCGAACGTCTGGCGGGTAAACAGCTCCTGATCACCGAACAGTACCACCAGTGTCGTCTCATTCAGGCGTACAGGTTCATCAGAACTGTTCCGGATGAACGCTGTCACTTCAATCCCTTCATCATGCGGAACAAGAGCAGTCCCTGCCAGAGAGATATTCCCCGCCTGCAATGGAGTCAGTTCTTGAGCCATAAAGGAGAGCGAATACTTCTCCTGTGGACTAAGCTTTTCTTCCCATGATTTATGCAGGGAGAGCGTTGTGATGACGCCAGAAGATGCATCCTGTATCTGGCTTACTTCTTGATGTGACTGTGCGGTATCAGAAGCGGACAAGATCGATTCCTCCTGAACCTGCTCTTGTACCTCTCTCGCTGTTGGTTTATTCCCCATTAAATTCTTCAAGAAGGATAACATATCGTCGCTCCCAACTTTTCTCTACATCTATATACAGTTTGCATTCGTCATCCACTATAGCATAGTGACATCCTTTTGCAACATAGAAAACTTGGCATTACAAGCAGCAATGAAACGGCTTTTGCAACCATAGAACAGAGCTATTCGTAATAGTAGTTATGTTAGGATACCCGTATGAAGCAGATGATGTCAAGGAATGGAAAGCTATCCTTACTTCAAAGGTCGACACCTATTAGATGTTAAAGTTTACATTATTATTCAATATTGCTAGAATATAAGTGTCTAAACAAATAACTTGGGGAAGCACCATTTACCAACTGACCAGCTCAGTTGGTCTTTTTTCTATCATGGGGATAAACAAATATTCGTACAAAAAATAAAGGACCTGCCTTTTACTGGCTGGTCCTTCAGATTTGATTACCACGTTTACTATTTACTTAAACCGAAGGATTACATAATCGCTAATTGTAGTTTCCAATCCAACGTCTCTCGAATCCCATCAGTTAAACTTGTTTTAGGTACCCACCCTAATTTATCCATAATGTGAGAATTAGATAAAACAGAATGATTAATGTCACCTAATCTTGAATCTACATAAATAGGTGCTCCCTGTCCACTTAATAAATTGTTAAACAGGTTGTACAGCTCGTTTAAACTTGTGGAAATTCCTGTGGAAACATTAAAGATTTCTCCATCTCCTGCTTGCAGTGCAAGTACATTTGCTCTAGCGATATCCTTTACAAACACAAAATCACGTGTGGTGCTCCCATCTCCATATATAATTGGTGATTCTCCTCTGCTGAATAAATCAGTGAAAATAGAGACTACACCGCTTTCTCCATTTGAAGACTGCCTTGGGCCATACACATTGGCATATCGTAAAATAGTAAAATCGATACCATACAGGTCATGATACATCCTCAAATATTCTTCTGATGTCTTTTTAGTTAAGCCGTACGGAGAAACTGGCTTCAACGGATGACTCTCTTTAATAGGCAATTCAATGGGCATTCCGTATACAGCAGCTGTCGAAGCAAATATTACTTTTCTTACTTGATGCTTCCGAGCTGCTTCTAAAAGATTGAGTAGCCCTGTTAAATTCACCTGAAGATCTGTAATCGGGTCTCTTAAAGAATTTGGTACGCTAACCTGCCCAGCCTGATGTATGACAATGTCAAACTTTTCTCTAGAAAAGAGCGAATGCAAATCAGCTCTAATATCTTGTTTAATGATTCGAACGTCCCTAGTGAGATTCCCCTTTTTCCCAACAGATAAATTGTCCAACACGACAACGTGATGTCCACACTCAATTAATTCATCTACAATATGGGAACCTATAAAACCTGCCCCTCCAGTTACGAGTACTTTCATTAAAGTCTCCTCTTCACGCATTTGTGACGGCTTCTATCTTCTCAATAATTAACAGGAAAGTTCCTGTCGCCTTTTTTCACCTTTGCAGGCTTTTCTCGTCCTTCTGCTTTGGTTTTATCAAGCAAGACAATGATCGTACGTAACATAATGATTATATCCAGCAGAAGAGAGTAGTTTCTAATATAATGCAAGTCATATCGCAGCTTATCCTCGACATCCGTCGTGTACTTCCCCATAACTTGGGCATATCCCGTAATCCCTGGTTTTACAACATGTCGGTATTCATAGGACTCGAACTGTTCGACAAACTGCTTTGTAAAATATTCTCTCTCCGGCCTTGGACCTACAAGTGACATATCACCTATGAGTACATTAAACAATTGGGGCAGTTCATCTATTCTGGTTAGTCTCAATAACTTTCCGACCCGCGTAATACGAGAATCGTTTTGCTTAGCGATGATTGGTCCCGTATGTACTTCTGCATCTTCTATCATGGAGCGGAATTTATAAATTTGAAACTCATTTCCATGTTGTCCGATCCTTTTTTGCTTGAAAATGATCCTTCCTTTTGGCTCCTCAAACTTGATCAGAAAACTCACGAAAAGAAAAATGGGAGATAAGAGCACCAAAAAAAGAAAAGAGAAAATCATATCAAAAACCCGCTTGATCAATCGCTGGTCAGCGGGAAGACCAAATGGCTTGACTGCTAGGACCATCGTGTCATCCAATGATGTGATAATCGATTTAGAAAGCAGCAAATCATACAAGGATGGAACAACGTATAAGATCTTATTCTGTTTCATAGCTTGGTAAATGATCTGAGCTTTCTTTTCTTCTAATAATTCTGGCGTTATGATGACAGAATCTACCTTGTTCATTTGTGTAATGATTTCTTCAATGCTTTGATCAGGCTGAATATGTTTCCACTTTATAGGACCAAGGAATGACATGCCGATCTTTGCAAATTCAACCTGTGAACCAATTAACAATGTTGTACCTGATTTATAATCACGTTTACATTTCAGATAAATAAATTTCCATCCTGACAGTAATCCAATCATCAGAAAATACGAAATCAGTATGACAGATCTTGGCAGTGCAAACTCACGAAAAATAAAAGAAGCAGCCATTGTTAAGAACGTAATGAAAGTAGTCGCAACGAAAATACTTCTCACAACATCCCATATGCTTTTTCTATTCAATGTATAGAGCTCATAGACTGTTAGAAAAAACAAGCTAATCAAGAGAATCCAAGGTGCAAGCGCCAGAAACGATTCCCAGTTTCTAGCCGTTATATTTTCATACCTTAAGAAAAAAGCCAGAACATATGTAAAAAAAATGATGAACAAGTCGACCGTTAACAAAACAAACTTATCAATGCGTCTATCCAATATATTAAACATAAAAAAACCCCTAACAATATCAATTGCTAGAGGTATTTTAACATACTTACTGTTTTCCAAACATCACACATTCATATGTCTATGTCGATTCTTACGATTTTTTAGGCTGATTTATTAAGAGTTGGTCCTCTTCCACATCTCTTAACGGCTTTGCTGGATTACCGACAACAATCTTCCCAGAGACTACCTGTTTAGTTGCCACGCTTCCCGCCCCAACAACTCCATCTTCCTCCACAATCAGTCCAGGTAACAGAGTGGCATTTGCTCCTACCCTGCCGCCTTTTCGAATTGTACACCCTTTAAAAGCAGAAAATCTTTTTTCCGTACGTCCAATGTAGTTATCATTACTTGTTACAACACCAGGTGCAACAAATACATAATCTTCAATAGTAGAAAAAGCAGTAATGTATGCATTTGTCTCAATCTTGCAATATGCGCCTACGCTGCATTCGTTTTCTACAGCGACTCCACGACCGATAATCGTTTGGGTGCCTATTGTTACCTTTTCACGAATGGTAGCAAGATCAGCAACGAATACTTCATCTGCCAGTTGCGCATTCACGTAAACAATCGCACTGGTTCCAATTGTACAACGATTTCCGATCACAGTTGGTGGATGATCTGTTTGTGCCTTTAAGATCGATCTTGCGGCACGCATTGGTTTTTTTCCAATCACAACATTGTCATGTATTTGGCATCCTTCGCCGATTTTCGTGCCTTTGTAAATGATAACGTTATGGCCGATAGATACATTGTCACCAATCTCTACATCTTCTTCAATAATGCAGTTATAGCCGAATGTAACATGATTTCCTAATTTCGCTTGCGAATTGATAAATGAACTCATTTGTTGGTCACCTTCCATTTTTGATTAACTCCTCCATCATCGCTGCTAAGGTATCTGCCTGATTCTCACGCGAAAATTGTTTCGAGACGATATCTTTTCCTGAAATGTTAGACACCGGAAATCTCCCGTACGCAAGCTTACGTATTACCTCAGGTAGATAGTGCTCACCAGTTTCCTTGATATTCCCATATACACCCAAATTGAAACGTTGTAAAAAGTTATGAAGTTCTCCTCGCACTGTAGTAATAATCAATTTTTCATGTAACAGATAGTCAAACAATTTGTTTGGAAGTGCCCCTTCAAATAAAGGAACATCTTTTAAACAAATAAGAAAAGCGTCCGCACAATTTAAATACTTGTGAACGTTAAATTTTGAAACTGCTGAGAGGAATAGGACACTTTCTCCTAATCCCTTTTCTTTCGTTATCTGTTGGAGTTTCGGTTTCTCAATACCTTCACCCATTAGTACAATTTTGATCCTGTGTTCCTTTTTAAGCATTTCCATGGCATATATGATTTGAACCAAATCATTGGCGGGTCCATGCGCACCTGCATACATACAGACAAAATCCTCATTTGAGATCCCCAGCGACTCTCGTATTTTTTGTCTGTCATGGGAGGGATCAGATGGCAACGTAACAGTTTCTATATCAATTCCGTTAGCCAGAAAAAAGAGTTTATCCTGCGATATTCCCTTTTGTTGTATTCGATCACCAATACCTTCTGTAAGTACTATAATTTTATCCGCTTCCCTATACAATACTTGTTCCATCCAGCGCAACAGTCTGATTAGCAGTTTGTGCCTTCCTCCAGCGATATCAATTAATGAATCCGGCCATAAGTCCCTGACCTCCAAAATAAATACAGCTTTCCTAACCTTTGCTAGCAACATGGCGGAGAAGGCAGTAAACAATGGAGGCGATGATCCTATCAAGACGTCGGGTCTTTCACGCTGGAACAATCCTGCGACAAAAAAACAAATAGCAAACAGAAACATGTTTATAAATCGAAGTACTCCGTTATCCTTATAAGATATCGCTCCTATCCATAGAAAACGAAAACCTTCTAGCACTTCTTTTTTTATCAATGTCCATTTGGAAAAACGATACGTTTTGTTGTGATGAATAAAGTTACTTCCCCATAAAGTGATAGTGTGTCGCTTTGCTAAGTATTTGGCTAATTCGTAATGGCGTGTACTAGCTGGATATTCGGGCGTAACACTATACTGGTTAACGATCCAAACTTTTTTCATATCGTTCACCTAACAGATTGATATAGAGAAAGATCAACTTTTCACTTTCTTTCTCCCAATTCCCTTCACTATTTGCCCATGTTTTTGCGTTTTCGCTGCATTGACGCAAATATTCTTTTTCAGAAGACAAACGGACTATTGCCTCTGCAATACTCTTTGGATCAGTAGGGTCAAACAGCTCCCCAAAATGCACTCTATCATTCAACTTCCGAATTTCTGGGAGATTACTGGCACAGACGGCTAGTCCAGCCATCATATACTCAGACAGTTTATTTGGAAGACTGAATAAGTTATTTAAACAAGTTGGTTTATACGGGATGATTCCGATATCAGCTTCGCTTGCTTCCTTAACTAAATCCGTCATAGCTACTGGCTCACAAAATTCAATTTGACCGCTGACTATATATGGTGCAGCAAGTGATCGGAGTTCTTCTTCCATAGGTCCCATCCCTCTTAAGCGGATCACAATATGAGAAGGGAGAAACTTCACAGACTTTATTAACTCTTCCAATCCTCTATCTTTCAGATACCCCCCGTGATACAGTATCACTATTTTTGAGTGGTTATCATGAATCTGAAGGTTTTTTTCATTTTGGAGCATCGTAAAGTTGTGTAGAATGACAGGCAAGGAGATTAACCGGTAACGCTTTTGAAGTTCATGAGCAATTGATTCATTGACCGTTATCGTTTGATTAGCCCGTCGGATAACATACCCTTCTATCAACATTACCAATTTTTTAAACCATTGGGGAAAATCAGCCCTCTGCTCAGCCCACAGCTCATGTGAGTCATACACAAGTAGCGCTCCTCTTAATTTGGCAACCACATAGGCAAATGGCAGCATATCAAAATCATGAGCATGATAGACGTCTGCTTTTTGTCCAAATGCAATCTTACCCATCTCCAAAAAAGCAACTAACTTATTCATTGCGATCTTTAGAATACCCAGCGTCGTCGTGCTCTTTTTTAAGCGGTTATTTGTTAACCCATTTGCACGAAACACGGTGTAGTTTCCAATTTTCTCATGCTTTGGGACGCTTGAAGTTTTGCGTATCCCTACAATACTTACCTGGCAGAGATTACTTAGTGAACTCGCTTCCTTCGTCACTCTAGGATCAGAGGTTACCTCGTTGCTTACAAGCATGCAAATGTGTTTCTTTTTCATGCGAGTTCAACCCTTTTTTGTATATATCCATTTGAATCTACAAATCGGGGATCTTCATCAATAAATATTTTAAACCAAAGCTCAACATTCAATAAGGACCATAGCTGCCAACTGAAATCACCGTTTGAGGATAGCATATTTGAAATCCCCGCTGCATTAAATAAATCCCTTTGTCTTGCTGAATCATCTAGCAAGATTTTATTCACAAATTGCGGATCCTTTTTAAACCAGACATTGATTGGTGTTGGAAACCCTTTTTTGTCTTTTCGATTTAGGACTTCATCGGGTATCATTCCCTTTATAGCCTGCTTAAATATATATTTTGGTTCTAATCCTTTTACCTTTACCGAAGACGGAATAGAAGCAGCAAATTCCACAATCCGATAATCTAGCAGCGGTACTCTTGATTCTAATGATACCGCCATACTCGTTCGATCTTCGACTTGAAGCAGTCCTGGGAGATATGCTTTGATATCATGGTAGAGCATTAGGTCGAAAGGGTCCTCACTCACATCTTTGCGGAGATACCTATTGAACGTATCATTCATATCGTAATTTGAAAGGACATCCTGCATCTTCAAACCAAATAAATTAGGATTAAGCACCATCGATGTAGAATATTTTCGCCATATCTCCTCAAATGTCCCCGGTTGCGTTGGTGTTTCCTGTATTCGTTGTCCTATCTTTTTAATTGTTGTTTTGATTCCATGTTGCTTGGCATACCCGTAAATGAGCAGAGCCCTTCTTTTCAAGCTGTTTGAAAATGACTTCTGCATTGAGGCTACGGGGGATGACGGTTGCCCATTCAAAGGAAGGTCTTCATATGCAAGGAAATAACGTGTGTACCCCCCGAATATCTCATCCCCTCCCTGACCACCTAAAACTACTTTGACATTATCAGCCGCTAACTGACAAACAGAAAATTGCGGGATAATACCTGGTCCAACTGCTGGTTCATCCATATGCCATATTAGTTTGGCTAATGAATCTTGAAAAAATTTCATATCCGGAACGATCTCAAGATATTCGGTGCCTGATGCTTTCGCAACTATTTTTGCATATTTTGTTTCGTCATAAAAATCGCTTTCATTAAACTTTCCAGAAAACGTTTTTATTCGCTGCTCTAGATGTTTAGCCGATAAAGAGCTAACCGTACTTGAGTCAAGCCCACCACTTAAGTGGCAACCCAATGGAACATCACTTCGTAAATGTAATTTTACGGAGTCATTTATTAAAAACCTAAGCTCTTCAACCGTTTGAGATTCTGTTCTAGAAGCAGCTTCAAATGTAAGGTCCCAGTACTCTTCAATGAGCAAACCTTCTTTTTCGGACACTGTTGCACAATGACCTGGCAGCAATTTTTTAATGTTATTAAAAAACGTCTTATCATCTGGCACGTACATGAATGATAGATAGTCTACAATAGCTTGGTAATTGGGCTCCCTTTTAATTGTGCGATCGGCAATAATAGCTTTAATTTCTGAACCAAATACAAACCGTTCTCCATCAAAGTAATAGTAGAACGGTTTTATTCCTATTCGGTCTCGTGCTACAAATAACTCACGCTTTTGTTTATCCCACACAGCACAGGCAAACATTCCATTTATTTGTGATAAACCTTTTTTCCCTTCTTGGGCCAACAACTGTAGTAGAACCTCCGTGTCAGACTCAGTACGGAAGATCACTCCTCTTTGGACTAAAAGCTTACGTAATTCTATGTAATTATAAATCTCCCCATTAAACACAATGGTATAACGGCCATCAACCGTTGTCATTGGCTGATGGCCCGCTTCTAGATCAATAATACTGAGTCGACGAAAACCTAGTCCGAGATTGTTATCGAGGAATATCCCATCACTATCAGGACCTCGGTGAGCGATGATATCACGCATCTTAATAAGTTTATCTTGATTAATCTTTTCTTGATTTATGTTAAGTACCCCGACAAAACCACACATATACCTGCTCCTATAACAAATCTATTTATTTAGCAAAGTTCCCCATACTCTAAAATTTCTCATTAACAGCCGATTTTGTCCTTGTCCCCTATCAAACTCAAAAACAAGTTTAACAATAGGTGGAAAACCATTAATCGAGAAATTGTTTGTGACTTCATTATTATTTTTTACATTAGCAATGACTTTCGATGATCCATCGGGTAGAATACCCAGGATTTTATAATCAAGCCCACGATTTTCATCTGATAGCCATTCTATAGTAATATCACTAATACTTATAGGATGTTTCCATACTAATTCAAATGCACTTTGTTGCATTCCTTCTACATAACCTGTGTAAGTATTCTGGTCATTATCTATGCTTCCCGCGATACCATAACCTGGATAAGGCTTACGTTCATTTTTTATTTCTGCAATTCCACTTAATTCTTCAATTGGCTTGATCGGTTCGCTCAACACTTTTACGAGGAGGTTCTCTAATAAATATTGGTATGGCTCGTCTTTAATAGCAAAGAAATATTTTTTAGCGACCATCTCAGGATCTGCTCCTTTAGAGATCTGCTGTAAGAACCCTTTTGCTTTTTTAGAAGTCATCATTTTAGTCAACCAGTTATCAAAATCAGCATCACTTTTTTCAGGATAAAATACTTTTTGGTACGCCTTCTTTCGAGGTGTTCCCTTTCTTAGTTCGCTGTTAAATCTGTCAAACTGCTGCTTTGCTTCTTTAACTATACCAGAAAGATCAGTAGACCTTCCTTCTGGCCCGTAAACAGTATCATCATACACCCAAATATCAAATAGTTCACTATGTGTGTTATTAATCGTAAAGATATTGCTGTTTGGATCATATACAATAAAAGTGTGATGTTGTGGAGACCCAAAAATATAGTAATCACTACCGTCTATGTCAATTTTCTTAATCCAAGTAACATACCAAAACGAATCTCCTGTGTATACTGATGAATTTTGAGAGTCAATTTCAACTTGAGACAACACGGTTTTATTTTTTGTCAATAAATCTATGGAGTTAAATCCTCCAACGAAGCTTGTTTCTGCTCTTTTATAAGGGTTTAATAAATCGGGTGATATTTCATCAAATGTCATTGATTCGAATGTGTATTCCTTACCATTGCTACCCGACAGAACAGGCCCTTTTATTCCTGAAATTTTTACAGGTCCAATAACATATTGGTTCATTACCTTACCAGAGTAATCTAATTCTAAGATTCTTCCCTTCATAGAATCAGTAACGACTATCATATTATCAGAAAAAACTGCTGAATACGGGAAGTTAAATAGGTCAACGCCTGGACCATTGCCACCGATTGATCCTATAAAATTTAGTTCCTTATCAAGAAAAGATAACCGTCCTGTATGTGCATCTGATACAACCACGTCTCCCTTAATTGAAACATCAATACTCGTTGGCCATAGATATTCATTCTGCCCCCAGCCAAGCTTTCCAGTATTCTTAACAACGTTTCCCTTCAAATCTATTTTAACTACTTCACGATCAGTTAAACTAGTTGCATATACATACCCTTCCGCAATTGCAACTCCATGCGCTTGTTTTATCTCGCATTGCCAGAGATGTTTTCCTTGGTTATCGAATAAAAACACACTGTTTCCATCATAATCTGCAACAGCTATATATTTTCCATCCTTACTCACTGCAACGTTTTCTGGGGATTTCATCTCGGGGTGCTTAATCTCTTTTACAAGCTGCAGTGACGCATTATCTCTATCAATTTGAAACTCTAAAATATTGTGCCCATTATAATTAGCTACATAAACCGTATCTGAGTTATCACTAAAAAATACACCTGTCGGATTCCAAACCTTAATATTATTTGGTACTTGAAGAGTTGTTAATTTATCATTCTTTCCCGTCATGGTTACAATGTGAACATCTTGATAATCAGAAACTAAATACTCCCTATCTTTGTATTTAGAAATACTCACAACAAAACTGGGTATGTTATTAAGCTCTTTTTCAACCATATATGTTCCATAATTTGTGTCCAAATCTAAGTGGCGGGGCATCCAATCGGGTTTCACTGAAATCGCTTCTCCCCTTTCCATTGTAGCATTGCCACTTTCCCGAAAGATGAGACTTAGAGATACAAAAGTGAGAAATAGCATAATTATTGTTAGCACTACTTTGTTGTTAATTCTCATTAGTATCCACCTTACCTTTCTTGCATGAGAATCATAATATTACTGCGAAATTAATACCTTTCCGTATTATTTTAAAGGAGTGCATATTAGGTTACTCCTTAGCTAATGAGCTTACGACTAATACAAGTGTAGGTTCCTTAATAAAAGTCGTTGCTGTCCCTTAAATTTCGAAAATTTAAATGTTAGCGAGTTAGTTTTAATACTTGAATTTAGCCAAATATTTTCATAACCTACTTCATTAACATAACCCTTATAGGTGCTAATGAGCTTTGAATTCTTGTTGTCATATATAGAGAATTCTGTGGGGTAATTGTTCAGATCAAACCACTCAAAGTAAAGTCTATTGACGTTTACTTCTTTGGAAAAAGTTATGGTAAACTCTACTGGCAATATTCCTTCCTTTGATGCAGTATACTCTGCCCCAGTCAGGTTTAAACTGGCTTCTAAATCATTAGGAGAGCTATAGAAATTATCTTTCCCTCTAACGGTATAAGGTACCTTCGTAATAATATTATCCTTAGCATAATTAAGAGTTGTTTGAATTTGGGTTTTTTTTACATTATCCCAAAAATACGGAGTTGCATACATCTTTAGTTTTTCATTTTTAATTGTCCCTACTGCATTTTTTGAAATTGACGCATTTGTAATTAATTCACTCACTGAATTTTCATAGTAAATCCCCAAAGTAGGATCAAACGTATATATTTTATCGTCAATCACGGTTTCAATTACTGAGTGATTTAAAAATTGTTCACTCGACGATAATCCAGAATGTAAATCCCAAACAACTGCTTTGTAGCCTTTTTTCTTAAATTCCTCTGCCAGATAGGTCACATATAGACCACAATGACCGTTACCGTACTCTATCGTTTGCGCCAGAGTTGGATACCCGGGTAATCCAACCCCGTAATCAAAGCTATTGTGAATTTGCAAGTTTAGCTCTACCAGTTTTAGTAAGTTTGAATTGGATTTAATAGATTTACTTTCAAATCCGGAAATAAATACTAATGAACAAGCTAAGAATAGAATTGCAATGATTTTGTTCATTGAATCAATCACTCTTTCTAAGATAAGTCATACTAGTAATATACTCAGAGGGATACAAAGGCAATTAATCAATGAATTCCCTAAACCACAGCTCCAAGCAAAGGAGTCCCCACATCACACGACTAAATTTTGTTTGCTTGCTCAAGATTTGTTCGATCTCAGTAACATTGTAATATCCCCTATTAGCAGTACGAGGATCAAGAAGTATTTCCTTTATGAATCCATTTAGATCTTTTTGATACCATTCATTTAATGGTACGGGGAAGCCCATTTTGTCCTTCCGATTAATGATTTCGTCTGGTACATGATTTTTAACAGCTTGTTTCAAAATATTTTTTGATTTTCCACTTTGGAACTTTATTACAGGTGGAATCGTAGCAACTAACTCCATTAGTCGGTAATCAAGTAGTGGTAATCTCGATTCCAAGCCTACTGCCATACTGGTCCGATCCTCAACATGCAGTAATGCTGGCAAAGATGCCTTTACATCAAAATATAGCATTTTGTCGAGATAAGAAGTTGCGTTTGAACGATTAAATATCTTTTGATAGTCATCGAATACAGAATAGCTACTGCTCTCCGTAAACAAATCGGAGTCTAATACATCTTTCATGCCTTCACTTCTATCAATTAACCGGAAATATCTCTGATCCTGTGGACCGAAAAGTCCCTCTTTAAAGAAATGCTGAAGCATTGGTTTATAGTTGCTCAATAGGTTAAGATTTGGGATGATGGAACTTAATGTAGTTACAAATTCCCCACGATTCGCCGTATCTTCAATTGCACCTTTCAAGCTTTCTTCTAGGTAAGCAACCATGTAACGTGCATATCCCGCAAATATCTCGTCGCCACCTTGTCCTCCTAGAACTACCTTTACATGCTGACTGGCAAGCTTCGAAACCATGTATTGTGGAAATACACCTGGGCCTGCTCCTGGTTCATCCAAATAATATATGATATCTTGGATACTATCAGCAAAATCACTAGCAGTTGGAAAAATCTCATAGTAATCAGCCTTCGAATGCTTTGCAACTAATTTAGCGTAATATGTTTCGTCATACTCTTTACTGTCTGAAAAGCCTCCAGTAAACGTTTTTATATTCATTCCCTCAAGAAGAGAAGCTGCAAAAGAAACAACTGAGCTTGAATCCAAGCCACCACTAAGATGTGCTCCCACGGGCACATCACTTCTTAACCGAATCTTCACAGCATCTTCTAATAAAAACCTCACTTTGTCGACGAAGTAATCCTCTGTATGATACAAGTCATAATTAAAATTAAAATCCCAATACTGCTCGATATTTGCTCGGAAACCATCGTTTATTTTTATAGTCAAATGGTATCCTGGCTCCAGCTTTTTAACCCCTTCAAATAGCGTCTTATCTGCTAATGTATACTGAAAAACATAATAATCTTTTAAACCCTTCATATTTACTTTACGCAGTGCGGGATTATAGGAAAGGAGCGCTTTAATCTCAGACGCAAAAATAAAATCGCCATCCTCCATGGAATAGTAAAATGGTTTAACCCCGAATCGATCTCTAGCAGCAAATATCTCTTGTTTGTTTTGGTCCCATATCACAAATGAAAACATACCATTGAAACGACTTACACAGTCTTTTCCATATTCTTCATAGGCATGAATGATGACTTCTGTATCACAATAGGTTTTAATATTGTGCCCTTTTTGTACTAATTCTTGCCGTAGCTCTAAGTAGTTGTATACTGCCCCATTAAAGACAATCCAGACTGTTCCATCCTCGTTTGTCATTGGTTGTTTCCCGTTTGTTACGTCAATAATGCTTAACCGCTTATGCCCTAAACCGATATTGTCATGCAAAAAAATTCCTTCATCATCACGACCGCGGTGCTTGAGTTTTTCTCCCATGATTCTTAATTCATTTTCATATACTCTCTTCTCTGAACGAACAATTCCATATATGCCACACACGACGCAAGTCCTCCTTAAACGAATACCTTCTCTAGTACTTTTTCAGTTTTTCTCATCGTTAAATACTCACCAGTTAACTTTTGTTCCTCTACTTCCCAATTGATTCTTCTCGCTGCATCATTTAATTTTTCTTTAAAATGCTGCAACTTACTCTCATCCTCAAAAAACAAATCTATTGCATTTGCAATGAATTTAGGATTAGAAAAGTCTTGAACAATACCAATCTCTTCTCCAATGATTACTTTTCGTAAAAAAGGTAGATCATTGGCTAAAATCGGTAAACGCGCTTGTATAAATTCATATAATTTATTTGGGGAACAGTAATATGTGTTTTTATCCACTGCAGGGTACGGGATAATCCCTACATCTGCCGAACAAGTGTACTTCAGTAGTTCATCTTGAGAAACAGCTTCCATAAAATAAACTTTACTCTCGACATTTAACTTTCTAGCAATGCTTTTTAGGACTTCTACATAAGTACCGAACCCGAGCATAACTAAAACAACATTCTCATTTTTTACGTACTTCATTGCCTTCACAAGGTTTTCAAGGTTTCTCTTGCCCAAAAAGCCACCTTGAAACAATAAAATCTTCTTCTCTCGCCCAATTCCTAACTTTTCTCTAAATAAATCAGAATGCTGGTAGTTAAGATACTCTTCCCAATGTTTCACGGCGTTTTGAATAACCAATGGTTCTTTTACTGTCACATTGTACTTCTTCTGGCACTTCTCTATAATTTGTTCACCTAGTAATTCATTTGGCACTATCCAGAAATCAACTTCAGGTAAGATTTGCGCTTCTATTTCTTCCAATAACAGAGCATATTTTTTGGGAAGCGTGCATTGTTCCGTATAATTTTCATGTGCATCATAAATTAAAGGGACGTTTCTTTCTTTTGCAAGCATATATCCTGCCTTTAATGCTGGTAAGTCGTTAGCCACAACTAGATCAAACTCTTCTTGAATACCCGCATTATAGAAGGCCTTATCAAATAACGGAAAAAAGTTAATGTTAAATGTACGAAAGAACTTTAAAACCAGGTTATAAAAAACATTTACCATTTTTTGCACCAGTGCTATACATTTGGTCGTTATCCAATTTAACAACCTAGTATTAATAGAAACCATCTTATTTTTAGACTTCCGAACAAGTTTATAAGAAGTGTTCTCTTCAATGGCTACCATGTTTTTATTTGCATATTGGTTAATAAAATCGTTTCTTTTATAAGCAAAACTCATAATTTTTTTATGAATACCTCTGTAAAATTTTACGATTTTTGAGTGGTATTCAATGTTTTGAAGATCAATTCTTTTAATCGCAATATTAGGGTCAATCGTTCCCGATAAGAAATTGTCACCAGAGAAAGGCACGCCTATAATTGTTACTTTAAACCCATGTTTCACCAGGGAGTTCGCCTGCAATGTTATTCTTCGATCAATATCTGTATCAGGAGTTAAAACTAATATATTCAAGATGACCCCTCCGAAACGGCAATGTAGCGTAATGTTATTTTTTCCTTAAAAAGAATTGCACAACATTCATCTTCTCTAATTTTTCTAATTTTGTGTTTAAGTCTTTCAACGCCTCGATGTTATTGTCAACTTCACGCAAGAGCTGTTTATTTTCTCCTAAAACACCCTCGTATTTTTCATTTAGCTGTTCTAGTTCCCTTACGTATCGATGTTTCTCTATTTCAAGCTCAGCCACTCGGCCCTGAAACCTTGCGATTTGTTCGTAGTCAATTGTTAGGTTCTCATATTTTTCGGTTAAATCCTTGTAGTCATTTTGATAGCGCTCATTC
The DNA here is from genome assembly GCF_900637055.1 of Brevibacillus brevis. NCBI lineage: Bacteria > Bacillati > Bacillota > Bacilli > Caryophanales > Paenibacillaceae > Brevibacillus > Brevibacillus brevis. Next base: position 6,061,067 of record NZ_LR134338.1, read on the forward strand.
AGAAGTTCAAGTTGGGCTGTACGGTTCTGAAACCAAACGATTTGTCTTTCATTCTCAATTTTAATGTTTCTATGTATTTCCAACTCTGCTTCTACATTTTGAAGATTGACTAGCAATCTATCATACTTTTCATGTAGATTTTTCATCTCAAATTGAAGTGCATTCAATTCGGAATGTATTTGTTCAGAGGAAATTTCATTCTTTTTTTGTTCAGCCAGTATATCCAACAGATCATTAATTGGAATTTCTGTTGTACTCACTGAAGCCTTCTCGAATAGATTAACCAATTCAGATGGTACTTCAATAACATAAGAACCATTCATCAGAGCAGATCTCAAATCAATCCGTGTAGCCCCTACTTGAAGAGATGCCATAAATCGCTCTGATCCATTGCAATCTGCATCACAGATAAAGTAACAGTTTGATTCAATCAATGTCTCGATCCATTCACTGAGGTCTATTGATACATTTTGCTCTTCAGGAATTACGGAATAGATTGGGTTATTCTGAGAATCATTGTTAACATAAATGTATTTAATCGGATGTAATTCTTGTATCTTGTCACTCGAAGTCAGTTCGAATATGAAACCTTCTGCTGGACAATTGATTCCAGATGGTACGATAATCCTTTGTTTCTTCCATTCCCCATCTGCTTTATTTTCTAACTGACCAATTGGTATATAAGAACGTTCTCGGTCAAATACATTCACGAATAGAGGCTCAATGGTGATATCCTGATATTCAATGAATAAGCAAAACTCTTCATCTGTAAATTTCGGAATGATAAAAATCGCATGATTGGATCCATCTTCCTTTGGCCCAACTAATCGATAACTGTGTGTGTCCTCCGTTATGATGTTCGAAATATTTAAGCTATCGCCAACTACTATATATGGCTTGTAACCAAAATATACGGTATGAGATCTTTGAAAGAAAGGATTCGTAAAATCTAAGTTCCACTTATCATCACTAATAAGCTTCACATTTTTCAATCGAACGTCACTTTCAATTAATAATGTTTTGCTTGTTGATTCGGTTCTGGAACCAGAATCTTTTTCTAACAGAAAAAGCGCTTCGTTATGAAGAAACTCCTCTAAGCGTAACTGATCCATCACTTTATGTACGGAGTCTGCAATTGCATCGTAAAACTTAGGATTAGTGATCATCTTTTGATTGGAATCACTAAGCTTACCTTGTTTTACACCACACTGCGGACACACAGCATTATCCCAATTATTGGAGTAGTGATATAAGCTCTTTAGTTGTTTTGCATATGATGGAATATGACTCCATTCATCTCCGCCGAAACTCATTTGCTTTATGATAAATTTCGCTCCAAACCCATGCACAATCGTTTCTTTGTTAATAGAATGAATATGCAGATTCACATGAAATTGGCACAAGCAATTATTGCAGGTCATCATGCCAAATTCTAGCTTTTCTTGAAACGGAGTGACAATTAAAATATATCTTTTAGTAACCCTTTGTAATTCTTGAATACCTTTTTCGAAGACTTCGGTTGGCAAATGTTCAAGCACATCAGAAATTAATATGAGATCAAATTCCCCATCCTTGAATGGCAGCTTATCTATTGACCCTACTATTTTTTCTGTTTGCACATATTTAAGTGCTTCTTCACTTATATCCACTGCGCAAACTCTGTCATATTTCTTTGCCAAACGATTTGTAACAATTCCGTTACCACAACCTATGTCCAAAACTGACTTCACACCATTTGGAATTTTTGACAAGATTAGCTCAGTGATCTCAACTTGGTGTTGAGTTGGATCTTGTTCCCAAATATCCGGGGAATTGTAATATTTCATAATGTTACTGTTTTCCATTAGATAGCCCCCTTCTCATTCCCTCCCCATCTGACAGGGTGATTAATTAATCCTAAAGACACATTAACCCCAAAAGGCTGCTCCACTTTAATTTCATACATCTTATCGTGAAGATCGTAAGCAGGCGGTTCAACATTATCTAACAAATTTAATTCTTTAAAGATTGCTACCGATACGAGATAAGTGCCTTTCCCTAAAAGTAAAGGATTAAAGAATACATTTACAAAACCTTCGCCAAATGCCTCTTTTACTTCATATCCATCTTTATTCGATAACACTTGCATAGCACAAGTTCCATCCAACAAGTAATAAGCAAGCACAAAAATTGGGTTTCTCACTTTTTCTTTCGCAAAATAATTGATTCTTACTTTTTTATACCCGAGGTTTTGGAAGACATGCGATACTTCATTATTATCATTTAAAAAATCTACAGAAGTAATAACCATTTCACCTGAACCATATATTCGACTATTACTTTCCCTCTCTTCGAGTAGTTCCTGATAATTTATCGTTTTAACTGTCTCATTATCCATACTTTCATCATGAATAACTTCTTTCAGATTAAATACACTTGATTTCCACTCGGAATCATCATTTGCCTCAAGATGACCAATCTCAACATAGTTTTCGCCATCAAAAAACTCAATTTTCACTTTCTCAGTCGATATATCCTGATAAACGATTTCTAGTTCATAGTTTCTCAATTCAGCTAAATTTTGTACTTTAAATACAAATAAAGCGTGCTGGTATTCTCCACCTACGTCTTCAAATGATCGATATCTTTTTCCATTTTGCTCAACAGGCGAAGACCAGTTAATTGTTTCTTTATCCACAATTAAAAACAAATCACTTCCATTATTTGTATCACCGGCGTCGCCAATCTGCAGACACTCAATAACCTTATCTTTACAATAAAACTTCACCTCTGATATGGGATGCTTTTCCAATGGAGCCCCATTCTCTGTGATGAAGTGAAAGTAAACAAGTGAATCTTCAATTCCCTCCTCTAAGGTTTTAAAATTATTATGTTTTAATCGTACATTTCTAGCCTTTAGTCTTCTCTCTTCCTGTTTCCGAATTGATGCTAGGTATTCTGCAGTAACATCTAAAATATTTCCTTCCATCACCACTTTTCCCTTATCAATCCATACAGCCTCGTTGCACATTTTTTGAACAGAAGATATGTCGTGTGATACAAAGAGAACCGTTGTACCACCCTCCGTTAATTTTTTCATTCGCTCAATCGATTTATTGATGAAGTATGCGTCCCCAGCCCCTAGTATTTCATCTACAATAAGGATCTCAGGAATGACAACAGTTGATGTAGCAAAAGCTAGCCGTGCATACATACCTGCTGAGTAAGTCTTAACAGGTTTATCAATAAACTCTTCTAGTTCTGAGAAATCCACGATTTCTTCAAATTTCTCTTTTGCTTCTTTACCGACGATACCAGAATACGACAATGAGGCGAAAATGTTCTCACGCCCAGAAAACTCTGGATGAAAGCCTGTACCCAGCTCCATTAGAGCAGAGACCTTCCCATTTATTTTTATGTCTCCATCAGTTGGTCTCAAACTACCGGCAATTATTTTGAGCAGAGTACTTTTGCCAGCACCATTCCTACCGACTAAAGCTATCTTACTGCCTTTTTTTATGTTAAGATTTATATCTTTTAACGCCCAAAATTCTTCGTATCTATTTTTTGTAAGAAAGCCAAATCCAAGGACGTCAAGTATACGATCTCTAGGATGCTTGTAAGATTTAAATAATTTGTTTACGTTATTAATTTGAACAGCGTATTTATCATACATAATCTGCAAACACCACTTTCAATCGGGTAAATACGTAATGTCCTAAAAAAAACACTCCTAAGGACAATGTTACAAAAATCACGGTTATATCCCAACTTGGTAAGGAGTTGTAGATTATAATCTCTCTATACAAACTAATCATATAGTACATCGGATTGAATTGCATGAAATACACCAGTTCACTGGTTAACATATCAGTTGTATAGGCAATTGGTGAAACCATCATAAGTAAGATCAAAATCACTGTTATGATCTGTGATAAGTCACGAAAGAAAACATTAATACTTGCCAGAATCCACACTAAACCCGTTGTAAATAATATTTGCAATACCAATACAAAAGGAAGAAGTAGAACATAGAATCCTAGTTGCCCGTTGAATCCTACTACAATTAGCAACATGATTAAACCAATCAACTGCGATACCATGCTAGCCAAAACTACTTTTACAGGTATCAGCTCAATGGGGAAGATCGTATTTTTGATCAATGAACTATTGCTTGTCACCGTATTAACCCCTAGTCCGATCGACTCAGAAAATCCAAACCACGGTATTAGACCTGAAAAAATAATCAAGACGTAGTCAAAAGTAGATATACCAGTTAGTTTGATTTTAAAAATGGTTATGTATACCAAAAAATATGCTGAAAGAAAGAGGAGTGGATTTAATAAAATCCACGTCCCTCCCATGATTGAACCTGCATATTTTTTCTTAATATCGTCTACCGTTATATTAAAGAGAATCTTTCTATAGCTGATTAGTTGAGAGAAAGGGTTATTCATAATTAACTCCTTTCAGAATGATTAAAAGCGCATAAGAGATTAACAATTTTATTGGAAGCAGTTCCGTCTCCATAAATTCCCTCTCTGACAGTCCTGTCCATCCCTGAATGTATATCATTAAAAGATGCGAGAATTTTTTCCTTAGACGGCCCAGCTAACACATTCATTCCTACTTCAATTGTTTCGACCCATTCTGTTTCATTACGTAATGTAATGCACGGTTTACCAACAAAGTACGCTTCTTTTTGAACCCCACCACTGTCTGTCAAAATGGTTTTAGCGTTTACTTCTAAAGTTACCATTTGTAAATACGATAGGGGATCTAAAAGTGATACTTTATCACTAACTTCAATACCATATTGGTGTAGATACTTTTTTGTTCGTGGATGTAATGCAACCAAAACCGGAATTTCATCTGCAATTTCATTAAAGGAACCAAAGATTTCACTCAGATGTTGAGGATTATCCGTATTTTCTGCACGATGCACAGTCGCCAAGGCATACTGTCCTGGCTTAACATTGAAACCATCCAACACGCCTGTATCGTTACCTACCTTATTCATGTAATAAAGCATGCAATCATACATAACATCCCCAACTGAATGTACTCGGTTCCTAATTCCTTCTTTTTCCAAATTATTGACAGAGTGGTTGGTTGGGCAAAACAGAATAGAAGACAAATGATCAGTCACTACTCGGTTGATTTCCTCTGGCATTGCTCGGTTATAACTTCTGAGTCCTGCCTCGACGTGGGCAATGGGAATATGTAGTTTTGATGCCGCTAAAGCCCCTGCTAATGTTGAGTTTGTATCACCGTATACCAAAACGCAGTCTGGCTTCTCCTTCAATAATACTGCCTCAATCGCAGTTAACATTTCCCCGGTTTGTTGACCATGATTAGAAGAGCCGATTCCTAAGTGATAATGAGGATGAGGAATGTCAAGTTCTTCAAAGAAGATATCGCTCATATTCCGATCATAGTGTTGACCAGTATGGACGATAACCTCATTAAACAAATGGTTACTCGTCCGATTAAATTCCCGGATGGCTCTGGAAACCGCTGCCGCTTTAATAAACTGTGGACGGGCACCAATTACTGTTATTATTTTCATAATTTACTCCGTTCTTACAGTCTGAAATATTTCCCTTTAACATTTGTTTTCTTTTTTATTCCGTCTCTTGTATCAAAAATAACACGGGCAGAGGAACAGATCAGGTCGTAATCGAATTGCGAATGATTGGTTGTCAATAAAACCAAGTCTGCTTTTTCTAAAGCCTCAGCAGTCAATGAGATTGTCTCTACCATTTTCCCATTAAACTTAAAGTTAGGAATGTGAGGATCAACTACCTGATACTCAGCACCTTCTTTATCGAGGATAGAGAGTATTTCAAGAACCGGAGATTCCCGGTAATCATCAATGTCATTCTTATAAGCTACACCTAATACGAGTATTTTTGAACCATTTAACGACTTTCTATCCTGATTTAGTATCTGCATCATTCTAGTAACTACAAAATCAGGCATACTGCTATTGATCTCACCTGCTAATTCTATTAAGCGAGTATGATAGTTAAATTCTCTTGCTTTCCATGTAAGGTAGAAGGGATCGATTGGGATGCAATGCCCTCCTAGACCTGGGCCAGGATAGAACGCCATGAAGCCATACGGTTTTGTCTTTGCCGCGTCAATCATTTCCCAAACATCTATACCCATCTTGTTGCAAAGAACCGCCATTTCATTTGCAAGTGCGATGTTAATATGGCGAAATGTATTTTCATATATTTTTTCCAATTCCGCGACTGCTGGACTTGATACTACATGTATTTCACCCTCGAGCACAGCTTGATACATAGTCGCAGCTACCCTTGTACAATCGGGAGTAACACCCCCAACGACTTTAGGGGTATTTTTTGTATTGAAATGCTTGTTCCCCGGATCTACCCGTTCTGGTGAATAGGCTAAAAAGAAATCAACTCCACATTTTAAACCGGATTCCTCCAAAATCGGCTTAACCAATTCCTCTGTTGTCCCAGGATATGTAGTACTTTCTAGTACCACGAGCATTCCAGGTTTTAGATGATTAGCGATTTCTCGTGCCGAAGAGCTCACATAGCTCGTGTCGGGCTGATGATACTTATCCAAAGGAGTAGGTACACAAATCGCTACAGCATCTACATCGTTGATAAATGAATAGTCAGCAGTAGCCCTCAATTTATTCGCTTTCACAGTAGACTGAAGATCCTCATTCAGTACGTCACCAATATAGTTAATCCCTTGGTTTACCATCTCTACTTTGTCAGATTGCACGTCAAATCCAATTACCTGAAATCCTGCTTTCGCTTTCTCTACTGCTAAAGGCAATCCAACATAACCTAATCCTACTACACCGATGACAGCAGTTCTTTCATCAAGTTTCCGAATCAATTTTTCGGCTAAAAGAGGTATTTCCTGTTCTAGCAAGTTACTCATGAAGTTGCTCCTCTCATCTCGAAAAATTCTCTCACAACAGAAATTACATACTGTTGCTCTTCCTCAGTCATTTCTGGATAAAGTGGCAAAGCCATAGTACCCTTCGCGGCTTTTTCAGACTCAATCAGGCTTTCTCTATCGTAGCCTAAATCTTTATATACTTCTTGCAAATGCAGTGGGACAGGATAGTAGACACCAGAAGATATACCTTTCTCTTGCAAGAAGGCCATTAGTTCGTCACGAAGGTCTGTTTGAATAATGTACAAATGATAAACTGCATAGCGGTTCTCTTTTTCAAAAGGAACCTGTATCGGCAAATCTTTCAGTGCCTCGTTATAAACAGCTGCTTTTTGTCTACGAGCTGCATTCCACTGATCAATATAAGCAAGCTTTACGTTCAGCATTGCAGCTTGCAAACTATCCAATCGACTGTTGTAACCAATCATGGAGTGATAGTATTTGGGATTGCTACCATGTGCGCGTAAAATTTTTATTTTTTTGGCCAGTTCTTCATCATTTGTTACGATCATACCGCCGTCTCCATATCCCCCCAAATTTTTCGTTGGAAAGAATGAAAAACAACCGGCGACACCCAATGAACCGATTTCTTGCTCCTTGTATTTTGAGCCAATTGCTTGACACGCATCTTCGACTACGTATAAATTATATTTTTTAGCCAATGCCAAAACTTCGTCCATATCAACAGGTTGTCCAAAAATATGTACGGGAATGATTGCCTTCGTATTTGGCGTTATTGCGGCCTCCAGCTTACTTACATCAAAATTATATGTTTTTGGATCAATATCAATAAATACCGGTTTAGCACCTAGTTGAGAAACCACTTCCGCAGATGCAAAGAAAGTGAATGGTGTAGTAATAACCTCGTCACCTGGCCCTATTCCAAGTGCATCAAGTACGAGAAGCAATGCATCTGTACCATTTGCAACTCCGATAGCGCATTTTACGTTACAGTAATCCGCCATCTTTTGCTCAAAGTCAGCAACATGCTTACCCATAATATAATTACCACTCGATAATACATCATCAACAGCTGCTTTTATCTCAGCTTCGATGCTTCTGTATTGCTTTACCAAATCAAGCAATGGTACCTTATGAGTGGTTGTATTCATATTGACGATTCTCCTCTTCTACTATTTCATTTAATTTAACTGGCTTTCCTAATTCTGCTGATTTATAGATTGCTAATACAAGCTTTAAAGCCTCTAGCCCATCTACTCCACTTACAACCGGATCCCGGTCACTCCGTATTGCATCAACCATGTCTCTAATGATTTCTTCCTGCCCAGGGGTACCGTATGGATCATGTTCAACCTCTTGAATGAGCGCTTCTGCATGTTGCTTTGGAAGAGACTCAAATTCCCAATGCTTGATCCAGTTAGCTGTAGTTCCAGATACAACAGCTGTTCCGCTCTCACCAAAAATACTGAGGGACTCTTCAAAGTTCTTTGGGAATATGGTAGCAGCAGCCTCGATGATCCCTAATGCCCCATTTTGGAATCGAACTGTTGCGGCTGCAACATCTTCAGCTTCAATATTTCTAAGACGTGTTGCAGAGTATCCTTGTACTTCTTCCACCGGCCCCATTAACCACAATAGTAAATCTAAATTATGTATAGCTTGGTTCATTAAAACTCCGCCGTCCATTTCCTTCGTTCCACGCCACGCTGCTTGATCGTAATAGGCTTGATTACGATTCCACCGTAACGTTGCATTAGCGTGACTTATCTTTCCAAATTGGCCAGTTGTCATTGCTTTCTTAAGAGCCATAATGGCAGGTCTAAATCGATTTGGATGCACGACAGATAGTTTTACGCCGTTGTCCTTACATGCTTGTACAATCGTCTCCGCATCCTGAATAGTCAATGCGATTGGTTTCTCTACGATCAGATGCTTTTTAGCATTAGCCGCTTGAATTGCCAATTTTGCATGCAGCCCACTTGGTACACAGATGCATACAACATCTATTTCTGGCTGATTATCCAGCATTTCACCTAAATCTTTGTACCCATTCACTTGATATTTTTCACAAGTCTCCTGCAATCTCTCAACCGACGTATCACAAACTGTGACAAGTTTCGCGTTTTCGACATTTTCGATCGCCTCAATGTGTTTCTTTGAAATGTGGCCGCAGCCTACTATGGCGAAATGTATCATGATTCTATCTCCATTCTATTCTTCTTGTATTACTATACCATGAATGAAACAAAAATATATTTGTAGAATAACATCATATCACAGCAAATATAAGTTTCATTATTATACAGAAGTCGACAATTACATAGTTTCCAATACGGTAAAAAAAGGATGTTGATATGATTTCAACATCCTTTTATCCTTACCTATCTATTCTATTAACATTGCCCGATAGTCATCCAAAAGCTGCTTATAATTCGGGGACTGTGCTTGTAATTTCTGAGTCAATTCTATTGCTACACTATTTTGCCCCAACTTCTCATATGCAATGATTATTAGAGCCTGCACTTCGAGTGTAATACTCGGATCAGTAACCAATTTAAGTTGTTCAAGACTATCTGCATAGTTCCCTAAAATAATATTCGCTTGCCCAAGATAAAAATACGTATAGGCATTCAAATCTAATGGCCTCTTGTCAGGGATTGCCTCTGCCTTGAAAGGTTCTATCCGACTTACGTAATCCTTGTATTTATCTGAAGCCTTCCTAGCAAGTACTGTCGCTTGATCTTTTTGATTTTGTTTTGCCAATTGAGATGCAACCTGAGCATTTACCTGAATGCTTGCATCGTAGAAGTGAACATTAAAATGATCTTGCTCCCAAGCCTTTTGGAAATATTGATCGGCTTTGACCCAATCATTCATGAAGAGATATACGTTGCCGATCTTGTATAAAACCTCTGATGCCTTGGGTTCGAGTTGCTCAATACGATTTAACGTTGCTTCTGCTTTAGATTTCCACTCGCTCTGCTGTGACTGTGTATACTTCGTCGCATACACTTTAGCCAGGTTCATCGCATATTCCGTATGATAAGGGTTGAGCTTAACTGCTTTCTCCAATATCGGTTGTGCAGCTTCTACATCTACTTCACTTGCTAACGCAGAAATATTGTTTTGCGCAAAGAGAATCCTTCCCGAATATACACCGACTATTCCTACACAAACAGCGATAAAAGCGATCAAGAACCGCGAGTATTGGAAGGCTGGTTTCATATCTTTTGACTGTAAAGGTACTGCAATTGCTATCAGCCAGAAAACAATAAACCATACCGTACCAAAAGAGAAATCAAAATCAATGAAAGCATGCATCAATATAATGGACAAGGATACTAGGGAGGCAACTGCAATAGTCGAATCGCTATTCTCCTCTTGTTCTTTCTTAATGCGAATGAGTATCTTCCCTACCAGAAAGCATATCACGCCAATGAAAACAATGAGCCCCAACCATCCTGTATTAAGCAAAATCTCCAAATAACCGTTATGAACCTCATTACTATAGTAAGGGAGCTCTTGATAAGCAGGATAAACAACTCTCCATCCTTCGCCACCAAAACCGAACACAGGCGCCTCCTTACTCACTGCAAAAGCATCCATATACATATTGGTTCTTCCCAATACACTAGAAGTACCCAAGTTAATATCAGTGATTCGCTGCTGCAATGACTCAGGCATAGCCTGGTATAGTAATCCCTGGTTTTTGAAATCCAGCAAAGTTAATAACCCTACTAATAAAATGAAACCCGGCAATACAAAGCGAATCAGAGGTTTCTTCGTTTCTTTCAGATAACTACTATTTTTAATGATCCTTTGTGTAAGCAGCACCAGTACCATTACGATAATACTTGCTACAACGAATGCGAGTAAAGCTGCATCATCTACATTTTCAGACCCAGCTGAAGTCATTTTTTGAAACACTAGGAGTGAAGCTACTAGAGAGAAAACCGTAAATGCAAGGTATTGAATTTGTTCCTTTCCCTTGAGAAGGAGTACTCCGATGAACCATGCCACAGGAAAAACGACCATTGCCCCACGCGAGTAGGATAAGAAAAAACAAACGCCATATGCTACCAAGGGCAAGCTGAAGAAAAGTGTAGTCAAGACTTTGATTTCTTTTTTTGCCAAATAGACAAGAGCATACAGCCAAAATGCACAGATAATCGTTGCAAATGTATTGGGATATTGGAGTGGCCCTGCTAGCCTTCCCGAAAGGACTATATCCTTAAATACAATCCAATTCCAAAAACCAGCAAGCGAAAAAAAACTAATCCATACGCCCGTTGCGTTAAAAACGATTGGCAGCAGCTTTTCCACTTTATCATTGTGATCGATCTGTCGTAACCAAATTAACATGATAAAAAGAATCACGTAGGTAAACCAACGAAATAAGTTGTCCAAAGCTCCCATGGGAGTTTCTGCACCGAGTAGTGATAATACATGTGTTATTGGAATGAAAAATACAATCAAATAGATTATTTGTCCATATTGTTGGCTTTTCCTGATCATCCATATGGCTGCGATCAAAAATAGTAGAATTTGACTTACTTCGATTAAATAAAAATCAGTATCAAAAAATAATCCTCGCAGATATGGCGTGCATAAAAATAGGAGGGCTAAAGCTGCAAATAGCCCCCATTTCACTAATTGTTGCATTTTAGACCTCCGGCTTGCTTCTTTCCTATTTAGATTCAAGTTCTTTTACTAGGTTAGCGACCTCAACCTTAGTATTCGTTCCCTCAGGAGCAAGATCCAAGTATTTTTTCATACTGGTTACCGCTTCTTGTTTTTTGTTCAATTGCATATACCCGAATCCGATAAAACGGTAAGCTTCAAAATACTTAGGGTCATTCGTGATTTCCGATAATACTTTTACCGACTCTTCAAATTTATTCTGAACAAAGTAGATTTGTCCGAGCTTAAATTTAAGATCTGCAAAATCAGGCTTTACTTGAAGGCCTTTGTTAGCCGTGAGAAGCGCATTATCGAAATCTTGATTTAACATTTGAATTGCTACAATATTGTTGTAGCCTTCGATCATGTCTGGTGACTTTGTAACTGCATTTTGATAATAACTCAGTGCTTTACTGAAGTCATTTTGTTTCCGAGAGATATTACCCAGGTAGTACTCATAGATACCATTTGAAGCGTCAAGCTTTACACATTCCTCAAACGCTGACTTTGCTTCATCCATTTTTTCAGAATTGTAAAGAGCTAATGCAGCATCAAACTTTTCCTTAACAGGATTTGAAGTTTCAGACTTCTTTTCTTGAGCTATAGGTGCAGGTGCTTCGGTTTCCTTTGCACATCCAGTAATAACGGCTAAAGACAATAGGAATACACCCACTAAATGTACGTACTTCATGAACGTTAGGTCCTCCATATTCTAGAAAATACAATACTCAGATACCATTCTATATTAGCACATTCCTATTAATTAGTTGCTGAAAACAAAAAAAAAGAGCCATTACTAGGGCTCCCCAACTCTGAAGATAATAACTATGTTAGTAACTCAGCCAAAACCAAGCCTTCCTTAATTATTACAATGATACAAATTCGCCTTCCCACGATAAATGAAAAATTGATGCACTGATCATTTTACAGAATATATACCACATGAACATGTACTTCAAGAAAAACCAAAAAGGTTGCCGAGAAATTCTCGACAACCTTCTCCCCATAGAGGGGTTCTTGCACAGCTATTAGCGGTTGCTTACAGAACCGTCTTTAACTGCATTGTTTTTCTTATCTACAATGTTAGCACCTTGGAAAGTAACATTGATTTGATCGTTCACAGTCAAGGAGTTTGCATTGTATACTGCAACAGTTACAGACTTGTTGTCAGAATTCACTTTAAACGGTGTAGTATCTGCAAGTTTTGTTGTTGCTCCGTTAACTTTAACAGTTACACCTGTAACAGCTCCTTGTGGCAAGGAGATTTCTTCAGAGAAGTTGATTACGAAGTTGGAGGAATCAACCAAAGCTACAGAAGACGCTACTGGTTTCACGTTCTCATCCAAGTTTACTACGTCAGTATCTTCGCCAGCTTTCAAAGTGTTACCATCAACGTCTACTACATTAGCAACTTTCAACAGGCGATTACCAGAAGCACTAATGAAACCTTCTGGCAATTCGATAACCACTTTATCTTTAGAGCCATCGAAGTACAAGTTAGAAGTGCTTGGGTTCAGTGCAACTCCATCCAAGGAATAGTTGCCTGCAACCAGAGCAGAAGAAGCCATTTGTTTGTTAAATTTAACAACCAATTTACCTGGTACTCCTTGCTCTTGGTTAGTTTCTTCATCTACTACTTCAACAACAGCAGAAGATTCGGAAGAACCAGTTACAGTCAAAGTAAATTTAGTATCAGCAGTAGTTGCGTTAGGTACTTTATCTTGTACTTTGCCTGCACCGATTGTTACTTCATATTTACCTGGTTTCAGCTTACCATTTTCAACCAAAGCTACGTCAGAAACTGGGAGAACTAGGTAGTTCTCATCATCACCATCAATTATTCCGTTGTTGTTTGCATCGTAAGAGCTAACAACTCCAGTCAATCCTACAGATGGTTTGTTTGTTACAACATTGTCTTTGTCTGTGTATTTAATTGCAACGCTAGTAAGGCTGTTTGCATCAACATCCTCATCAAACTTCACAATCAGTTTATCATCTTTAGAAGAAGCAGACACAAATGCTGGTGCAGTGTTATCTTTAGTGAGCATTACAGAAGTTGTGAAAGCATCTCCTACCAAGCCAGACTTGTCAGTAAATGCTTCAACTTTAACTGTAGCATTCAGGAAGCTACCTGTCACATATTGCGCAGCATCAACAGTAAATTTGGTTTTGTCATTAGCATCTTGGTGAGATGCACCCAGAGTAAATGTGGCATTACCAATAGTTACTTTTGCGAAATCATCAGGATTCTGACCACCATCTGCATTAACGAGTTTAAGAGCTTCGCTGAACTTGAAGGTCAATGTAGTGTTTTTCGCAGAAACAGCTACTGTAGGCTTCACAGTATCAACTGGTGCAGTCAATGTAACTGTTGTTGGGTTTGGAGCGATGATGTTACCTGCATTGTCAGTAGCACCTACAATAACCAAAGTGCTAGCTTTACCAGCAGTCAAACCAGTAACTTCGAGTGTGTCACCGGAAAGTGTGTAGTCGGATGCGGTCAATGTTTTACCATCAAGTGTCACAGTTCCCACAGATTTCAGTGGTTCGCTGAACTTCACGATAGCAGTAGAACCATCATAAGTTACTCCAGTGTAAACAGGAGCAGTAGAGTCTGTAATTTTTACGTTGCCAAGGAATTCAGCAACTTTTTTGTTTACATCGTCTTTGCTGATGATGGAATCTTTCTTAACATAAACGGAGTAGTCACCGTTGAATGCAACATCGTTTGTGATAGTAAGAGTTTTACCATCTTCACTCAAAGATGCAGTCAGATTTCCAATTGCAGCAGCACTACCCAGTGGAGCTACTTTCACATTAGTAGTGTTAAGAGCTTTACTTTGGGCATTAAACAATTTGTCGCCAGCATTGCTTACTGGAATGCTGAAGTTGATCTTGATTTGGCTACCGCTTACAGCAGCTACGGAATCAACTTTCAAATCGCCAGTTGGACCATCGATTGCATCGTTACGAGGATCGTAAGTTGCACCGTTAGTACCATCGAGGTTAGATTTCGTATAAACGCCTTCGAAATCGGATTTTTTCAGGTCTCTCTTAACTTTGCTGAACTCACCGTTCATGATTTCGCGGAGGCTTGCACCTTTACCGTCGAAGTCAACGTAGATCAGTTTGTCGAAAGAAGTTACTGCCATGTCAGCTGCAAATTTTGTTTTACCTGCATCTGTCAGGTTAAACAGGTCACGCAGTTCATAGTATCTGTCTACGTCTCCACCCAGGTAAACACCAGATTTTGGTGCTGCAAAAGCGGAAGAAGCCATGCTAGCAACTACTGTAGCAGAAAGGATGGAAAGAGCTACTTTTTTATTCACGTACTACCCCTCCGTAAGTTTGATAGGAAGTCTATTTTTGTGAGTGAGTATGTAATGAACAGCGGAGAGAGGTGACTCCCTCCGCTGCTCGACTCACGTAAAAGGCTTTAACTTACAAAATTATTTTTTGAAAGTTACGTTTGTTTTGTCGGTTTCGCCTTTTTCACTTGTTACAGTGATTACACCAGAAGTAGCATCTGTTTTGTCAGTAGAGAATTCGAATACGATTTCTCCGTTGCTTACTTTACCAGTGAAGGTTTCGCCACCAACTTTGATAACTGCTTTATCAATCTCGGATTCTTTACCGTTTTTGATTTCTACAGTTACAGAGTAAGAGTTTACTGGACCGATAGCGAACTGTTTACCAGTTGCGGAGTCAGCGACAACATCCCATTTGTCCCCACCATTGTCTTCGCCAGGTGTTTGTTTCAGGAACGCTTCCGCTTCATCTTCCCAACCTTCTTTTTCTACTTCATCTTCGTCGGAAATGATCAATACGTAGTCGTATTTGTTACCGGAAACGTCGGAGCTATCGATAGCAACGATGTAGTCGCCTTTGCTTACGCCGTCAACGCCTTCCAGATCATCGAAGATCTCCAGGAATGCAGTGGAAGATTTAGTGTTGATAGTGGATTTTTTGTCATCAGCATCTTTAACAGTGATGGTGTTGCCATCTACGTTAGATACCAGACCCACTTTGATTTTGTCAATGCTAGCTTGGTTCAAATCGTCTTTATCACTAATGACTTTAGCGAGCATTTTTTCGTCTTCATCTTCGAGGTTGTTGTTAACTACTTCAACAACATCGTCCACAACTACTTCATCGTTAGCATCCAGTTGGAATGCGATGAAATCGCCGCGTTTGATACCACGATCGTCTTTCAGATCTTCAGAATCTTTGTCCAATGGGTAAGTTTTCAATTCGACTTTGTCACCGGTTTTAGTGAGAACTTGGATAGTGTCATCTCCACCGGATCTTCCGTAATCCCAAACCATACCGTATTGGGAATCGCCACCCAAACCGTCACCTTCAACTACGAAGATTGCTTCAACTTCACCTTTATCTTCGTCAACTGTGTAGTATACAGTCAGATCGTCTTCGTCTGCAATGTCTTTGAACTTCGCAGCTTTAGCGTTTTTCAGTTCAGGACGTTTGTTTGCGTCTTTGATCTCACCAGTCATGTTGAAGATAGCAGTATCATCATTTACTTCGTAGTCGTCAACCATTTCGTCGTCTTCGTCAGCAATTTTGTCCCACTCAGCTCCAGAAGAACGGATCAGATCTGTTTTCAGGATGCGAACTTTTTCTGCTTTACCATCTTTGTCAAGTTCAACTTCCAGCAGGACGTTGCTGTCGTCTTTCTTAGGTTGGAGAAGGTCTTCCAGTTCGCTCTCGTTACCGTTTTTATCGAAGTTTTTGTCGTTTACATCATAGATGTCTTCAGCTTCCAACTCAACATTCACTTTTTTGCCTCTTTGAGTCAATACAGTGAATTGCCATTTGTCTTTACCATAGTCCAGGTAAGCTGCACGAGTAACGATTGCTTTTTGTTTGCGATCGTCGATTGGATCCTTAGTAGTTACGTGACGAACACGACCAGAAGCATCCAGGTACAGTTTTACTGTTTCGCCGTCAAGATCTTTGATCAGATCCCAGTTGGATCCATCAGTATCTTCAACGTCTTTGTTTCCGTTATCGGAGTAAGTAGCACCTTTGTAGATACGGTATGTTTTGTCTCCGATAGTCAGACGGTAGTCGTTGCTGTTACGCATAACAACTTTGTCTACTTTACCTTCTACAATCGTGTCAGTAGCGAAGATCAGGAACTTGTCTTCGTCACCTTCTGGATAGTAAACGCTGTAAACCATGTTTTCTTTCAGATCGCTGAATTTAGCTGGTTTACCATTGAGGAATACGAGGAAGTCTTTGCCTTCATCTTTGTTTTCCAGCTCATTGAACTTGTCGTTGTCAATGTTCGTGATCTTTTTCTTTTCAACATCGACTTTGCTGATCACTTCAGAACCATATTTACGACCTTCGTCAGTTTGGTTCATAGTTTGATCGTCAATTACGTGCATGTAAGCAATTTCGTTGTTGTCATCCAGAACAACTTTCACACCAAAAGTGAAGCCATCGCCATCTTTGATGATTTCTTTCAAACCGTCAACTGCATCAGTGAAACGTTTGAAGTTGTAAGTAACAACAGTATCTTTGTTCAGACGGTAGGATTTCTCGCTAGCATCCAGAACCAGTTTCAGATCTTTCAGATCGGAGCTGCTCAGATCTTTAGCATCTGTGAAGGATTTGCCTTTCAGTTCCCATTCGCTCACACGGTCCATGATAACTTCTTCGTCTGTGGAACCTTCCATCCAAACGATTACGTCTTCACGGTCGTCTTTGATCCACACTTGTACGTGTTGACCAGCGAATTCGTTAGAGTTGATACCGTCAGCTACTTTGTAAGTAGTGTTGCCGATACCAGCGTCTTTACCATTCAAAGTTACTTCGTTAGCTTTGATTTTGCCCAGACCGATAGCAGGTACGTTTGTTACCAATGGCAAGTCATCGCCATCGCGACCAGCTTCTTGAGCCCACTCCATGTCACGAACAGTAACTTTCAGGTATTTAGTCAGGAGGTTTTCATTCGTGATTTCATAACGAACGTAAGTCCCGAATTCTTTTTGCTCCATCAGGTCTACACGAAGAGCGTTGTCGAGCATTTTGAAGATGTCGCCACGAGTTGCTGCATTGTTAGGAGTAGTGATGCTCTTAGCAATGTTCAGCTCGGAAGCTTTGGAGATCATGCTGTTAGGCCATACACCCTTAACGGATGGCTCATAACCCAGTGCACGAACGATCATAGTAACTGCTTCTGCATAAGTAACTTGGTTTTGTGGTTTGAAAGATTTGTCCGGGAAACCTTTTACGATTTCTTCGTTGGAAGCTACGTTTACGAAACCAGCAAACCAATCAGTAGATCTAACATCAGTATAAGTATTGCTGAATTGTGCCAATTTCGCACCTTGCTCCAGTCCGCGAGCGCGAACGATCAGAGTAGCGAACTCTGCACGAGTGATAGTTTTCTCTACACCGTAATCGCCGTTGCCATAACCTGCTACCAGGCCAAGAGCTTCCAGGCGTTTTACGGTTTTTTCCATATCAGCGTCCATTTTAGGAGCTGTAGTTGTTGCTGCTTCTTCTGCTGCGAAAGCCATTGGAGCAACAGTAAGTGCGAGTGCACTAGCCAATACACTGTTAACGACCTTTTTCATAACCTTGTGTTCTCCTCCTCTAGTATAAACAAATTGTTCTTGGGGAATATTTGTTGTTAATCTATCTTTCTTTTTAAAGCCCGAATCCTGCAAGCGCGTGTCACCTCCTTTCGCAGGAAAGCCTCGCTTTTTGTGTTAAAAATCTCTAGTATATTCAGTATTGTGTAAAATGCAACAATCACTAGTGTAACACAACTGCTAGAATTCGTGAATCTTTTTTACACAATTCCCCGTTTTTCGTGTGACATCCTATTAAACGCCTGAGCGAATCAAAAGTTGCGGCGCCTTCGAAAAAAAATTAAAGTTTTTTTCGTGGTTCGTTATTCACCTGTCAGTTATGTACGAAGTGACATCCGCCACAATCGTATTATAGGGTACACAGGGCGGGCTGTCACGACTGAACCTTTTTCCAATTTGATTCAAAAGCTTACAAATCTTGTTTTTTGGCTAGTTACCCAGTGCAGTTTCAAACGCTACAACAGCCAGATTGTAAGTCAGAACAGCTTTTTGGTATTGATTCTCACTTTTAGACAACGCTTCTTCTGATTGGATGACATCCAAAGTAGTTGCGAGTCCATTTTCAAAGCGCAAATTCTTCAGTCGATAGCTCTCCGCAGCGGAATCCTTTGCCGACTTAGAAAACTCAATCGCTTCTCTTGCTGCATTCAGATTGAGATAGGCTTCTGTAACATCTTTGGTAACAGCACGCTTTTGCTTTTCAATTTCAAGGTTAGCTTTTTCCACGCTGTTACGAGCCATTTGGCCTTGGAGAGTAGATGCAGCTGTAAAATCAGTGATCAGTTTTACGTTCAATTCAGCCAGTTTGAGCTCTTCCTGAGCCTGTGTTATTTCATTTCGATTGGAAAGCGCCTTTTCCTCGGCTTCCTTCAGTGTCATGTTAATAGGAGCCGTTTGCTTATTTGACGAGATGAGCTTCCATTCTTTAGTCAAATCGACTCCGAGGAAGTCGTTCAAATTCATACGGGCAATTTCCAAGTTGTTTTCTGCAGTTTTCAATTCTGCTTTTGCGGCTGCTACCCCCATCTCGGCTTCAAGAACATCTGTCTTAGCATTCGTTCCTACATCGAATGCAGCCTTTGCCACCTTAAGCTGTGCTTCTGAACGCGCCAAGCTTTGTTTCTTCAAGTTCAGATCATCTTGAGCAAAAATTAGCTTGTAATAGACATCCTGCGCGCCAAGCTTTGTTTTAGATTCCGCCGATTTTACGTACAGTGCGTTGAGCTTCTTGGTTTGTACTCCTTTTGCATTGTTATAATATTTTTGTTGTGCTGCTTCCAACGATTCGATCGCATCGCTTGGCAGATCAGAGTTACTCACATAGGTAAGAGTTTGATTAAGGTCTGCATTTTTTGCATCCAGACGTGTTTCATTGAGCACGGCGTTTGTCTTCAAAGCCTGTTCAATGGCTTTTTCCAAAGTCAGCTCTGCTCCTGTAGCAGCCTCAGCCTCAGGAGTAGACTGACTCTCTGTACCGGTTTGTGTTGTTGCTTTATCATTTGATGCTTGTACAGTCGTTGGTGCCTTTGTTTGATCGGAGCCTGTATTCGCAGATGCCGTCAAGCTTCCTGCACCTAGTGCTGTTGTTAATACTGCCGCCAAACTGATGGACATCCATTTCTTTTTCGAATATGGAAAATTCACTGAATTCCACTCCTTCATTTTATGTTAAGTATAAAATTATTAACCACATTAAATATGTGGTTTGTCCCAAGATCACTATATCACAGAGTTATACTTCTCACACGCAAAAATATACCATACCAACATTTTCATAAGGGAATCATAGATAGCTCCTCCCTTTCCTTTTTTATTCCACAAACACCACATAGAGTACTACGATTATGTGTCAAAAACATTTCAGTGTTCGCCAACATTTCTTTTGTATGCTATCCTTTTCTTGAGGTGATTGTACGATGCTTACCCAATACAAAACGATCGCTGGCTACGGTGAGGACTATATCGTTATTGAACGCTCCCGTTTTATCGGGTATGCCCAGCGGGTTACAACCGAAGAAGAGGCGACAGCGTTTATCGCGATGATAAAAAAGAAGCACTGGGACGCTACCCATAACTGTTCCGCTTTTGTCATTGGCGAAAACGATCAGATTCAGCGCTCAAGTGATGACGGAGAGCCTAGCGGTACAGCAGGCAAACCGATTCTCGAGTGTATCAAGAAAAATGGTGTGAAAGATACGGTCGTCGTCGTCACCCGCTATTTCGGCGGAATCAAGCTTGGGGCTGGTGGTCTCGTTCGGGCTTATACAGCTGGAACGGTCACTGCACTAAAGGCTGCGAAGATCGTGGTTCATACCTTGCATCAAACGATTTCGGTCAGCGTCGACTACACATGGTGGGGCAAGGTAGAGAACGAACTGCGTCTGGGCGAACATCGCGTGAGTGGTACGGATTTCACAGACAAGGTTACCGCGCATGTGTTAATTCCTGAGGGTGAACAGGATGAGTTCGTCGCGCAAATGGTTGATTTGACGAACGGACAAGCCCAGATCGTGCTCGGTGATAAGGAATATGTGGAGGTTCCGGTGGACGCGGTTGGAGATGTGGAAGAAGAGTAATTTCTCAACGAAAAAAGCTGAAGAGGCGGATGACCTCTTCAGCTTTTCTTCTATTATATATAGCGAAATATATTCACTTACTGCTTAGGCAGTTTTTTGAGTTGGACCATCACACGTACGGTGATAACAGCCATCTCTGCACGAGTCAAATTATGAGTCGGCTTGAAGCTGTAGGTTGGCTTTTTCACGGATGGGTCATCGACTTCACCGTTCATCAACTTACCTTTGCTGACAGCCAGCACAGATGGAGCTGCATAGTAGCTTACATCTTTCGCATCTGTAAACATTTTATTCAATGCCACTTTGGATGCATCGAGCGTAGCCAATTTCATGTTGAGCGCACGCGCAATCATGATTGCTGCTTCTTCACGCGTCAGAGAATCGTCTGGACGGAAGTAGCCTGGCTGTTTTCCACGAATAATCCCAGCACGAGCAGCCGTCTCGATGTACTTGTACTCATAATCCCACGTATTGCGATTAGGGCGAACATCCGTGAAGGTTGGTTCTAACGGATCACGCTCATTGCTATCCTTATATGGCCCTGCGTTAATTGGCAGTGCCAACGCTTTTACCAGCATTGTGGCAAATTCACCGCGAGTCATGTCACGGTTTGCACCAAAACTGCTTCCGCTGTATGCCGGCATGATGCCTTTTGCATACAAGGTCTCAATCGCATCGCGAGCAAAATCATGGGTAATGACATCATCGTAGGATTCTCTTGTTTTCATGACCATGTAGTAACCAAATCCAGCAAACGGCACCTGTACGGTTTTCGCGCCGGTATTCACTACACCACCAATGTTTCTCCACTCGTCACCATTGTGATAGTAAATGGTCAAGATGTTGTTCGCAGCATTTACGATCGATGGATCATACTTGATGGTAAGTGTTCCACGGAGGCTTGGAACAAGATTGTCTTGCCAACGGCTCTTAAAGTCCTGAGCATCGCCTTCATCGTAGTATGGATCACGTCCACCCGGAGCCTCTGTGTCGCCTGCATCGACATAGTACAACGGACTTGCGTAGTTAAAGTTGGATTCGAGTACCAGCCTGTCCTCCAAATTATCTTCTTCAATGGTTACTTGTCCTGTTGTTCGGTCTGCCATACCAAAATAGAGAGGCACATCGACAAAAATGTCTCCGTTTGGATTCTTCACTTCTTGGCCAGCACGGCTGTCATCTGGCGACAGCAATACGGTACCTTTTGGGAATTTCAGATCAAATTGCTTATCAAATACGCTAAACGCTACTTTCTTCCCTAATACATCACGATATTCAGCACCATTTACATTCGAGCTCGCATTGTAAATCTTGATTTCGTCTTTATAGGTGCTATCGCCTACTACAACCGAGAATTTTACTGTGTTTAAACCTTTTTTAAGAGCGACTGTAGATGTAAACACGTAGTAGGTTTCTGGAATTGTTTTTCCTTGGTCATCGTCGTAATAGAAATCAGGGTTTGTTGTATTCGTTACTTTCGCTTCTGTTTTGCCGAACAAAACTTTGTCCGCATTTTCCGCAAACACTTTTACAACTGCACTGTTGCTATTAACGATGATGTATGGATCGTTTTCTTTTGCTTTTACTGGGGACAGAACTTCCCAGCTGGAATATTTCTGATCGATGTTGATGTCATAGCGAATGACAGTACCATTGTCATCTTCTGCTACGATTGTGTAGACTGTTGTTCCACCCTTTTTCAGAGTCAGAGGGAAGAGCGCCAGTTTTTGTTCCTGATCTTTCGCATCGGTTACAGCATCTTGTACTTCTTCAACAAGATCCCCATATTTCTTCGTGCTCATTTTCCCTTCAAATCGGGAACGAGACTGTGAATCAATGTTGTGCTCATCGAACAGGTCTTCCAAATCGTTATTCAAAGCTGCTTCCAGACGAGTCTTTACGTATTCCTGATTCGTTGTGTCTTGATCCCAATCCCCACTCTTGTAGCGGAAATCATTGATCCGTTTTCCGTTCTTTTCGATATATACATGTGTTGCATCATTTACGGTAAAGCTCAGGCTGCTCAAGAAGTTGGCACCCGTCTTATAGGATGGGTCTCCAGCTTTTTTCATCAGCTCTTCGGTTTTACCATTGGAGATGATCTCCAGCTTCACATCCTCTACAGATGGCGTCTTGGATGTGTTGTAGGAAACATTATAAGTGAAAACCGTTTTTGGATCGTCCTTCAAAGTGATTTTCAGGACGTTGTTGCCCTTTTTATAAGCGAGTTGGTCTTTTTGGATCAGGAATGTGCCCTTGTTGGTATCGATATCGGTAATGTTGATAGTGGCTCCGTTCAACGTCGCCTCAATGTTACCTGACTTCAATACGTAGTTGTACACTTTCCCGTCAAGATTTCGGATATCGTTCTCACTCTTCACTTGATATCCGTCTTCGAAGCTGCGAACCTGTCCAGTTGCATCTACATAGGTGATTTGCGCATATGGAGTAATACGAATATCCAGTGTATAGGCAGCAGATGTCGATGCTGTACCGCCATTATATCCAATTACCAATTTACCCTGACCCTGTGGAAGCTTTCTCAGCGTAAGTGTAAATCCATCGGACCCTGCCTGGATAACATAGTCAGTTCCTGCAGCCAATGTTTGTCCGTTGTAGGTAATGTTTACAGTAGAGTTTGGATTCGAGATATTTTGTGTGACGACCTTCAATTCCAGCGGCGAAGTAACAATCGTATTTGCAGCCGTTGGAGACAACTCTTGTGCATTCGCCAAATTGATCACTTTTGTAATATTCGGCTTCGTGCTGTCCAAGTACTTGAACTCGTACTCGTAGTTCGCAACATTAATAAAGCCAGATGGAGAAGTTACGGTATTGTTCGATGCTTTTGTCAAGTATTGGTAGCTCAACGATACTTTGTACGTTTTTCCATCCTGGAAGACTCCTGCTGGTACCCCCAGAGTTACCACATATTCGGTAAAGCCGCTTTGCGGATTGCCGATCGGTGTAAATGTTAATCCACTTCCACTCTTGTATTCAGTCTTACTTCCACCTTCGGAAATCGTGACCTTGAATTCTTGGAACTGCTGCTCACCAGCAATATCTACAAATTTCAAAAGTGCCGCACCATTCAGTGTCATGGCTGGAGAATATGTTGCGCCTGTTACCGTAGATAGTTGGTTCGGCTGTAGTGATACTCCACCCAGCATTACTTTGTAAAACTGATCAGAGCTTCCGGATGATGTAGTGGTGACCAACAGCTTGCGGACGAATGTCCCTACTTCTTTATTTTGGTTAAATACTCTGATTTCCAAGGTATTTTCACCAAGCTGCGATGGTACACTCAATCCAAAAGATCCGGTGCGGTTCACCTGTGTTTTGACTACATCACCTGTACGCAGGTTTTTCACTTCAACTGTATCTGCATTAAGTGCTTTTCCGTCCATGTTCAAATTCAGACGGTTGGTCGAAGGAACTGTGATATAAGTCGGACTCGAAGTGACATTCGGATCGTTCAGTGGTGTATCATTCACTTTCAAATCACTAACGAGTGGTGTGTTGTTGTATTGAACAAAGAACTGGTAGTGCTCTTTTGTTACATTTCCCACCTTTTCATAGAAGGCGACTTGATTCAGACCTGGTTTCAGGCTGATATTGCTAAATGTAAAAGTGCTTCCGTTAATTGATGGAGCCGTATTCGATAAATCCTGGACGGTCTGGCCGTTGTTCGTAATCAGCTTGATTCGCAAGCTGCTTCCGGTTACACCACTGCCATACGTACCAATCAGTGTGATTGTGGAGTCGCCATAAACCACAGGGTTATAGGCTGTCGTTCCACCTGAGAAATTTGTAATCGAAATCGGGCTATTCTGCGAGTTGTACTCGTAATAAATAACGTCACGCTCACCTGTATTCGGTGCAAAAAGCTGTACAGCATTCAGACCAGGAGATAAATCAATATCTGGCAATACGCCTCCTGCTCCAGTTACAGTTCGAACGGTCACTCCGTTTACTTGGACTTCGACAGCCTGCGTTTTATCCACTGCAGCTGAGATGGTATACTCGTATTCCAAGCCAGTTACTGTTCGGCTTGTAACCTTTTTGGGATCGCTTTGATGCTCACCTTGCCCAAAATTCTTAAATTTTAGCGGGCCTGTTCCCGAAGGGAGAGGCGTTGGTGTGTACTGAAAGTATATCTCTGTTGTATCGTTTGTTGGATCTAGCGTTACTTTTGGTCTTACCGTAACTTTAGTCACTGCCCCACTGCTGTTCAGTTGAAAATCCGGCAGTGTAATTTTGTCGTTTGCGAACAGTTGGTTATTCGCAAGGGGAACCCCATCAATTGCTACATCAACACCTTGACCATTTTTCGAGGTATCCTTGTAAAAAAGCTCGACACCATATATCAATTTCGATTTGGTCTTGAGTGGGGTACTGTACGCATAACCGTTACCGCTACCAGTCGCAAGATAGTCAGTTGGCGTCTTGATACCAGCCCCAGTATTCCAGTTGGAACCAAGTGCCGCAAAAGCAGGTACGGCAGGCAGAACACCTGTAACAATCAGCATCATCGTCAGGCACATTGCCAGCCAGCGACGGAATTGTTGATAGGACTTGTTCATTTTTTCACCTCTCCATATTATTCTGAAATTCTTATTTGTCCCGCTCCAAAAAAGATCGGGCAGTATACTTCTCCCTTTTCTTTATCGGACAATTCCCTTCTGTACTTAAGTGTTTCCCTCCAAATTTTGGTGAAAAAAAGCCCCAGCATCAAAATGATGCCAGGGCTTTACGTATTACTAATTCGTCCGACGCTGTTGTTCGGCTTGCTTAATTTTGATCCGTCTGTACGTATTAATCAGTGGGCGATGACGACGGCTAACGAGGCCAACGATCTCCGTTCCAAGATGGATGACAATCAGTAGCGCGACCATGACGATAATCGTGGTCCACTTCGTCGTCTTCGTCAGCAAGATCGCCATCATTCCGAAGAAAATGCTAATGGAGTAAATCGTGAGTACAGTTGAACGATGGGACAGACCCATGTTCAGCAAACAGTGATGCAAATGCCCTTTATCTGGGCTCGAAATCGGCTTTTTGTTCACGATCCTGCGCACGATGGCGAAGAACGTATCCCAAAGCGGCACACCCAGCACGACGATTGGGATGATAAAGGAAACGAACAACGCTTCTTTAAAGCCCATAATCGACAGAGCAGCCAGGTTAAAGCCCAAGAAAAGCGAACCGGTGTCGCCCATGAACAGGCGAGCTGGATGAAAGTTAAAGTAGAGAAAGCCCAGGATCGCTCCGAGGAGCACGAAACAGTAGGTCGCTACCTTGTAATCGTCCATCAACAAGGCCATGACACCCATTGTCCCTGCAGCAATCGCTGACACACCTGCCGACAGGCCATCGAGACCGTCAATCAGGTTCACTGCATTGGTTACACCGACAATCCAAAACATCGTGATCGGAATCGCGAGCCAGAAAAGCCAGCCACTGCTGAAATCAATGCTTCCGCTATACGGCAGATTCACGACACCGATCTTCAAGCCAAAAGGAATGACGACAATCGCTGTTGCGACTAGCTGTCCGAGCAGCTTCCACTTTGGCGAGAGCTGGTATTTGTCATCGAGCATGCCGACGACCATAACGATCGTACTTCCGAGGAAAATTCCCAACATTTCCGATAGGCTTGTATACGGGACAAATAGGAAGAACGCAACCAGATATCCGATATAAATAGCCAAACCACCCATACGTGGCATGATTCGTGTGTGTACCTTGCGCTGGTTCGGGGCATCCACTGCTCCTACTTTTACAGCCAGGTTTTTTACATACGGTGTTGCAATAAACGATATGATCAGCGAAGTCAGAAATCCGAGGATTAGTGTAGACATCGACTGTTCTCCTCTCTACGGATGCATCTAGGAACGGCTACTCCATTTTTCTTTCAGTACGGTTAGAACAAACCGCGGAATAGCCAGTTGACGCTTCCAGCGAGTAGGCTCGGAAGCAAGTCGATAAAACCATTCCAAATGCAGTTTTTGCCAGATCTCGGGAGCGCGCTTCACTTTCCCGGAAATGACGTCAAAGCTTCCGCCTACCCCCATCATCAGGGAGGCATTCAACTGATCGCGATACTTCGCCATCCATTCATCTTGTCTGGGCGCACCCAGTGCGACGAACAGGAGCTGCGGTTTCGCTTCGGCAATTTCCTGTACAATTTGAGGTTCTTCCTCTGGGCGAAAATAGCCATCCCGACATCCGACGATTCGAGCGTTCGGATAACGAGCACTCAGTTTGTCTTTTGCCAAATGAATAACATCTGGCTTGGCGCCGAGTAAATACACGCCCCACTGATGTTGATCGGCTTTCGTCATGAACGCTTCCAGAAGCTCCACACCCGTAACGCGCTCATAAATCGGCTGATTCGTCCATTTGGCAGCGTATACGATTCCAATTCCATCTGGAACGACATAGGCTTGTTCTACAATAGATCGGAAAGCGCGATTCTCTCTCGCTACCATGACGATTTCCGGATTGGCGGTGACCACGTGGGTCTTTTGACCGCTTTGTATGCGTTCTGTTATATAATCGACAGTCTCACGGAAACCGCGAGTCGTAAATGGCACATCTAGTATGGTTGCGACCTGTTTGGTCATTTCTTCACCTTCAAGTGCTTGTTAGTAAATGAATGTTTAAAAAGACGACTTTTTAAACTACCTATTCATGCATGGAGTTGCCCATTAGCCATTCTACCCGAAAAGAAAGGCACATTCAAGATGATCATGAATGTGCCTTATTTCCTGCCGTCAGGGCAAACATCAATCCACCCTCTGCTACTACTTTCCCATTTACCAGTGCTCTGCCATGCCCTTTGCCGACGGTTCCACGCACACGAGTAAGCTCAACCTCTAGTACCAGCGTATCTCCCGGCTTCACTTGATCTTTGAACCGGAATTCATCAATGCCTGCAAACAGTCCGATTTTTCCTTGATGTTCCTCCATGCTGAGCATCGCTACTGCCCCAACCTGTGCCAATGCTTCCACAATCAGGACACCAGGCATGACTGGATAACCAGGAAAATGGCCTTGGAAAAACGGTTCATTGATTGTTACGTTTTTCACTCCAACCGCTTTTTTTCCTAGCTCCAGCTCTTCAATTCTGTCTACCAACAAAAACGGGTAACGATGCGGGATGATTTCCTGAATTTGCATAATATCCAAAGGCGCTTTGATTTCCATTATGTATCGCTCCATTTCCATACTTAACTAGACTTGTCTATGCATGAATACCCTTTGACTAACGAAACAATATAGATAACTCCCGCCCCAGTTGAACGGACAAGCGGGGTTAAGATAAAAGGAGCACTTCCTCCCTACAGAGCGGGAAGTGCTCTTTTTCAACCTTACACGCGGTTCAACAGTCGAGCCTTTGCCAGATAAATCGCGCTCACAATAAATGAGAACGTTATAACCGACCAAAGTATCGCTTCACTGTACTCATAACGGTACATAACGAGCGGAATGACCAGATACAAAAGAACGGTTGTCAGCTTACCATAGGCATTTGCAGGAACAGTTTTTTTGCCACGGAAATGATAAACAGCTCCTGTTACTATCATTGCCAGATCGCGCACAAAGAAAAACAGGGCGGCCCATACACTGATTCGATCCGTCAAAAATAATGAGGCGATGACCGCCAGCATCATTAATTTATCTGCCAGAGGATCTAACATCATTCCGATGGTGGTCACAAGCTTATGCTTCCGCGCGATGTACCCGTCCGCAATATCGGTCACTCCCGCCAAAATCAAAATGCCTAAAGCGATTTCAACATGATACGGAAACTCCGAAAAAAAGACATACAGGTACAAAGGGATGAGCACGATGCGAAAGATCGTAAGCAAATTAGGAAGATTCACGGACATCCCTCCGTATTCAAATCGTCACTTCCTTTTTCAACCACTCGACCTATTATACTCTGTGGACAAACACCACAACAAGTCCTCGAAAAAATAGGAGCCCCAACCATAGGTTCGGGCTTGTCCAGCTAGGTTTTTAGGTTTCTTCAAACATTAAATCCCACATATGTTTGTAGGTTCCTGGATCGAATACATCAGACATTGGCTTCTTGCCAACCCCACCGTATCCGATCATCAAACCAATGACCAGTGAGAAAAACAGCAGGAGTGGGACCAGCACCATCTTGGCAACTCTCAGCCGCCAATTTTTGCCGCTCCGTTCCCGCTCTTTTCCTTTTGACTTAACTTCTTCGGTCTGACGCGGGAAACGTTTGCTCTTCCCTTGTTCCATGCTCCTCTCCTCCGTCATGTTGATTGTTATGGGTTATCTGCTTCTCAGTTGGTTGGCAATACCCATCATTTGATCACTGATGCCGACTGCACGTGAGTTTAATTGATATGCACGCTGAATGTTCACCAGCTGGGACATTTCCTCTGTCATGCTTACATTGGAGCCTTCCAATGCTCCTTGTCGAAGTGTAGCATCGCCTGCAATGAGGGCATTGGTGTATTTGGTAGTTGGATTTGCACCGGAATCTAACTCGGCATCAAACAGATTCTGACCGACTTGCTGCAACTGATCAGGATTGTCTACTTTCCAAAGGCCGATATTGCCGTAAGACACTCCATTAGCAGTAAGCGCTCCCTCGGCAGTAATTTGAATATTGGTAACTGGCTCGGGCAATACAATATTTACGCCGTTTTCGTCAGTCAAAATGTGACCAGAGGTAGTGTGCAATACATAACCTTGTTCATCATCATCAAATGAAACCTTGAAAGAGCCGTCGCGTGTCAATCGATTTTCCTCTTGAATGACAGCACCAGTAGCGTCCTTGATCTTGTGAGTGACTAGAAAATACCCGTCTCCCTCAACCAACACATCTGTTGGCACATCCGTGACTTTCACAATACCTTGACCGAGATCCAGCTTGGTCATGCCAAGACGGGCACCGCTTCCGATCCGAATCCCCACTGGCGTATTCCGATTTTGATTGTCTGCTGCCGGCTGTTCATTCATCGAATCGGAGAGAAGCTCGGAAAACGATGCGACCCGGCGCTTGTACCCGATTGTATCAATATTCGCCAGGTTGTTGGCTGTATTGTCCAACGCTTGCTGAATACCGCGCATAGCTGATGTGGAAATATTAAGCGACTGCATCTTTCCTACCTCCTATTATCCGTTAACACGACCGATTTCATTAGCAGCCTTATCCAACGTACCATCAATTGTTGTAATGACCCGTTGGTTTGCTTCATAAGCGCGTAGTACACTCATCATGTTCGTCATGGTTTGACCAGGGTCTACATTAGAACGCTCACGCCAACCTTGTTGCATACCGTATCGGCCTGCAACCGTAGGTGTACCGTATGTACCTGCTGCCAGAGCTGCTTGATCGTTCGCTTCTGCAACATCAATCGCTTCGACGTCTGTGTCGCCTTCCCAACGGAATACATTGGTCCCTTCCCGAACAAGCATCAAGGGATTGGTTACTACAGCCAGTCCCAATCGAGGATGCGCTGCCAACGATTGATATTCATTCGTCGTTGGGTCTTTGTACAGCAATTCGCCAGCCTCGTTAATCTTCAAATCTTGTCCAGCATTGATTCCGCTTACTGGGTCATTGATTCGGATCGCCTGATTTTGATTGTCCAGAACATAATACCCATCGGGCGTTACCAAGTAGCCATCCGCATTCACGCTCCAGTTGCCGTTTCGCGTGTAGCGAATATTCTCTTCTTGAGCTGGCTGCGTCAAATCCTCAATCCGCGCCACACTGTAAAACAACCGTCTCTCATTCCCATCCTGATCTGGCTGAATATTGTCCATCAACGCAAGATCATACGGATTGCGTGTCTCTTCAATATCCCCCTGCGCAAAATTCGGCAGCGCCTCCGACATGTATACCCCTGTGTGCAAACGCCCGATAATGGCAGGTTGTCCAGGCATAGTAGGGACACCCGGAACATCCAGTCCCTCCTGATCGTTCATGCGGGAGAGCAATTGCTCCGGAAATGCACGCATGACACCCACGTCCTGTTTGAACCCGGGTGTATTGATATTTGCTAAGTTGTTCGCCAGCGATTCTTGCCTGTTCTGCAAAGCCAGCATGCCAGATGCAGACGTATACAAGCCTCTGATCACTTAAATCTTACCCCCTGAATAATCGCTTATTCGAGTGAGCCGGCATCTTGTCCAAATAGTCCAGCATCATTCCTGTTCCTTTTGCAACGCACATCATAGGCTCGTCCGCTACCAACACAGGAACCTTCAGCTCCTCTGCCAGAATCTCGTCAATACCGTGCAATAATGCGCCGCCACCGGTCAGGAAAACACCCTTATCAATTATATCGGCAGAAAGCTCCGGAGGTGTTCGTTCTAAAACAGATTTTGAGGCTTGTACAATCGCACTCACCGACTCAGCCAGGGCTTCCTGGACTTCATTGGAGCGAATGGTAATCGTTTGCGGCAAGCCGCTTACCATGTCTCGACCCCGAATGTCCATTTCGTCCTGGCGTCCGCCGGATACGGTTCCAATCTGAACCTTGATATCTTCAGCCGTACGCTCCCCAATCAGCAATTTGTATTTATTTTTTATGTAACGCATAATAGCCACATCGAATGTATCGCCTGCTACTTTAATGGAGGAAGACGTGACAATATCGCCCATCGACAATACCGCTACATCGGTCGTTCCCCCACCGATATCCACTACCATATTACCGGACGGCTGAAAAATGTCCATTCCTGCCCCGACTGCGGCAACTTTCGGTTCTTCTTCGATAAATACTTCTCTTGCTCCACCGCTGCGCTCAGCTGCTTCGCGAATTGCTTTTTGCTCAACAGAGGTGATGTTGGTCGGGCAGCAAATCAAAATGCGCGGACGGGCAAACATGCTCTTTCCACCAATTTTGTTCAAAAAGTGCTTCAGCATGGCCTCTGTGATTTCAAAATCCGCGATAACCCCTTCTCGCAAAGGTCGGATCGCTACGATATTTCCTGGGGTGCGGCCCACCATGCGATAGGCTTCATTTCCCACGGCCAAAACTTTTCTGGTTTTACTATCTATTGCCACGACAGATGGTTCGTCTAGGACAATTCCCTTGCCTTTTACAAAAACCAAGACATTGGCCGTGCCCAAGTCGATTCCGATATCTTTGCCAAACATGAAAGGTCCTCCCTGATTACCAGTTACATTTCTACCTAATATCATAGGCTCTTCTACGTGAGAGGACAAGGAAATTCTTTCTTACACACTTTCCTCCTGTTCTACTCGTACTTTTTTACTACGCCGTTTGTACTTAATTTTGGTTGCTTCGCCTCCCCGTAGATGTCTGATGGCTTTGTGATATTCCAAAATTTCCTTAACCTGGTTCGCTAACTCTGGATTTATCTCAGGCAGCCGCTCAGTCAAGTCCTTGTGCACAGTACTTTTCGAAACACCGAACTCTTTGGCGATCATCCGAACCGTATTTCTTGTCTCTACAATATATCGGCCGATTTTGATGGTCCGCTCTTTGATGTAGTCGTGCACATTACTCGCCTCCTTGTATCTACATTGTCTGATACAATATATGGGTGCGTAGGGACACATATTCTACGTTTCCAAGCCTGACAAGCCAGCACGGCCGCATCTTTTTTCAACAGTTTGTACTACACACAAAAAAACACCCGCAATTGTTGTATTTTGCAGGTGTTTTTCTACATTCATTGGTTATTGATTTTTTACTTCCGTTTCAGCCTGAATCAAGTATTGCTCCGGGTTGACAGGCTTGTTATCGATGCGTACTTCAAAGTGAAGATGTGCGCCAGCGTCTTTTTCAAAGGTGTTGCGCCCAGCAGACCCGATTACTTGACCTTGTGTCACTTCATCGCCTGGTTTGACTGTTACGCTTTCCAGACTTTGATATACCGTAATCATTTTGTCTGCGTGCTCAATCTCAATCTCGTTGCCGACAAGTGGATCGTTCACCACTTTTACTACTTTACCCGCAAGAGCTGCGACGACATCAAAGCTCTTTCCATCCGTGGATACGAGGTCAATACCTGTGTGAGGGTAGAAGGAGTTG
Source organism: Brevibacillus brevis (assembly GCF_900637055.1). Classification (NCBI taxonomy): domain Bacteria; kingdom Bacillati; phylum Bacillota; class Bacilli; order Caryophanales; family Paenibacillaceae; genus Brevibacillus; species Brevibacillus brevis. Next base: position 6,093,884 of record NZ_LR134338.1, read on the forward strand.
TCGAAGCTCACCAATGCTTTTTGCTGATTCTCCTTGGAGGCTTTCTCATCGTAGTAGTTCATGCCCACATTGTACTGTACGCCTTTTCCTACTGGCCAAGCGAGTGGTTGTACGCCACTTGTAGCAGGTACCGCTTCTTCGTTTTGCGGTGTAGTCGTCTCAGGAGCTGCAGGAGTTGTCACTGCCACGCCATCTGTGCCATTCGTCATTTTGGATACCGTGTCCATGACATTGCCCTGATACCACATCACAAAAGCGAGAATGATTGCTGCGGTGCCGATGTAGATTGCAGGAAACGCCCATTTCTTGCCCAAAACTTTTTTCCAAGAGCTTGCCTTCTTGAATGGAATCGGTTGATTTTGATTTTTTTGATCTTCCATTTTATTCATCACCTCATCCCTCAGTATCGCCAGAATTTTGGCGTATAAACCTGAGAGAGTAGGGAAAAGTAAAAATTTGCTTTTCTTTTACGCTGGGATCACTCTTGTATACTCTTGCAGACTAATTCCTTGATAGAAGTGCTTGACGATTTGCTCCGCGCTTTTGCCGCTTTTGGCCATTCCATTTGCTCCCCACTGGCTCATCCCAACACCATGACCGTACCCTTTGGTCGTAATGAAAACCTGATTGCCGCGCAAGTCCAACGTAAAGGAAGAAGAATTCAAATTGAGCTTTTCACGAAACTCTCTTCCTGTAAATTCTTTGCCGCCAATGCTGATGGTTCCTACGCGATTTCCGGTTGTACGCGATTCGATCCGATACCAAGAACCATTGGTAGAAGCCTCCTGCGTGAGCTTGACGCCCAAATTCTTTTCCAGCTCCACAGTGGACAAGACGACTGTTTCCTCATAGCGGGGAGATTGAATATCCCAAGGACTCGCAACGCTCTTCAAATAAGGAATGGGCTTTTCCCAATATTCATCCGAGTTTTCTGTAAAGCCATTACTGGTGGAAAAAAACGTCGCGTCAATGGGCTCGTTCTGGTAGGTCAGGATAACCCCTGCTGTTGCCATAACTGCTTGCTGGATGCGTTTGTTTTTCCATTCGTATTGGTCTCCCCAACGCTCACGCCGCTGCTGCTCATCCATATAGACTTGATGCTGCACCGTATCCAAGACCTGACCGCCTGATGGCACATCATCAAACTTGCCCTCTTTTAATCGGCGCACGATATAGGTCCTGGCCGCCAACGCCTGTGCTTTTAAAGCCTCCAGCTCGAACTCGGCTGGCATTTCCGCCGCTACGACTCCGGTAATATACGTTTCTAGCGGCAATGTTTCCACAGCCTTTTTTTCTGTACGGTACACCTTTACCGGCAGAGAGGAAGCCGATTCCTTCATCGCCGGTATCGCAGGCTCCGAGACGGCCACAGTTGGCTGACTGACAGGGCCAATTGCTGGTGAAAACCAAAAAACCAGAGCAGCAGGCATCAGGACGAGCAAGATCGGCAAAGCGATAAACCACATGAGTAGATAGCGTTTCATGCAAGAGATCCTCCCCGTTACGTACTAGACACGATAAGTCTGAATAACCTACTAAAGTCTATGTTCTGCAACAGAGCGGTAGAACGAGAGAATGAGAGAGTCGAGAGAACGAAAAAAAGACCCCCTGCATACGCAGAGAATCTTTCGTTTTGCCATATGGTTGACGCATTTATCAAGCAAAATTAGGAGAGAAGCTCACTTTAATGGTTTCGGAAACTGCTTTTTCACGAGCCTTTTCTTCTGGAACCACGCGTTCTACATCTGCGCCCAAAGCCAGCAGCTTTTCCGTAAAGTTCACGTAGCCACGGTCAATATGGTGCAGGGCAGAAACCTCCGTCTCTCCCTCGGATACGAGCCCAGCCAGTACAAGTGCTGCACCCGCACGCAAGTCGGTTGCTGCTACCTTGCTGCCTGTCAGCTTGGAACCGCCTTCGACGATGGCACTGCGGCCTTCGATCTTGATGTTCGCATTCATGCGGCGGAACTCTTCCACGTGCATGAAGCGGTTCTCAAATACCGTTTCGGTCACGATGCTCGTTCCTTCTGAAACAAGCAAAAGCGCCATCATTTGCGACTGCATATCCGTCGGGAAGCCAGGGTATGGCAGCGTTTTGAGGTCAACTGCTTTCAGTGGGCCTGTGCGGCGTACACGAATGCCGTTTTCTTGCTCCTCAATGTCCACGCCCATTTCACGAAGCTTGGCGGTCACGGATTTGAGATGATCGCAAATCGCACCTTCCACAAAGACATCCCCGCCAGTAATCGCTGCAGCAACCATGAAAGTTCCTGCTTCAATGCGGTCAGGAATGACACAATGTGTGCAGCCCTTCATCTTTTCCACGCCTTCGATACGGATTGAGCCTGTACCGGCTCCGCGGATTTTTGCTCCCATTCTGTTCAGGAAGTTCGCCAAATCAACGATCTCCGGCTCTTCTGCTGCATTTTCGATCAATGTGGTTCCCTCTGCCAAAGCAGCGGCCATCATAATATTTTCTGTTGCACCGACGCTAGCAATATCCAGATAGATTTTTGCACCCTTCAATCGTCCTTCTACCGTCGCTTCAATAAACCCTTGTCCGATTTCGATTTTGGCTCCCATAGCCTCAAACCCTTTTAGGTGCTGGTCGATCGGGCGCGTACCAATGGCACATCCACCCGGAAGAGCGACGCGAGCTTGTCCTTTTCTGGCTAAAAGCGGCCCCATCACGAGGAAAGATGCACGCATTTTGCGGACCAGTTCATAGGACGCTTCTACACTCGTAAGCTTGGAAGCATCGATCGTCAGCACTTCATGATCATATGTAAGGGAGATTCCCATCGATTTCAAAAGGTCGCATATCGTCCGGACATCGTCGAGGCCTGGTACGTCTGAGATGACGCAAGTCCCTTCTTCTGCCAAGATAGATGCTGCAATAATAGGGAGTACGGCATTTTTGGCGCCAGATACTTTTACATTTCCAGCCAATGCCTTACCACCACGGACAATAATTTTATCCAATGTGTACCCCTCCGCGTGCTAATATTCCACAGTGATGATTGGTGTACCTACCGTAATCCATGTTCCAGAATGGCTATCACGATGCGTAGCCACCTGTAGATTCATCTTTTGACCGTTTAACGCGATGAATGATTCCCACATAGGGGTATACCCTGAAATACTGACAACCGTCTCATCTTGCAAACGTTCTAATTCTGTCGCCTGGAGAGTACCAAAAATCGACAATATTTTACCCTCCTGTTGGTCAACACCCATCTTAACATTGTACAATCCGCGAATACAAGTGCTAATTTGCGGAATAAAGTCGGCGCTTTGCAGGGCATTCGTGAAGGTTTCCTGTACTTGTCCAATATATAGTAGCGAATCACGGTTTCCAGATAACTGAAGTACTAGATATACAGAAAATGCTCCATTTTTAGGCACTCCTGTCACCTCGTAGCTCAGATCCACGCCGTTTTGCGTGTATGTAGTCCTATATGCGAGTATGTTGTGTTTACCCGATTGTTCGCTTGGGGAAAACGGAATCTCAAGTTGTTGTGCCCATTTCGTCGCCAACTCTTTTACTTGTTCAGCACGCAGGCCTTCTCCCATCGCTGTACGCATACGTACCTGAACCGATACACCCGTTGCGCCCGTATCTTCTAGTACTTTCATCATTTCTGTCACAACCGGCTTTTCTTCCTTTGCTTGTGCAGGCATCCAATACACGGCCCCCATCACGAGCAATAGAGCCAGCACGCACCAACCAGACCATTTCCCCATTGATATCCTCTCCCTATGCTTACATGTATCTCTTTGTACTTCTCATTTTGTACATGTAGCTGGGTGGATATACCAGCGAATCGTCGTCTTTCTCGTATTTAGTTGAACAAATTCCCGAATGTCAGGGACCAGCCCAAGTAATCAAGGAAAAAGCGGGACAGTTCATATCCAATCACAATGGAAAGAAAAATTTGCAACAGCTTCGCCTGAACACCATTTGGTTTTTTCAAAATCTTATCAAAGCGAAAGGATTGCAACGCCCACCAAGCGAGCCCAATAAACGCAATCGATAAAATGATGCTCAACAAGCCATATACTTCTTGTGGCATGCTAGTTACCTCCTCATTGCCCTCCGAGAATCATAGAAAAAGGGACGGCCCGATCACGAGCCATCCCTTCTATTGTACCTGAAGTGCTATTCAGTTACGAGTATCACTGAGAGCTGGGAGAGAGCATGTTCCCAAAATCAAAGGACGGATTGAAATGAATCTGGATATAGTCGGTGACCAGACCCGGGAAAGCACCGAAGAATACAGTAGCGATTGCCATGATGAGAATAAACGTCCAAATGCCTTTTGGCACAACCATAGGTGCTTCGGTTGTCCCAGGACGCATGTACATCTGACGAATAATCCCAAAGTAGTAGTAGTAGGAAATGACGCTGGTGATGATCATAATCGCCGCCAGCCAGTAGTTTTCTACCACTAATGTACCCATGAACAGATAGAACTTCCCGAAGAAGCCAACCGTAATCGGGATACCTGCCAAGGATAAGAGGAAGATGCTCATCGCAACGGCCATCACTGGTGAGCGATGATACAATCCGGCGAATCCTTTCAAATCCTCTGTCTCTTGTTCACGAGATACAACCATAATCACAGCGAAAGCACCAAAGCTGACCAGCAAGTAACCGAACAGATAGAAGATTACTTCGCTGAAAAAGAGAGAGGTCGGCGGTACAAACGGTACGAGCAAATAGCCCGCTTGCGCAATACCTGAGTAAGCCATCATACGCTTGACGTTTGTCTGCCTGAGCGCCATCGTGTTCCCGATAATCATCGAGGCCGCTGCCATCAGCCCCAGATAGAGGCTTCCCTCTTCGAAAAAGAACCGTCCTGAACCCGTTCCATCGGAAACGTTGAAAAACGAGATCATCATCACCCGAAAGATCAGCGCGAAGCCTGCTGCCTTTGACACAACTGCCAGGAAAGCAGTGACCGGAGTAGGAGCACCCTGATAGACATCTGGCGCCCACATGTGGTTAGGCGCTGCAGATATTTTGAAGGCAAGACCTACTGCGAGAAACGCAAATGCCGTATAGACGAGGAACTGATAGCCCGCCATTCCCGCTTCTGCCAATCGGAATGAGATTTCATAAATATGTGTGGTTCCCGTAAGTCCGTACACGTACGACATCCCAAACAGGAGCACAGCCGTGGCAATACTCCCCGAAACGACGTATTTGAACGCCGACTCGTTGGAAAGCCGTGATTTTTTTCGCAAACCGACCAGTACATACGACGAGAGAGACAATAGCTCCAGTCCCACAAACAATGTAATCAAGTCAGCCGACGAAGCCATGACCATAGCCCCGAGAAGCCCGGTCAGCAGCAAATAGTAATACTCGCCTCTGTGCTGGATTTCCCCTGATTTCAGATAGGACAGCGAGATGAGAATGGCAAAAGCTGTCCCTGCCAAGAAAATCAGCTTGAACGCATTGCCGTAATCATCGATTCGGATCATGTCGATCATGTAGCTGTATGGCTTATCGAGAGCATTCATATTGATGACCACAAAGATCGCCGCTATGACCGTTCCCAGCAAGGATAGCCAACCGATGACCTGCTTGCCAAGACGCTTGCCCGCAAAAAGATCCAGCAGTGATAAAAAGGTAGCAAAGCCAAGAATGATGAACTCGGGCAGAAGGTAGCTCCAGTCATATGAGAAAATATCTTTAACCTCCATGGATTACCCTCCTATTCCCGTTACGATAGGTACGATCGTTTTCAGCGCCTGCTGCATCGGATTCCCCAGAACTGCCGGATAAACCCCGATGAGAATAATACATCCCAATAGGACTACCATCGGAATGACCTCCATCGGCTGTGCATCAGCAAGTCCTGTACATCTACCTGGAGTAGGGCCAAAAGTCGTTTTCAAGATCGCTCTGAGTAAATAAACCGCGGTGAGGACAATCCCGATCGCTCCCACTGCTGCCATTACTGGCAAACGACCAAACAGACCGAGGAAGGCAAAGAACTCACTAATGAATCCGGACATGCCCGGAAGTCCGAGTGAAGCCATCCCGCCTGCCAAGAACACGCCGCTGACAAACGGCATGGACTTAGCTAAACCGCCCAAATCGTCGAGCATCGATGTCTGCGTCCGATCCCAAATGACACCGATCAAGAAGAAGAGCAGTGCTGAGATAAAGCCGTGGGATACCACCTGGAACATCGCTCCCTGAAACCCGATCGTGTTCATTGATGCGAAACCGAGCAAGACGATACCCATATGGCTGATACTGGAGTAAGCCAGCACCATTTTTAAATCCTTTTGTACGAAAGCCAGCACAGCTCCATACAAAATGTTGATAATCCCCAAAACCGCCATCCACGTAGAGAAATCATAGGCCTGCTCTGGGAAAAAGCCGATTCCCATCCGCAAAAGACCGTATGCCCCCATCTTCAGCAAAATACCGGAGTGAATCATGACGATAGAAGGTGGAGCCTGTACGTGAACGCGCAGCATCCATGTGTGAAACGGAAATACTGGCAGCTTGATCGCAAAAGCGATAAATAGCGCTAGGAAGATGCCAAAACGCATTTCCGGCGTAAGAATTTCGGTTATCGGATGCCCTGGTGTCGCCAGGATCGCCGTGATTTCATCCATATTGAGCGTCCGCATGATGACAAAGATCACGATGAAAGCCAGCAGCATGATCCCTGAACCGATTCCGTTATACAAAAGGAATTTGTTCGCTGCTTGTTCGCGCTCCCCATAACCCCAAATTCCGATAAGGAAGTACATCGGTACGAGTGTCAGCTCGAAGAAAATGAAGAACAGAAACAGATTGTCTGCAGCAAAGACTCCCAGCATGCCGATCAATAGCAGGTGAAACAGGATAAAATACTCCTTCTGCCTCTTCTTGATCTGCCACGAAGCAATTGCTGCGAGAGTACCGATAATCGCCGTCAGCAAAATCAATGGCATCGAAATACCATCTACGCCAAGTTCATAGTTGATCTCAAAAGCAAAAACCGTGCCTGCCTGAGCCATTCCAATCGGAATCGAAATCCAACTGTGCTTTTCTACGAACTGTAGATTCGCTGTCTCGTAATCAAACATGCCGAACATCCAACCTGCCAAGATAAGTGCCGGCAACGTTCCAAAAATCCCGACCTGCTTGATCACACCAGCATGTCGACTGGGGATAAAAGCCATGACGAGAATCGCCAGCAGCGGAGAGAACACCAGTGATGACAAAAGGATATTACCCAAAGAGTCCACCTCCCCTAGCCGTCAAACTGATGGCGATGATCAAGAGTAACAGACCGAATATGACCATTGCCCCATAGGACTGAATCTGCCCACTTTGTACTCTTGCGTGCAAAGATCCAATTCCTTGGGTGATTTTTGCTGTCAATCCAACCAAACCATCCACAATATACTTATCAAATACATCTAGGACAAATCCAAGCCAGCCTAATGGACGAACAATGACGTTGTGATACAGCTCATCGATGTAGTACTTCTTGTATGAGAGCTGATAGAGCCACGGCATTGCTTCTGGAATCGTGTCCGAGGAGATTGATTTCTTGCCGTACATCAGGTAAGCCAGCACAACTCCGAGAATAGAGATCAACAGTGCCACAATCTGCAACCACGCTGCCGCGTGCTCACTGCCTTCCCCAAAAATGCTCGTGATTGCCGTCCCTGTGTTCGTTGACAACAACCAATCAGAGAGTAATGGCGCGTACGGTGTATTCACAAAGCCTGCGACAACCGCAAGCAATGCCAAGACCAAGAGCGGTCCTGTCATGACTCTTGGAGATTCGTGCGCTTCGTGCTTGCCACGTGCCTTCCCTGCGAATGTCAGGAAGAACAGACGGAACATATAGAATGCGGTAAAGAATGCTGCTAAGAGCGCGATGAACAGCAAATCGTAGCGATGTGCTCCGTAAACAGCCCCCAGGATCGCTTCTTTCGACCAGAAACCAGCAAACGGAAAGATCCCTGCAATCGCCAAGCAACCGATCAAGAAAGTCAAAGCGGTGATCGGCATCTTTTTCCACAAGCCACCCATTTCAAATACATCCTGCGTATGTACCGCATGAATGACACTACCTGCTCCAAGGAAGAGCAGTGCTTTAAAAAAGGCGTGCGTCATCAAATGGAAGGAACCCGCTACATAACCAGCAGCACCAGCTACACCCAATGCCAGCATCATGTACCCGAGCTGACTGACTGTGGAATAAGCCAAGACACGCTTGATATCCCGTTGGGTCAGGCCGATCGAAGCTGCAAATATGGCGGTGAATCCTCCTACATACGCCACCACTGTCAAAGCCGTATCGGATGCGATAAACAGCGGATAGGTAGCAGCGACCAAATAAACACCAGCCGCGACCATCGTTGCCGCGTGAATTAATGCAGACACAGGTGTTGGACCTTCCATAGCATCAGGCAACCACGTATGAAGCGGAAATTGACCTGATTTTCCCATGGCCCCAACGAAAATGAGGATTGCCGCGAGCGTAATCATCCACGGTTCCAGTCGTCCGAGTGCGATACTCTCAAAAATCGCACTGTACTCGAAACTTCCGGTCCACCAGAACAACAGACATATCCCGATGAACAGACCAAGGTCACCGATGCGCGTAACGATAAAAGCCTTTTTGGCTGCTGCTTTTGCCTCTTTCTTGAAGTAGTAGTAGCCAACGAGCAGGAAGGAGCATACCCCGACCAGCTCCCAGAAAATATATACTTGCAACAAATTTGGCGAGATGACTAATCCCAGCATGGAGAACGTGAACAGCGCCAGGTATTGATAGAACACCGGAAAGCGTTCATCCCCATGCATGTAGCCCTTGGAATAGATTTGGACCAACAGACTGACCAATGTCACAATGACGAGCATCATGGCATTCAGCGGATTCACTTCGAATCCCATGTTGATCACGATATCGCCAATATGCAGCCAATCTATCACATAATTGTAATCGGTTCCCCCACCCTGGAATCTCTCCCAGAAGATGAGCACTGCGATTCCAAAAGAAACAGCCGTCAGGGTAATGCCCACTATGGCCGCTCCTTCTTTCAATTGGCGACCAAATGAGACGATCACGATGAAAGCAAGAAGCGGAAACAGAGGGATCAGCCAGGCATAGTGCATTAGAGTATCCATCTTTGTCCTCCTTTTCAGGTTTCCCTCTTATCGTTTCATTTGGTCCATTTCATCTACGTTCACGGTCTCCTTGTTGCGGTATAGCGCAATCAGAATCGCTAACCCTACGGCAACCTCGGCAGCTGCAACCGTCATCGTGAACAAGGTGAAGATTTGTCCCGTCACGGATGGATACAGTCCGAATTTGGAAAAGGCGACCAGGTTAATATTTACAGCATTCAGCATCAGCTCGATTGATAACAGGACGACGACTGCATTTCGCTTCGTCAATGCGCCGTACAAGCCTACACAAAAGAGAATCAGCGCGACCATTAAGTAGGAGGAAATGCTTACAGTCATTCGTTATCCCCCTCCTTTTTCGCCATGACGATCGCACCGACCAACGCGACCAACAACAAAACAGACAATAGCTCAAATGGTATGACGAATTTGGTGAATACTTCGATACCGATTTCTTTTGCATTGTTTACAGGAGCCTCTGCAGGTGGCGGTGGCGCAGGCCACGGTGTATTTTGCACACCCCAGAACAATAATCCGAACAGAACGATTACGAAGAGCAGGATAAAACGGTTTTTCCATGTCCGGCCTGTTCCCTCATCATTCGCATCGTGCTTGGTCAGCATGATTCCAAAGAGCATCAGAATGGAGATAGCCCCTGAATAAACCAGAATTTGTGCGACCCCGACGAACTCCGCTCCCAGCAAAACAAAGAGACCTGCAATGCTGATAAACGTAACGCCCAATGAGATAACCATGTGGACGACGCGCGTAAAGCTGATCATAAACACCGCGCCACCGATCGTCAGAAGAGACAGGATAAAAAAGGCAACGAATTCGCCTGTCATACTAATTCTCCTCCCTGACGTTCGTATTGTTGTCGTCGAGCCATTTCAAGTTCTTATACAATTCATCCCGGCTATAGGCAGCCAGTTCGAAGTTGTTTGTCATGACAATCGCTTCTGTCGGACAAACCTCTGTGCACAGATCGCATAGAATGCACAGCTCAAAATTGATATCGTACGTATCGATAATCTTTCCCTTTTTCTCCGGATCAGGATGGGGCTTCCCTGTCAGTTGAATACACTCCGTCGGACAAATGCGTGCGCATTGGTTGCAGACGATGCATTTTTCAGGAGAAAAGTGCTGAATACCGCGAAAGCGAGGCGGCATTGGAAAGGGCACATCCGGATAGAAGTGGGTTACTTTTTTCTCCGTGAGCTTTTTAAATGTATACCCCAGGCCTTTGGCCAGTCCTAGCATGTGTGTCACCCCTCAGGATTTGAGAACTTGGCTGCACCACGTTTTTGATGAAAGCAAGCTTTTGGCGAAGCAAGCCTATGGCGAAGCCTGCGCTATGAAAACAGTGGAACGTAGTCGTTTTCGATCAAGTCGCTACTAGAACATGCCATTTTGGTAAGAAACCACTACGGCTGTGAGCAGGATGTTGAACAATGCCACGGGCAACAGCACTTTCCAGGCAAACGACATCAGTTGATCGACACGTAAGCGCGGCATCGTGGCGCGAATCCAAAACTGGAGGAAGACGTAAACAGAAAATTTAAGGATAAACCAAACGATTCCCGGAATGAAGTCCAGCGATGGATGAATCGGCAACCATCCACCAAAAAAGAGAATCGTGATCAAGGCACCCATCCCGAACATGTATACATACTCAGCCAGCATGAACATCGCAAAGCGGAAACCCGAATACTCGACGTGGTAACCGCCAACGAGCTCCGACTCTGCTTCTGGCAAGTCAAACGGCGTACGGTTCAGCTCAGCCTGGGCAGCAATGATAAATACAACAAATCCGATAAACTGCGGAACAATATTCCAGACATCCTGCTGTGCATTGACAATATCCTCGAGATTCATGCTGCCCGTCAATAGAACGATACCCACCACGGACATGACCAGCGGTACTTCATAGCTGATCATCTGCGCAGCGGAGCGGAGACCCCCGATCAGCGAGTACTTGTTATTCGAGGCCCAGCCAGCCGTGATCACGCCTAATACGGTGATCCCAGACAAGGCGATATAGTACAACAGCCCTATTCCCAGATCAGCGAACCGAATGCTCTCCGAAAAAGGCATGACCGCCAATACAGCGAAAGCAGGGGCATAGGCCAATATTGGTGCTAGAGTGAACAACGCTTTGTCAGCGTGCTGCGGACGGACATCTTCCTTTAATAGCAGCTTGGCAACATCCGCAACCGTCTGGAGAAGTCCCAATGGTCCTACTCGATTCGGCCCGATGCGCAGCTGCATCCACCCAATCACTTTACGCTCAAAGTAAATGGCGTACGTAACGAATCCCAACACGACTGCAAGCAGTAATACTGCCGCTACGATAAACCAAAGCGTGGTCCCCCATGAAGGGGCTTGCTGCAAGAGAGTATTCATCAACAGTCAACCTCCCCGAGCACGATGTCGATACTGCCCAGAATGGCAACCATGTTCGCGAGGTTTTCCCCCTGCAACAGCTTAGGCAGAATTTGCAGATTGGTAAACGAAGGCCGTCTGAACTTCAATCTCCACGGTTTATCCTTGCCTTGACTGGCAATGTAGCAGCCAATTTCTCCCCGCGGTGACTCAATGCGCACATAAGTCTCCCCAGCAGGCGGGCGAATCACACGTGGTACTTTCCCCATGACTTCGCCTTCACTCGGAAACTGCTCCAATGCCTGCTCAAGAATTCGCAGTGATTGCTCAATTTCAGCCATGCGCAGATGATAGCGCGCCATGCAATCTCCCTCGGTTGCTGTCGGCACATCAAATTCAAAACGATCGTAAATGCAATACGGTTCGTCCTTGCGCAGGTCCCATTTGACACCTGTCGAGCGGAGCATGACACCTGATAGCGAGTAATCCAATGCCGTTTTTGTATCGAACTTTCCAATCCCTCTGAGACGGTTGATAAAAATCTCATTCCCTGTCACCAGCTGGTGGTAGTTATTCAATTCTTTCTTCATGTACTGGACAAATTCTTTGGCTTTGTCGATCCAGCCAGGAGGTGCATCCCATTTTACTCCGCCTACGCGCATGTAGTTAAATGTCATCCGCGCCCCGCACAGCTCATTAAACAAATCCAGGATCGTCTCCCGATCACGGAATGCATACAGGAAGGGCCCCATCGCACCAATGTCCAAAAGATACGTTCCCCACCAAACCAAATGGCTGGCCACCCGGTTCAGTTCCATTGCGATCAATCGCAGAAACTGAGCTCGTTCTGGAATCTCCAACCCCATCATCGTTTCTACTGCATGGCAGAGAACGTAGTTGTTGGTCATGGCGGACACGTAGTCCATACGGTCTGTATAGGGAATAATTTGTGTATAGGTCAAGTTTTCTGCCAGCTTCTCAGTACCACGATGCAGGTAGCCCATCACCGGAATCGCTTCTTTAATGGTTTCCCCATCGATTTTTACTACCAAGCGAAATACCCCGTGTGTACTCGGATGCTGTGGACCTACGTTTAATAACATCTCTTCCGTACGAAGTCCTGTTTCAGAAGAGGTATCAACATGAGTCGTGAGGATGTTATGGTTCATCTGCTAAACCTCCTCGTCGTATTGCACATAATCTTTGCGCAGTGGATACCCAACCCAATCATCCGGCAACAGGATTCGACGTAAATCCTTATGTCCCGGGAAATGAATACCCAAAAGGTCAAAAGTCTCTCTTTCATTCCAATTTGCCCCATGCCAGAGGTCCATTACAGAAGCAACTTTTGACTCTTCTCTGCTCGTTTTGACCTTTACTGCCAAGCTTTGGCGATTTTTGTAGGAATAAAAGTGGTAGTATACCTCCAGGCGATCCTCGTAATCGACACCGTGAAGATCGGACAGGTACTCAAAGCTCAATTGCTCGTCATCTCTTAAAAATTGGGCAACTTGATGCCAACGCTCGTTTTGAATGGTGAGGGTCGGAACTTCCTTTCCCAGCTCGTTAATATACGAAGCCTCGATGACTTCCTGTCCAAATGCTTCGGAAATTCGTGACACGTATTTATCAAGATAGGGCTGGTTTTTGGAAGGTGCTTTTGGCACTTCCTCTGCCGGAGCCTCATCCCCACTCGCTTGCGCTGCTTTTGCCTTCGCTGCTGCTGCGGCGGCGGCTTTGGCTTTTGCGGCAGCTGCGGCCTTTGCCTTGGCGTCATCATCACCGGAATCATCGCCGCCTGCTTCACGTGCGGCTTTTGCCTTAGCAGCGGCTGCTGCGGCAGCCTTGGCTTTTGCGGCAGCTGCGGCCTTCGCCTTGGCATCCGCATCTGGAACTGAATCAGCTGTATCGGCTCCGTTTTCCGCGGCTTCTTTTGCTTCCTTCACTGCTTTTGCCTTGGCTAGTGCTTCTGCGGCAGCGGCTTTCTTGGCTGCGGCTTTTTCCTCAGGCGTCATTTCGGTCACAGGCTTTGTTGGTGGTGGGGAAGTTTCTGCTTGTTCCTTCGCTGCTTTTGCTTTGGCAATCGCTTCGGCCGCTGCGGCTTTTTCTTCCGGCGTCATTTCCGACACAGGCTTTGCTGGTGGTGAAGCAGCTTCTGTCTGTTCCTTCGCCGCTTTTGCCTTGGCAATCGCTTCGGCCGCTGCTGCTTTCTTCGCTGCGGCTTTTTCCTCAGGTGTCATTTCTGACACAGGTTTTGCTTCCGGAGCAGAGACTTCCTCTTGTGGCTCTTGAGATGCCTCTACTGGGCTCGCCTCTTGGGAAGCCTGCGCTTCCTGTTCTCTTAATTTTCGCAAAGCTTCGGCCTTGGCACGGGCTTCAGCCGCTGCCGCTGTCTTTTCCTCCGGCGTCGGCTTGCGTTTCTCGTCGCTCATAGATTGGTCACCTGCTTCCCAGTCTTCGCTTCGTAACGGATTTTTTCTTGGAGCTTATTGATTCCGTAGATCAAAGCGGCAGGGTTTGGCGGACAACCCGGAATATATACGTCGACAGGCACAATCTGGTCTACACCTTTTACCACGCTGTACGAGCGCACGTACGGACCTCCCGCTGTCGCACAGGAGCCCATGGCAATCACCCACTTTGGTTCAGGCATTTGATCATACAGCCTGCGCAGTAGTGGTGCCATCTTTTTCGTGACGGTTCCAGCTACGATCATGACATCAGATTGCCTTGGGGATGCTCGAAAAATAACGCCGAACCGGTCGAGGTCATAACGCGCTCCACCCGTTCCCATCATCTCGATCGCGCAACAGGCCAAGCCAAAGGTTAACGGCCACAACGAGTTGCTGCGAACCCATCCCTTCACTGTTTCCAATGTCGTAAACATGACGTTGCGATTCAATTCCTCTTGCAATTCAGGCGCAATGCTTGTCAGGTCTAGTTCCATTCCAGCACCTTCTTTCTCCACGCGTAAATCAATCCTACGACGAGCAAGGATATAAAGATGACCATCTCGACTAAGGCAAAGAGCCCCAGTTCTTTGTAAGCGACGGCCCACGGATACAGAAAGAGTGTTTCTACATCAAAGATGACAAACATGAGGGCAAAGATGTAATACTTCACGTTGAAACGCACCCAACTGTCACCAACAGGAATGTTACCGCTTTCATAAGTAGTTTGCTTCTCCCGTGTCGGTTTCTTTGGACGAAGCAATGGACCAACAAAACTGACTGTAGCCACGGGCAACAACACACCTAGAATCAAAAAGATCGCGACAATCACATAATTGTTGGTATAGATGTCACTCACCCACGTTCCCTCCGCTCTTGAGAAAGGTATGAATCGTCTTGCGCTGTCCTCCAGAAGAAGTCGAGACTCCCTCAAAAGGGTACTGCTCGCAGCATCAAGGTGTAGGTATGAACGCTGTCGCTGCTAGAAAAAAATACCTTTATCATTATAGCAAATTGCCAATAGGGTGTCTAACGAAAGCCTTCCTTTTGTGCCATATAAAGGGAAAAAACCCAGGGATTTCTCCCTGAGTTTTTCCAGCATAGTATGATGACCAAACGAATATGCCCGTCTGGCTCTCTTATTCTCTTAATTATTGAACGTTGTTTGAAAATTGCTGTCCGAGGAAGTCCTCGTAAATTCGCTCCCATACAATCGTGAAGTTCATCTTCTCGTCTTCTGGGATCTCCAGCATATTTTCAATCGCATCTTCCATATATGGAGTCAGCTTGATCAGAACCTCTGCCAGCATCTGGTCATTGGTGTTCAGCAATTGCTTCATTTCTGCTTTGGACATGCTGAACGTATTTTCTTCTTCCTCGTGCAGCTTCATCACGAGGCGGCTAAACATCGGATGAACCAATGCTTCCAGTTTAACATGAGCCAATGCAAGAGATTCTGCTTCACTCAACTTGAACAACTCAGATGCATCTGGGAACGGA
This sequence comes from Brevibacillus brevis, assembly GCF_900637055.1. NCBI lineage: Bacteria > Bacillati > Bacillota > Bacilli > Caryophanales > Paenibacillaceae > Brevibacillus > Brevibacillus brevis. Next base: position 6,109,367 of record NZ_LR134338.1, read on the forward strand.
TAAACCGGTACATCCCAAGCATCTCCATTATCAATTACCAGACCCCACTTCACGAAAAGCCCAATCGCTTCATCAAGAGATGTCGGATATGCATAATCGGAACGGCTCATGAACGCTTTGAATCTGTTCAAGAGGTTCACGTAGCCTTTGAAATCTGCTTCAGACTTAAAGCCTTCTTGAACAGGCTCGGTGAATGTGCCTTTCAATGCATCGAACTCGTCCAGAGCTTTTCTCATTTCTTCTTTTGTCTCATGCTTCGTTACTACATAGCACATTGCCTGGAAAAGAACATTCATTTCATGAGATAGCACGCTTGTCCAGCCATTAGCCGCAAAGCTGCTAGGAATCACTACGCCATCTTGATTGTGGCGGATATCGCGAACGGTTTGCATCAATTACACTCTCCTTTAATCCCAATAGCCAATGCCGCTTTTTCCCGCTGTTTTTCATGCTAACGTAGCTCGTCGGCAGGGCATTAGGTCTATTATACACAGAAACATTAGGCAATTACCAACTGGAAATATCATGCCCGATTTCCATGGCTCATCATTCATCGTCCTATAACCGAAAAATCCCCGCAGCCACATGGGCGCGGGGATATCAAGCTTACGCTTTACTTCGCTACGTCGAGACGTGCCATCGCACGTTGCAGCGCGCGTTCTGCACGCTTGACGTCGAGCTCGGCATATTTCTCAGCCAAACGCTTTTCAGCACGCTCTTTCGCTGACTTCGCGCGTTCAACATCGATGTCTCCCGGCAATTCAGCCGTTTCAGCAAGGATGGTTACTTTATCGCCGCGCACTTCCATGAAGCCGCCGCTTACAGCCATCTTTACTTCTTTATCGCCTTCTGTCTTAATCCGAACTGGCGCTGTTTTCAGCGGGGTTACCAACGGCACGTGGTTCGGCATAATACCGATTTCCCCTTGCAAGCCGCGAGCAATCACCATTTCAGCCTGACCGCTGTAGACAACCCGTTCAGGAGTTACGACTTCAACTGTCATCTTACTCACTTACTCGTCTCCCCTTTCCAGGGTGTCTTACGCCATTTTCTTCGCTTTTTCTACCGCTTCTTCAATTGTACCTACGTACAGGAACGCGCCCTCTGGCAGGTGGTCATGCTTACCTTCGAGGATTTCCTTGAAGCTGCGAACGGTTTCTTTCAATGGCACGTATTGGCCTGGGTTACCAGTAAACTGCTCGGCAACGTGGAAGGACTGGGACAAGAAACGTTGAATGCGGCGTGCGCGTCCAACTACTTGCTTGTCATCGTCACTCAACTCGTCCATACCGAGAATCGCGATGATATCTTGCAGTTCTTTGTAACGTTGCAGGATTTTCTGAACGCTACGAGCCACATCATAGTGTTCTTGTCCTACAATATCAGGAGCCAGAGCACGGGAAGTGGATGCGAGTGGGTCTACCGCAGGGAAGATACCCAACTCAGCGATGGAACGCTCCAGGTTCGTTGTAGCGTCCAAGTGAGCAAACGTAGTAGCAGGAGCCGGGTCAGTATAGTCATCCGCTGGTACGTAAATCGCTTGAATGGACGTTACGGAACCTTTTTTCGTGGAAGTAATACGCTCTTGCAACTGACCCATTTCGGTAGCCAGTGTTGGCTGGTAACCTACCGCGGATGGCATACGGCCCAAGAGAGCAGAAACTTCGGAACCCGCTTGAGTAAAGCGGAAGATGTTATCAACAAAGAGAAGAACGTCGCGGCCTTCTTCATCACGGAAGTATTCCGCCATAGTCAGACCAGTCAACGCTACACGAAGACGTGCACCAGGCGGCTCGTTCATCTGACCGAATACCATCGCGGTTTTCGGCAGAACGCCTGCGTCTTTCATCTCGTGGTACAGGTCGTTACCTTCACGGGTACGCTCACCTACACCAGCGAATACGGAAATACCACCGTGCTCTTGCGCGATGTTGTTGATCAGCTCTTGAATAGTAACGGTTTTACCTACACCCGCACCACCAAACAGACCGATCTTACCACCCTTGATGTACGGAGCCAAGAGGTCAATAACTTTGATACCTGTTTCCAGGATCTCAACAGTCGTTGCTTGGTCTACGAACTCAGGAGCTTTACGGTGAATTGGGTCACGACGATCTACTTGACCGAGTTCTTGCAGGTCGATCGGCTCACCCAATACGTTGAATACGCGTCCGAGGGTTACTGCACCCACTGGAACGGAGATAGCTGCACCGGTATCAACTGCTTCCATGCCACGAACCAAACCGTCAGTGGAAGACATTGCAACGGTACGAACCAAGTTATCGCCCAAATGAGTAGCAACCTCAACAGTCAAGTCGATGTCGCGCTCACCAGCGCTTTGTGCTTTATGTTGAATCTTGATCGCATTGTAAATGGCAGGCAGGTGTCCGCGGTCGAACTCGACGTCAACAACCGGACCCATTACCTGAACCACGCGTCCATTCGCCATCTTACTTCTTCCCTCCTGTAAAGCTAAATTGGGAGCTATTCGCTGCCACTAAGCCTGTGCGTTTGCACCTGCAACGATCTCGGAAATCTCTTGTGTAATGGCTGCCTGACGAGCACGGTTGTAGCTCAACGTTAAACGGTTGATCATATCCGTAGCATTGTCTGTCGCGTTGCCCATTGCCGTCATACGGGAACCTTCTTCGGAAGCTTTTGCTTCGAGAAGTGCACTGTAAACCAGTGTTTCCGCATATTTCGGCAACAGATCCGCCAATACTTCTTCCGAGGACGGCTCATACTCGTAATTCAATTCGCGCGCATTGTTGCTCTCGGGAGCTTCCAAAGGCAGCAATTGTTTTACGGTAGGTATTTGCGAAATTGCACTTTGGAACTTGTTGTAGCACAGGTACAGTTCGTCAATCTGCTCATTCTCGAACATTTGGACTGCTGCACCGGCAATTTTCTTGATATCAGCAAAGGCTGGGCTGACTGGCAGACCTGTAACTTCCTCCAACAGAGGGTAGTTCCGCTTGCTGAAGAAGTCACGACCTTTGCGGCCAATCACAAAAATACCGTACTCATCCTTGGACTTGTGCTTCTCGTTAATGGTAGTTACCACTTTACGGAGAATGTTGGCATTGTAACCCCCAGCAAGTCCACGGTCGGAAGTGATGACAATATAACCAGTCTTTTTCACCGGACGATTTTGCAACATTGGATGTTTGGAACCAGAGTTCCCACTCGCGATGCTTGCGATCACTTCTTGGATCTTGTCAGCATACGGGCGTGCCGCCTCAGCTTTATCCTGGTTACGGCGAAGCTTTGCAGCCGCCACCATTTTCATCGCTTTCGTGATTTGGCGCATATCTTTTTTACTTTTGATACTGCGTCGAATCTCACGTATTCCTTTAGCCACTCGTTTTCACCACCTTGAGGACGCATGCACGGGCAAATGGCCCGGCATGCATCTGATGTCTATCAGGTTAACGATTAGCGAGTTACCGAAAAGCCTTTTTTGAACTCTTCGATCGCTGCGTTGAATTCTTTTTCATCTGGAAGGTCTTTCGTTGTGCGGATGTGCTCCAACAGTTGCGGTTTGTTGGAATCCAAGAAAGACAACAGCTCTTTCTCAAAGCGGCGCACTTCTGCTACTGGAATGTCATCCAGGTAACCTCTTGTAGCGCTATAGATAGAAGCAACTTGCTTCTCAACAGGCATTGGATCGAACTGACCTTGTTTCATGATTTCCATCAAGCGCTCACCACGGGTCAGACGAGCTTGGGTCGCTTTGTCCAGATCGGAACCGAACTGAGCAAACGCAGCCAACTCACGGTATTGAGCCAACTCGAGCTTGAGTGGACCTGCTACCTTTTTCATCGCCTTGATTTGCGCGGAACCACCTACACGGGATACGGAAAGACCGGTGTTAACCGCTGGACGTTGACCTGCGTTGAACAAGTCTGTCTCCAGGAAGATCTGACCGTCCGTGATGGAGATCACGTTGGTTGGAATGTATGCGGAAATGTCACCCGCTTGGGTTTCGATGAATGGCAGAGCTGTAATGGAACCAGCGCCCAGATCATCAGACAGTTTCGCTGCGCGCTCCAGCAAGCGGGAGTGCAAGTAGAATACGTCACCAGGATATGCTTCACGACCTGGAGGACGACGGAGCAAGAGGGACATTTCGCGGTATGCAGCAGCCTGTTTGGACAGGTCATCGTATACGCACAGAACGTGTCCGCCTTTGTACATGAAGTACTCAGCCATTGTTACACCTGTATATGGAGCCAGGTACAACATTGGAGCTGGGTCAGACGCAGTAGCAGAAACGATGATTGTGTATTCCAGAGCCCCTGCTTTACGCAGAGTTTCTACGATGTTTGCAACGGTGGATTGCTTTTGACCGATAGCAACGTAGATACAAATCATATCTTTACCTTTTTGGTTGATGATCGTGTCGAGCGCCACTGCTGTTTTACCAGTTTGGCGGTCGCCAATGATCAACTCACGCTGTCCACGACCAACTGGGATCATCGCGTCAATCGCTTTGATACCTGTTTGGAGCGGCTCGTGTACGGATTTACGTGCCATAACGCCAGGAGCTGGGCTCTCGATTGGACGGAAACCGTTATTTGCAATAGGGCCTTGACCATCGATTGGTTGACCCAGTGGGTTTACAACGCGGCCGAGCAGCGCTTCCCCTACTGGAACTTCCATAACGCGGCCGGTACGTTTTACAGTATCGCCTTCCTTAATGTCGCGGAAAGGTCCCATAATAACGACACCCACGTTATCTTCTTCCAAGTTGAGTACCATACCCATTACGCCATTTTGGAACTCGAGAAGCTCCCCTTGCATGGCCTTTTCCAAACCGTGAACACGAGCAATACCGTCACCTACTTGGATGACTGTGCCTACATCCACAACTTCGATTTCAGATTTAAAGTTAGCGATCCGCTCTTTAATGAGGGAGCTAATCTCTTCTGGTCTGATTGCACTCACTTAATTCACCCCATTCATCCAACTTCTTAAAAGCCATCGAACTTTACGCCTTTTGCGCAAAGGTTTCCAACTTTGTTTTCAGGCTGCCATCATACAGACGGTCGCCAATTTTGATAATAATGCCGCCGAGAATCGCTGGATCTACGACTGCTGTCATACGCAGCTTTTTGTTCAGCGTTTGGCCGAACTTCTCAGCCAGCTCATTTTGTTCTTCAGCAGAAAGCGGCTTTGCACTTGTCACAATCGCATCTGCGAATCCGCGAGCTTCGTTCGCCAATTGTACAAAAGAACGGTAGATATCAACCAGATCAACTTCGCGTCCGTTCTCAATCAGGACGTTTAGAAAATTAAAGGTTTCTTCCCCTACATGGCTTTTGAACAATTCGTCAGCGAGCTGGCTTTTTGCATCTGCTGCGATGTGCGGGTGCAGCATGATCTTTTTCAGATCTTCGTTGCCTTCAACCGCTTCTACGATTGCACCCAGGTCTGCTTCCACCTGATCAATCTTGCTACGCTCACTCGCTACTTCAAAGAGAGCGCGAGCATAACGTTTCCCTACTGCGCTACTCATAGGCGATCTCCCACTTGTGCGAGAAATTTGTCAACAGTAGACTTTTGAGCTGCTTCGTCCAGTTCTTTCTCAATGATCTTGGAAGCCAAGAGCACGGAAAGACCAGTCATTTGCTCACGCAGTTCGAGTTTTGCTTTTTCTACTTCACGAGCGAGTTCAGCACTTGCATCTGCTTTCATGCGCTCAGAAGCTGCTTGTGCTTCAGCAACGATTTTGCTTGCTTCATCAGACGCTTGCTTTGCAGCACGGTCGATGATCGCTTTAGATTCAGCGCGAGCTTCATCCAAAAGACGGCGTTGTTCAGCCAAAAGCTTTTCGGATTCCTTGTGGTTGCGTTCCGCAGTAGCGAGCTCGTTCTCAACATGAGCACGGCGCTTTTCCAATACGTTCGCAATCGGTCCTGTTGCATATTTGGAAACAACGATCAACAGCAAAACGAAAATAATCACCTGGAGTAGTAATGTGCCCCATTCCAGGGATACGGCTCCAAACTCAACCATTTTTAGTTCACTCCTTCCTGACAAACGAAAGATTCTGCAATAAGTTCTTTGCGTACTTACCAGAATTATTACTAGAAGACTTCCATGCCAAGCTTGTGGCCGAAGCCTGATTTTTCCCTACTAAAAGATAGGCGAAGGTGACCCTCCGCCTATTTAATACTGTTCAACTGTTCGCTTAGCCCAGACGACCCATCAAGATGAAGCCTACAGCTACAGCGATAATTGGAATCGCCTCTACGAGACCCATACCGAGGAACATGATACCCATCAGGTTACCACGAGCTTCAGGTTGACGAGCAACACCTTCAATTGTTTTAGAGATTACGTTACTTGCACCAAAAGCACCACCAAGTGCTGCCAAACCGAAAATAAGACCCATAGCAATAGCTACACCCATAACTTCCATGTTAAAAATACCTCCCTAAATTGTTGTTAACCAAAACTAGATTTTAGTGTTCATCATTCACAAGTTGTGAAATGTAAACCATAGAAAGAGTCAAGAAAATGAACGCCTGAATTGCACCTACGAAGACGGAGTAGCCGAGCCAGATAAACAATGGTGCTGCGGCCAAAATACCCCCACTCAACAGGAAGGCAATCATGATCTCTTTTGCAAAGAGGTTACCGAACAAACGCAGAGGAAGCGTCAACGGTTTAATGATAAACTCCTCAAGAATGTGAATCGGGTTGAGGAATACGTGCTTGAACCAACCACCTGGACTTTTCTTGATACCGAGGTAGTGGGAGTAAAGCAATACCACCAATGCCAAACCAAATGTTACGCTTGGCGTAGCAGTTGGCGATTTCCACCAGACAACGTGAGCCCCTTTTTCAGCTAGCTCGTGCTCAACGGTTTCGCGCTTTTTCGCTTCGGCTTCTGGCGTAGTAGCAACAGTCAGCATCTTCATAACGCCTTCGCTGATCTCACCTTTGTGCACTGTAGTCACGTTGGCGATAACACCCAGCTGATTCCCAATGAAGATGTAGAGGAACAGCGTAATACCAAGCGTCATCATCATCATGACTTTCTTATGATCCATGTATCCTGCGGAAACATTCTTGACGAAGTCAAAAATCCACTCGACTGCGTTTTGCTTGGCACCCGGAACTCCGGTTTCCAGCTTCCGCGTCATTACAACTAGGAAAACAAACACAAGCAGTGCGGTAAGAAGCATCATAAGAATAGTAGCGATGTCAAATACCATGCCAGCCCACTCAAACCGTAACGTATAATGATGACCCATCTTTTCACCCCTTTCCATCAATAGATAGAGGTTGTCCGAAACATCTGTCTAAGCACTGCTATCGAACGCTCTCTGTTAATTCATTTCATGTTTAGTAAAGCTGTACCAAATCTATTTGAAATTGCGGTATACGAGTAGAAAGCCGATCCCTTGGATCAAAAACAATCCAAGCAGGACCCCAGATAACATGAAGATGTGAGGAAAAAGAAAGGTAAGATAGGCTGAAAGGCCGGCAATCATAAACCGGAGCATCGTCCCTGTTCCTTTTGGTCTTACATCAGGGTTATCTGCTATTTGCCCTACGACCCAGACCTTGCCAGCCAGAACGATGGTATTAATGATTCCTGCCACGGTTCCGAGTAACAAACTCTGTAAGAAAACTTTGTGATCAGGCAATAAAACTAATAGGATTACAAACAAGGCCAAACACCAAAAAGAATAGCGAAAAGTCTTTCGCATCGCTAAAGCAAACGCTTCCATCGTTCGTCACCCCCTACAGATACGGGCGAATGAGTCGATAGACAGTGTATACACCAACAGCAATCCCTGTAATCAAGCCGATAAGCAAGAACCAAGGATCAGTCGCTAGTAGGCGATCCGCGTATCTGCCGATCATAAAACCGGCAACCACACAAATGGCAAAGTCAAGACCAAGTACGCTGACCAAACCAAGTGCTCGCCATGGATTGTCAAGTTTCGCCAGTTTATCCTTCTCCTTTCACATAAGGAGAGGGCACACAATTTCCAAATGCCCTCATCCATATTAACGAAGATTTATTCCCTTTGTCAACGCAAGCGTTTCTGTGTACACAAAGCGTTCACAATTTAAAAATTAAATTTTCTCGACAATTGTGGAGACCCCTTGTCCACCACCAATGCAAAGAGTCGCTAACCCATATTTTGCCCCTTCGCGCTTTTGCAATTCATGCACGAGCGTGACCAAAATTCTCGCGCCACTCGCACCGATTGGATGTCCCAAAGCAATGGCTCCGCCGTTGACATTCAGCTTCTCGCGATCAAAGCCTAATGCTTTGCCAACAGACAGCGATTGGACGGCAAAAGCTTCGTTTGCTTCGATCAAATCGATGTCAGCAATCGACAGTCCCGCTTTTTCCAGTACGCGTTTAGTCGCAGGAACAGGACCGTACCCCATAATGCTCGGATCAACACCTGCACTCGCATTGGCTACGATACGGGCTAGAGGCTTCACTCCCAGCTCTTCTGCCTTCTCGCGTGTCATAATCAAGAGAGCTGCTGCTCCATCGTTGATGCCGGATGCATTTCCAGCTGTCACAGTTCCATCCTTTTTAAATGCAGGCTTCAGCTTGCCTAGCGCTTCGGCTGTCACGCCAGCACGCGGGAATTCGTCCACGGCAAACAGCACCGGATCAACCTTGCGCTGCGGAATCGGGACCGGCACGATTTCTTCTTGAAAACGGCCGCTAGTGAGCGCTTGCTGAGCTTTTTCCTGGCTCCACGCTGAAAATTCATCCTGCTCTTCGCGTCCGATTTCGTATTTGGTGCAAAGATTCTCCGCTGTAATGCCCATGTGGTAGTCGTTGAAAGCACACCACAGCCCGTCACGAATCATGGAGTCTACAACTTTCTGATCTCCCATGCGGTAGCCTGAGCGCGCACCTTCCATTAAGTATGGTGCCTGGCTCATATTTTCCATCCCACCAGCCAAGACAACTTCTGCCTCACCTGCAAGGATTGACTGAACGGCCAGATGAACGGCTTTTAGACCTGAACCACAAACCTTGTTGATTGTCAGGGAGGGAACTTCATGAGCAAGGCCAGCGTGAATAGAAGCCTGGCGCGCCGGATTTTGACCCAAGCCTGCTGACAGTACATTCCCCATAATCACTTCATCGACCGCATCCTTGGAAACACCTGCACGTTCTAGCGCTGCTTCCAGTACAATCCCGCCCAGCTTTGTCGCGCTGACACCTGCAAGCGTTCCTTGAAAGCTACCTATAGCAGTGCGCACAGCACTCGCAATGACGATTTCTCTTTGACTCATCTTCCACACACCCCTCGAATACACAGGATAGGCAACCTTCTTAAAATTCCATCTTTTGCGGATAATTCCTGCAAAGAAATCGCTTTCTTTCCATCATGATGAAAAAACCGTCACCTCTCATGAGAATAAGAGAGTGACGGTCCCGTTTTTTACAGGAGTGCTTCTGCAATCTCGTCGACGACGTTATTAATGGCAATCGGGCCGTAATAGGCGATCCACACCGTGGTGTTTACCTCGTAGACCTTGTTTTCCTTGGCAGCTTTCAAGCCTTTCCAAATGGAGCTGTTTTTGTACTCATCTGTCAATGCTTGATTGGCTTTGTCCGTTACGACAAACAAGTGACCAGCCTTCAGCTCTGGCATTACCTCTAGCGAAATCATCGTAGCAGTATCTGATTTATCCATGGCTTGCTTAGGCGGAGTCAGCCCCAAATCGGTATATAAGATGGCAGCTGTACGGTGTTCAATGGTATGCAGTCGAATGGCATTGTCACGCGGACGAATCAGTGCGACAGACTCACCCTTGAGTTTGGTTGCCAGTTCCGCTTTCAATTTGCTCGTTTTCTCCTGGTAGTCCTTTACGATTTGCTCAGCTTCTTGTTCTTTTTCAAGAATTTTTCCGAATGTAAGCAGTGTCTCCCGCCAGTCCTCGTTTCGACCAAACATAATGGTTGGAGCGATTTTGGACAGGTTATCATAGATTTTATCCTGGAACTCCGTGCAAATAATCAAGTCAGGCTCCATAGCTACGACCGCTTCGGAATTAGGCTCGTCCTTTGTCCCGAGTACATGTACATCTTTTAGTTTGTCCATGAGATACTCGGGAAACTTCGTACCGTCCCCCGTTGTAATCACACTGCCTGCAGGCAATTCGCCCAAGGCAATCATTTGATCTGCATATTGTGTATCCAGCACGGCGATTCTCACTGGTTTAAAATCAAGCTTCAGCTCGCCTTTCATGTGCTTAATCGTACGCGGTTCGCTTTTCTTCGCTTCTTGATTCGCGGCGGGTTGCGTTGTATTCGACTGCGTCGCTACCTGATTCGTAGCGCCAGTGGCTGTACTCCCCGTATTGCTAGTATTCGTGCCGCCAGCTGAGCAGGCTCCGAGCAGCAAGGTAAGGCTAAGCATCAGATTCAGCGCCAGCATCGCTTTTGTACTCTTATACATCGGTACGGCTCCCCCATCTCTTGATCGCAAATGACTTTGATTTTCATTTTCAATGTGATCATTATATTTCCACAGCTTTTGACCAGCAATGGAATATCGCGACAAGAGTGATGGACTTTGGCGACGAATTTCCGATGTCAGCTGATTTTCCTTATACACAGAAGGGGAGAAGCCTGTATATTTTTTAAAGATACGACTGAAATAATAGCTGTCTGTATAACCTACTGATTCCGCTACCTCTTTAAGCCCCAAATTCGTTTGACGCAGCAGTTCCTGCGCTTTTTGTATGCGCACCTGGATCAGATAGTCGATAGGACCGACCGCTAGCTGGGCTTTAAAAGTGCGTTGCAGGGATCGGGGACTACAGTTTAAGAGCGCGGCAAAATCATCGAGTGTGAAAGCCTCTGCGTAATGCTCCTCGATATACCTGACGGCCTGAACGACCAAATTCGGTACCGTTACTCCGATTCCTTGCGACTCCATCTGTGCCATTAGCTCACATACGAGTTGATAAAGCAGGGCCTTGGCTCGCAGCTTGTCCAGGTTGCCGTTCTGATTCCATGCTTGCTGCATACGTGATATTGCGACAAATACATTTGCCTGATGCATGGGAGTAAAGCCGTATTGGATGTGAAAAGGTTGTGTTTGCTCCAGTAAACGTAGCAGCTCTTGCCGACAAGGCAACGGCAAATGAGCTTTGTATAAAATCAGATAGTATTCCAGCTCACCCTTGATTTCCTCGATATCCACGTAAGTACCTTTGCCAGCATGGGCCATATAGCAATTCTTAATAGCATGCGCATTCCCATCAAGACGAATCAGCCCACTGCCCCTCACCGAGAATAGAAAGGCACTAGCCGGCAATTGATAGGATCGCAGCTGCTCTCCGGCTCGCATGACGATATGCCGTACATCATGTAATCGCACACTTGCCTGATTCCATAGAAAAATATGATCATTCACGTTCATTGTCCTACAATCAACTCCTTGATAGCCCTCCCATCGTTCTTCTATTCATTCTATTTGATAACCATTCTCATTTCTATAGCAAATATCTATAGAAAGCGCATTACATCGATGAAACGGCGCGAACGTAAATAACTTCGTAGGTGACTGGAATCCCCGTTTCTCTTTTATACGTCTGCTCATAGTAACGAATCATTTCTCCAAGAAGTTTTCTGCGCCCAAGACCGCTCCCTTGCTCCATACTTGCACTGGCGCCCACTGCTTTCACGGCATGCAAGAACTCCCGTACCCCCGGATAAGTTAGCCGTTCATATTTCCTAATCACCTCTATATCCGTAAACCCTGCTTGCTCCAAAAGCCCGTGCCAATCACGTGCAGAGAGAAACTCCAAGCCATGGCGTACTCCCTTTTCCCCCAAAATCGCATGTGCATTCGCAAACGAATCATGCAGCTCCCAAAAAGTATCGGGTCCAAATGTCGAAAATACCAAAGGTGCTCCGGGCTTCAGGATTCTTCCCAATCCTTTTAGCGTATGCGCTGGCTTGGCAAACCACTGAAAACACGCTCCTGAAACGATCAAATCCTTCGACTTCGCCTGTTGTTCCCAAACCCATTCTTCGGCATCGGCTTGAAAAAATGAGCAAATCAGGCCGTACTGCTCCAGATTGTTCCTTGCCTGCTCCAGCATACCTGACGCCATCTCTACCGCTTCGTAATGGGCATCAGAAAAATGGCTGCGAATGACGCGGGTTAATCCCCCTGTCCCGCAGCCAATCTCCAGAATGTTTCGCACCTCATTCTCGTTCGTTATTTCTGTCACCATTTGACTCACATGATCGGCCATCTTCTTTTGCACGCGTGCATATTTTTCGTATGAGGCAGCCTTCTCACTAAATCGGCTGCTGATTGCCCTCTTCTGCAAGCTGCTCCACCATCCTCTTTAGCGATTCTCCTACAACCTCTGGAACAAATACATGCGGAGCATGACCACAGTCAGGAATTTGCACGAAATTCGCACCCGTAATGCTACTCGCCAGTTCTTTTCCGGCTGCGAGCGAACAGATAGCATCCTCCGTTCCATGAATAACGAGAGTGGGAGTAGTCAGCGAAGACAGGAACGGGCGGCAATCCTCTTCTTCTAAATAGGACAAGCCCGCAATCAATGCCGCCGTACTCCACTTCTGGCTATCCACCCCCACGCGCAAGTCTGTTAGCTCACGCTCTCCTGGTGTTAGCATCTGTTCGACAAATACGTCCATCACCCGCTCGCGTGCTACGGAAAGCTGCCTTTTCATCCTTTGCAAAACAACAGGATACCACCCTTTGCGAAGGTCTTGCTGTTCGCAGGTAAAACGTGCTGTGGTGCCGATCAAAACAAGTCCTGAGACTGGGTACTGGGCAGCGAGGCGCATTCCGAGCATGCCTCCCATGGACCACCCCACAACAATCAGTTCCTGCGCCGACAGAGAGCGGACTGCCTCTTCTACTCTCTCGTAAAATTGCAAGGAGTCAGTGACGTCCGAATAAGTAGGAATGATGTGCTGATAGGAAGGAAATTGTGAGCGAACTGCATCCCAACTGCATTCCGGCATTCCCCACCCGGTTAGCCACAGCATCACTTTTCTCACGTTATCGTCCCTCCTCTAAGAAGCTCGTCTCTGATATCGCTCACTTGCTCGCAAGCCCACTCCAGCTCTTCGAACGTATGGGCAGCCATCACCGTAAAGCGGATACGTGCGGTTCCTGCTGGCACGGTAGGGGGTCGAATCGCCACTGCTGCAATCCCTCGCTGCCGAAGCCTTTTGCTGAATTGCAAAGTCCACTCATTTTCTCCTAATGTGAGCGGGATGATTGGCGTATCTTCTTCGTCTACGGTAAACCCGCGTGAGCGAAGCAACTGGCGAAACATGAGCGCATTCTGCCTCACTGCTTTTCTTCGCCAAGACTCTGTTTGCACCACAGACAACGCCGCCAGATTCGAGCCAATCACAGTAGGAGGCAGAGCTGTCGAATACACCAGTGAGCGCGCTTTTGTCATCAAGTAACGAATGATGATCTCATCTGCGCATACGTATGCCCCATAAACACCAAATGCCTTACTGAAGGTTCCCATCAAAACATCGACTTGTCCGGCGATGCCCAGCTCGTGGCACAAGCCCTGCCCTTCTTCACCACGCACTCCCCCTGCATGGGCTTCGTCAACCATCAGCATGGCATCGTAACGATCTCGCAGTTGTACCAATTCAAGAAGAGGGGCTTTATCACCATCCATGGAGAATATGCTGTCCGTGACAATCCACTTCCGTCTTGCATCCTGGTGCTTTTTCAGCAAAAATTCCAGATGCTCCATGTCGTTATGTCTGTACCGAAAATGCTCCGCCCGACTGAGCACGATCCCATCGACAATGCTGGCGTGATTCAACCGATCACTAAAAACAGCGTCGCCTCTTCCGGCAAGTGCTGCAATTACCCCCGTATTTGCCTGATAGCCGTTCGCAAAGACAAGCGCACCTTCTCGCTCTTTCCACGCCGCAAGCTGCTTTTCCAGCTCGTCGTACAAAGCGTAGTTGCCATGGACGAGACGAGAGGCAGTTCCTCCTGCCCCCCACTCCTCTGCCGCCATCTTGCCAGCTTCCACGATTCGTTGATCGTGGGCCAAGCCCAAATAGTTGTTCGATGACAGGTTTAATAATCGTTTTCCTTCGACCTGAATCCACGTGCCTGTGCGATCACTGGCTGACTCTACGGTATTCCATTCCCTTGCCAACGATTGTTTCCGCAATGAATCGTATTCTTTTTCCAACCATGTGTATCGTTTGTTCATGGCAGACCTACTGTCCTACAGCGCACACAGCTCGATTTCAAACCCGAGGTCTTCAATCATCTGATGGTCTGTCGTGATTTCTTGCCCGGGCGTAGTCAAATAGTCGCCCACGAACAATGAATTAGCTGCATACAAGGAGAGCGGCTGCAAGGTGCGCAAATTCACTTCGCGACCACCTGCAACGCGAATTTCTTTATCCGGGCAAATAAACCGGAACAAGGCTAGAACACGAAGAGCCTTCATTGCCGGGGTGCGTCCTTTATCCTCCAACGGTGTTCCTGGAATCGCATTTAAAAAATTGATCGGGATGGAATCTGCGTCAAGATTGCGCAGGGCAAACGCCATTTCGACGATCTCCTCATCGCTCTCTCCCATGCCGATGATCACGCCTGCGCATGGCGACATCCCTGCTCTTTTCACGGTATCAACCGTCTGTACACGCTGATCGTACGTATGTGTTGTCGTAATTGCTTCGTAATGGTTGCGACTCGTGTTGAGATTATGGTTGTAGCGGTGAACACCTGAGTCTTTTAGGCGCGTCGCTTGTTCGTCGCTTAATATCCCTAAGCACGCGCAAATTTTCAGCGGCATCGTCTCGCGGATTTCTTTGACTGCCTCGATGACCTGGCCCAGCTCTCTTTCCGTGGGACCACGCCCTGAGGCGACAATACAGTATGTACCTGCTTTTCGATTCATGGCTTCTCGCGCACCTGCGAGCAATGTCTCCTTGTCCAGCATCGTGTACTTGGATACGGGTGCATTCGAGACAATCGACTGCGAGCAGTAACCGCAATCCTCCGGGCATAGGCCACTCTTGGCGTTGATGATCATGTTCAGTTTGACCTTTTTTCCGAAAAAGTGCTTTCTGACGCGAAAAGCTTCGTTCATGACCAGCAGCAGCTCATCATCTGGCGCTTGCAACACCTTCATTGCTTCTTCCTGCGTAAACTCTTCTTTGTTCATCGCTTTATGAGCGTATCCCTTCCAATCCAGACAGGTGCTTTGCTTCATTTTCTCGTCTCCCCTTCTTGTTATTTATGGCTCCACTGACACAACTGACCGATGTCTACGCATTCTCGGATTAGCTGTGTCAACTGCTGGCGCTCAAACGGTTGGTCTATCCATGGAAGCACGCCCCATACGGGAACTCCCCCATAGCTCTCAATCATGCTCGCGTTTGTTTTGACACTCTCATCGATGACACCAGCTGAGTTGGTTTGATTCAGGATGACACCTACAACTTCGATTCCGAGTTCCCGTGCATACCAAACGGACAAGAGCGTATGGTTAATCGTGCCGAGCCCAGCCCGAGCCACGATGAGCATCGGCAGGTTCAGTCGAGCAGCAAGATCCGCCATCGTTTCGGTTGGGGTCAATGGAACAATCAGACCACCTGCTCCTTCGACAAGGAGTGCCGGATAACGTTCCATCAGAGGTCGCCCTCCAGCAAGTACTTCCTCCATAGTCAAGCTTTTCCCCTCTGCTTCCGCAGCCAATAAAGGGGTAAGCGGTGCCTCAAAACAGAGCGGGGCTATCTCCTCACACGCGTCAGGCACTCCGCTCCACGATCTCAAGTGCATAGCGTCACTGCCCTCATCATGTGCTCGTGCACCTGACTGGACTGGCTTCCAAACCCCTATGTCCACTCCTGTCTCACGCAACACGGATGCGATTCCGGCAGTCACAACCGTTTTGCCCACCCCTGTATCTGTTCCTGTGATGAACAATCCGGAAAAGGGCCGATCAGCCATACCAATCACTCCTCCGTATCACCTGACGTTACTTCCTGAATCGATTCCGCCAAAATCCGAACCATGTCAGCCAATTCCTCGGTTGTAGATACTAGCGGTGGGATAAAAACGATAACATTGCCCAACGGTCGTGTCAGAAGCCCTTTTTCTCTCGCTACCTGACAGACACGCACACCGACCCGCTCATTCCAGTGATAAGGCTCTTTGATCTCTTTATCCCGAACCAGCTCGATTCCCGCCATCAAGCCTTTTTGCCGGATTTCTCCTACATGAGACAGGTCGCGAAGTGGCTTTAGCAATTGATCTAGATCGATTGCTTTTTGTGCTACTTGTTGAACGACTTCGCGCTCCTCCATCAGCCGCAGGTTAGCGAGCGCAACTGCACAGCCAAGTGGATTTCCCGTGAATGAGTGTCCGTGGAAAAAGGTTTTCTGTTCCTCATAGTCGGCGAAAAAGGCATCATAAATCTGCTCGGTTACTAAGGTAGCCGCTACTGGCAAATACCCTCCCGTGAGCCCTTTCGCGACCGCCATGATGTCTGGCACGACCTCATCATGCTCACAAGCGAACATTTTGCCCGTGCGTCCAAATCCTGTCGCTACTTCGTCGGCGATCAGCAATACATCGTAGGCGCGCAACAGCTCCGCGATTTTTTTCAAGCAACCGTCCGGCATGATAATCATGCCGCTTGCTCCCTGAACGACTGGTTCCACGATCATCGCCGCAATCTCATGAGCTCTTTGCTTCAGCAAGCTTTCCAGACTGCTCAATGTGGCCTGAACGGCTGCTTCTTCGCCGCCTTGCCTGTATGGATAAGGGTATGGAATGACATGCGGAGAAAAGAGCAGCGGTTTGTAGACCTGATGGTAGAGAGGGATGGCTCCCACACTGGTGGCTCCAATCGTATCTCCGTGATAGGCATTGTTCATCGTGATAAACGAATGCTTGCCGGTCTGCCCGCGATTTTGCCAGTATTGGAACGCCATTTTCAGTGAGATTTCGACCGCCGTTGCCCCGTTGTCAGAGTAAAAGACTTTGCTCAATCCTTTTGGAGCGAGGTGGATCAGCTTTTCCGCTAATAAAATGGATGGGACGTTTGCCATGCCGAGCAAGGTAGAATGGGCAATCTGGTCGAGCTGGTCCGTGATCGCCTGATTCAGCTCGGGAACGTTGTGGCCATGGACGTTCAACCACACTGAGGAAAAACCATCGTAGTAAGCCTTGCCGTTCACATCGAACAGCTTGATCCCTTCTCCTCTCGCAATAATTAACGGCTCCTGTGCGACGTAGTCTTTCATTTGGGTGAAGGGATGCCAAACGTATTGCTTGTTTTTGGCGGAGAGCTCTGCATAATTATTTAACAACCAAATCACAACCTTGGTTAACATATATTTGTTAACCGTTATTTTAAATTGGTTAACCTATTTTGGCAAAGCTTTTTTCTCGACTTTGAAAAATTAGCAAGAAGGTCCTTCTGGTTTGAGTCAACATAGTGGAGGAGAAGAAAAAGCGCAGTTCTCTTCGACTCTGACACGCCAGCAGGGGGGATTTACTGTCCGTCTACACTTCCAAAAGGGGACCGTCGAGCCAAAGCCACCCTACGGGCGGAAGCTTCTCAAGGAAGAAGTGTTCGACAAGCGTGGTCCCCTTTTGCAAGTTCCGACTGGGTAGGCGTTGTCAAGGTCTACGAGCCCTGCACTTTTTCTTCTCACCAGCTTTGTCAGTTCATCAATACCTTCTAAAACTCCGGAAGGCGACAGAAAAAGGCCAAGCTCCTCTTCGTTAGAGAAGCTTGACCTTTTATACTCCGTCTATTTATCTTGATGCAGGATGCGATAAAGCGCTACGACACACACTGCTCTCGTCGTCGGTTTATTCGGCTGATAATTTCCTCCAACTGGATCAATCAGACCGAGTCCGACCATATTGTTGATGGATGTAGATGCCCAGGATGGCCAGGTCCCTTTATCGGATACCTTTTTCGTCGCTCCCTTTTTATTCACGAGACGATCGAGAATGACTGCAGCCTCTGCGCGAGTCACTGGCTGATCCGGACGGAAGGTGTTATCTTTATACCCTTTCACCAGGCCTTTGGAAACAGCAACCTGTACGGCACCTTGCGCATAGGAAGGCACCTTATCCTTGAATTTCAGCTTTGGCGAGGAAGGGAGGTCCCATTCAAAAGTGCGCGCGAGCAGGGTGACGAACTGTGCTCTGGTCAAGGAAACCTCTGGACCGAACGTCGTCTCCGTCAAACCCTTCACGTAGCCCTTTTCCGCCATGTAGGTGATTTCCGCCTTGGCTGGATGCTTCGTGATATCGGTAAATCCAGCGCTGCTCGTGCCTGCATTGTCTAGGTAGTACGGAATGTACTTGCCGTAGCCGTTGACTTCATATACCCACTGCCCTTGAGCATTCATGGTTCCAAGCAGCGGATCCAATGTATTGTTCACTTCGTTTACGTACAAGAGTCCAACGCCTTTTCCAGCGAGCCATTGCTTCGGTGCTAAGGTCAACTGAATCGAAGAAGTGGAAATCGCGTCCTCTTGTCCCGCTTTTAGTTCGCCCGGCTTAATCGTAAACGAATAATCAGCAGGCACATAGCCTGGCATTGGCTGGGTCACAATCGACTCCACATCAATGAGCGCACTATCTAGGTAAGGTGCAGTATTTGCAAAGGAATAATGGAGATCCAGCTCCGCCCCGAGGGACATGCTGCCTGGCAGTTCAGGAACAACGGCCGCATCGCTCGGTTGACCTGTCTGGTTGCCCAAGAGGAGCGAGAATTCGTCGAAGTACAGTGTTCCTTTGTCGTGTGTAATGCCATCATTGGCTTGGTCAACGACATACACACTCTTCAGCTGCAACGGATACGCAACATTGCTCGGGAAGTAGCCTTTGACCTGCTTCCAGCCTGTCCAATCGATCTCTTTTGCCAGATCGACATAGACCGGCTTGCCGTTTGCATCGACTACTTCTGCACGGAGCCAATGTCCGCTGTTGTCACCATTGACCCACAAGCCCAATCCGAGTGGTTTGCCAGGGATGGTCACAGGCTTTGCCCCCAGAACGCCGTACGAAATCCGCATGTTGTTCGCAGGTGCTCCAGAGAAGTTGTACACCAGCTTCGCTGCCTTTTTCGTGCGGAATGTCTGATCAGAAACGAGCGCGAACGAGCCAGCGGAACTGATGCTGGATGGATTTGCCGCATGGTACATGCCTGCCTGATTATCGAAGGTGAGCCATGGTTGCTCAAATTGTCCGACGGCAAATGGTACGGTTGTCGCCACGCCATCATACGTAATCGTCAGGTTTCCGTTGCCCGGCTCATTGCCTGCTACCAGTTGCAGATTGTCGTTAATCGTTGCTACAGAAGAATCGACACTCGCTTTTACGCTAAGTGGCGTTGCTTGTACGGTAGAGCCCTTCTTCGTTTTGATTTTGACATCGAGATTAAGGGATTGTCCCGGTGCAATCGTGATCGGATTCGGGGAAACGATGATTTGCTGGACATCGTTGCCGGAAATGACTTGAATGTCTTTATTTTGCGTCACATTGCCCAATCGCGCTGTCAATGTGATCTTGCCGGAGCGAGCTGGTGTGAATTGCTTGCCATTTACGGTTCCTGCTTCGGACTGGCTCGCATCCCAACTCACGTCGCCTGCATTGATCGCATATGGCTGGTAATGAACGTCATATCCTTTGGATGCGCTGAGCGGGATAGATTGTCCGATAAGCACATCTGCCGGTACATCGATTTGGAAGCCTTTCAATTCTCCAGCAGGTGCCGTGTTGTATACGGCCAGTCCAGTAGGCACTCGACGCTCAGCACCGCCGCTCGGCTTATTCGCCAGATTCGCGTGTGTCTCACCCAGCATGCGAGCTGCCATGGTCGTAGAGCCACCACCGTCAAAGTTTACAGCCCGATAAGAGCCGAGCTCCGCCATGATTTTTGCCAGTTCGTCCAAATAAACACCTTGGCTCGCATCGATCGTGACCATGTACAAGGTCTTCCCGTCCTGGGAAACACCGACCGCTGTGCGTGCCGTTTTGTTCGTGATGGACTTGTCCGCTGGAAAGGACGAAAGTGCTTTCCCTTGATCGACTAAAAGGACATTGCCACCCACCGCATGGTTCAAGTCGAGTGTCTGCGGTGTTGTTTGGTACTCAACTGTTGCAGTAGCGCCTACTGGGAAGTTTTGTTTGAGAAAGGCTCCTGCTGCTCCATGTCCCCAAAGGACATAGCCGTTGTAAGGTATGTATACGCCAGGTTGATTCACACGAACTTCTTTGGCTACGTTGTCTACAAACAGAATCTCGACGACATCTTTGTAGCCCGATATGGTCCCCAAGCTGTTTTTGCCAAAGGAAGGGGTATAGACGTTCAGTTGGTTCTGGTGACTTTTTCGCCCATCACTCGGGTTGTACTCTTCCTTGTTAACTCCTTGAATCGAATAGGTAGCGCCATTAGGAGCTGTAACCTTGCCGCCAAAGCCAAACTTGTCGACGATAGCCATCTTGTCTCCAGTCAAGCCTAGCGCGTACCAGTAGGAGACCAAGCCCATGGAAGAAATGAGTTCGTCATCTTTCATGACAATGCCAAACGGCGCTCCCCGCTTCGACATGTTAAAAAAGTCGGCATTGATCGCTGCTACAGCTCCTGTTTCACGCGCCATTTGTGTAACCGTCTGCCTGTCTGTCAGCTTGCCTTTCGTTCCGTATACCGGTTTGACCTCAACGTAAGGATTATTCATGTCAACCTTGGTCACCATGATCGTGACTACTTGGTTGGCAAATGATTTCGTATATTTCTGCAAAGTGGTCCCTTCACCAATTGGGGTTTGCCACATCATATTCAATGCACTGGTTTCCGCTCTGGCGTGTGCGACATTGGTCGCAAACGGCACAAACGGAACAAAAGCTCCCCAGGCCATGGTCGTGGCCGTGAGCAGCGTCACTATCCTTTGCGCTCTCATGTTGGTAACTCCTCTCCGTATTCCAAACTCTGTCTTTCTACCCTCTAAGCCAAGCAACTAAATATTAGACGCAAAAGGTCATGGATAGTTTCGCCAATTCTCTTGATTCTCTATTAGAAAAACATACCAAATCGTCAGTCATCAAAACTAAAATATCCCTCTCCAACAAGAAACCCGCCCGGTTTTGACGAACGGTACCTGGCGGGTTTTCCTAGCTGTATGTTACTGACCTGGTTGGAAAGGCTCTGGTGGTTCAGCTCGCAAACCAAAATGATAGAGGATTGCTTCTACGATACGGCGGGAAGCCTCGCCATCCCCGTACGGGTTGACAGCGTGCGCCATTGCATCGTAAGCCGCTTGGTTGGTCAGCAATTCTTTTGCCATTGCATAAACTTGCTCTTCGTCGGTTCCCACGAGCTTCAACGTGCCTGCTTCAATACCCTCAGGACGTTCTGTCGTATCGCGCAGAACCAGAACTGGTACGCCAAGAGACGGCGCTTCCTCTTGCACCCCGCCAGAATCGGTCAGGATGAGATGGGCACGACGAGCGAAGTTGTGGAAATCAAGGGCATCCAATGGTTCGATCAACGAAATACGATCGTGGTTTCCGAGAATCTCCTGCGCCACTTCTTGTACAGCAGGATTCAAGTGAACCGGATACACAACAGCAATCTCAGGATGCTCGTCCACCAGTCTTCGAACTGCACGGAAAATACGGCGCATCGGCTCGCCCAAATTTTCGCGGCGGTGTGCCGTCATCAGCACCAGCTTCTGACCAGCTACGCGATCAAGCACCGGATGCGTGTAATCCTCGCGAACCGTTGTTTTCAGCGCGTCAATCGCTGTATTTCCTGTCACGTAGATGCTCTTTTCCGGCTTTGCTTCGCGACGAAGATTGTCAGCCGATCCATTGGTCGGAGAGAAGTGAAGGTCAGCCATTACCCCTGTCAACTGACGGTTCATCTCTTCCGGGAACGGCGAGTACTTGTCCCATGTGCGCAACCCCGCTTCCACGTGCCCGATCGCGACTTGATTATAAAAAGCAGCCAGACTCGCAACAAAAGTGGTTGTCGTATCCCCGTGTACGAGGACAATGTCTGGTTTTACTTCCTTCATCGTTTCATCCAGGCTCTCCAATGCGCGAGTGGTTACACCCACCAGTGTTTGGCGATCCTTCATGATGTTCAAATCAATGTCTGGTTGAATATCAAAAATGTCCAAAACCTGATCGAGCATTTGACGATGTTGGGCCGTCACGCAAACAACCGATTCGATCTGTTCGCTGTACTTGTTCAATTCATGGACAAGCGGCGCCATTTTAATCGCTTCCGGACGTGTGCCGAATACCGTCATTACTTTTACAGTTTTCATCCGTTTTTCCCTCTCTGATTACTTCGTGCCGTACAAGCGGTCACCCGCATCGCCCAAGCCTGGCACGATGTATCCATGGTCGTTTAAATATTCATCAACAGCCGCTACGTAAATATCTACATCAGGATGCTCGTCCTGAACCAGCTTGATGCCTTCTGGAGCAGCGATGAGGCACATCAATTTCAAGTTTTTCGCTCCACGTTTTTTCAAAGCAGTAAGAGCGGCAACAGCAGAACCACCAGTCGCCAGCATCGGGTCAGTTACGATCAACTCACGCTCAGCAACATCGGATGGCAGCTTCACATAATACTCAACAGGCTGCAGGGTTTCCGGATCACGGTAAAGACCTACGTGTCCTACTTTGGCAGCAGGGATCAGCCTCATCAGGCCATCCACCATACCAAGACCAGCACGCAGAATCGGTACCAACCCTACTTTTTTACCAGCAATTACATTCGACTGACAGGTAGCCACTGGCGTTTCGATGGTGGTTTCCTCCAACGGCATATCACGAGTAATTTCATAGCCCATCAGAGTAGTCACTTCATCTACCAGTTCGCGAAATTCCTTGGTCCCTGTATTCTTGTCACGAATATACGTAACTTTATGCTGAATCAGCGGATGGTCAAACACATATACACGGCTCATGTCATTTCCTCCGTTTCCCTATCAATGCATCCTTTCCATAATAGCTGGTGAGAGTGGCTCCGTCAATTTGCCTAATCTTCGTACTTTTTCGCATCCTTGATCCCTATCAACAGTGGACAAGTGAAAAAAAAGCAGACCCATATGGGAAAATTTCCACTGGGTCTGCTTCTCGTTGCCTTGCTTAGATATTCAATCCTTCGTACATCGGGAAACGTTGGCACAAAGCTGCCACACGTTGGCGTGCTTCCTCGTGCTTCGCAGCATCCTCTGGGTTTTTCAATGTCAGAGCGATAATCGCTGCTACTTCTTTCATTGCTTCCTCATCAAAACCACGGCTCGTTACTGCTGGCGTACCCATGCGGACACCGCTTGTAACAAACGGGCTTTGTGTATCGTAAGGGATGGTATTCTTGTTCGTAGTAATGCTTACCTCGTCCAACAGATGCTCAGCGACTTTACCTGTCAGGCCGATTTTGCTTACATCAACCAATACGAGGTGGTTATCCGTTCCGCCGGAAACGAGCGTCAGTCCTTCTGCCGTCAATGCCTCAGCAAATGCACGTGCATTCTTGACGATGCGAGTTGCGTAATCCTTGAACTCTGGTTGCAGGTTTTCGCCGAAGGCAACCGCTTTTGCTGCGATCACATGCATCAACGGACCACCTTGAACGCCCGGGAATACGGATTTGTCGATGCCTTTCGCGAATTCTTCTTTGCACAAAATCAAACCGCCACGTGGTCCACGCAGAGTCTTGTGCGTCGTAGAAGTAACGAAATGCGCGTGCGGTACTGGGTTTGGATGCAGACCTGCCGCAACCAGACCAGCGATGTGCGCCATGTCCACCATGAAGTATGCGCCCACTTCATCCGCGATCTCACGGAACTTGGCAAAATCAATCGTACGCGGATAAGCACTCGCGCCACAAACGATCAGTTTTGGCTTGTGCTCCAATGCTTTTGCACGAACAACTTCATAGTTGATCAGGTGAGTATCTTCATCTACACCGTAATCAACGAAATTGTACAGAGTACCGGAGAAGTTTACTGCACTACCATGCGTCAAGTGACCACCGTGGGACAGGTTCATTCCCAGTACAGTGTCGCCTGGCTGAAGAATCGTGAAGTATACAGCCATGTTCGCCTGAGCACCGGAGTGTGGTTGTACGTTTGCATGTTCAGCGCCGAAAATTTCTTTTACGCGGTCGCGCGCGATGTTTTCCACGATATCCACATACTCGCAACCACCATAATAGCGGCGGCCTGGGTAACCTTCTGCGTATTTGTTCGTCAAAACGGTTCCCATTGCTTCCATAACTGCGCGGCTTACGAAGTTTTCAGAAGCAATCAGCTCAATCTTGTCGCGTTGTCTTCCGAGCTCCAATTGGATGGCTTCCATTACTTGCGGGTCTTGTTTACGCAAAAAATCTAGCATAGTAGTTTCTCCTCCTCTTTTACGTGCAGCTTTCATTCGGTAGTGTCTTCTCATACACGGCGCGCGGTCCGCCAATCAGCTTGGGACGTGTGCGCGCTGCCGTAACATGTGCTTGTCCAATGAGACGCAATGTCGGACGAACCGGTACTGCCACATGCTTTAGATGCATGCCGATAAGCGTATGGCCGATGTCTATGCCTGCATGCGCGCGAATTTGCTCCACAAGGGCTGCATCCGTGAACTGTGTAAATGCATGCGCAGCCATAGAGCCTCCAGCAGTCGGAACGGGAACAACCGAAACCTCTTCCAGTCCGTATCGCAATGCCACATCGCGCTCGACGACCAGAGCCCTGTTCAAATGTTCACAACATTGAAAGGCAACAGCAAAGCCGCGTTTCTCTACAACAGATTGGATTCCACGATACAGAGCTTTTGCTACATCTTGGCTGCCAGCTTTTCCGATATGCTCCCCGAGCACCTCGCTGGTACTGCATCCAATCACCATGAGTTGTCCGGCTGCAAGCTCTGCCATATCGGCTACTTCTGCGACAATGTCACTGATTTGTTTTTCGATAGCGGATAAATCCACTTACTTCACTCCCGCATGCTTCGCTTCAATTTGGGAAATTTTTTCCACACGACGCTCATGGCGACCACCTTGAAACTCTGTTTCCAACCAAATTTTCACGATATCAAGCGCAAGACCCGGTCCAATGACCCGCTCACCCATCGCCAACACATTCGTGTTGTTATGCTCACGGGTAGCGCGTGCAGAAAACGTATCATGCACGAGTGCACAACGAATGCCTGGAACCTTGTTGGCTGCGATTGACATGCCGATACCTGTTCCGCAAACGAGAATGCCTCGATCAAACTCCCCCGCTGCCACCTTTTCTGCTACTGGCAAAGCATAATCGGGATAATCAACCGATTCCTCGCAGGTGCAGCCGAAGTCTTCCGTCTGGATGTTCATGGAGGCCAGCAGAGTCTTGATCTCCTCTTTTAGCTTGTATCCACCGTGATCAGCAGCAAGTGCTACTTTCATCTGTCATCCCTCGCTTGTCTCATAATCTTCGTCTAGTATACATCAAAAAACAATAAGTAAAAAGTGAACATTTTTATCTGGTCATTAAAAAATCGTTCGTACTCTCATAAAAAACAAGGCCCTGGCTATACACCAGCACCTTATTCATCCACTGATTTACGAAGACCTGGGTCCTTAAACATCATGGAGAGCCTTTCCAGTGACTCTTCGATTTCTTCGGCACACCTGCGATAATCCATCAGTGATCCCCCATATGGATCGGCAATATCACTAAAGCCTTCTATCCCAACGAACTCCTGCAGGGTATGAACCTTTTCAGCCGCTGAGGGGAAATACGTCAAGATCGCGCGCTTATGACCGTGCGTCATCGTCAAAATGACATCAGACCATTCAATCAACCCTTCGTCTACCTTGCTGGCCTTATGATCGTGGGCAATTCCTCGCTCATCTAATACTTGTTTGGCGTGCAAGGAGGCATCCTGACCGGCAAATGCCGCCACTCCAGCTGAGCGTATCTCAAGTCCCTGTCCGTCTGTCTTCGCACGGAACATCGCTTCTGCCATCGGGCTTCGGCACGTATTTCCCGTACAGACGAATAGTATCCGTTTCACGTATCGTTCCTCCTCTCCTCTTAATTAGTCCGGTTATATCATAAATTTTAACCCAAAACCAAACAAAATAAGTCCACCTACTAATTCGCTATAATCCCCAAGCCACCCTCCCACACTCCTGCCTAACAATAAACCGAAGTAAGACATGGTGGCACCCATGATTCCAAAAAGGGAGATGGCCAAAATTCGATTGACCTCGATCAAGCCGAACGAGAAGCCGACGGTGAAAGCATCCAGGCTGACACTTAATGCGAAGAGCATAAGTCCGAACCCTTTTGTCTTCAACACACTTTTTTGATCCCCTTGGACGAAGCCATTCCATAGCATATGCAAGCCAATGATCATCAGGACACCGCCGCCAATAAACACGGCTATATCTCCAACCAAATCGGACAAGTATGCTCCAACGACAATCCCAATGATCGGCATCATAATGTGAAACAGTCCGATGGTGATACTTACTTTGACAATCTCTCGTAACCGAATCCCGACCATTCCTACGCCAATTCCCAACGAAAAGGCATCCATACTTAAGGCGAAAGCAATAATGAGCAACGTCAAAAATTGCCCCCATTGGAATAACACCTGGTCCAAGCAGCTCCCCTCCCGTCTCTTCACCTTATGCGGACAAGGGGGAGTTTAGGACAGGTTTACACGGACAAGACACGGCCTCCAGCAGCCTTTTCCAAGCGATTCATCACAGCCATACCCAACCCGTTTCGCGGGAAAGTCTCACCAACAATATACTGCACTTCTTGGTCGTCGAATTCCCGCAGCACAGCATAAAGCTGTTGGGCAACCACTTCCAGATCCGCTTGTGATCCGACCACCAGAACGACATCTGCCGCCGCGTGGCTTTGCCAAAACGGAGCTGTTTCTTCCTTTGCGAGCACACCCGTTTTTTGACCGTGCTGCTTCGCCTGTTGCAGCATGTCTTCCATTTTCACCCGAACTTTTTCACTCTCTCCTGACACTAGCCACATTTCCCCTTCAGGAGCGTAATGCGTATATTTCATCCCTGGAGAGCGCGGTGCCTCGGCTGCTCCCACTTGAAAAGAAGGGTCGAGTTCCACATAGCCAATCACTGGTTCCATTTGCTCCCGTGTGATGCCCCCTGGCCGCAGAATCATAGGCGGGTCCTGCGTCACATCAATGACAGTAGACTCTACCCCAACACCTGTTGCCCCACCATCGACCACACCTGCTACGCGTCCATCCAAATCAGCCAATACATGCGCCGCTGTCGTTGGACTCGGACGTCCAGAGCGATTGGCGCTCGGAGCTGCAATCGGTACTCCCGCTTCCTTTATCAGCGCCAAGGCAATCGGATGATCAGGCATGCGAACCCCGACTGAATCCAGTCCTGCCGTTACCAGCGAAGCTACCTGATCCGTTTTTGGCAAAATCACCGTCAAGGGTCCAGGCCAAAACGCCTCCATCAGCTTTTTCCCTTTCTCCGGAACCTCACTTGCTACCGTGGACAACTGGTCCCACGCTCCAATATGTACAATCAGCGGATTATCGCTGGGTCTGCCTTTTGCTGTAAATATTTTTTCCACTGCTTCATCTGATAATGCATTCGCTCCCAAGCCGTAAACCGTCTCCGTGGGAAACGCGACAACTGCCCCTTCTCGAAGAAAACGGGCTGCATCCACAATCTGTGCACAACTATGCTGATTTTCCACATCGTTATCCACAGACCAGACTTTTGTCACAAAATTCATTTCCATCGTTAAAAAATCCTTTCTCTAGCTCGTTTCTTTGTAAGGAGTGCCTTAAGTATAGATGTGCACCAAAAAGTTTTCAACAGGCTGTGGGTAACTTGTGAATAACTTTTCTGAACAGCGTGGAAAACGGAACATTGTTACCTTTTTTTAACTTCATCCGTCATAGGCTTGTAGTAGAATGAATACGAAAACAAAACAATAACTTTCCCTTTATCGAAAGGACCGTGAATGAAATGTCATCTTTTAAATCCTTAGCTTCCAGCCTGCTTGGCACAGCTGTATTGTTAACAGCCGTCGCTGCTCCAGTATTTGCAGCACCTGCTTCACCTGCACCCTCCACAAAGCCTGCTGTACAAGCGCCAAAGCCACAAGCTAACGGTGTCGTGTTCACACCAAAAACCATTACGGTCGATACGAAAGAATTTCAAGGTAAAGTATCCATCCCAGTGATTAGCGGGATGAAGGATAAAGCTTTTGAAGCAAAACTGAACGCTACTCTGCTGAAAGAAGCACAAACAGGCTTGGCGGAAGGACAAAAAGCCGGCAAAGAAGATGCGGCAGAAGCGAAAAAACACGGCTGGGAGCCACGTCCTCATTCGCTCGACATCTCCTATGAGGTACACAATGCCGGCAAGCTCGTTTCTTTCTCGGTACAGACATACATTTATACAGGCGGAGCACATGGCATGACGGATGTTACGTATTACACCATCGATAATCAAGCCAAGGCAAAACAATTGAAGCTGGCTGACCTGTTCCAGTCTGGCTATGACTACCGTACCATTCTCACTCAAATCATTGCACAACAAATCAAAGAAAAAACCCAGACGGATGGCTTTAATCCTTACGATGGATTCGAAAGCATCAGAGAGGATCAAGGATTCTCCTTTAAAGATGGCAACTTGATGATCCACTTTGGTCAATACGAAATTGCCGCTTATGCAGCAGGAATGCCAGAGTTCGCGATCCCTGCTCATCGTTACCAAGGTCTGTTGAAGCCTGAGATTCGTGAGGCTTTGTTCAAAAAGTAAGGATAGCAATTCAAAACGACACCTGCACATGCGGCGGGTGTCGTTTTTTATGTCCAGCTTAGGAGAGCCAGCTCTCAATTTTTTCCCATAAGTAAAATCTCACTTCTACTTCAGGAGCAGAGGCGGTTATTTCCTTTACTTTTTCTACCTCTTCGGACTCTTCTGCCTCTACTTTTGTTTGCTCAGCGTCCACACTATTTGATTCGGAATGTCGCCCTACTTCGTTCTCTTCTAAGGGTAAGACCGCTACTGGCTTTCTATCAAACCGATCATAGTCTTCCTCTGGTACAGCTGCTGTCGTTTGCTCCGATTCTTCAGGCTCTGGAGTTGGCTCGGCTTGTACAGCGTCGCCATTGGACATGTCAATAAAGCAGAGCGGCGGGAACAGGACACACCACCAGTTTTGACCTTTTGCCTCTCCAATTTGAACACGGACTGCTCGGTAATTACCCGCAGGATACACATAGGAGCCGTACAGCTTCGTCGGAAAAGGGACTTGGCCAAAGTCGATTACAGCTTTGTACGAAAAACCGCGCTCCTTGATCGTTTTGTCTACGACTTGTTGAAGGACAGGCAATTGTGATTGAATCACTAGCTCTGCTTCCTCCAAAGTCTCGATATCTTCCGCCCACGTATTCATTTGAGCGATAATCGCATCTCTGACTTCGCGCTTTAACCATTGATCTTGGACAGAATCGCTGTTCGCAATAATACGCAAGCGAACGGATTCCTGAGGGATCGGCCCATTATCCAACACATTGGCCGAAGTAAGCTGTCCCTCCCAGCTCATCATAAGCATAAACAGGCTAAATGCCATCAACAACATCCGTTTCATCGTTATCCGTCTCCCTCTATACTGATCTTCTCTCTTTAGCAATCAGTATGGACAGATTCACACGATTTCAAACATTCATTCCCTATGTAAAAAAGGCGAGACGAGTCAGCGCTATCGTCTCACTCCGATAACAACCCGCTCGATCCCCGCCAAATCTGGAACAATCTCTACTTCATCCATGACACCGGATGCCCGCATCAATGCCGCTACATCTCCAGCCTGATAAATGCCTACCTCAAACGCTACGACCGCTCTTTCTTTCAATAGATTCGGCAACGCCTCACACAGTCGACGATAGCAATCCAGACCATCTTCGCCGCCATCCAAAGCCAAGCGAGGTTCATGTACGCGCACTTCATCGTCCAGCTCCTCGACATCACGACTCGGGATATAAGGCGGATTGGACACGAGGATGTCTACCTTTTCGCCTGCTTCCAAAAGCGGCTGCACCAAATCCCCTTGTAGAAAGCGGACATCTGCACCAAGACGACTTGCATTTTCCCGAGCGATTGCCGTTGCCTCAGGAGACAGGTCCACCGTAGTCACGCGCCATTGCGGTTTTTCTAACGCGAGCGTAATGCAGATGGCTCCGCTCCCTGTGCCGATATCCACCACCGCCAGCTCTTCCCGCTCAGGCCAGAGCTTTGCAGCGGCAGCCATCACTTGCTCCACCAGTATTTCCGTTTCCGGCCTAGGGATCAGCACACCTGGTCGCACCGTAAAAGAACGCCCGTAAAACTCCTGTTCGCCAAACATGTATTGCAATGGCTCGTTATTCGCCCTGCGCATGCACAGTCCGTCCAGCTTCCCCAATGTTTCTGCATCGATAGAATCCGTCATCGCCATTAAAAAGCGCGTCCGATCCCAGTCGAGACAGTGACGAATCATTAGCTCCGCTTCGAACAAAGGATCCTTTGTCCCTTTTTCCCGCAAAAAGGAAGAAGCCCGTAAGAGGGCTTCTCGAATCGTCGTGACATCAGACCAATCAAGCTGAGTGTGCATGGCTTTTCAAAAGCTCCGTTTGTTCATGCAGGATCAGGTTGTCGATCACTTCATCCAATTCGCCTTCCAATACCGATTCCAGTCGGTGCAGGGTCAGACCGATGCGGTGGTCGGTCACGCGGCTTTGTGGATAATTGTACGTGCGGATGCGCTCGCTTCGGTCACCAGTACCCACCAAGCTTTTGCGCGTAGCATCTGCTTCCGCATTTTGTTGTTGCATGTAGAAATCATACAGACGAGCGCGCAATACACGCAGCGCTTTGTCTTTATTGGAATGCTGGGATTTCTCGTCCTGACAAGAAACCATGATACCTGTAGGAATATGCGTTACGCGAACCGCAGACTTGGTCGTGTTAACGCTCTGACCGCCTGCACCACTGGAGCAGAACGTATCGATGCGGATATCTTTTTCGTGTACTTCCACTTCCACGTCTTCTGCTTCTGGCAGAACCAGTACAGTCGCAGTAGAAGTATGGATGCGTCCGCCGGATTCGGTAGCCGGGATGCGTTGCACACGATGCGCGCCGCTTTCGAATTTCATTTTGCTGTAGGCACCACGACCGGACAGCGAGAAGACAATTTCCTTGTATCCGCCGATATCGGTTGGGCTTGCCTCCAACACTTCAATTTTAAAAGCGTTGCGCTCTGCAAAACGCGTGTACATACGGAAAAGCACAGCGGCAAACAGTGCAGCTTCATCGCCACCCGCAGCACCGCGGATTTCCACAATCACGTTTTTCTCATCGTTCGGGTCTTTTGGAAGCAACAGGATCTTCAAGCGATCTTCCAGTTGTTCCTTGCGTGCTGACAATTCATTGAGCTCGAGCTTGACCATTTCACGCATCTCGTCATCCAGCTTCTCTTCCAGCATCGCTTTCGCGTCGTCGATTTGACTCACCACTGATTTATATTCACGGTATGTCGTTACCGTCTCTTCCAACGAAGATTGTTCCTTGGACAGTTCACGCAAGCGTTTTGTATCACTAATGACGTCGGGGTCACATAGGAGGTTGGTTACTTCTTCAAAACGCTCTTCGACTGCAGATAAGCGTGTAAACATTTTTATTTCACCCCATCGCAAAGAATAATAGCCTTTTGGCGCAGGCGAAGCCTTGGTAGCATGTATGTTAGATATGAATTGCGATAAAATGCTATCTACCATAAAAACGGTTATAACAGATAAATTATAGGAGGAATGGCGCAAGAAGTCAAAGCGCATTATTACTGGAAATGTTTTACCGATGCCAAACAGGCCCGGCTATGCCGAGCCTTGCTACATACGTCCTGCTCACCTGTCAGCGATGGTAACCGTCATGCGAGGTTAAGTGAAAATCGTAACGCGGGATTCTTTCCTGAAGAAGCGAAATCACCTGCTGCTCGATGGTTCGCGCTTGATTCGCAGTGATGTTATGCACAAGGTCAAGAGTAACATATGCATTGGCATCGCTGAGTGTGATGCGAGCATTTTCCACACCTTCTACCGACATGGCGATCCTCTCCATATTGGTCGCGTAGACTTGGGTATTGCGTGAGTTCCAGTGGCCGATAACCATATTCGGATTTTGATTGCGCCCCATTAACGGGTCACGATCCGCAGCAACAGGCGCACGTCCTTGCAGGGTATTGCCACTTTGATCCCCTCTGATCTTCATATCGTGCTGCGTATTCCTCATATCCGGACTGTAGCCCTGCTGCCTAGCCGTATTTCCCCCGCATCCGACAGTGAGGACAGTCGTAAGTACAACCAAGCCCAGAACGACACGCGAGCTGCGTAAAAGCCAATTAGGTTGTGTCCACATGAAAAAGCCACCTCCTGTTTTGCTTAGTCTGCGCATCGCCTCTTGGGCTCATGCACGGGACAAACAGGGGTGGCTTATGCTTTCTTTATTCGGTAACTGGAGGGGTATAGTAATGCTTGCGACAGACGCTGCTGTATGTATCATTCCCAGCAATTTCAATCGTCTCCCCAGAGTAGACGGGTTGTCCATTTTTGAACTTGAGAATATGCGTCGCCTTTTTATTGCAGTAAACACAAACCGTTTTAATTTCTTCTACTTTATCAGCCTCGCACAACAGAGCGGCGCTGCCAGGGAAGAGCTCATTCTTGAAATTTTTCAACAAGCCATAGACGATTACGGGGATTCCCAGCTTGTCTACGATCCTGACGAGCTGGTCCACATGGTGGCGGCTGATAAACTGAGCCTCGTCAACCAACACACAATGCGGCTTGACTGACTCTGCTTCTACGATTTGATACAGATCGGTCTCTTCGTTAATCGGAATCGCTTCTCTGCTAATCCCAACACGCGAAGCAACTTTTCCCACGCCATAGCGATCATCAACTGCTGGAGTAAACACTACTACTTTTTTCCCCGATTGCTCGTAGTTGTGGGCAACGGTCAATAATTGAATGGATTTGGAAGCATTCATCGCTCCATACCGAAAATATAGTTGTGCCACGTCTCTGTCTCCCTTTGCCTAAAAGTCGTTACTTAAGTCTTTGCATGGCGGTCTTTTGCCTCCTGAAACAAGGCCATGGCCAGCTTTCTTCTTTGTGCATGGTCCACACAAGGAATCGGGTAGTCGAAGCCAATCTTGCAGCCTGCTTGCTCTTGGATATGCTCCGGCATGTCCCACGGTTTATGAATATATTGTAGAGGTACTTCACGCAGTACGGGAAGATATTTTTTGACGAATGCACCGTCTGGATCAAACTTTTCCCCTTGTGTGACCGGATTAAAAATCCGAAAATACGGTTGCGCATCGGTACCAGTCGAAGCACTCCACTGCCAACCCCCGATATTTGCCGCTTCATCGAAATCGATCAACTGCTGTGCGAAATAGGCCATTCCCCAACGCCAATCCACAAGCAAATCCTTCGTCAAAAAAGAAGCGGTGATCATCCGCAGCCGATTGTGCATCCATCCCGTCTCATTCAACTGCTTCATGGCGGCATCGACAATCGGGTAGCCCGTTTCCCCTTGACACCAATGGGTAAAAAAATCCTTCCTATTTTCCCAAGCGACCGTTTCAAATTGTGGCAGGTAGGCATGGTCAGTCGTGTGCGGATGGAAATAAAGAACCTGCTGATAAAATTCTCTCCAAATGAGTTCCGTAAGAAAAGCTTCGATCGAGGCAACCTGCTCACCCTGCGCGGAAGCAAGCACTTCCTGTACGCTATGATACACCGTCCGTATAGACAGAGTACCTGCGTTTAGGGCAAAAGATAGCCGGGAGGTCGCATTCACCCCTGGCATGTCGCGTTTTTCTTTATACGTATAAATGTCTTCATCTAAAAATTGCTGCAATCGTTTACGTGCCGCTCGCTCCCCGAACTGCTCCATTTCCCACTCGGTGCCAATCGGTCGTTTTCGTCCAAACGCTTCCACGGTAGGAACCGGCTCACTCGCTAATTCCTTCAACCGATCAAATAGATTCCATGTTGACAGCTGAGGGAACGGTCTCTCTTTAGGCAGCGTCTGCCAAACGCAGCGATAAGGTGTAAAAACGGCATACGGCGTCCGCTGCTTCGTCATAATTTCCCCGGGCTCATGCAAAACCAAATCCTTGCATGTATGTACAAACACGCCGTGACTGCTCAACACTTCTGACACCAACTCGTCTCGCTTGCGAGCCTCTGGTGTATAATCCCGATTGAAAAACAGCTTATCTGCACCTGTCTCTTGCACTAATTGACAGAGCACTTGCAGTGGGTTACCGTGGCGAATCAAGAGGCGTCCTCCCAGTTGAGCCCAAGCGTCGCAGAGTGAAGCTATCGCAGAAAAATGCGCATGCAGTCGCTTATCTCCTACAGTCGAAGAAAGACAAAGCGAATCCTCTACTATATAAACAGGAATAATCGGGTCGCCTGCGAGCATGGCTGCGTGCAGAGCAGCATGATCATGCAAGCGCAGATCCCGGCGGAACCAAACTATGGCAGTCATCGTTTGTCCTCCCGAAAAAAATCAGTGCCAGAAAAAGACAAAACCAGGCAGATTGCTCTACCTGGTTGTTCCCATACATTCTGATTAGGACAGATTGTATTTGCGTTTGAAACGGTCTACACGGCCGCCTGCATCAACGAATTTTTGTTTTCCTGTGAAGAAAGGATGGCAGTTGGAGCAGATCTCCACTTTCAACGCTTGTTTCACGGAACCGGATTCAAATTCGTTACCGCATGCGCAGCTAACTGTTACTACGTTGTACTTAGGATGAATGTTTTGTTTCATCTCTTCTACACCTCTTTCCGCCCTGAATCGTTTGCCGAAACAGAGTTATATAAACACATATCAGATAGTAGCATGAAACACTGCCGAAATGCAACTGGTTGGCCGATTACGCCATGTTTTTCCTGCGCTGGAGTTGATCTGGAGGAATATGTGTAAACGAACCGATTACGACATCTGGCAGCTCCTGCTGATAAATTTCGATGGCTTGCTTCATGCCGAATACTTCGCCTTGCGCTTTTGGAATCATCGCCAGATAACTCTCTGGATCGATATTCAGATTCCGCAACTGAATCAGTTTAATACCTGTTCTGCGGATGAATTCGATCATCGCTTCCATTTCCTCTTCGCGGTCAAACACGCCAGGGAAGCACAAGTAGTTAATGGAGGTATACACACCCTTGGATGCAGCGTACTCAGCAGAACGCGCTACATTTTCCAACGTGTAGTTGCGCGGGCGGTAGTAGGCATTATAGTGTTCGTCAATCGCACTGATGATACTCACACGCATCAGATCAAGGCCGGCATCGACAATGCCTTTGATGTGATCCGTCAGGCCCGCATTCGTATTGATGTTGATAAAGCCCATATCTGTCGTTTCCCGTACACGACGCATCGCTGGAACAATGATGGAAGCCATCGTAGAAGGCTCACCCTCACAGCCCTGTCCGAAGCTGATGATGCTCTCTGGTGTCTTGAGGTGGTGCAACATGACTTCTACCAGCTCGTCCTCTGTCGGCTTGAAGTTCATCCGCGTCTGTGGAGAAGGGAATCCACTGTCATCTGGTTGCTCGGAAATACAGCCGTAGCAACCGGCATTACAGGTATAGGAAACAGGCAAGCTGCCTTCCCAGCGGTTGAAAAAGTTATTGGAGGCCGTCAAGCATTCGTACTCCAACGCACAGTGGGACAAGTGGTTCAAAATGCGGTTTTGCGGAAACGTCTCCAACGTCTTTGCCACTCGCTGGCGCAGTTCATCCATCGGGAAGTTCAACGGGTCCCATTTGTAAATATCGTCACTCTCACGCCCCGTTACCCAGAAGCGGTTATCCTTCCAGACCACTGCGGAGTAGCCAAACAAAGGCAGCTTGCTTTCCTTGTTCGTTTTCACGTAGCCTGGCAGCAAGAGCCTTGTAATTCCTTGTGGCACAAGTGCGCCTACTGCTGTACAGCCATCCAACTTGACCATTTCACCTGTGTCAGGGTCCATTCCGATCGGCTCGGTGTCCGGCAAACTGACCAGCGTCGATCCTTCCGGAAGCGGGATCAGTTCTTCTTCCAGAATTTCTGTCAATATATCTCCGTTACGAGCCACTGCAAAAAGACCTGGGTGGTCGTATACATTGCCTTTTTCATCTGCGTAAACTAAATACATGGGAAAATCGCCTCGCTTCTTTGCTTTGCCCATTGTATCGCATTGAAAAAGCAATGTAAATTGTATAGGGTTACCTGGCAAGATAGGGAAGTGGATTGATCGGCACATCATCCTGTCGCACTTCAAAGTGCAAATGGTAGCCCGTAGAGTTACCCGTTTGCCCCATGTATCCCAATATCTCACCTGCTTCTACGGTTTGGCCAGGTGACACCAGCAAGAGACGCATATGGGCATAAAAGGTTTGCAAGCCATCTCCGTGATCAATCACGACCATCCGCCCATACCCTGACCGGTTGGCGCCTGCCTCCACCACAACTCCCGCCCTCGCTGCCAAGATCGGGGTCTTTGATTCCTGTTCATTCCACAAATCCACACCCTTGTGTGTTTTTCCCCAACGGGCTCCAAATCCGCTTGTAATCGTAGCTTCTCTGACAGGCCAACTGAGGCCGCCGCGAATCCTCGTGACGACTTGTCGACTTGCCGCTTGAACGGCACTTCGCTTCTGCTCCGGATCGTTGCCCAACATCGGATTGCCTTTATCGATGGGGACATACACGACCTGTCCGACATACAGGTTGTCCGACAGCCATTTAAGCAGCGGATTTCGCTCGATTAACGATTCCCGACTCACACCGTACCGCCTTGCTATGTAATCCAGTGTTTCTCCCCGTTTCACCATATGTCCGACTTCATCACGCTTGATGATTAGCTTCATACCCACACTTAACAAATGGGGATTCGTAATGGTATTCGCCTCTACCAGATTTTTTAAAGAAAGACCGTAGCGCTGGGCAATACCGGATAGCGTATCTCCTTGCCGAACAGCGTACACCACTGAATTTCCTTTTATTGCTGGTGCAGGCGAAGCCAGACTGGCGTAGGGATTAAACGCTTGAAATAGCGCTTGCTCCACGACTGCTTTTTTCGCTTCCATCTGTGACTCCACCGGAGCGCTAACTTGCACGTACTCCACGAAGCATCTCCTCCTTCTTTTCCAGCTCCCTTCCTAACGGTATGCCAGCACCACAAAAAAAATGACGGTGAGTCATTATGAACTCACCGTCGTGCTAGCTGCTTTCCCTCTGCCCTGTTGCTTAGACTCAAGGGTTTGCAAAAATTCTTCGTTTGTTTTTGTATCTGCCAACTTTTTAATAAAGGAGTCTACAAACTCATTTGTTTCATTCATGTTCTTCCGGATCATCCACAGCTTATCCAGCTCTTCTTTGGTGAGCAGAAGCTCTTCGCGGCGCGTACCCGAACGGCGGATATCGATCGCCGGGAAAATTCTGCGCTCCGCCAGCTTGCGATCCAAATGAAGCTCCATGTTTCCGGTTCCTTTAAACTCCTCATAGATCACATCGTCCATACGGGAGCCGGTCTCAACCAAAGCAGTCGCCAAAATGGTCAAGCTGCCGCCTTCCTCAATGTTCCGCGCCGAACCAAAAAAGCGCTTCGGACGATGGAAGGCTGCCGGATCAATACCACCGGACAAGGTCCGACCACTTGGCGGAATAACCAAGTTGTAGGCACGAGCGAGACGCGTAATGGAATCCAGCAGGATCACCACGTCTTTTTTGTGCTCAACCAATCGCTTTGCACGCTCCAAGACAAGCTCAGCAACTTTGATGTGATTCTCAGGCAACTCGTCAAAAGTAGAGGCAACTACCTCTCCTTTGACAGATCGCTGCATATCCGTCACCTCTTCCGGACGCTCATCAATGAGCAGGACAAACAAGTGAATATCCGGGCGGCTTTCGGTAATGCTGTTGGCAATTTCTTTGATCAGCATGGTTTTCCCCGCTTTTGGCGGAGCTACAATCAATCCACGCTGACCCAGTCCAACAGGAGAAAGAAGATCCATCAGGCGAGTGGAAACACGTGCAGGGGCTGTCTCCAGTACAAGCTTGGTTTGAGGATACAACGGTGTCAATGCGGGGAAATGAAGACGCTCTGCGGCTGTCTCAGGGTCTTCTCCGTTCACTGCCTCTACTTGAAGGAGTCCAAAATAACGTTCATTCTCCTTCGGTGGTCTTGCTTTTCCGGATACCACATCCCCCATCCGCAGATCAAAACGGCGAATCTGCGACTGGGAGATGTAGATATCTTCCGAACTGGGGAGATAGTTAATGGGGCGGAGGAAGCCGTATCCCTCCGGCAATATTTCGAGAACCCCCTCCATAAACATGAGACCATCCCGCTCCGCTCGTGCCCGAAGAATCGCGAAAATCAATTCCTTCTTCTTCAGCTGGGAGTAGTACGGAATGTGATATTCCTTAGCCAGCTTATAGAGGTCGGTCAGCTTCTTTTCTTCTAGTTCAGAAAGTAACATACATCCACCACTCTTTATTTACTCTTGAAAAACTAGCTCAACATACAAATGCAAAAATTGTTTTTACAAACCGTTCATCGGCTTGCGTTCTAAGCGGTGGTTCCCTTCAATGAAACGTACCGTTCCGGTTTTTGCACGCATAACTACGGAATTGGTCGTCGCTCGAGTTCCTTGGAAGCGAACCCCTTTGAGCAACTCGCCATCCGTTACACCAGTCGCTGCAAAAATGGCGTCATCACCTTTCACCAAATCATCCATGAACAGCACTTGATGAGGGTTAGTCAATCCCATTTTGACACAGCGTTTAATCTCATCTTCATTTTGTGGCAAGAGCTTGCCCTGAATTTCTCCCCCGAGGCATTTCAAGGCAACAGCTGCCAGAACACCTTCAGGAGCTCCTCCAGAACCAAACAAAATGTCTACACCTGTATCCGGGAAAGCCGTATTGATCGCAGCGGCTACGTCTCCGTCTGAGATGAGGCGAATACGCGCACCTGCCTCACGAATTTCGTGGATCACCTTAGAGTGACGATCACGGTCAAGCACAATAGCGACCAAATCGCTGATATCTTTCCCTTGTGCCTGCGCTACCGCTTTCAGGTTATCTCGAACCGGTGCGTTGATATCGACCTTGCCGACTGCCTGAGGCCCTACTGCCATTTTCTCCATATACATGTCAGGAGCATGCAATAAATTTCCCCGGTCTGCAATGGCAATGACCGAAATCGCTCCCCATGTTCCTTTTGCAAGGATATTCGTTCCCTCCAAAGGGTCTACAGCCACATCGACTGCCGGAGCCACTCCCTGGCCCAGACGCTCACCGATGTATAGCATCGGCGCTTCGTCCATTTCGCCCTCGCCAATTACTACGACGCCATCCATCGGCACTTTCATAAATTCATTGCGCATTGCGGTCGTTGCCGCATCGTCAGCCTCATCTTTTTTTCCGAGACCCATCCAACTGGCAGAAGCCAAAGCAGCGGCTTCAGTTACACGTACCAGTTCAAGTGTTAAACTGCGTTCCATTCTGGAAGACTCCTCTCCTGGTGATTGGTTAACGCTGGTGGTTTTCCATACTTTGCAGGCCTACCCGAGTAATATCGGCCCCCAAGGCTTGCAGCTTGCCCACCAAGTTTTCGTAGCCACGATCTATATGTTCAAGTCCTTCTAATTCTGTCTTGCCGTTCGTTGCCAAGCCGGCAATGAACAGAGCTGCTCCCGCACGCAAATCCGAAGCTACCACTTTGGCACCATTCAGTTTGCTTCCGCCTTCGATGACAGCGGATCTTCCTTCAATCTTCAAGGAAGCTCCCATGCGACGCAATTCATCTACATGTCGAAAACGCGAGCTGTAAATATTGTCCGTCACGATGCTTGAGCCTTTGGCAAGAGTCAGCAAGGTCGTGATCGGCTGCTGGAGATCCGTTGGAAAACCCGGATACGGACTCGTTTTCACGTCGATTGATCGATAAGAATCATGTCCGATGACTTGGATGCTGTCATCCTGTTCTACCACTTGCGCACCGATTTCGCGCAGCTTGGCCGTTACAGACTCCAAATGCTTTGGAATGACATTCTCCACCATAACATTGCCGTTCGTAGCCGCTGCCGCAATCATATACGTCCCCGCTTCGATCCGATCGGGGATAATCGTATGACGGCATCCACGCAATCGTTCCACGCCTTTAATGCGGATCATGTCCGTTCCGGCACCTTTGATGTTTGCTCCCATGTTGTTGAGCAAGGTCGCTACATCGACGATTTCAGGCTCACGGGCAGCGTTTTCAATAATCGTCACACCATCTGCTTTGGCAGCAGCCAGCATGATGTTAATCGTCGCACCAACACTGACCAGATCGAGATAAATTCGCGCACCCTGCAAACGTCCATTTTGGGCACGGATGGTCATGACGCCGTTCTTGTTCTCCACCTCGGCGCCCATTGCTTCAAAGCCTTTGATATGCAAATCTACTGGACGCGGGCCCAAATCACATCCACCTGGCAAGCCAACCTGCGCTTCACCGAACTTGGCGAGTAAGGCTCCCCACAAATAGTACGAGGCACGAAGCTTTTTGATGCGACCATTTGGCATGAGCATCAGCCTCATACTGCGTCCGTCTATTTCCATCCAATCTTCTTCGAACAGCACGTCAGCTCCCATTTCCTGCAAGAGCTCGTGATAAATACCTACATCCTGAATACGGGGGAGATTCTCAATAACAACGGGTCCATCTGCCAGCAACGCTGCTGGGATGAGTGCGACTGCGCTGTTTTTTGCTCCGCTGATGGTCACCGTCCCCGCGAGCGGTTTTCCACCGTTGATGATCAGCTTATCCATGCTTTGCTCTCCTCAGGCGTAATCGGGAAAGAAGCACCTTCCCCAATGGAAAAGGTGCTTGGACTTTCAACACGTGTCCTTATTTTTGCATGCTTGCCCAGTCAGCGAGGAATTTCTCCAAGCCACTGTCTGTCAGTGGATGGGCAATGAGTTGTTTGAAGACTTTCGCTGGAATGGTAGCGAAGTGAGAACCACGGCGCGCTGCCTCCGTTACGTGAACAGGGTGGCGCACAGATGCCGCAATGATTTCGGTGTCGATACCGTGAACAGAAAAGATTTCTGCAATATCTTCGATCAATTGCATGCCATCTTGACCAATATCATCCAGACGTCCCAGGAACGGAGACACGAAGCTCGCACCTGCGCGCGCAGCCAAAAGTGCCTGGTTCGCGGAGAACACCAGTGTTACGTTTGTTCTGATTTTGCGTTTGGCAAAATACTTGGTTGCCTTCAAACCTTCTGCGGTCATTGGCAGCTTGATGACGATGTTTTTCGAGAGAGCAGCGAGCTTCTCTCCCTCTTCGATCATGCCTTTTGCATCTGTACTGATGACTTCGGCACTGATCGGACCGTCAACAATATCGAGAATTTCTTTCAGGGTTTCTACAAAATCGCGTCCTTCTTTTGCAACCAGGGACGGATTTGTCGTTACGCCCGCCAGAACTCCCCATTCGTGAATTTCGCGGATTTCTTCAACGTTTGCTGTATCAATCAAAAAACGCATGATTATCCTCCCAGTTACGCGCGGTTGCTGCTTCCGAACAAGCGCATTTTTCCTTTGACTACTTCCTTGATCGCATCGCGAGCAGGACCTAGGTATTTGCGTGGGTCGATCTCATTCGGCTTGGCAGCCAGCACTTTGCGAACTGTTTCCGTGCATGCGACTTGGCTTTCTGTATTTACATTGATTTTTCCTACGCCCAAACGGATGGATTCGATAATCGCTTCGTCTGGTACGCCGGAACCACCGTGAAGAACGATCGGCGCTCCAATGTTGCTCGCTACTTTTTCGATAATGTCGTAGCGGATTTTCGGAACTCCTTTGTACATACCGTGTGCTGTACCTACAGCAATCGCTACGTAGTCTACTTTTGTTTCTTCCCAGAAGCGGATTGCTTCCTCAGGATTTGCCAGGGTAGCATCTTCCTCGTCAACAGACAAGTCGTCTTCCACCCCGCCGATGGTACCGAGTTCACCTTCTACCGATACGCCAACAGCGTGAGCAGCCTCTACAACCTGTTTGGTCAGGCGAAGGTTATCTTCAAACGAATGATGGGAACCATCGAACATAACAGAAGAGAACCCAGCGCGAATGCACTTCATTACCATGTCGAAATTGCTACCATGGTCAAGATGCAAAGCAACAGGAACTCCTGCGCGTTCAGCAGCCACTTTTGCAATCGCTACTGTATAATCTATCCCCATGTATTTCAGTGCACCCTCAGAAACACCAAAGATCACAGGCGATTTTTCTTCCATCGCGGCTTCCGTAATCGCTTGAGTAAACTCCAGATTGTTCAGGTTAAATTGTCCGACGGCGTATTTATGCTTTTTGACGTCTTCGGTAAAAGCGGTCATAGGTACCAGTGGCATTTTGTAAATCCTCCTCTAGCAGACTTCAGTCATGTGGCTTATTATACCACAGACAAGCATTTGTTAACAGGGACGCTTGTACCCTGACCTTAGCAGTCAGTTCCTAACAAGCTAATTGCTGATGCACTGCCATTCGTAGTTCATCGATATCAAACGGCTTTGTAAAATGAGTCAATGCTCCCAGTTGTGTTGCTTCTTTGATCATGTCCAGCTCTCCGTAAGCTGTCATCATGATGACTTTGATTTCCTGATTGATCTTTTTGATGTGTTTCAAGATCTCAATACCATCCATCCCAGGGATCTTCATGTCGAGGATAACCAAATCTGGCGATTCTTTTTCCACGATCTCCAATGCCATTTTCCCGTTTGCTGCCTGAAAGGTCTTGTACCCTTCTTTTCCCAGCACCTCATACAGTAAAATGCGAATCCCATACTGGTCATCCA
This sequence comes from Brevibacillus brevis, assembly GCF_900637055.1. Lineage (NCBI taxonomy): Bacteria > Bacillati > Bacillota > Bacilli > Caryophanales > Paenibacillaceae > Brevibacillus > Brevibacillus brevis. The sequence goes on from NZ_LR134338.1 coordinate 6,152,345, forward strand.
CAACCAGTACCTTTTTATCTTGTTTGTCGAACATTCTGATTCCCCCCTGACGAATGCGTTTTCTTAATTATTATGGGTTCGCCTAAAAACAGGAAACTCCTTCACCTTTTTTGCTGAACGTCAACTTAAAATTTCCCATAGGCTTCATTTCGAGTATAATGGGAAAAACCAATTTCCCCTACACACAAGGAGCCAGATACTCACTATGGATGCTCTGTGGCTGATTTGCTTGTTAACATTTATTATCCATACGACAGAGACGCTTACCTACGGGATCCGTTTTGCAGGGGTACAAACGGGCAGGATAGCTGTAGCGATGTCTTTGGTCGGGATCGTATTGCTCCTCTCCCGTACTTCCAACCTGATTCAAGGTCCATTCACTGGGGGATTGATGGATCAAGCTGCAATCGAGCACTTTGATCCCAGCACGCAATTGCACGTGATTATTGCATCGTCCTCGCTCGGAACCTTGGCGGCTATCGTACTGTTTCCCACTTTTGTTCAAATATCGAAACGAATGATCTCACACTTGGAAATAGCGGGCTCGATTCCGCAAATGATTCGCACGGCAGTTACTGTCGAAACCATCCGACGTGTCCACCATCATGTCCGGATTCCTAGCTGGCAAGCCATCTCTCGGTTTCGAATCAAAGGAGTTCCCAAACGATTACTGTTATTAAATGCATTGGGGACAGCGATCTACACAAGCAGCGTACTGTCCGTGTTGTACGCGACATTATTAGCCCCGGATTACAAAGCAACCGTTTTGATGTCTTCTGGATTAATCAACGGTTTCGCCACGATTTTCATGACGATTCTGGTAGACCCGCAAATTGCCCTTTTGACAGAAAAAGCAATGCAAGGGAAAACCACGCAGCAATCGATTCGTGACATGTACCTGTGGCTGATGATCTCACGTTTTATTGGAACGATTTTGGCTCAATTCCTGCTCATTCCCGCCGCCTATTGGGTAGCCTGGCTCTCGCCCTTGTTTCATTAATCTGCTTAAAAAAAGCACAAGACGCACCTGCGACTTTACATCGCGGGTGCGTCTTTTTATTTATCGATCTACGTTATTTTTTCAGGTTCAGGGAAGCCTTCACGAAGTCACGGAACAGTGGCTGTGGACGGTTCGGACGAGATGTGAACTCTGGATGGAACTGTGTCGCTACATACCATGGATGTTCTGGAACTTCCACGATTTCAACCAGACGACCATCTGGAGTTGTACCCGCAAAACGCAAGCCCATTTGCGCCAATTGATCACGGTATTCGTTGTTCACTTCATAGCGATGACGATGACGTTCATAAACCAGGGTGCTTCCGTATGCAGCCTCAGTCAGCGTGCCTTCTTCCACTTTGGTTGGACCGAGACCAAGACGCATGGTACCGCCCTTGTCCTCGATATCCTTTTGCTCTGGCAAGAGGTCAATCACCGGATACGCTGTATTCGGGTTGATTTCGGAGCTGTTTGCGCCATCCATACCCGCTACGTGGCGAGCGAACTCGATCACAGCGATTTGCATACCCAGGCAAATTCCGAGGAATGGTACTTTATTTTCACGAGCATAGCGCGTAGCGATGATTTTACCTTCGATACCACGATCGCCAAAGCCGCCCGGTACGAGGATACCATTTACATCACCCAGCAGTTCGCCAACATTTTCTGGCGTAACTTCTTCCGCGTGCACCCATTTGATTTCTACTTTGGAGTCGTTCGCATAGCCACCATGGTACAGCGCTTCTGCTACGGACAAGTACGCATCATGCAATTCTACATATTTACCAACGATTGCAATGGTAGTCGTTTTGGACAGGTTTTTGATTTTCGATACGAGCGATTTCCACTCTGTCATATTCGCTTCCTGGCAAGTCAGACCCAAGTGGCGGCATACATAATCGTCCAATCCTTGTGCTTGCAATTGCAGTGGTACATCGTACAGGCTGTCAGCGTCTACACATTCCACTACCGCATTTTTATCGATATCACAGAACAGAGCCAGCTTGTCTTTCATTTCTTGCGTCATCGGTTGCTCCGTACGTGTCACGATCACGTTTGGCTGAATACCCAAGCTGCGCAGTTCTTTCACGCTGTGTTGCGTAGGCTTGGTTTTCATTTCACCCGCGGCCTTAATATATGGTACCAGGGTTACGTGAATGTACATGACGTTTTCACGACCGATGTCACTTTTGATCTGGCGGATGGATTCAAGGAATGGCAAGCTCTCGATATCCCCAACAGTTCCACCGATCTCGGTAATCACAACATCTGCCCCGGTTTCGCGACCTGCACGGAAAATGCGATCTTTGATTTCGTTCGTGATGTGAGGAATAACTTGAACGGTTCCTCCCAAATAATCGCCACGGCGTTCTTTGGCGATGACAGTCGAGTAAATTCTACCAGTCGTCATATTGGAGTTAGCGCTCAGGTTGATATCGATAAAGCGCTCATAGTGGCCCAAGTCCAGGTCTGTTTCCGCACCATCGTCCGTTACGAAAACTTCCCCGTGTTGATACGGACTCATCGTTCCCGGGTCAACGTTGATGTATGGGTCACACTTCTGGATGGTTACCTTCAGACCCCTATTTTTCAAGAGTCGGCCCAGAGAAGCCGCTGTAATTCCTTTTCCCAACGAGGATACAACCCCGCCTGTCACAAAAATATACTTCGTCATCGTTAACGTCCCCTCTTTCCCTCACCCTTAAGTTGTTATAAAAATCGAATGAAGACGGCTCCAAAAAAAAAGAAAAACAAAAGCGAGTCCTATCCCGTAAAGAAATGGGGTAGGGGCACTTTTGTTTTATAGTTTCCCATATTTGATCCTTCTTCATGTGAAGCCCAAGGAGTATTTTATCTGTCCCTTAAGCCGAAGTCAAGGACCTATTTCTCGTCTTCGTCGTCGAGCTCTTCGTCAGATTCCTCTTCCGCAAGCTCTTCGTCCTCTTCGAACATCTCATCATCTTCGTCTTCGAGTTCTTCCTCGTCGATTTCTCCATCGATTTCTTCTTCTTCGATATCAGAATCTTCGTCGACGAATTCCTCTTCGTCCTCAAAGATGACAACATCGTCGTCCTCGTATTCTTCGACACTTTCGTCTTCGGAATCGTAATCGTCGAAGTCGTCGTCCAAGACGATTTTCTTCTTCTTCGTTCCGCCACCCTCTTGGGTTTCTTCCACGGTGTCGGTTGGGTACCAGCGTTTCAATCCCCATACATTGTCACCGAGGCACACGAAACGGCCATCAATGTTAATTTCTGTGTATACTTGCGCGATGATTGCCATGAGTTGTTCATCAGTCAGCTTGCGCACTGCAACCAGTTCATTCATCAGCTCGCGGAAGTTGTAAGTGCGGTTAGTTTGACGCAAAATTTCATACGCAATGTCAACTAACGCCATCTCACTCAGTTTCTCGGAATCAATATGAGCAAACAATTGACTCACTCAGGGCACGTCCTTTCCATATGAAAACGATTGATTTGAATACTGACCCGGGGCCCTGTTCGGGGGACGCAGGCTTGTATAAGTCATTCATAAATGATATCGATTTCTTCGATTGTACATCGTACAACATAAGAAGGCTATCATACAGTATTCCTTATTTTAGACGAAAATGCAAGGCTTTCAAACAGGCGTTGACTAATTCTTATCGACATCAAAACCAAAGATATCCCTCGGCAATCGCTACCGAGGGATTTGTCTTACATATTTCTGCGGTATTGGCCGCCTACTTCATACAGAGCAGCACTGATTTGACCAAGCGATGCTACTTTTACCGTCTCCATCAGCTCGGCAAAGATATTCTCTCCCGCCATGGCCACTTCCTGCAGGCGCCGCAGCGCAGCCGTAGACACATCCTTGTGGCGCTCCTGGAATGCACGGAGATTTATGATTTGCTGTTCTTTTTCCTCTTCGGTTGCGCGAGCCAATTCAATCTCGTAATCGTCCTCAGATGCATTTGGATTAATGAATGTGTTTACCCCAATAATTGGCAGCTCGCCCGTATGCTTTTTCATTTCGTAATACATGGACTCGTCTTGAATTTTGCCGCGCTGGTATTGAGTCTCCATCGCCCCCAGCACGCCTCCGCGAGAACTGATCCGCTCGAACTCTTGCATAACTGCCTCTTCTACCAGATCTGTCAGCTCATCGATGATGAATGCCCCTTGAAGCGGGTTCTCATTTTTCGCGAGTCCCATTTCCTTGTTGATGATCATTTGAATCGCCATTGCCCGTCGCACAGAGTTCTCTGTCGGGGTCGTAATCGCTTCATCGAACGCATTCGTATGAAGTGAATTACAGTTGTCATAAATCGCAATCAACGCCTGCAAGGTCGTTCTGATATCGTTGAAATCCATCTCCTGCGCGTGCAAGGAACGGCCGGATGTCTGGATGTGGTACTTCAGCTTTTGACTGCGGTCATTTGCACCATAACGATTTTTCATCACGGTTGCCCAAATCCGGCGAGCCACTCGTCCAATTACGGTGTATTCCGGATCGAGACCATTGGAGAAGAAAAAGGACAGGTTCGGCGCAAAGTCATCAATGTTCATGCCGCGGCTTAAATAGTACTCGACATAGGTAAATCCGTTAGACAGCGTAAATGCAAGCTGCGTAATCGGATTCGCTCCTGCCTCCGCAATATGATAGCCGGAAATGGACACCGAATAATAGTTCCGCACTTTATGGTCGATAAAATACTGCTGGATATCCCCCATCATCCGCAAGGCAAATTCTGTCGAGAAGATACACGTGTTTTGCCCCTGATCCTCTTTCAAAATATCCGCCTGAACGGTTCCACGAACAGTCGACAGCGTGTACGCTCTGATTTGCTTGGCTTCGTCCTCGGTAGGCTGACGCCCTTCTTTTTGGACAAAAGCATCCATCTGCTGCTCAATCGCCGTATTCATGAACATGGCCAAAATCATCGGCGCAGGGCCGTTGATCGTCATGGACACAGAAGTGCTAGGTGCACAAAGGTCAAAGCCGGCGTACAGCTTTTTCATGTCATCCAAGGTGCAAATACTAACTCCACTCGTACCGATTTTCCCGTAAATGTCCGGGCGGTAGTCTGGGTCCTCACCATACAGCGTAACCGAATCAAAAGCCGTACTGAGTCGCTTCGCTTCATCATTTTGAGACAGGAAGTGAAAGCGTCTGTTCGTCCGCTCTGGAGTACCTTCTCCGGCAAATTGTCGCTTGGGGTCTTCTCCCTCCCGTTTAAACGGAAATACTCCTGCGGTATACGGGAATTCACCTGGGACATTTTCTTTTAACGACCACTTTAAAATTTCGCCCCAATCCTCGTAATCTGGGACGGCTACTTTTGAAATGCGTGTACCGGACAACGATACGCTGAAAAGCTTGGTAACCAATTCCTTGTCGCGAATTTTCGTAACAAATTGATCCTTCCGATACGCTTCCTTGAGCTTTGGCCAATTTTCAAGAATACGTCGGCACTCCGGATGCAGCTTTTCTTCGAAGAGAACGATTTGTTTATCAAGTACCGCTGCCAGCTCGGCAGCTGCAGAATCTCCCGAGGCAAGCACCGTCTCCTTCGCGCCCTGCAACTGGAACAGCTTGCGTGCAATCAGCGACTGCTCTTCTGCATAGGCACGGTATTGGCGGACGGTGTTGGCAATGTCTTGCAAATAATTGATTCTCTCTGTCGGAATCAACGAAGTTTTATGAATCTTTACGGGAGTTGTATCCAAATGCTCCACAGACCAGTCAACGCCAGTTTTTTCTACAATTCGATGCATCAGAGCAGCAAACAACACATTCGTTCCCGGATCGTTAAACTGGCTCGCAATCGTACCATACACAGGAACCTTCTCGTCCGGCAGCTCAAAAAGCTGGTGATTGCGTCGATATTGCTTGCGAACCTCGCGAAGAGCGTCTTCTGAGCCTTTGCGCTCAAATTTGTTGATCGCGATCACATCAGCGAAGTCGAGCATATCAATCTTTTCCAGCTGGGATGGCGCCCCGAATTCACTGGTCATGACGTACATGGAGACGTCGCACACTTCTGTGACCTGCGCATCCCCCTGACCAATCCCGCTCGTTTCCACAATAATCAGATCAAAATGGGCAGAACGTGTTACTTGAATCGCGTCTTTTAATGCAGCAGACAACTCCATGCCCGATTTGCGGGTGGCGAGACTGCGCATGTAAACGCGCGGTGTCGAATTGGCATTCATGCGGATGCGGTCACCAAGTAACGCCCCACCTGATTTTTGCTTCGATGGATCGACAGACAAGATCGCAACCGTCTTCTCGGGATAAGTGCGAATAAATCGACGAACAAGCTCATCGGTCAATGAGCTTTTTCCTGCGCCACCCGTACCTGTAATCCCTAATACCGGAATGGTTGAATCGGCTTCCACTAAACTTTCACGGAGCGGTTCTGTCCATTCGGGCTGGTCCACTGCATACTCTGCAACGGAAATCAGCCGGGCAATCGCCTGATGGTTTTGCTCGCGCAAGCCTGCTACTTCTTCCTCCAGCTGCTTGACGGTAGGGAAATCGCTATGTCTGATCATGTCGTTGATCATGCCCTGCAAGCCCAATCGTCTGCCGTCATCTGGCGAATAAATTTTACAGACTCCGTACTCTTCCAATTCCCGAATCTCGCGTGGAACGATAACGCCGCCACCGCCGCCAAAAACACGGATATGCTCTGCTCCCCGCTCGCGTAATAGATCAATTACGTATTTGAAATACTCCACATGACCGCCTTGGTAGGAACTGATGGCAATCCCTTGCACATCCTCCTGGATAGCGGCTGTTACAATGTCGTCAACAGAGCGGTTATGCCCGAGATGGATGACCTCTACTCCCGACGATTGTAAAATACGGCGCATGATATTAATCGAAGCGTCGTGACCATCATACAGACTGGCTGCGGTCACAAAGCGAACCTTGTTTTGCGGACGATACACTTCCGTTTCCATCGTTCCACTCTCCTTTTCATTAGTTTAAAAAGGCGGAAAAACAGGGCCAAGCAGATCAAGGCGAAGTAGACGCGAGGTTTGCTTGGCACCCTATGTTTCCCAGACTTTTTAAACTTTCTTCTTAATCGGAGACACTGATATCGCGAAGCAACAGGGCAATTTGCTTCTCTGTGTACTCCTCAATGGTATAGTGTTTTTTCAATGCCCAGCGGCGGAACACCCACATTTCGCCCAGCACCATGATATTGTCCGCCATCAGCTTGACGTTCTTTTCATCAATGCGCAGCGAACCGTCAGCAATCCCTTTTTCCAGGATTTCGACGAAAATATGCGAAATGGCTTCTTCACGCCCCAACACGTAGCGAAGTGTTTCTTTTGGCAATGATTTGGCTTCCTGATAAATAAGCAAGACGCGGTCGCTCATCTGATCCATCACGCGGATCAGGCTCTTTAGTGCAATCTTTAATGTTTTCAAGCCAGTTCCGTTGAAGTTGATCGCTTCACGCAAGCGTGTCTCCATCTCCGCATGAATGGCATCACAAACAAGATAGAGCACGTCTTCTTTTGACTCTATATACTCGTACAACGTACCAATACTAAATCCAGACGCCCGGGCAATCTCCCTTGTCGTCGTTTTATGAAAACCTTTATTAATGAAGAGATGAACGGCAGCCTCAATAATCTGCTCTCGTCTTCTCTCGATCAGTTTTGGGTCCTTTACCAGGGATGGTATCGTTTTTCTCTTGTCAGACACTCCAAAATCCACCTTTCCAACCGACTGAGCGTTTGGTCAGACGCCTCATAGAAAAGAAGGCGCAAACACTCTACTTTTGTATCATTCGGAGATCATTATACGCGAGTAAGAGCACAAAGCCAAACTTTTCTTTTCTATGTGTTTCATCGTGTTGGAAGACGGGACAGCTTCCTACTCTTTTAGCAGGAAATTGCTGATCACGACACGTTGGATTTCATTTGTTCCTTCATAGATTTGTGTAATTTTGGCATCACGCATGAAGCGCTCCACAGGATACTCCCGCGTATAGCCGTAACCGCCGAAAACTTGAACAGCCTCGGTTGTTACTTCCATTGCTGTATCCCCCGCAAATACTTTGGACATCGCAGATGCTTTGCCATAGGGTAGACCTTGATCTTCCAGCCACGCTGCTTGGTAAGTGAGCAAACGGGATGCCTCGATCTTGGTAGCCATATCTGCCAGCTTGAACTGGATTGCCTGCAAGGATGCGATTGGTTTGCCGAACTGATTGCGTTCTTTGGCATAGTTCCGCGCATGCTCGTATGCACCCTGTGCAATTCCCAATGCTTGAGCGGCGATACCGTTTCTTCCACCGTCCAACGTCATCATCGCGATCTTGAAGCCTTGGCCTTCTTCGCCCAGTCTATTCTCTACCGGCACGCGCACATCTTCAAAATTGACCGCAAGTGTTGGCGAGGAACGGATACCCAGCTTTTTCTCCTTTTTCCCCATCGTGAATCCGTCCATGCCTTTTTCAACGATGAAAGCAGTGATCCCTTTATGCTTCAACTCTGGTTGGGTGACCGCAAATACGATGTAGATTTCTGCTTCACCCGCATTGGTAATGAAGATTTTGGTACCATTTAAAATGTAGTGATCGCCATCGCGTACGGCTGTCGTGCGCATTCCAGCAGAATCGGAGCCAGATCCCGCCTCGGTCAAACAGTACGCACCCATCTTCTTGCCTTCTGCTAATGGACGCAAAAACTTTTGCTTTTGCTCCTCTGTCCCGAATTTGTAAATCGGCCAGCTCGCCAAGGAAACATGTGCGGACAGTGTCACACCAATAGAGGCATCCACACGGGAGAGTTCTTCCACTGCAATGACGTAGCTCAGGTAATCTGCACCTGCTCCGCCGTATTGTTCCGGCCAAGGAATTCCTGTCAGTCCAAGCTCAGCCATTTGCTCAAAAATGGAACGATCAAAGCACTCTTCTTCATCGCGCTCGGCTGCTGTCGGAGCTACTTGATTCTCTGCAAAGTCGCGAATCATTTTGCGCATCATGTCATGTTCTTCGGTCAGTTGGAAATTCATATGAATCACTCCCCCATGTGTTCTTCGTTTGTCTATGAATCAGCAAGCAAATGCTTGGCGATAACGATTCGCTGAATTTCGTTGGTTCCCTCATAGATTTGGGTTACTTTCGCATCCCGGAATAGACGCTCTACCGGATATTCTCTCGTGTAGCCATAGCCGCCAAAGATTTGCACGGCCTCTGTCGCGAGCTCCATTGCGGAGTCTGTGGCAAAACGCTTTGCCATCGAGGCTTCCATTCCACAAGCAATTCCTTGACTGCGCAGCCACGCCGCTCGGTATACCAGCAACCGGGCTATTTCTGCTTTCGTCGCCATGTCAGCCAGCTTGAAGGCGATGGCTTGCTGCTTGCCAATCGATTGTCCGAACTGTTTGCGTTCCCGCGCGTACTCTGTCGCGTACTGGACTGCGGCCTCGGCAATGCCAAGGGCTTGGGCAGCAATCCCGATTCGACCAGAATCCAAATTCGCCATCGCGATACAGAAGCCTTCCCCTTCCTGCCCCAGCAGGTTGGCAGCCGGTACACGCGCATTGTCGAATACGAGCTCTGTCGTATAGGAACCGTGAAGTCCCATCTTCTTTTCCTTTTTCCCAACCGTAAAGCCCGGTGTATCCTTGTCTACAATAAAGGCCGATATTCCCTTGGTTCCTTTCGCCGAGTCGGTAACGGCAAACGCGATATACGTATCTGCTTCTCCGCCGTTCGTGATGAACACTTTGTTTCCGTTCAGGATGTATTCATCATCTTTTTTCACGGCTGTGGTTCGGATACTGCTCGCATCAGAACCTGCATGCGGCTCGGTCAAGGCAAAAGCCCCGAGGTATTCCCCACTCGCAAGCTTGGTCACGTATTTGCGTTTTTGCTCCTCGGTACCGAAGTAGAGAATCGGGTTCGTCCCGACAGAGGTATGCACGGACAGAATGACGCCTACAGTCGCACTCACCTTGGAAATCTCGTGAATGGCCAAAATGTAGGAAATAAAGTCCGCTCCTGCTCCTCCCCACTCTTCGGCGATCGGAATGCCCATGAGCCCCATCTCGCCCATTTTTTTGAGGATCTGACGCGGGAACTGGTCCGTCTCTTCCATCACCGGGACGAAAGGTGCGATCTCTTTCTGGGCAAAGTCTCGCACCATGCGGCGCATCATCTCTTGCTCTTCGTTCAATCGGAAATCCATGTCCGTCCTACCTTTCTGCGAAAATCATCGGTTAGCTATACACGTAGAAACCACGACCGGATTTTTTGCCTAACCATCCTGCTTTGACGTACTTGCGCAGCAACGGGCATGGGCGGTATTTCGAATCACCGAACCCTTCGTGCAGTACCTCCATAATGTAGAGGCAAGTATCCAGCCCGATGAAATCAGCCAGCTGAAGCGGCCCCATCGGATGGTTCATGCCCAGTTTCATGACTTCATCGATCGCTTCCGGTGTTGCAACTCCTTCGTACACACAATAAATCGCTTCATTCAGCATTGGCATCAGTACCCGATTGGACACAAAACCAGGGAAATCGTTGACGCTCACGGGTACCTTGCTCATTTGCTTGGACAAATCTTCTGTCAGCTGATAAACCTCGTCGGCTGTTTGCAGGCCGCGGATGATCTCAACCAGCTTCATCACGGGAACCGGGTTCATGAAGTGCATCCCGATTACTTTTTCCGGGCGCTTCGTAACTGCCGCGATCTCGGTAATCGGCAGTGAGGATGTATTGCTCGCGAGCACCGTATGCGGCGGACATACCTCGTCCAGCTTGGAAAAGATTTGCGTTTTAACCGCCATGTTTTCTGTCACCGCTTCTACCACAAAATCTGCTTCAGACGCATCTGCCAGATCAGTAGACAGCGTCAAACGCCCGAGAATCGCTTCCTTTTCCGCTTCGCTGAGCTTGCCTTTTTCCACGTTGCGCGACAAGTTTTTTGCAATCGTAGCCAGGCCGCGTTCCACAAACGCCTGCTGGACGTCGTTCAAAAAAACGCGAAAGCCAGCCTGCGCCGCTACTTGGGCAATCCCGCTGCCCATCTGTCCTGCCCCGATGACCATAATGGTTTGTACGTTCATGCAAAAAGGCCTCCCTTACTCTACTTTAATCAAGATGGCGTCACCCTGTGCGGCACCACTGCAAATTGCCGCGACTCCCAAACCGCCGCCTCGTCTTTTCAATTCATAGGCGAGGTGCATAATAATCCGAGCACCACTCGCACCAATCGGGTGTCCGAGCGCAATCGCTCCCCCGTTTACATTCACTTTCTCTTCGTCCCACCCGACGATTTTGCCACTGGTCAAAATGACAGCAGCGAAGGCTTCATTCACCTCGAACAAATCGATTTCAGATAGGGAAACTCCCGTCTTTTCCAAGAGCTTGTTGATCGCAAGCCCCGGAGTTGTCGCGATATAAGGAGCCTCTGCGCCGACCGCGGCGTGTCCCAGTATCGTGGCGAGCGGCTTGATGCCCAGCTCTTGTGCTTTCGCGTCTGACATCAGTACCATCGCTGCTGCTCCGTCGTTGATCCCCGGTGCATTGCCTGCCGTGATCGTTCCGTCCTTTTTGTACACAGGTGGCAGCTTCGCCAATCCTTCTTTGGAGGTATCCGGGCGCGGCCCTTCATCGACATTTACTTGCAGTGCCTCCCCTTTTCTTTGCGGGATGGACACCGAGACAAGCTCGTCAGCAAAAAGTCCTTTTTCCATCGCTTGTGCGGCTCTCTGCTGGCTGCGTAGCGCCCACGCATCCTGCTCTTCTCGCGTAATCCCGTTCTCTTCTGCCACATTGCTGCCATGAACAGCCATCGGTACTTGATCAAACGGACAAGTGAGACCGTCGTACATCATGAGATCGCGAACCGTTGCATCTCCCATCCGCATTCCGTATCTGGCATCCGGCAATGCATACGGTGCGTTGCTCATGCTCTCCATGCCGCCCGCGACGATGATTTCTCCGTCCCCTGCGCGAATGATCTGGTCCCCCATCGTCACTGCACGCATCCCGGATGCACATACTTTGTTGATCGTCTCACTCGCTACATTCCACGGTAGTCCAGCTTTGCGTGCCGCCTGACGAGATGGCACCTGACCCGCACCTGCCTGCAAAACCATGCCCATGATCACTTCGTCCACCTGATCGCCGGAAATGCCAGCGCGCTCTACCGCTTCCTTGATTACAACGGAGCCGAGCTCTACTGCCGATAGCGCTTTCAAAGCTCCGCCAAACTTACCAAACGGGGTACGCGCTGCCCCTACAATGACTGTTTTCATCGAATGACCTCCATTCGGATGGTGTTTCACATCAACAAAAACTAAATTGATCGAGCGTTCGTTCACTTTGCATACTTTTATTTTGCCGTCTTCCGTACGAATAGTCAATCAATAATGAAAAAAAGAACAGCCTGACTTTTGTGAGAGTCAGGCTGTTCTTGCTGCTGCTACGGTCTCCATCTTATTTTCCAGATACCCTGGTCGTCTTGCCGCATGATATATCCCGTTGTCTCGTGGCTTTTATTCTTGTACTCAGTCCAGACAATGGTTTCGTCGTCATTATATTCAACCCAAATTTTGCTCCCCATCTCAATCATTTTTTTACTGCCTCTCCAGATACTTCGTTCTCTAGCCGGATCTTTCTTCACTTCTTCCAAATATTGCTCCAACGTCGGCTTCACTACGCCTTCATCCACGATACGCAAGGCGTACTGCATTTCGAGCTGCCCATCTTGCACTGCTCTTACATAAAGCTTCACGATGTCAATCGGAGACAGCCCACGCAATAGCTCATCCTTTTTTTCATACATGTAATTGTAGTAACGATCTTCTTCCCCCGGCTTTAAATCGAATATAGACGGAGGAGCAGGTGTCTCGGTACCATCTTGATTGACATTCACGATATCTTCTTGGACAGTTCCGTTGCTGTTCAATTTGAAAAGATAAACGTCTTTGCCTTGGACATAGCTCAAGGAATACCAATATAGCTTTTTATCCTTCCATCCCACTAATAGCTCCAAGCCCACGTCTCTTTTTAACAGACCTTCTCCCTCGATCATCGCCCAGTCTTTTCGCTGATATCCTTCTTTTGCGAAAATAGAATAGCCCCAGTACTCTTCTGCGCCATCATCCCCGCCTCCACCATAATCGTCCATGACTGTGTAAGGGACGGATATAGCCTCTTTCATTTGGTCTTGTGTCAGTCCAACACGCAAGAAACCGACGATCTCATCTACCGTTCTCATAATCTCCTCATCGTCAAAATCAAGAGCAGTCACCTTTGGATCGAGGATTTGATTCGGACTTGGTTGAGCTGTCGTTCCCTTGATGGTGTTTGTACTCGCGTTTTCCTTTTGCAGCCAATAAGGAGTGAACCCGATGACAAGCAAAATGACAACAAGCGTAGCGCTTACGGAGTAGGTGATCCGAAACCTTCTCTTGCCTTTCTTCTCAATATTCATGCGAATCCGCTCCTCCAAGCCATTGGTATCTTCCATTCCGCCAAGCAGCGTCCGGTCAGCCGTTTCCTTGAATTCCGCCAGCAATTTATCCAGGTTCATTCGATCCCCTCCTTTTCCAGCAGCGCTTTGAGCTTTTGACGTGCCCGGTGCATTTTCGTATAAATCGCTCCGGCGGTCATGTCCAAAATGACCGCAATCTCCTCTACAGACAATTCTTCATAGTAGTGCAGGACGATCAGCTGACGGTAGCTATGCGGCAGCTTCATAACGAGATGAGCAAAACGGGCACGAAGGTCATTTTGCAAAACGGCCGACTCTGCTCCCTCGACTACCTCTATGTCCACTTCCGGTTTGAAAAACAGGTGACGGAACGACCACGAGCGCAGGTGTTTTTTCGCTTCGTTGACGGCGATTCGGTACACCCATGTTTGCATCGAGCTCTCTTGGCGGAATTTCCCCAAGTTTTTGTAAGCTGACAGGAACACTTCCTGCGTAATATCCTCAGCAAGGCTGCGGTCCTTGACCATCAAATACACCAGGCGCAACACCTTTTTCAAATAGTGCCGGATCAACTCATCAAATAATGCTTCTTTTGTTTTGGTTAAGCTTTTCTCTGCAAGCTCCAGCTTCCTCACTCCCTTCCCACTCCTTTAGATTCAGCTGGCTCCTTTATCTTACAGTTTTTTGCAATAAAATAATGCGCAAGCCCCGCCGCTTGATCAGCACCGAGACTTGCGCATGGTATGAACCTAGATGGCGTCTGCGAGAATTTCCGCGACGTCGCGTGTTTTGACGTGATCTTCCTGCTCTTTGGTCTTGATTCCGTCGTTCATCATCGTCAGGCAGTATGGGCATGCACTGGCGATTTCCGTCGGGTTGACCTCCAGAGCTTGCTCCGTACGTGTGACGTTGACACGAGAGCCTTCATGCTCCTCCATCCACATCAAGCCGCCGCCCGCTCCGCAGCACATGCTGTCGCAGCCGCTGCGCTTCATTTCGACCACCTCTACGCCAGGAATGGCTTCGAGGATGACGCGTGGCTTGTCGTAAATTTCGTTGTAACGGCCCAGATAGCAGGAATCGTGGTAGGTGATGCGTTCCTTGATTTCCTTGGTTGGCTTCAATCTGCCTTCCTTCACCCACTCCGCCAACAGCTCAGAGTGGTGGTACACCTCTGCCTTCAACCCAAACTCCGGATATTCGTTCTTAAACGTATTGAACGCATGCGGGTCGCAGGTGACGATTTTTTTGACTTCATACGCTTCAAACAAGGCGATATTTTCTTGGGCGAGCTGCTGGAACAAGAACTCGTTACCAATGCGGCGAGCGGTATCGCCAGAGTTCTTTTCTTCATTGCCCAGAATGGCGAACTTCACGCCTGCTTCGTGCATGAGCTTCACAAATGCCTGCGAAATTTTTTGACTGCGCAAGTCAAACGATCCCATCGAGCCTACCCAGAACAAGTACTCGAATTCCTCGACCTGCTTGACCGTCGGCACCTCGTACTCGCCATTCAGACCTTCAATCCATTTCGTCCGGTCTTTGCGGTTGATTCCCCACGGGTTGCCCTGACGCTCGATATTGTTCAAGGCACGCTGCGCTTCTGCTGGCATGCTTCCTTCTGTCATGACCAGATAGCGGCGCATATCGATGATTTTATCGACGTGCTCGTTCATTACCGGACATTGATCTTCACAGTTGCGACAGGTCGTACAAGCCCACAGCTCCTGCTCGGTAATGACATCGCCGATCAAGCTTTTCTCATAGACAGCGGTTGCTCCTTCGGCAGTGGCCGCTACTTCAGATGCTTGGAACGCAATCTGATTGGCAGTCGTCTGCGAAAAAGCGAAGCTCGGCATCCATGGCGTACGCGACGTTACCGAAGCACCTTTTTCCGTCAAATGGTCGCGCATTTTCGTAATCAGATCCATCGGGGATAGCATTTTTCCCGTTCCAGAGGCCGGGCACATATTCGTACAGCGACCGCACTCTACACAAGCGTACAAGTCAATGAGCTGCGTTTGTGTAAAATCCTCGATTTTGCCGACACCGAATTCCTCCTGCGTCTCGTCCTCGAAATTGATGCTGGTCAGCTTGCCTGGCGGGTCCAGCTTCTTGAACCACACATTGACGGGCGCAAACAGCAGATGCGCGTGCTTGGACTGCGGCACATACACCGCAAAGCCGAGCAAGATAATCAGATGCAGCCACCAGAAAACGTAAAAGCCTACCGCTGCACCCGTTGTACCTACCCCAATCGCAGAGAAGACAATCGCGAAAACAGAAGAGATCGGAGCGAACGCCGATGGCTCATGTCCGAGCCAAATTTGTTCAAAAGCGAGCGAGAGCAATACAGTCGCCATCAGGGAGGAAATCAGCAAGAGGACGAGCCCTGATTTGAAGCCGCGCTTCAGACGCTTGAGCTTTTCGATGTAGCGGCGATAGTAAGCGTAGCCGACCGCAGCCAAAATGAGAAACGTGGTGATCTCCTGCATGACGGAGAAGTATTTGTGAGCGCTGCCAAAAGGAAGCTCGTAGCCTTTCGAAAGCCCTTTGATAATCAGCTCAATGGCTCCGAATTGCAGGGTGATAAAGCCGTAAAACATCACGACGTGCATCACGCCGCTCTTTTTGTCCTTCAGCAGCTTCTTGTGGAAAATGACGTTGTCCAGCATCAGATTGATGCGTGCCCCAAAGTCATTTTTCACATCCGGCTTTTTCCCCAGCTTGATAAACAAGTATCTGCTGTACACGACATGTCCTGCTAAATACAGCCCGTAAGCGAGAACCAGGAAAAAGGCGATCAAATTAATGAGTGCCAGCATGTTTTCTACTCCCCTCTATTGCGAGTTTGTCTTTGCACGTGGAAATCGTTTTTTCTATCTTATCAGAATCATGGAAATAAATGAATGAGTATTCAGTCAGTTTGTTTATTTTTTTCGAAAAATGAAACGATACTGAGCGACCGCTCATATTGGGTATAACTCGATCTTATCACACAAGTTGCGAATCATCCATCCTCTTCGAAGAGTTGGAAATATTCTTACGAAAAAAAGAAACAGCTACCTTCATACGGGTAGCTGTTGATCCTGCTTATTTTCCTGAAGCTTCCTTCGTCTCGACAGTAGTCTGTTCTTTCTTGGCCTTTTGCTCCGAACGTACATCTGCGAGTGACTTGACCTTGGTTGCTTTGATACGCTTGTTGCGCGGCAGATCAGTCGGCTCCAGATTGTCCACCTCGTCTTGCATGAGTGCTGCGATCCCAACCGCTTTGCCTTTTGCAGCAATGCAGTACTCGCAGTTTTCTTCATCATGCTCATGGTATTGCTTCGGCTCTGGATAGGACGTGATAACGCCTTCAAAGTTCCGCAGGACGACTTTATCGGACGCTTGCGAAATAATGTAGTTCGGGCTGACTGGAATTTTACCGCCGCCGTGTGGAGCGTCTACTACAAAGGTCGGCACTGCATAGCCGGAAGTATGGCCGCGCAGGTGCTCAATGATTTCGATCCCTTTGCTGACAGGCGCGCGGAAGTGTCCAATGCCCTCTGACAGGTCGCATTGATAGATGTAATACGGGCGAACGCGGATTTTGACCAGGTCCTGCACCAGCTTTTTCATCGTATTCGCACAATCGTTAATGCCAGCTAAAATAACTGCTTGGTTGCCGAGCGGAACACCAGCATTGGCGAGCATTTCGCAAGCCAGCTTCGCTTCCGGTGTAATTTCTTTTGGATGGTTAAAGTGTGTATTGAGCCAAACCGGATGGTATTTTTTCAAGATGTTGCACAGGTTTTCGGTAATGCGCTGCGGGAATACAACAGGTGCACGCGTACCGATCCGAATAATTTCAACATGCGGGATGTCGCGCAGGCTGCTGATGATGTACTCCAGTACGCGGTCATTGATCAACAGACCGTCTCCACCGGAGAGCAGTACATCGCGGACTTCTGGTCTTGAGCGGATGTAATCGATACAGGCATCCAGCTGTTTCTTTGGCACACCCATGCCGATCTGGCCGGAAAAGCGACGACGCGTACAGTAACGGCAATACATGGAGCATTGGTTCGTCACTAGGAAAAGCACGCGATCTGGATAACGATGCGTCAGACCAGGTACAGGAGAATCCGTATCCTCGTGGAGTGGGTCTTCCATGTCGTATTTGGTACGAACCATCTCAGAGGACAAAGGTACAGACTGCATGCGAACCGGATCGCTTGGATCGTCTGGATCCATCAGATGAGCATAGTACGGTGTGATGTTGAGTGGAATCGTTTGCGTAGAAATACGTACGCCCTCTTCCTCTTCCGGTGTCAGATTGATTACCTGCTTCAAATCATCGACCGTCTTGATGGTGTGCGTAAGCTGCCACATCCAGTCATTCCATTGCTCGTCCGTGACATCCTTCCAAAGTTCTATCGAACGCCAATCGCGTTTTGTCGCTACTGTCATGTGCATCCCGTCTCCTCTCGTCTTATGGTGAACCTCTTCGTTTCACTCAACCAACAAGAGATGCAAGTGCCATGCCAACAAATCAAAAGATTTAGAAAATAAGGAATAGAGCGTTTTGTGAGCGCTTCATCCTGATTTGCGCCTATGTGAGTCTGCCGAATTTTCGGCACTCAACAGGGAGGGATCATTCGTTGCGAGAGCTTGTATTGCAGCGTCTGTCTTGGGATTCCCAAGAGCTTGGCGGCACGAAGGACATTGCCGTCCGTTTGCTGCATCGCCTCTTTGATCACTTTTTCCTCTACCTCACGCAAAATTTCTGGCAGCGTACAGCCTTCCTTTGACAGGAGTTGCGCCGAAATAGGCGCTTCTTTTTTCTCAGATTGCGGGCGTTCCAGCAAATGAGTCGGAAGATGGTCCAACAAAATAATGTCCGATTCCACCATATTCATGGCTGCTTCTATGACATGTTCCAGTTCACGTACGTTCCCCGGCCAATCATACATAGCAAACAAACGTGCCACTTCGCTGCTGATTCCACGTACATTCATACCGAAGATCCGGTTGAACTTTTGCAAGAAATGATCGATCAGCATATCCACATCTTCTCTGCGCTCCCGCAATGGCGGCAATTCAAAAGAGACGACATTGATCCGGTAGTACAGGTCGGTTCGCATGACTCCTCGCTCCACGAGTGACTGCGGTGCCTCGTTGACTGCAGCGATTACCCGTACGTCCACTTTGGTCGATTGGCTCCCGCCGATCCGTCTGATCTGACCGTCCTGGAGGACTCGCAGCAGCTTTGCCTGCAAATCGAGCGGCATGCTGTTCAGTTCATCCAGAAATAGAGTACCGCCGTCCGCCAGCTCGAATAGCCCTGGCCGATCATCGGCTCCTGTGAAGCTTCCTTTTGTCGTGCCAAACAGCAAGCTTTCGAGCAGCGCAGCCGGCAGCGCGGCACAGTTTTGCGCGATGAATGGCTTACTGGTGCGGACAGACGCATGGTGAATAGATTGGACAAACAGTTCTTTTCCCGTCCCGGTTTCGCCGTATATCAACACGGGAGAAGATGTCCGGGCAGCTTTTCGAGCGCGTTCTTTGAGGCGTTTCATTTTTTCACTCATCGTCAAAATGTCATCGAAATGGAAAGTCGTTTCATCTACCGTGCGTTTTGTCCGTTTCGGCTTGCTAATCTTGGCCTGAAGATCGACTAAGCGCTCCGACAGTTCTTTTAGCTTGCCAATATCCTTCGCCACCTCGACTGCACCGACTAACCGTTTGCCTACTCTCACCGGAAGTGTTGTGTTGATTGTCTCCACACGCATTCCCTTCCAGTTCTTATATGTCTGTGTCTGGTTGTAGATTGATTCGCCACTATCGATGACACGAAGCAGGGTACTCGACTGTCGATCAAGCGAAGGAAAAACCTCCAACAATGGCTTCCCCAACACCTCCTCTGAGGTCAGCCCATCGAGCTTGGCTGCGACGTGATTGTAGAAAATCGTAATGCCATTTGCGTCCACAACGTGAATTCCTTCATCGATAGCACCCAAGATCGCCTGCAACATTTCTACCGTATCTGACAACGGCATCTTGGCTTTCACTCCTTCCTTCCATCCATGCTGCCAAAAAATCATCACTTCGCCGAATATTCGGCACTTTTACGATGTTATCGATTACGCCCTACCTGAATGGCAAGCATTGCGGTATACAGTAAATGTCCCAATACCCAAATGAGAAACGCTGCCAAACTCATCGCGGATTGACTCAACAGGCTAAATGGGAAAAACGCGACAGAAAAACCGAGCATCCAGTACAGCAAGTATCGTACCGATCGGGCTTTTCGTTCCCGCGGGTAAAAGTGCATGAGAAAAAAGGCGACGATCACACTAATCAGCAGATGAATCAATAGTTCTACAATAGAGGGCAGGTTTTCCATACCCGGTACATAGCTGACATCAATTAAAACGGGAAAGGTATTGGTATCAAACAAACCATCTCCGAGCGCCAAAAAAGCAGCAAGACCCAGACCGGCTATCAGTCCATTTGCGAGTACAAACATGCTGTATCCCCCTCTCACTTCAGCCGCAAGTAATCCTATTGTACGTGCAAAAAACCGCCCTTGCAAAGGGCGGCTTATTTTCCTAGCTCTATTTTCAGCTCATGCTCGCCAGCGTACTGCTCATTCATCCATAGCTGGTATGCGATTTCTACCTGTACAGGAACCTCTGCTTCGTAGCGGATTCGCAGCTTGTTCGTATGCGTCTCCATTGCAAACGGACCATAGGGACTTTGATAGGTAGAATGGGTGCTGGCTCCTTTTTCGAATTGCTGTCTGGTTGAAACTCCGCCCTGACGAACCAGCGTAATGGACGTATCTGTCAGCTTCAGTGTCGTGCTTACTTCGCCGACGCCCTCCATCTGCTCTTTGTAGGTCAAGTACCACGCGGTTGCTTTTTGTACGCGCTTGCCTTCATAGCTGTGGGTCGTTTCTTCCCAGTTGCCTTCGACATGATGCCGTGCCGTCAATTTCACTTGTATGTCTTGCATGCTGCTTCCACACTCCACTTTCTTTCGCTTCCCATTTATCCCTACATTCTACCCTTCATCGCTCTTCTGTGGCAACCGCCGCCTCCGCTTTGGCATCCGCCAGCAGGTATCTCATGGTAGCAGCAATCCCGATCGCCGCAAGCAGCAGCAGACCCGCCAACACCAAGTACCCGATTCCTGCCCCCGTGTAATCGATCATAGCCGTAAACAAACCGATCAGGACCAAACGCATCATCATGCCGATTGAGTTGAAAAAGCTCATCACCCGCCCCATCTGATGCTTCGGCACAACTGTCATATAGAGCGATTGCCGAATCAAGCGCACAGAAGCGTTGCTCCACCCGTAAAACGTGTACGCCGCAATCAGCGCCCAGCCATACGGCAAAGCAATCATGACGACAATGGCAATCGCGAACAACAGCGTATTGCCGATCATGGCTGCCAGTTGCCCCATCTTGCTAACGACGAAAGCAACGAGTAAACCTGCCGCCACCGCACCCAGTGCATACGTGACCTCTCCCAGCGAATAAACTGAAACACCCGCCTGCAGCGTTTGGCTTATGTAAACAGGCTTCAATAAGTTCGTAGCCATAACAGCAATGAAGGGCATGAGTGCCGATATGCCAAACAGGAGGAAGCCTTTCTTTTGCCGAATGTACCGCCAGCTTTCCATCAGCTGCTCCGTCCACGCGACACCCTGGTTTTGCTTCGCTTCTTTTTCCAGCGTGAAGGTATACGTCATGGTAGACAGCAAGGTAAAGGCGAACAAATAGGTAATCGCATTGAAAATAATCACCACATGCAGCCCGTAGGAGCTAAGCAAAATCCCCGCAAACGCCCCAGCAAGAACGGATGCAGTCTGTCCTTCGATCTCGAGCAGACTGTTAATGCTGTTGTAGTGCTTGGGCTCGAACGTCTCCTGAACCAGCGCGGACTGCGTCGGGTAATGAATCTGGTACATAAAGGTCGTCGTCAAATAGATCACGATTAGCATCCACTCGGTGTACTCTCCAAAAAAGCCCCAGATCGCGAGCATGCCGAGTACGCTAAATCCGATCAAGTTTTCTACCAGCAGCATTTTTTTGCGGGAGTAACGATCGATGAGCGTCCCGATATACGGCCCAATGAAAAACATCAGTACCGCAGAAGTAAACATGGTCGAGCCCAAAAGTTGAGCCGAGCCTGTCGTTTCCACGAGGAACCAGGCAATCCCGATCATCGTCATGCCTTGCCCAAAGCCAGAGAAAAGATTGGAAAAGAACAGCTTTCGAAATGGTGCGTAGGCAAATACTTCTCTCATGCAGACAACTCCTTTGTAAGAAAACCTCCGTCGACTCTTACATCATTTCACTATTATGATTGTACTGACAATTCAATACTTTGTAAATAAAAATGTTTATTAATTGAATTGAACGTCTGCCACCAATAGGAAAAGCCCCCGGTCCTTTTGCAAAACCGGAGGCTTATTTACGCGGATATCTTATTTTACAAAGCTCAAGAGGAGCTCGCGAACGATTTTGGATGCCGCGATTTGCGTCATTTCACTGTGGTCATACACAGGAGCAACCTCTACCAGGTCACAACCAATGACATTCGCACCGTTGTTTGCCATGAAGTGAATGGTATCGAGCAGCTCACGAGACGTGATGCCGCCTGCTTCTGTTGTACCTGTACCTGGAGCGTGCGCAGGGTCCAATACATCGATGTCAATTGACAGGTAGATTGGACGGTTGCCGATGGTAGGCAACACTTGCTTCACTGGCTCCAGTACATCGTATTTGTACAGATGCATGTTTTCTTTTGCCCACTCAAACTCGTCCTTCATCCCGCTGCGGATACCGAACGAATATACATTTTTGCCGCCGATCAGGTTGCATACCTTTTTGATCGGGGTGGAGTGGGAGTATTCGTATCCCTCGTAGTTGTCGCGCAGGTCTGTATGCGCGTCAAAGTGGAACACGACCATGTCCTTGTACTTTTCATAAACCGCTTGGAAAACTGGCCAGGAAACCAAGTGCTCTCCACCCAGACCCAATGGGAATTTGCCATCTGCCAATACTTTTGCCACGAATGTACGGATCGCATCCAGGCTACCTTCCACGTTTCCAAAAGGAAGAGGAATATCGCCGGCATCAAAGTATTTGATGTCTTCCAACAGCCTGTCCAAGTACGGGCTGTACTCTTCCAGACCGATAGAAACCTCGCGAATACGGGAAGGGCCAAAACGAGAGCCCGGACGGAAGCTCACTGTCCAGTCCATTGGCATACCGTAAATAACCGCTTGGCTTTCTTCGTAATTCCCGTGACTACGGATAAAGACATTTCCAGAGTATGCTTCGTCAAAACGCATAGGTGTAGTTCTCCCCCGATTAGTCGCGGGTCAGCTCAGCCACAAAGTTAGGCAGTTTGAAAGCAGCGTGGTGAACTTCCGCATTGTAGTATTTGGTGCCCAAATCTTTGATTTTCGCTGGATCTACTTCCAACGGATCATGTTGCTTGGAAGCGATGGTGAAGCTCCACAGTCCGGATGGATAAGTAGGAATGCTGCAGGTGTAGAGACGAGTAACCGGGAAGATCGATTTCAGGTCTTTGAAGACGCGCTTGATCAGATCACGGTTAAACCAAGGAGATTCCGTTTGAGCAACCATGATACCGTCTGGTTTCAAAGCATCGTGAATGCCTTGGTAGAAACCTTTTTCGAACAGACCTACAGCAGGTCCTACTGGCTCTGTAGAGTCAACCATGATCACATCATACTCACCTTTGTGGTCATGGATATGTTTAATACCATCGATAACTTGTACATCTACACGCGGATTGCCTGTCAATGCACTCGCAATCTCAGGGAAATATTTTTTGCAAGACTCAATGACGCCACCGTCGATTTCAGCCAGAACTGCTTTTTCTACAGACGCGTGCTTTACGATTTCACGAATAGCACCGCCATCGCCGCCGCCTACAACCAGAACCTTTTTCGGGTTTGGATGCGTATTCAGCGCGATATGAGAAATCATTTCATGGTAGACAAACTCATCGACATCGGTAGTCATAACCATGCCGTCGAGCACTAACATGCGACCAAACTGCTTCGTATTAATGACGTCGATTTGTTGAAACTCGGATTTCTCACTGTATAGGGTTTCTGTAATTTTCGTTGTTATCCCGTGATTTTCCGTCTGTTTTTCGGTGTACCACAATTCCATGTTCATGGCTATGTAACCTCCTTCAATTAACCGCATGAAAATACAATATAACAAGAAAATTATAGTAGCTGTCTTCCAAATTGCAAGATATTTTTCTAGTGAGGAAAGTTTAACCAGCTTGCAAGCGACACATACTACTAGTAACGTAGTATGTCCTATTTTATTGATTCAACCGCAGAAAGGAGGAGAGGCACACATGGAAGTCATTCGCGAAGCCCCATTGCTGCGCTATTTGCGTTGGGCTAAGAAATTTGTAAAATTTACCATTCTCAGCCTATTATGTTTCTCTTTTGCCATCTTGCTGCTCATTTTGTACTTACGCTCACAACCACTCCCGGAAACGTTTGTGAAGCAAACCACGACGATTTACGCTTCCAATGGAGAGGTTTTGGATACGATGCACCGTGGCGAGAACCGGATTTCTGTGCCACTTGCAGAGATTTCACCCGCATTGCTGGATGCGACCATCGCGATCGAGGACCGTTCGTTCCGCGAGCATTTTGGCTTTGATTGGAAGCGATTGGCCATGGCCGCTTATGTTGATGTCATTAACATGGACAAGCGTCAGGGTGCCAGTACTATTACCCAACAATTGGCGAGAAACTTGTACCTCAGCTTGGACAAGACATGGGAGCGAAAAATCAAAGAAGCCTTGCTTGCGATTCAGCTTGAACTGAATTACAGCAAGGATGAAATATTAGAGATGTACGTCAATCAGATTTATTACGGTCATTCAGCCTATGGCGTTCAAGCTGCTGCCCAAACCTATTTCGGCAAGGACGCCAAAGATTTGACGGTTGCAGAGAGCGCCATGCTGGCAGGCATCCCTAAGGGTCCTACTTATTATTCACCATTTGTCGATTTAGAACGCGCCAAAGCCAGACAAAAGCTCATATTGAATGCCATGGAGCGCGACAATCTACTGACAGCGAAGGAAGTAGAGCAAGCCTACGCGGAACCAATCAAGCTGAAACAGCGAGCAAACGAGAACGTAACCGAGCCGGCTCCTTATTTCCGCGATTACATCGCCAATTTGGTAAAAAACAAATATGGCATTGAAGAAGAAAAATTTATTCATGGCGGTCTAAAAATCCATACGACCCTTGATCCAGTCATACAAAAAAAGGCCGAGGATATTGTCGCCTCCGTCTTACCGAAGAATAATCCGAATTTGCAGGTAGCCCTTGTCGCCATGGACCCTGCGACCGGCTATATCAAAGCAATGGTAGGTGGACGTGACTACAAGGTGAGCCAGTACAATCGCGTGCTTGGCAAGCGGCAGCCCGGTTCCTCCTTCAAGCCGATCATGTATTTGTCTGCCTTGCAAAACGGCTATACACCGCTCACTTTGATAAAAAGCGAACCGACCGTTTTTACCTACGATAACAATAAGCAGTACATTCCCGGCAATTTTGGTGGAAAATATGCAAACGCACTGATCAATATGCGTGAAGCAATCAAAACCTCCGACAACATTTATGCCGTCAAGACCATTGATTTTCTCGGGCCGCAAAAAGTGGTTGATCAGGCAAAGCAATTAGGTATCACCAGCTCGATGCAAGCAGTTCCCTCACTGGCACTGGGAACTTCACCTGTCTCTCCCTTAGAGTTAAACGCAGCTTATGCAGCAATCGTCAACAAGGGACAAGCAGTGAAGCCCATTGCGATCACCTCCATCGAGGACAGCGAGGGCAATATTTTGGTCGAAGAAAAACCGGAAAAAACACAGGTAGCCGATCCTGTCGCGTCCGCTCTCTTAGTGAATATGATGCAAAGTGTATTTGAACAAGGCGGTACCGGATATCGCGTTGCTGGTGAAATGAACCGACCTGTAGCAGGGAAAACAGGGTCAACGGATTATGACGCTTGGCTGAGCGGGTTCACTCCGCAGCTGGTTTCGACTGTATGGGTAGGTTACGACAAAAACCAAAAGGTCGATGATGTAAAGGAAGGGTACCTGTCCAAAAAAATCTGGGCCCAGTTCATGGAAAGTGCGCTCAAAGGTCAGCCCCCTGCACTCTTTGACATGCCAGCTGGTGTTGTATCTGTTTATATCGATCCCGCTTCTGGAAAACTGGCGACCGAGCATTGTCCGAATCCACAGCTCTTTTATTTCGCCAGCGGAACAGAGCCTCAAGATTATTGCACGGATCACATCCCGACCAATGAGACACCGACGCCTTTAAAGCCGCCTGATTCTTCGACCTTCTGGCAGCGCATGGGCAGTTGGTGGAAACCGAATAACTAAAGAAAAAAGGACGTTTCTCTTCATCGAGTACGTCCTTTTGCTGTGCCTATTAACCTTGCGTGCTCTGATTGTCCCCGCCGCCCACGACTCCATCTCCATCGGCAAAAACATGGTCGTTGACGATCGTAATCAGACCGGCATTATCAAGCTGTTCCAATACTTCAAACAAGCTGTCCCTTTTTCCAGCAGGAAGCTTGCGCACAAAGTTGTTTATCTCGGTCGGAGTCACGTGTGTACGGAAATGGACGCCACCGTGCTTCACAAAATGATCATGCGATTGTTCATTACCACGGAGATCTTCTTCCAATGGGTACCGCCCCTTCCGTCAAACAGTTTGGTTCAATCCTCATTAGTGTTCCGCGATATCCCAAAAACTATGATCAACGATGATAATTATATAAGACAAACAGGGAAAGAGTGACGGCTCTCTCCCTGTTTGTTGACCTAGTGTACATGTACACAGATATGGAAATAAGTTTACCTGACTTCAATTGTGTGAACAATTGATTTCACGATTTGTTCACAGACCGTTCACGATTTCCAACTTCAGGACAAATTTCGCTTTAATTCCTCGGAGGAATTCTCATACATGTCCGCGTTATTTTCAATCAAAAGCTTTTTCAGAGCGGCTTTTTCCTTCTCGGATAGGTCGGACAGCATAATACGTCTCTTCATGGAGTAATCCATGCGATTCACGTGATCTGCCAAAATTTTGTAGCCCCGACGCGCTTCCCGATCGATTTCCATGTAGCACGCAGTTGCGCCTGCATAATAAGGACCCGCTTCATTGCGATCAACGGTTACCCAAACGAGCCAATAAGGCTTTCCATTTGGTACTTCTTCTTTATTTGTCGTCCATTTGATGCCCTTTTCTACAGAACTTTTGGCATGCAAGGCGCCCATGTCAATGTACGCTTCGTCCCCATCGATAATGACCGAGGACACAGCATTCAGGTCGAGTACACCTTGACCAAAACCTCCGTGTACATCGGTTTTTCCACTCATGATGGTAAAGCCGCCTTTTTTATTATCAAAAATATCCATTTGAATAACCTCCAGACAATCATTCTCCTTCCTTTTATTCTACTCGAAAAACGTACGATGACGCAATTTGCCTATGTGCCCAGTTATTTATCCATAGGCTTTTGGGTGTTTCGGTTTTTGTTTACGAGCTGGATGATTTTTTCGATGCCCGACATGACCAGGATCGTTACGACGGCTGTATGTACCGCCATGGCAACCTTCATAACTAACAGTTCACCTAGCATCGTGTCGGAGGGAACGATAAACAAGTAGTACACAAAGCTGATAAAAAGGACACTTAGAAAGATTAACCAACCTCGAAATCCTAGCGTGAAGCGAATGAAAGAGGCGATGAGTAAACCGATCAAAGGCCCCGCGAACATCAATGAGAATACGAAAGGACCGAGTATGAACCAGACAAACCAATTATCATCCATGTCTTACTCTCCTTGCTTTTGATGACTACACATCATTGGAATCCGTAGATTCTTCTACCTCTGCCAGTCCACGCTCATCGAGCACGTAACGTCTGCCTGTTTCTTTGTAACGCTCCGAATCATCTGAAGAGAAACGTTTGATCAGAAAACGCGCTGGCTCCTCTCCCTCTACAGCTACAGGCGGCTGGAATTCCAGGTCTTCACCATCTCGAACATGGATGACAACGATGCGATCGTGGTATTCAATGGACAGATCTTCCCGTACTTCTTTTTTATTGGCGTCGAGCGTAAAGCTCTGACCGGATTTGTGTATCGTCACTTCAGGAAAGCTTTTGTCATCTTGTGCAATGATGTAGTACAAGTAGTCAGCATGTTGGTCCGGAGCATTGCGCAATCCTGGTTGTGATTCCTCATCTCCCTGTAACAATCGCGTTACTTGATCAATGACTTCTGGTATGGTCGGCAGCTTGGCGTGTTCGCCTTTCACGTAGTATCGTTTTTTCATATCCTTCTGGGCGTAATTGGCACTCATATACGGGACAGTACCATCCCCAACGCCAGGATCGTGAATCGGCGACCATTCGTTATAAAAAGAATCATAAAAGTAACCTAGCAGTGTTACTTGGCCTGTACCCACGATGGAATACTGTGGAACATTGATCGTTTTGTTATCCCACTTTTCATGCATCTTGCCGCCATGTCTGACGAGCGGCGCATAGTCGAGGCGAATATTTTTGTCCTTTAAAAATTCGTCGTAGGTGTAGTACTGAATGTTACTCTTTTTCAGGAAACCAACCGTTTCAAAGTATTTTTTGGAGGGTAACAGCTCGTAAACGGCAGGTGCATAAGAAGAAATCACTTTCCCTGTTTCCTCATCCAGCCAAGGGATCGAAAAATTATATCCGTGCTTAAGAGCCTGATATGCCCGTGGAGAGCCAAGGAAGGGTGTTCCCATATAAACGACAAGATTCACTTTGCGCTGGTACGACACATTGGATAGAAGTGTCTCTTTTACCAAGAGCCCACCCATGCTATGTGCCACCAAATGCACCTGATTTGCCCCACTTGCCTTCAGTGCGGCATCGATTTCTTCTTTTAGAAGTTTGGCATTTTTGGTGCTGCTGTATCGCCAATCGTACGGCAGTGCAAATAAGGTGCGGTGCTTTTTGTACCCCGCCTTCTCCAGTTCCTTTACCATGCTGTAATACTGTTCGGTAAGTTCTTTTAAAAACGGCGCATAGGAAAGATATTCGATAGCGTAAAAATCATCTTTTTCCGGGTGGATCGTCGCATCACGTACGACTGGCTGTACATCTACACTGTTTGGCTTGATCGGCTCCAGAGAGAGTAGCCTGCGGTGTTTGGGATCATTAATACCAATGAGACTATCGCCAAGTGCTAACCATATTTCCGATCTCTTTCCATTCTGCTCCACTTCGAGTCGCGATCCACCTACTCCTGGGATTAAGATAACCGGAATCGTTCTGTCTCCTATATAAAGACTGTACGAGTTAGCGGTAAATCCCGAGCGCTTGCTGGCCATGACCTTGACTTTGTAGGTTCCAGGATAGGCGTTGAAGATAATATGTTCATCCGAATTCTTCGCTTTCTCTGATCTGGCGACTACTTTTCCAGTCTCGTCGAGCAGAAATACGTCCATATCCATTCCAGCAGGGATATCCTTGAGGGAGACCTCCACAGTAGAGGAGAGCTTAAAGGATAAGCTGTAAAAATCCACATCCGTCTTTGAATGAAGATTTCCTACGATCTTTCGGTTATACGCATCCAGCTCGTAGGCCTCTTCCATTGCGTCGTTCGGCTCGTATCCGTCTGCCTTGCCCCCTCCTTGATCCGCGAAAAAATCAGCTCGCAAACGGTAGTAGTAATCTTTCGAAAAAGAACCCTGCTTTCCAACGACCTTGATGTAGTACCATTTGTCTTTTTCCAGTGCCAGTCCCTCAATTAACTCAGGCTCATTTCCCTGCTGCTCTGAACGGGCCAGCTCCCGCTCCTCCTCATCATACACATACAAATCGTAGTCTTCGCTTGCCCGAATATCTGTGAGGGATATATTCATCTGTCCATTTGTTGTTCCTCTGATTTTCCAAAAATCCACATCATCATTGCTGCTAATCTTTCCATGGCTGTCCTTTCCGTCAAATAGCCAGTCCGATTTGCTGCCCAACGTATCATTCGGTTCTACTTCAAAGCGAGCTTCTCTATTGCGCAGTTCCGCTTCTTCTGGCTTATTCTCTCCTGAAAAATGCGCATAAAATTCCTCTGCCAGCCGCGAAAGCTCTTCATCGGTGGTATCCTGCTCCTGCTCCTGCTCCTGTTCTTGTTCTTCCTCTTCTGCTGGAGCTGCGTTTGTGTCTTCGATCTCTAGTTCGATCAACTCTAGTGGTTCTTCCTGATCGGCAGCCATTTCATCCCAAGGCGTCTTTTTGATTTTTATTTTGTCTTCTGTCAGCTCTATATGTTCAGGCAACGATAGCTCCCAACTACGTAACGGCTCGTCTGAATCATTTATGAACATCGTTATCTGGATAGGGCTATCATCCATAGGCATTACAGCGAGGGAAATATGAGACTCCTCGTGAAAAGAGCGAGTTTTGCTGTCGCTGTCCTGATTGACAGAAAGCTCGACTTTATCCGGAGCACCCGATAATTGTGCCTGAAAACGCACCTCTCCCTCGTCGATCCATGCCCACGCTTCCTCTACGAATATCTCCTCTTCTTTTGCCCAGCCCTGTTCCACTGTATTTCCCAAGCATAAAGCGAATAGGAGAAGTACACATAGCAACCGACGCGTGATTATTCCCACAAAAATCCCCCTCATCCTTTTTCTAGCTTTACAGTAGAAAAAGACAGAGAGGGGGTGCAAATATTTTTACTGAGTCGTATGGTTGCGGATTCCTTGTCGTTCCCATGCATTTGCAATGATACGGAAGGGGAGTTGGTAATCTTTTAGCTCGTGCCCTTGCCCGGAGGCTTTATTTTGATAGGGGAAGCCTTTGTTCACGTCAAAACGAAAGGAAACGGAGTAATAGACTGCGTAGCTCGCATCCTTTTGGAAGCCATGCTGTTTATCCCCCATCAAAGGCGTATCTACTCCCACTTCACGAGTTCCTAGCTTGGAAGCGGAATAGGAGGGTCCTCTCCAGATCTGGGGAGTCGCTTGTTGCAAGGCTAACAACGACTGTAACGGCGTTTGGCGCAAGCCAGTTTCTGAAATCCACGCCCGTGCAGATGTCACGACAGGAAACTGGTTGCTCACAGGATGGCGGTGTCGATCCTGCAGCTCCACTTGTGTCAAGATGCGCTCCCCTGCGTAGTAATCGTTTGGCTGGCTGTTTGGATACCGGTCTCTGGCATGATACCCTTCCCATTCGGCTGTATGGCGAATCGAGCCTATTGCATTCGGCTCAAATACTTCAAAGGAGCGCTCTCCCCCTTTGACCGTAATGGTATAGCGTCCTGCCATTGTTTTGGATATGTTCTGTGGTTCACACACCGCTTCATCTTCGTCGTTCGTTGCGCAGCTCTCGTAGGACAGTTCAAAATCGACCTGATAATCCATCACGATAACAAAGCCGTTGATTTCTGCTTTGTACTTTTGGGATTGGAGTACTTGGCGCCAAGTCGTCTGCGTGGGGACAGTGGTTCCTGTGTACACGACCTCTGCGCCTGTAGATGCACTGCTTACCTGCCATTGCATCGGCGCTCCGGGGCCTGTCAGCTTTAGATCAAGCTGGGGTGGTGTATAGACTGCCATGCTCTTGGCATCCGAAATCCACCCTGGATTCGCAGTGACGGATACGTTTTTGATATTGTCTCCGCTGACTGAGCTCTCCAATTGTGCTTTGAATTCCGTTATCTTCTGATTGAGCTCCTGCTCTGTTTTTTGGAAGCCTTCGTTTATTTTCGTCTGATCAATGACCACGCGAATCGTAGCAGGCTCACGTTCCCACACGCCATCTGCATGTAGCGGCAGTTTTTGTAGCTGTCGACGATCACTGTCATAAATCTCTAAACCGATTTCACCGCCATCAAAATCGCCTCCACCACCAGGCGGCTCGGGAACTTCCCCACCAATTATTTTCACTGGCCAAGCCGCACGATTGTCCGTCCAGATCGTCTCATTTTCCGGCATGGATTTCGCAGGGTTGATATGGGCGATGAAATCCTCGGATTTTTGCGGATACTTCGTCGGAACCGTAATCTTACGCACCTCACCCGGCTTGAATTCCTTCACATCCAAGCTGGTTTCCTTTTCTGAACTAGCCCACCGAACAGCTAATTTCGTATCATGCGTTAATTTCCCGGCATTCTTCACGTTGAATGTAATCGTCGCATCGGTTCCTGGGGCTTGAGGGCTCTTCGGATCAATTTGAAAGCTCGATTTCACAATAAGCAAATTCTCTCCATCCGGTTTTGGAGAGCCTTTGCCGATTTGCACAAAATAATGACCGTCGCAGCCATCACTCTGGGGTGAATAAAATTGCACCTTGTACAGACCTTCTAGAAGAAGATCGTTCCCATCTTCCGGAAAATATACCCAATGTCCATTTGTGGAGGTGTTTGATCCATCCAGTTCTTTTCCATTCCGCTTTCTTTCCCAGTTTCCTGTGGCCGGATCGAACCACCTCATCGAAAAGCGACTATCCTCGGATAAAAACATGTGAAAACGATACCCGTCTGGAATTTCATCTGCTGCTAATTCAATTGTTTCTCCACGTTTAATTTCTTTGCTCCACTTTTGATTTTTCAGATCAATTTCTACAGACACCAAAATATCCCGGCATTTTTGGTCAGATTCAATGGTGAATTTCACCTCACCCGTGCAGCCCGTCTCGGACTCGAACAGCAGTACAACTTCATCACCAACATCCACAGTGACTGGCAATATGAGCCTGAATTGCTCGTCCGCTGCAAGCTTGTCGGTTAACGCTGTTTTTCCTTCGGGGGTCTTCAAATACCAAGTACCGGATACCTTCGAGGAAAACGATAGATTGGTATCGTAGTGGTCTCCGACATTAGTAAAGTATTTGAAATATACCGGATCTGTCAGTGTATATCCTGAACTGGCTGATCCATTCATCAGTTCGCCTTCTGGAGAAAATGGTAGCGGCGGCTCACTGTGTACCAGGAATTTCACCTTTTTTTGGTCCGCTATGGTGCAGGAGGCATCTTTTACTATGATCGTGATTTCCCAATTGCAGTCAGGCCGATCCTTCCACTGTGTCCCATCGAAGTTAAGTTTCAATTTGTACGTTTTTCCTCGCTCAAACTGAACGTCATACGGGTCGTGAACATTTCCATACGGTAGTTTTAAGGTGGAGGAATGATAGGATCGCCATCTGCCATTGTCACTTTCCTCGACTGGTAAGGTATAGATTTTTCCGTTTGGAAGTGCTACATCCCACTTGAGCGATGCTTCCTCGCTATCTCCGTATTTGGTTGTGTATTTGGTATGGAACGTCAGCGTGTCAAACGGCATAATCTCAATCGTTTCACCGTTTCTCACTGCAGATGCCGACAGTGTAACGATGGGGCATGAGTCTTCGCCGTCTGGCGACTTGACTCTAAAATATTTCTCCCAGCATTCTGTTCCATCATCACTGATGTATACGACTTTTACCCGTCCAGAGCTCCCGATGGTTCCTGTCCCTACTTTCCTGTTGCCATTCGCTCCATGCTTCATGTCATAACCATTCATGGTGAACTTCCCCGCTTTATTGGCATAGAGAGTGATTTCGGCATTTTTTTCGACAGCGATATCTGAGCCACCACTTGCAACAGCATTGTGGTCTTTAATATCCTTGTCGCCCACGACTTGAATGTTCAGTTTGGTTTTTGTTGATCCGATCGAACATGCTGGACCTGGGTCAGGCTTTTCGGGATCGGGTTTTTCCGGTGGGATTCCATCACCTACTGTGAATTGTGCTGTGTAAGGTGTGGAAACGTTTATGCTGCTTGATCCTTGGCGGCTTCTTTGATGCAGGTCAGTGATTGTTAGCGATACTTCATACACGCCTGGCTCGGTAGGCTTATATTCGGTATTTTTATAGGTCCACTTGTAGCCTGGGGGACTGCTTGTCTCGTTTACTGTGGGAACGGCGGTACTGGGATCGTTGAATGGTCGATTAGATAGGAGACTTTTGTATCCACGCCCTGTCGTCTTGTTGATCACATTTAAAGACCATACAAAAATGCCGCGGTCATAGTAAGAAAAGTCCGTGGCATTTGCATGGATCTCAACTGTTTCGTTGAGGTTGTATTTGGTTTTGTTGGTGGTTATGCTGCCAGTTGGCTGCGGGGTTGTTCGGAAGTGGCCTACCGAGATGTATCCGCCTTTGCCGTCTGGGACGAGGTTGTCTCCTTTGGTGTAGCCGGCGCCGCCTGAGGCGGAGGCTAGTTCTGCGAGGTTGTAGGCTTGGTAGGGTTTGCTGTCAAAGCCAGTTTCATTCGTTACTTCTTTACTATACACATTTGCAGAGCCACCGAGAATAAAATTGGGATTTCCACCAAATCGCTTGATCCAATAAGGAGCCTCCGAATCATCTACGAAGTACCATCCTTTATCCGCATTTTCATCTACGTCAGCAAATACCAATACTGGCTGTCCATCAATATTTCTATCAATTTCTATCTGAGCTATTGTCGCCCCTAGAGATGCAGGTATAGTTTGAATAGAAACTGTGTCGAAGCCGTTTTTTGGCGCCAGTCGCTTATAGGAATCAATATGGGTCGCGATTTTGATTCCATGTAAATTGGGAGCAGCGTCAGCGATCTGAGGATGCATTCCGATCACTCCTATCAAAAGACAGAAGGAAAGCACAGAAAAAAGTAGATATCTATGCTTGTACATTTTATTATTCATATTTGTACCCTCAACCTAGCGATAGAATTTTTTTGTGCGATTTTCTCGATCAAACTTGGGAAGTTTGGGATACCAATATCCCCCAGCTATTCCGGAGTCTTTCGAGTTAATCACTTGGAAGGTAAGAGATTTAACTGTACTGACAGAAACTGAGAACGACTCATTATTTAAAAATCCATTTCTTCCATCACCGTTAGTGATAAACATTGCTCTAATCAAAAAGTTACCATCCCCTTTAGGGACTTTTCCTGTAATCTTCCCATTTACTACTTTCAAGCTTTTATGGAATTCATCTGCATATTTTCTACCTTGCTCAAGCTGCCATTTATCCTGCCACATAAATTGTAAAATTTCAGCAGCATCACTGCGAAGCACTGGCAAATCCTCGCGGAATTTTGGTTGACCATTTGGTGCTGGCTTCATCCATCCCCAAGTAACCAACGCACCGGTATTAGTTAGATTCGGGCTTTTTTCACCTCTATATGGCTTCCACGTATTAAATACAAGCAATGCAGTTTCTTCTTTAGTAAGTAAACGGTTTGGATCAATCTTCACATTTTCCAAAATCCCAGCTTTCTGCGCCTTCTCATAGCTCATCTTCGCCCAGTGCCCTGCTGGGAGCTGCGGTACGGGAGCTACCTCCTTCAATCCGCGAATGGCTACTAAACTGGCAATAAACTGCCCCTGCGTGATTTGACTATTCGGATAAAAGTTCCCTTTGCTATCCAGCCACAAATATTTCTTCTGTACACCGAAATCAATGGCTGCCTTTGCTGTATGTGAAGCGTAATCCTTCGCTGACGCTTTCGCTTGTACGGTAGGACTGTCAGCAACTCCAATAAACCCTGCCACTGCAAGGACAGATGCTAGTAGGTATGACATTATTGCATGTTTGTTCATGGAATGACCCCCTCTTTACCGGATATTTTACCTATATTATCCATTTTTAGAAAGAGTCTGATTTAGGTTCCTTTGCAAAAAGCTTCGCAACGTATTCTCGGGTACAGCTCCTTCCAGCTTGTCGACCACCTTACCTTGTTCGACGACAAAAACAGTGGGGGTTGCCTCTGCACCAAGGCGCGACGCTTCATCCAGCTCTTTCTGCTTATGGATGTCCAGTCGTTGGATCATTTCCGGAGGATACTCCTTTACGACTCTCTCAAATGTCGGCCCAAACTCCGTACAATAGACGCAGCTATCACTATAGACGTACACCACTCTTACTTCATGTGCACTGGCTGTACCCCACGCACTTATACCGACGGCAAGCATAACCACACCGAGCGCGATCCACAGCCACCATTGCTTGCTTCTACTCATGTCCATCTCCCTTTCGCTAATCAAAATGTTCCATAACTATGCACTTGTCAAAGAACGATGCCCGTATTATGCAGCTCCAAACTGAGACAAAAAAAGCCAGCCCCATTGGACTGGCTGACATGTATAAAAAAAAGACGTACCACAACTCTTGCAAGTTCGTACGCCGTGCTTGTCCTCGTATGATGTTCCCTTTTACATAAGTGCAGTGCCGCCGTCTTCCTTCATCAGCGCACGGAGTTCTTCAATAAACGCCTGCCCTTTTTGAATCTCTTCCTCGGTGTAGCGCTGCTTGCTTTTAAACGTAAAGATTTTGCCCTTCATTTCCTCATAAGGCAGGTGGTTGAAATACAGAATCGTAGAAACCAGCTCGAGAAAACGGGAATTCTCCTCGTTCATACGCAAAATGGCACGTTCTCCACTACCGAAGTCAACCTCATGAAACTTGAGAAAATCATGACCAGTTTCGTTCAAAGAATAACGATACATATGAATGGCACCTTTACTCTCCATTTGCTCATCCAGAAGCCCCATGTTGCACAGCTCATCTACTCTGAGCGTCAGCTCTTCCGAATATGGACCGTACATGTGAAACTCGTAGCGCTCATCGAAATCCATCTCCAGATGTTTTCCTATGTACACCATCTTTTGCAATTTTTTTCGCCCGCTCACTTCGCCGACTATCTCAATCAGGCGTATGATCTTGGCGTGACGATTAAGCATCCTCCATCACTCCCAGACGTTCTCGAATCTTACGGGAGAGATCCCCCGGCAAAGCCATGACTTTATCCAATGGAAAGTACAGCTTGTAATCAAAGCGCCGCTTTCCGCTAATGGCCTGTACAATTTCTGACTTCTGTGACAGCTCGACCAGTTCACCTGAAGGCATTTGGAGCATAATCGGAATGCGCTCCTCTTCTTCTCCGGCACGGTAAAAATCATACGGAAGATCGGAGGTCGTGTCTACCTCCAAATAATACATCGGATCAATTCCGGCAGATTGAAATAGTTCTTTCAGCTCAGTCAGCAAGCGGAAATCCCTCGGATTATATTCGACGTATTTAAAGAGATTCCTGTCCAAAAATCGGGCGCACAAATCTTTCAACACAGGGTCTTGCTCTCTGCGCCAGAGCTGCATATAGAAAAGAATAATGGATTCATCGAGCGCCAAATAATCAGCGAGCTCTACCTTTTCCTGCAAGAAAGGAAGCAGCATCACAGGCTCCTGCATGAACGGATAGCCTTGGGAGAACAAGAGCTTCGCCCGTTGGAAAATTTTGCACAGGATTACTTCTGCACTTCGTGTCACAGGATGGAAATAGACCTGCCAGTACATTTGATAGCGAGACATGATGTAGTCTTCGACAGCATGCATCCCGCTGAATTTAAAGACAATGCCATCCTCCTGCGGCCGCATGACGCGCAAGATTCGCTCAATCTCGAAATTGCCGTAATTGACGCCCGTATAGTAGGCATCACGCAGCAAGTAATCCATCCGATCGGCATCGAGCTGGCTGGAGATGAGGCTTACGATCAGTTTATTGTCATATGTCTTATTAATCACTTCTGCCAATTTCTTCGGGAAGCTATCATCAAACCGACGAAGAATTCGGTTGATTTGCGTATCTCCAAGCAAAATGGCGCGCGTCCAATCCTCGTGGTGATACTTGAACACCTTTTCAAACGAATGGGAAAACGGACCGTGGCCCACATCGTGGAGCAAAGCCGCACATAGACACAGCAGCTTTTCTTCATACGTCAACTGAATACGGCCTTCGAACGTCTCCAAAATTCTGCGCATCAGTTCATATACACCAAGCGAGTGGTTAAAACGACTATGCTCTCCACCATGAAAGGTAAAAAAACTGGTGCCCAGTTGCCTGACTCGGCGCAAACGCTGGAATTCTGCCGAGTTGATCAAATCCCAAATGAATTTGTCACGCACGTGGACGTAGCGGTGGACAGGGTCTTTGAATACCTTTTCTTCATGAAGAAGCTGGGGCTGTTGCATCCTGGACACTCCCTTCCTGTAACTTCTCTTTTTATGATTAATGAGTTGTTGTCTTTATCATATCAGTTTCTCATAAGATAATAACTCTATAATTGATTAAAAAACAACCACAAACAGAAACGTATGTTCTTTTCAAAAAATATAAAAAGTCATTTAATCTTGATATAAATAGAAGTCATAATATTAATAAGTTTTACATCGAATGAAAACAAATACCCAAATACTAAACAGAATCATTAGAATATTGATAAATCTACAAACTGATCTATACTATAAATAATACACAAACAGAAAATACAGGAGATGAGACTCTATGATAAAAGATTTATCCACCTTGAGCACTACATCCCACTACATAACGTTAAAAGGAGTTCAAGGAATCCAATTCAACCATAGTGTGATATCAACACAATGCACAGTGAATAATATACTAAAGTTTATGGACGTAGATAAAAGCGTTCAAAGAGATACGATTGAACAACAAATTTCAAACATATCTAAATATATTCAATATGGCTTAGATGGAAACGACATATATTTTCCACCCATGATATTTTCAGCACGAGGTAAAGGAACCTTTCATAATGAAACTAACGATTTCCATTTAGATTTAGACGATAAAATGTACATTTTAGACGGGCAACATCGCATTAAAGCATTTGAATTATTAACAAAACGCTTAGAATTAAAAAATGACCCTATAAATAAAGATAAGTTAAAAAAAATTCTAAATTTCCCTCTCAGCATTCAAATTTTCACCAATCTAACAACTGATCAAGAAAGACAACTCTTCACTGACATAAATACCAAGTCTTCAAGAGTAAATAATACTCTTCTCATTATGTATAAAAATAATGATCTATGTGGTGAGTTAGTTAAAGAAATTATTCAAAATCATCCATCAATCTCAGAAGACCGATTTGAAATTAGAAGTAAAACAACAAGAACTAAATTAATGACATCAGCTACTCTTTACTCACTAATTAACGTATTAAATGAAGGGTTATTAGGCGGGCCGATGGTCATAAAAAGCAAGATAAATCCAGACAACTATAAATTATACAAAAAAAGAACTGAAGAATTTCTCACTCTATTAATCAAATACGCCCCAGAATATGCCTACGATAGAAACAAACACATAATTTTCATTCCAAATATCATCTCGTCAATTGCCCTCTTCATTTATACTATACAGAAAAAAAATCCAGCTATAAGTATGGAATTATTATTTGAAAGAGTTATTAAATCATTTGATTGGACTCACAAAAATAAAGAATTAAGAAATTTAGCTGTAAGTTATAATCCAAATACTAAGAAGTACAATTTTACAACGGGGGTAAGAACAATAAAATCAATATCACAATACTTGGAAAAAATTTTTGAGGGGGGCAAAAAATAATGTTCAATATTAAAGCCTTTGGAACCATAGGTTTAATAAATTTCTCAAATGACAAAGGTATTATGACATCTCAACTTAAAGTCAAAGATATATTAAACATTTATAGAATAGACTCAACAATTAATAGAGATCTATCTTACAATAGACTCCCTCAGATAATTAAGTATATTGAAAGCCTTGATGGCAATATCGGGGTATTCTTACCATCTCTAGTTTTCTCATTTCCAGAAAATCCTCATTATTACTATAGTCCACAGGATCAGGAGCTTACTATACCACCTGACATAAAGTTAACTGTAATTGATGGTCAGCATAGAATTAAATCCTTTGAAAAAATGGTTTCTACTATTACTGATAATGAAAAAAAACAAAAAGTTTTAGAAAGCTATATGACTGTTCAAATTTATTTTGGATTAGACCGTGATGATGAGAGAAGACTATTCTCAGATATAAACTCGAATGCAAGAAGAGTCTCTATGTCACTTGTCACAAGTTACGACACAAGAGATATAATGAATATTCTTGTCAATGAAATATTCAACTCATCAAGTTCTTTACAGGCAGTTCAGATTGAATTCAACAAAAGCAAAATTTTACGTCCAAGAAATACACACTTCTCTACGAGTGTAAGAATTAAGAAATTTATCAGCATTCTTCTTTTCGGTAAAAGGTCACTTAGTAATAAAAATGAAGCACAAGTAAAAAAACAGTATGATGATCTTTTTAGTTTTTTAGATAAGTTTTTTTCTTTATTATTTGGCGTTCTCCCTAATACCCCAGGAGACGTTTTACAGTATGTCTTAGGACATGAATCTTTGCAAAACGCATTAGCTCTACACCTACACAACAAAATAATTATAGATTGTGAGTCAGAAATCACATGGATTGATAATTGGGAAGAAGAAATTGAATTGCTAGGACTTATTGATTGGTCTATTCGTAATACAATCTGGCATCCACACATGATTATAGCTAGAAAAAATTCGCCATACGAATTTAAGGCATTTGTTGATTCAAGACATAATGACCTACTGGAAATCCTACAATCAGAACTAGGCTAAACAACCTAACTACTAGTTCTTAACTGACAGAGTTCATTATGTTATATTCACATTTTTATACATCATAAAAAAATGTAGCCAAAACAATCTTGTTGGCTACATTTTTCATGTCTGTTTATTTTCCTTTTAAATGTTTAATTACCCATCATGAGTCTCTGCCTCAGGCCCATACAAATCCGGGCGCTTCGCGGCTTTTTTCGCCAGCTTTTTGATCTTGTGCTGCGTCAGAACCATATAGAAGGACGGAACAACGATCAAGGTCAAAAGTGTCGAGAACGCCAAGCCGGAAATAATGGTGACCGCAAGCGGTTTGAACAAAACGTCACCCGAAATAGCTAGCGGCATCATACCTGCAATCGCTGTAAGCGAGGTCAAAAGAATAGGCCGCAGTCGTGCCTCACACGCAGAAATAACTGCCTGCTTCAGCTCCATGCCTGTATGGCGTGCCTCCTCGATGAACTCGATCAAAACGATCCCGTTACGCACCACGATACCCGCCAACGCAATAATCCCCATCATTGTCATAAAGCCAAGTGGCGTCTGAGTCACGAACAATCCAATCAAGCTCCCCGATACAGCGAGGTAAATCGTACTGGTAACCAGTACGGGAATGGTCAAGGAATAGAATTGCATCGCGATCAAAATCAGGATCAGGAAAACCACAAGAATCGAGAGTTTGCCCATGTCGATAAAAATATCCGTCTGCTCGGAAGTCTCGCCGCCAATCTCATAGCGGTATCCTTCAGGAAAGGACATGCTATCGAGCATCGGCTTGATCTCTTCCATTACTTCTGTCGCCGTTCTACCTTTCAGATCACTGGTAATTGTCACGCTCCGCGACAAATCGCGATGCGGGATCGTCTGTGTACTGAAAGTCGGTTTTACTTCCGCGAGCTGTGACAACGGAATCAGCTCTCCACGCGCATTGGCGATGCTTAGTCGCTGGAACAGCAAGGCAGGATCTTCCTCGCCTTTTTGCAAGAACAGCTTCATATCAATCAGGTCTGAGCCCGTATCAAACTCACTGACGGTAATGCCTTCGCTCACCAGACGCAATGTCGTGGACAAGTCCGTGTAGTTGACGAGCTTTTGCTCCATCAGCTCTTTATTGATGACAAATTCCAAGGTGTAGCGTTCTACCCCGAAATCGTCTTGCACATTGTACGTTCCCTCTAATCCGGCAACCTTTTCTTTTGCTTGTGCAGAAAGAGAGCGTAGCGTCTCAATATCCTCTCCATAAAAACGAATCACGACTGGTTTTCCAACCGGTGGACCTGCCTCCAGCTGCTTCGGCAAGATACTCGCTTCCGGATACAGCTTTTTGAATTCCTCCGTCCACGGCTCCAGCATGTTCTCGAGATGGGTCTCTTTTTCATGATAACGAACCACTAGCTGTCCGACGGTAATGCCACTTCCGACAGCTGTATCTCCGCCGAACATTTTCGGTGCACTGCCTCCCGCGTACGCAGATACTGTCTCGATGCCAGGCTGTTTCAACACCCAGTCTGCCGTCCCACGCACCACTCGGTCCGTTTCCTCCAGACTGTGGCCCACGGGTAGACGGATATCGATGAGAAATTGCGGGCGATCATCGTTCGGGAACAATTCCACCGGAGTGAGCGGTATTAATCCATATGCCGCCGTTCCAATCAATACGCCAATCATTCCTGCCAAAAGCGGTCGCTTCAAAATCTTCGGCATGAGCTTGCTCGCATACCACTTGGTCAGCTGCAACAATTGTTTCCCCAACAGTCCAGCCGGCTTGCGATACCCTTCTACGCCAGCCTTTCTTCGTTGTTCATACCATTGGCGAAAGATCGGGATGATCGTCAGCGACATGACCATCGACGCCAGCATCGTCATCGAAATAATCACCGGAACCGGACGAATGAACTGCCCTACGTTGCCGCTCAAAAACATTAAAGGAGCAAATGACGCGATCGTAGCCAGCGTAGCGGTCGTGATTGAAATCGATACTTCCTTGGCACCATTAACCGCCGCAGCCATCGGTTTTTCGCCCAGGACAGACAGTCTCCGCTCGATATTGTCATTGACCACCACGGCGTCATCGACCAAGATCCCGAGCACAATAATCAAGGAAACGATCGAGATCATGTTGAGTGAAATACCCAGAGACGGCAGGAACATAAGCCCCACAGCCAAGGAAATCGGAATCGCCATCGCTACTACCAACGATGTGATCAGATTTAATCCGAGTGCACACACCACCAAAACAGCGACGATGGCAATCATCATTTCCCGGGTCAGGTCGCTAAAAAGCTCATCCACGCGTTCATTTTGACTGTAAATCGAGTGTCTCTCGGCCCCCGCCGGAAGTGTTTTATCCAGAGTTACCATCATCTCGTCTACGCGCTTCTGCAAGGACGGCACATCACTTCCCGTCTCTGCGTTGACGCTGATCGTGATCGAAGGCTTCCCATTGAAATACGAAGTCGTTTTCACCGTCTCCGTCGTCATTTTGACCGATCCGATGTCCTTCAGATAGATCGGGAAGCCCTCATTTGAACGGGAGATAATGACTTTGTTCAGTTCTTCGACATCTGTATTTTCCGCCAGCTTGAGCTGGTAGGTCCGTTTTTCTGTGGTCAGGTCGCCAAGCGGGATTTTTTCATTTTCCTTTTTGACAGCCATCATCACCTGACTCCACGTGATCCCATACTGGCTCAGCTTTTGCGTATCCACCTCGATGTGGACTTCCTGCTCCGGTAAACCTTCCACCAGTACATCCGCTACGTTCGGAATTGTCCGCAGCTGTTCTTTCCACGATTTCAACATGGTACGCATGCTGTACAATTCTTCACGCGTGTCAACAGTGACCGCAAACGATTGGACAAACGTACGGTTCAAATCATCATTGATGATCGGTTGTTTCGCATCGGCTGGCAGATCAGCCTCTGCGTCCTTTACCTTCTTCCGCAATTCATCCCATTTTTGCTTCGGGTCTACGTCACTCTTTGCTTCCACCATGATAAAAGAGACTCCGAGGGAAGACGAGGATGATATATAGTTAAGTCCCTGCAATTCATTGATTTTTTCTTCCAGCTTTTTCGTAACAGCCTGCTCGACCTTTTCCGGTGAAGCTCCCGGGTAAACCGTCGTG
Organism: Brevibacillus brevis; assembly: GCF_900637055.1. Lineage (NCBI taxonomy): Bacteria > Bacillati > Bacillota > Bacilli > Caryophanales > Paenibacillaceae > Brevibacillus > Brevibacillus brevis. Next base: position 6,195,502 of record NZ_LR134338.1, read on the forward strand.
ATTGTCGCCATGTTCACGATAATATCCGGCATCTCTTGCTTGGGCAGTTGAAAAAAGCTCAGGGAGCCTACAAGTACGATCATGCTGAAAAACAGGAGCGTGATTTTGCGCTTTTGTACGATGTACTTAATCACGGTTGTGTACCTCCTGCCGCCTCGATTGGATCACCGTCAAACAAACGGTCCACCCCTTTGACGATCAGTTGGTCTCCTTCTTTTAATCCGTTTTTGATCTCGAGCTTGTCACTTACAATCTGCCCGATGGCTACGCTTGTTTTGACAGCCTTGCCGCCTGCATTGACGAAGACATGCGCGTCATCTTTTCCTCTGCTGATGACTGCTTCTACTGGTACGTAGACACCTTCCTGTCCCGTTACCGTTTTGGTCGCTTTCACCACCTGACCAGCAAACCAGTCACGAGCTGGGTTGGCGATTTGGACCTCTACGCCAATCGTTCCGGTATTTTGGTTCGTGGCAGGAAATATTTTTGTCACTTTGCCATCCCGTTTTTGTCCATACAGGTCAAGGGAGATCGTCTCGCCTGTTTTCCATGCCGAAATCTCACGGTCAGGAACGGGCAATACGACTTTTAATGTGTCGATGTTGCCGACTTGATAGACGGGGGTACCTGAACCGACCAAATTGCCCGCAGACGAGAGCTTGGCGATGATCGTCCCGTTAATCGGCGAACGAAGCTGCGTTTTGGCAAGTGTATTGGCTGCCACTTCCTTGGCGATAATCGTCTGATTGTATACAGCCTGCGTCAACTGTTTGTCTTCCGCACGAGCCCCTTGCGTAACCAGTGAATAAGACTGCTGTGCGTTTTGCAAATCCTTTTGCGCAATCGTCAGTCCATTTTGTGCACTTTCATACTCGCTTTTGGAAATGGCGTTTTGCTGGTAGAGCTTTTCAATCCGGTTGAAATCATCCTGCATTTTTTGTAGTCCCACTGTTGCCTTCTCCACAAGCAAACGCGCCTGCGTCACTTCTTGCTCTCTCGCGCCATTGTTTACCTTGCTAAGATTTGCTGCACTCTGCTGCACGGCAGCGTTGGACGAAGCAACCTGGAGCGAATAATCTGTGGCGTTCACACGGGCGAGCACATCTCCCGCTTTGACCGTGTCTCCTTCTTTTCGGTTCATCTCCACGATACGACCGCCTACTTCAAAAGAGACGAATGCTTCCTCCAAAGGTGCCAGCGTACCAGACAACTCCGTGACGCTAACAGCCTGCTCCTTCTTCACTTGTGCAACGACGACATGCTTCACTTCCTTCTGGGGTGCCGAAGCAGGTTGTTGCTCGCTGCAAGCCGTCGTTGCCAAAAGTCCGATCATCATTACAGATACAAGCCATCTTCTCTTCATGACTTCCTCCGCCCCTATGTAGCTATGCTGTTTATTTGAGTCCCTTGATGCCTTGTAGCAAGATTTCAGAAGCATTTTCAAAAAGCTCTTCTTCTACCATTTCGAGATCGAGATTGACCCGATACTTCGCCATGAAGGCATAGAAGAAAGTGGAGACGAACATAAGAGCTGCCGTGAACGGATCTGCCTTTGGCAAATGCCCTTGCTCCTGAAACGCTAGGAGCTTGTTGGACAATACCTCGACTGCGGTCATCGGCAGGCTGCTGAACATCTGTACGACTTCCGGGTGGTTATCCGCTTCGATCATGCAGATCATGAAAATTTCTTTGCGCTCGACCAATAAGCCGTAATACGTACGTGCGTAGCTGACCAGCATTTCCTTGAGGTCAGAAAACTCGCCTTGCAACCCTTGCTCCAGCTGCTCTCGGACATCCATGATTTCTTTCAGGAGCTCTTTCAAGATGCCTACCTTGTTCTTGAAGTGACGAAATACCGTCACCTCATTAACCCCTGCAATTTCAGAAATCTTGCGTGTAGTCGCTCCCTTGTATCCCTTTTGTGCCATTAGCTGACGTGCGGCCGATAAAATTCGCTCACGGGTTTCCTGTTCCTCTTCGCCTCTCCCCCCCAGCTTCTGTTCTATATCTGGGTGATCCATAACGCACCTCCGTGCCAAGCAAGCAATTACTTGCATTTTCATATTTTTCCAAGCCCATTATATATAGAAACTGCATGCATGTAAATACTTGCATGCAGTTTCGAATGTGAATTTTCCTTGTCAGCCTTACCGTTGTGTCAGTGTCTTTATCTGTGAGCTTTGGTCTTGCTTGCATTCTGTACTGTATTCGACCAAGTCAATTTCGCAGTCGGGACCAATCTCGATCTTGTTGCCGCGAACGACCTTGGCCTTTGTGTTTTCCAGATAGATTTCGTCTCCTTCAATCGTCTCTACAGACAAGGTATTGTTGAGAAAATGCTTCAACAACTTGCCCAAAGTGCTATTGCCTGTTCGGCGCACCTCGATGTACTCTCCGCCAATTTCTTTTGCCTCACAGCTGCCATGCAGAAGTACCTCGATTCGCCCTGCATTCAGCAGCCCTCCGATACTAAACGCACCGTTTGCCCGGAACACTTCGGCTTCACAATCCCCTGCGGTTTTCAATGATCCGTGAACCTTAACATCCTCTCCTGCCATATTGCCCTGTACTTTGACATTGCCACCGACTTTTAGACTCGTAAAATTCAAATCGTCCCCAACATCAAGCTGTCCGTATACAGATAACGTATCCATTTTCACTTTGCCTTTAATCGACGCGTTGCCTTCTACTCTTGCCGAAGAGCCAGTAAGATCTCCCGTGATACTGACATGTCCCGCACAATGAAGCGACTCGCACTCTACGTCGCCATTAATCTTGCCGTAACCCTGCACATCTACTTTGTTGTATACGCCACCCGTAGCATTCACTGCCCCATGAAAGATCAAATCTAGCTTGTTCTTATTCTCGTTCTGCATGGTATGGTCTCCCCCTACAAATATTTTCCTTTTAATTCCTCGATGCAATTGGCTAGATCGAGCCGTTTCACTACCTTTACACCGCTATCAAAATACATTTCGGTAGAGCCAGACACCAACACGAACGTGGAAATCCCCATCTTGCGCATAAAGATCAGCTCGCAAGGCTTCCCTTCGAATTTGGGATAGTGGCTAGCCATTACCTGCAGCAATCCGCCGCCTTCATCTACACTTAAGTCTCCTGCCGCCAAAAGCTTTTCCAACACATAGGCGTATAGTGCCTGCTGGAAGGTAAAGGTCCGTAAGCTCCCGAGAAAAACGTTAAACACTTCTAGAGAAGTAGTCGAAACAATGTTTCGTGCCAATAATTCATCTGCGGTCAACGACGTTCCACTCATACTTGGTGAAAACATGTCCGCCAATTCATCCAGCGACAGGTCGTCTTTCATGTTCAGGATCTTGTCGATTCGAGCCAAAATCTGTTCACGTGGGAAAAAGGTTTCTTGCCCTGTAAAAGTTGCTCGGCGAATGAACCACTCCTCTGGAATCAAGTTTTTTCGTTTCCAACGGTACAATTGTCCGTACGAAATGCCTGTTAGCTCCAGTAGGTCCTTCTTCGAGATTACATTTGTGTCCAAGTGAAGCACCTCCAAAAACAATGTAACATAACACTGTTACGTTATTCAACTACGGACTGTTTGATACTCTGATTATTGTCACAAAATCCGATCAGCTGGATCAAATAAGTGATTTGAATGCAGAAAGGAAGAATGACACATGAAAAAACAAACACTAGCAGTAACAAGTATGATTGCCTTGCTGTTGTCCGTAGCATCTCCTTTTACAAACACACAAGCACCAGCATACGCAGCTGGTCAGGCGCCAGCCGTAAAGCCAGAAATGAAGACCCTCGCACAACTAGACAAAAATGTCGTAGAAGCGGCCAAACAAGCAATGCAAAAACAGGCTGGCGGCGTGCCGATCGAACTGTACGAGATTAAGGGAGAAACGGCAGATTGCTGGGTGATTGCGGCCAAAAACAACAGAGGTGAGGTGCTCGTTACCAAGCAGGAGGGAAAGGTTGTATCTGTAAACGTAAAATTAAAACTTAGCGAAGTGGCAGCTGATTTGCAAAATACTGTTACGAGCACGTTAAAAGGAATGGATAATCAGCATGCCTTTACGATTGATTGGGTAGAACGGATCAACTGGGAAAAACAAAACATTTGGCTGTTCAAAGGGCAACATGCATCGGTCAGCATTGACGCTGCCACCGGGAAGGTCAATTCTGCGAAATTGCATTATACAAACGAGCAAATAAACCCCGAAGTGATCGATACAGCGCAAAAGGCGCTGAAGTCTCTTTCCAACGGTAAAGCATCGGCGCTGCTCCCTGAGGTAACACTGGTGAAAGAATCGAAAGAACGCTTGGATCAAGTATGGGATTTCATGGATACCGAAGGGAAATACAGTATCGTCATAGGGGCGAAAACAGGGAAAGTGGTGGCAGCGACCCTGATCAGCGAGTTCATAAATGAGAACTATACAGCGGACGAAGATATTCCCAAGGTGTTCGCCAAACCATTCTTTACAAAAGAAAAGGCGATTGCTGCTGCCAACCCGATAATGAAAAAGGTCTTCAACCTTGATCTAACCGGATACAATGTTTCGTCCAAATATAACGTTTACACGTTTACGAAAAAGGGGAAACCGACTATTACGGCATCGATCAACAAAAAAGGAATCTTCTATGATTTCGCCGTTACGCCGGAAAATGGCTTGATTAACTAGCGAAACTGGACGCTGGCCGGACACAATCTCCCTTTATTAAATACACAAATAAAACCACCTATTATAGGTGGTTTCAGCTTGTTGCCCGTTCTTATGTAAACTCCGCTTGCATCAAGCGTTTCATATCAGATGGTACCGGTGCCTCGACTACAATCTCTTTTTCGAGAAGCGGATGCAAAAAGGACAGCTTCGAAGCATGCAGAGCCTGTCGGCGTAACAAACCTCTCGCTCCCCCGTACATCGTATCGCCAGCAAGCGAGTGTCCAATGTGGGCGAAGTGAACGCGAATCTGATGGGTACGACCCGTTTCCAGCCAGACCCGCGCGAGCGTCATTCCCTCAGAGGTCTGTTGTACCTCGTAATGCGTGATGGCAGGATCGCCACTCTCCACGACACGGCGCTTCGTAGGATGACGCACATCCCGGCCGATTGGCGCATTAATCGTTCCAGCTTCCTCTGACAGCACGCCACTGACAACCGCAAGATACTCGCGATGAATACCTCCTTCGCGCAACAGCCTGTCAGCCAATTGATGACCATAGCTGCTTTTGGCTACGAGAATCGCTCCTGATGTATCTTTATCTAGCCGATGCACAGGATGTACGCTCGTCTGCTCACCCCGTGCCGCCAGTACGGCAGCGAGTGCATGTACCAATGTGTCAGTCTCCTGTTTAATTGGATGCACCATCATGCCTGCTGGTTTGTTTGCAATCAAGAGATGATCGTCCTCGTACAAAATGTCGATGGACGGCATTGGTGTGATTGGTCCCTCGGGCTTCGTATCATGCCGGGGCTGCCTAGGCGCTTGCTCTTGTCTCTCGATGACACGAACAGCGATTGTATCTCCTGCTTTTACTTGTCTTTGGAGGAAGGGCTGCTTGCGATTGAGCAAAATCCCTTTGCTTCTCGTCAGCCGCTGCATCATACGCCCCGACACGTTGAGCTTTTGCCGGACGATTTGTTCCACGTTCATTCCCGTGTCTTGTTCACTGACGATGTATTCGATCCAATCTTTGCGGCTCACGTCTAATCCCTCTGTTCCATGCTTTTTTCTTATTGTAGCAAAAGGATGCCAGAGATGCTCGTCTGTCCAGCCCGACTACCGGTACAGCCATATATCAACTAGCATCTGATCAAATCCGGGTACCTCTTCCTTTTGTCCCATTTCAAGGAGCTGTGTGATGCAGCCTTCACAACCGCGATATTCCAAATCGATTCGACCCGATGTAAAAAAGGCATGTAAGCAGCTTTTTTGATTAAGCAGTTTCACAAAAATTCCCCCTCGAGTTATTTTTATACTTTTTATTATATTAAGTATACATCCGGTTTTCGCACTTTACAAACATTTTTGTATAAAAAGTAAACAATACAAATGGTTGAATTCAGACGATGGTGGTCGGGGGAAGCCCTGCCACATGTCTTCCAGTCGCCTGTATCCTCTCTTCGTTCGGGCGGTCTCCTTCCAGACATGTGACAGTGCTTGCGTACAGCTTGTATCTACTCCGTGCTTTTAGAGCGGTTTGTTTGTTATTCAAAGAAGTTTTTATGATAAAAAACAGTACTTTCGAGAAGTAGGCAAAAGCTCCGTAGGAAGAAGCGCATTTCCAGTCAAGCGCCTCTGGAGCCCATCTTAGCTCCGGAATAAATCTCCCGCCATTTATTCCGGAGCGGGCAGTCAATCCCCCTTGCGGGGCGTAAGCCGAAGCGTAGACTGGAAATGCGCTTCTTCCCTCACCGAAAGCTACGTTAAAAAACGAAAAAAGCCACCACGCTAAGCATGATGGCTCTGTTGTACCAACTTACCCTTTTAAGTTTTCCGGATTGAGTCCTTGCAGCTCTGGCAAAACGAACAAACCGTCTTTGCGAATCAGCACATCATCAAACCAGATTTCGCCGCCGCCGTACTCTGGACGCTGGATGTTTACCATATCCCAGTGAATTTGGCTGCGGTTACCGTTATCTGCGGTGTCGTATGCACGTCCTGGAGTGAAGTGGAAGCTGCCTGCAATTTTTTCATCGAACAAGATATCATTCATTGGATGCAGGATGTATGGATGCACGCCGATTGCGAATTCCCCGATGTAGCGTGCTCCTTCGTCTGTATCGAAAATTTGGTTAAGTCGATCTGTGTTGTTAGAAGTCGCCTCAACGATTTTTCCGTCTACAAACTTCAGACACACATTTTCGAATTTCGTGCCCATGTAGCTTGTTGCGGTGTTGTACGTAATGGTTCCATTCACAGAGTCACGTACAGGAGCTGTAAAAATCTCGCCGTCTGGAATATTGCGCAGTCCGGAGCAGATGACGCTAGGGATATCCTTGATCGAGAATTGAAGATCCGTTCCCGGTCCGACCAGACGCACTTTGTCCGTGCGATTCATCAATTGCTGCAAAGGCAAAAAGGCTTCGTGCATCTTTTTATAGTCAACGGAACATACGTCAAAATAAAAATCTTCAAAAGCAACGGTAGACATGTTGGCATTTTGCGCCAAAGCGGTGGTCGGGTAGTTGAGCAGTGTCCAGCGTACATTGTTGGTCAGGTAATCATGCAATTCTTGCATCACACTCTGATGCGCACGACGACGCTCTACCGGAACATCGGCCATCTCGCTGTCATTGGATGGACCATTGATGACGATATAGGTATCCAAATCTTTGTACATTGGCTCTTCCCATTTCGCCAAATGAGTCGCACGCTCTGCACTTGCACCGAGCATCAGCTCACGTTGGATAGACGGGTCAATAATCCGTACAAACGGATAGGCTCCCAAGTCGTACGCCTGCTTAACCAATTCTTTCGCCAAAGCGTGACCCTCGCCACGAACTTCAATCAACAAGCTTTCCTTTTCTTTCAGGCGTACAGAATGGCTCAGCAAATTTGTAGCCAACTTAACGATGCGTGCATCCCGCATGCGATATCCCCCACATTTCTAGCATGATTTGGTTGTTGTAAAAAATATTTTACCGAATGAAAGCACCTTTTTCAATTATCGATGTTCTTGGTACTATTCGAAAGAAACTAAAAAATTATCTTGCATAAATTCAACTCTTTCGAGTATTCTAATCAACAAGAGTTTACCTATGTAAAAAATTTGAAAGACGGGAGTGCTGAGTTCATGGTGTTTTCTGTAGTTATCTTCGCTTAGGTAGGGCCTCTCTTAAGGGGCACTGCCTCTTACAACCCTATCCAAAGCTAGAAGCTGCAGGATGCCTGAACCGCTTCCGTCTTTTTCCCGATATGAATTGCGGGCCATGTTCTCGGGTGAACAGTCGGTTTACTGTACCTAAAACCATAGGTAGGTAACCGTCTCTCTTTTGTACTCCGTTGAACTGGTTATTTCCCGCCACCCTTGTATCGTTTGATAAAGCGCAAGCGGAAGAGCAGTGTCTCTACCCCGTTTGCGCTTTTTTACGTGGAATTTTTCCAAGAAGAGAATCGAGGTCAAGGCTCCTGCCGAAATGAATGGAGGAATTCGTGTCATGATTTGGCGTTCGTGGGATCTTAATTTGAAGGTACGTCTCTTTGGTGAATTGATTACGCACACCTTCTTTTGGATGTACTTTCCGTTTATGGCGATTTATTTTAGTGATACGTTTGGGAAGGATGTAGCGGGTCTTCTGTTGATGGTGCCGCCGCTACTCGGGATGCTGTCCAATCTGTTTGGCGGATATTTGGCTGACCGGGTAGGGCGCAGGTTTACCATGCTGCTCTCGCTCTGTACTTCGACGGTGATGTTCGCGCTGTTTGCGTTCTCTCCGTCTCCTTGGATCGACTACATTGCCTTCATCGGGATCGGGATCGCTGGGGCTCTCTACTGGCCTGCCAGCTCCGCCATGGTGGCTGATTTGACCACAGAAGAGGATCGAAGAATTGTCTTTGCCACCTTTTACACAGCGATGAACATCGGGGTGGTTGCAGGTCCTGTATTGGGCTCTGTCTTTTTTGTTCATTATCGCCCGCAGCTGTTGATGTTCTGTACCATCGTTGAGTTGCTTTTTGCGATCACTGTCTTTTTCCTGATCAAAGAAACGCTGCCTGAACACGTCCGTCAGGAGAAGGCAAAGGAGCGTTTTTCCCTGACTCAGCAATTCAAGAGTTACGCCATTATTTTCCGAGACAAAGCATTTGCCCTGTACATTGGCGCAGGGATTTTGATCGCCATTGGATTCATGCAGTTGGATATTTACATGGCGTTGTATGTCAAAGAGCATGTTATGCAGCAACCATTATTCTCCTGGGGCAATTGGACTTATTCTGTCGGGGGAACCAGCGCATTTGGCTGGCTCATGGCCTTAAATGGTTTTTTGGTTGTTCTGTTTACACTACCGGTCACACGTTGGTTTGAAAACTGGAGCGATCGCAACAGCCTCGTCATCTCCTCCATCTTATTTGGTCTTGGTCTGTTCTTGATGGCCTTTACGACGAATATTTGGCTCCTGTTCGGCTGTATGGCGATTTTGACATTCGGCGAGCTGATGCGCACGCCAGTGGCCCAGAGCTTCATCAGTAAATACTCGCCCGAGGATGCACGCGGTCAGTACATGGGAGCTTCTTCACTCCAGTTCTCGATTGGTCGCTTCATCGCTCCCCTGACGATCGGTCTATCCCAATGGCTCGCTCCTGTTGGTGTATTCGGTGTCATCCTGGGCTTAACCTTAGTCAGTGCTTATTTGTATATCATCTTGTTCCGGATGATTGGTGCCAAAGAAGTTAGCAAAAGTAGCTAGAGAAAAGCATGTCCGTTCTACCAAATCCCCTCCTCTCATATAAATAGGTCATAGATAGCTTGACCAGGAGGGGATCGTCATGAACCAGCCGAATGCCTTTGCTACCTTTAAAGAACACCGAGGAGTCGTCTATCGAACTTCTACTTATCTTCAATGGGGACCGAATTCAGAGGGCCATCGTTCTCTTGGGAGCTGTCTCTTACTGAACCCTGGTAGTGCCAAGCTTTTTCGTGAAAGACCTGCATCCGACCATAGTACCATGGGTCAAACCACACTCGATCCCACCATGCGACAATTGATCCGGCTGGTGGAAGCGATCTACGGAAAACGGGCATTGGCAGGCAGATTTCATATTTACAACCTGTTTTCCGTACAAAATGCTGCTGCCGTGAGTGCCATTTCCCATTTCGAGCAACTCATTCATGAAAAAGAGACGACGCTCGAGGCTCAGCTCGTGTCTACGCAGGAACTGCAAAAGCATCCGTGGCTCCTGCTCGGTTGGGGGCTTTCCCGCCACCATTCGTGGCAGCATTTTCCTTCGCTCAAGAAACTGTGGAAACAACGGATCGCAGCAGCAGGAGTACCGACTTTTGGCAAGCCATGTCCCAAGAGAATCGATTACTACCATCCTAGTCCCCCTCTACATGCGGCGAAAGAAATGATCCTGGAGGAACTGGTGGAGATCTATCGGAAAACGATTGGGCAAAAGCCTGCCCATCCGCTTTAGAAAAAAAGAGTCTGTCTCCCCGCAAACCGGGAAACAGACTCTTTTCCATTCACTACGGCATCTCGCTGCCCTCGAAAAATTCCGTTCTGTCAAAACGACCGCGCATCCATTTGTACGTGTCATCATAGATGGCGCGCTTGACAGGGTCCGTGCTCTTGACAGACTCTAGCAATGTCTTGGAGCCGAAGTAGTAAGCGTGCACGTTGTTTTTATCCATCCCCAGCTTGTGGGTGGCAACTAACTGATTGTAGTAGGTCTGATAGAACTTCGGATCGTTGTACATCTTCCAGTCGCCTTCGATCTCGATGTCCATGTCGTACTTGTTGACGACCTCCAGTACCCCTTGAATACGGTCAATTCCTACCGGCTTGTCGCTGTAATAGCTCGGCTGCAGGAACGCCTTATCGAAATAAAGAGATTTCCACTCGGACACTCCCGGTGAACCGAAATACGGAATCCAATAGTAGCGCAACGCTTCGTCATGCACCATGCTACCCATGTCACGAATCAATTGGCGTTCTTTCGGCGCACTATCCTCCACCAGCTCATGGAACCAATAGATTCCTTCCAGCTTCAGATAGGCGTATCCTTCCTTGTTCCAGCGCTTCATGAGCTCCTGGAAGTACCATTCCAACGCAGCTTTGCGGTTCAGATACGCTTGCTCTTCCCCAATTCCCGCAGGGCTAAAGGAGAGGGATGGTTTCTTTTCATCCAGCTGGCCAAAATTGGTCTGATTGGCATTCGGATACGGCAGCGCCAGCACGACATTTTCCTGCGTCGGTGTTGTATACAGTGTTCCGCGCAGGCGGTTGTACTCCCGCATAGCCTGGTTGAGAGCGTCGAGCTGCTTGTTCGATCCGAACAAATCATTCATATACTTTGTCCAGCTTTCCTTCGTTGCCGGAATGGTCTGATACGGCAGGAACAGAATCGTGTCAAACATCTGGTCACGCATATAACCATCTACGGTGCGGTAGCCAACCATCGGGAGGAAATCCTCTTTGGTCCAAGTCCCGAGTTCGCCATGCTCTCCGGTATAAGCAAGCAGCATATTTTCCACACGACGCCCTGCTTGTTTGGCTTCTTCCAGCTTCGCCGGGTTTGGAGGCGGCAGCAAGACAGCGCCATTATCCCACTCGCTATCCGATTTTGCCCATACCTCCAGCTGACGAGCGAACGTAAATACTTTCACCGGGAAGGCTACCCGGACATAGCGGGTGTTAACGTCAGGCAAGGTCACGCTCAACGTGCGTGTAACGAGCTTGTCCTCTTTGGCGGAAACATCGTGAATGGCTCTTCCCGCATACGACCACACTTTCCCGTCGCGAGACACCTCGACTTCCATGTATTCTGGCATCGTGATGCCCGATGTCTTCTGCTGCTTAAACGTCAGCGCAACTCTCTCCAATGGCTTCGCCTCGTCGAGTTCAACGGTTACCTTGCGCCCAAACTGACGGTGGTAACCCGTCCAGTCTTCCGTAGGCGTAACAAGTCCGCCTACTGGACCCGGATACTGCTTCTCCAGCTCTTGGAAATACGAGTCTGGCGTTCCAAAAGTAGTAACAGATGTATAACTGCCTGGTGCGATATTGACCAGTTCGTCCCTCTCTGCTGGCTCCTCCGCCTCTTCTTCTGGATCAGCAGGCTTCGTTGCATCCGTTTCGGTTGCTCCTTTGTCTGCTTCTGGCTTTTCTCCCTCTACTACCGTCTTGCTTTCATCGACTTTCGTTGCCGAGTCATTGGAGGAAGTCACCGGTGCAGTCTTTGGCGTGTCCTCTGCCTTTTCGACAGCTGGCTTACCAGCGTCCTTGATCTCAACCGGAATCGTCGTCGTTTTGTAGCCGACTGTCACCGTGAGATTTCCTTTTCCTGCTGTAGGACCAGCAATAAAGGTTCCGTCTGCCGAAATGGTTCCCAGCTCGGGACGATCAAATGCGAAAATGGGTGTAAAGGGCAGCTCATCTCCGCCAATGCTGCTTACCTTCAAGCGTTGGCTCGTGCCAGCAGCCAAACTCAGCCGCTCTACATCTACCTTGTATTTCACCTGTTCTGCTTGCTGGTAGCGTGCATCCAAGACACGCTCAGCGATCACAGCAGCCTCCGCACGTGTGACAGTTCCTGCCGGATTAAACTTGCCGCCTGCACCTTGCATCCAGCGCTGATTCGTCACTTCTTCCACAGCCGTTTTGGCGTAGTCGGCGATTTCTTCTTCATCGCTGTATGCAACAGGAGTCTGGCCTGCCACTTTGGTTACAGAGCCCTCTTTCATTAAGCGAGACAGCATGACAGCCAGCTCTTGTCGTGTAAGCGGGTCTAGAGCACCCATGGTATGCTCACTTCTGCCGTTCATCACACCCAACTCAGAGAGTCCATAAACGTACGGTGCATAAGGACTTTCAAACGGTACATCTTCAAAAGCTGCATCCTCGATTTCTGTTGGTTGAAGACCGATTACTTTTGTCAAAAGCACGGCAATATCCTGTCGAGAAATCGTGTTTTGCGGGTTGAAGCGGTTATCTCCCTGACCACTGATCATATGCAGGGCTGCGAGTCTGTTTACGGCTTTACTGGCGTAGCTGTTGCCCAAATCCGTAAACTCCGTGTGCGCTTCTTCTTTTTTATTGAACTGCTCTTCCAGCTTCTTGGTCTCTTCTGCTGGTTTCTCGCTCTCCACCGCCGGTTTCTCTGGCTCTGTTGCAGCATGAGTCAACGGCGTGCTTTGGACCAGTAATGTAGTCGCTGCCAATAAAGCGGCCAGCATTCTGCTCCCGAATCTTTTCTTGCTCATTGCATTTTCTCCTCCAATTATGCCCCTTCTGTACGAGGTGGTTCAAAAAGTCATCCGTTGAACACACCCTTATGTCTACTCGGTTGGGGTAACCATTGGTCCGCGCGGCGGTCTAGGTCCGAAAAACTGATAGTAATCTACCTTGATATTTCCGTTGTAGAGCTTGCGCTTTTTGCTTGCTGTACGACCAAAATGCTCCTCAAACTGTTCGTCGGAGGTAATAATGTAGAAAGACCACGTATCCATGGCAGCAAAGGTTTTCCCCATTTCGCCATACATCTTGGCAACCTGCTTCCATTCTCCCAAGCGCTCCCCATAAGGTGGGTTGCAAATCAAGTAGCCGTACTTACGCTTGGTTCGCACATCCCGCACATCCATGCGCTGAAAATGAATCAGGTCATCTACACCAGCCTCAGTCGCGTTGCGGCGGGCAATTTTCAGGATCTCGTCATCCATATCTGTCCCGATAATCTCCAGTTTTTGATCATAGCGCGCCAAATCATGCGTTTCTGCGCGAGCTTCGCGCCAAGCTGTTTTCGGAATAATAGGCCACGACTCCGAGACAAATTCGCGGTTCATCCCTGGAGCGATGTTTTGTCCGATCAACGCCGCCTCAATCGGAAGTGTACCCGATCCACAGAATGGGTCCATGAATACCCGATCAGGCTTCCAGCGAGACAGCATAATCATCGCCGCAGCCATCGTTTCCTTCAGTGGCGCTTGTCCGATCAATTCCCGGTAGCCGCGCTTGTGCAGGCCCGGTCCTGACGTATCGATCGTCAGCGTCGCCACATCCTTGAGCAGTGCCACTTCAATCTTGTACAGTGGTCCTTGCTCATCGAACCACTCGCGATTGTAGGTCTTTTTCAGACTTTCTACGACTGCCTTTTTCACGATCGCTTGGCAATCCGGCACACTGAACAAGGTAGATTTAACCGATTTCCCTTCTACAGGAAACGTCCCGTCCTCTGTGATCCAATCGGCCCACGGCAGTGCCTTTGTCTTTTCAAACAGCTCGTCAAACGTAGTCGCTTTGAACTCCCCTATCTTAAGACGCACGCGGTCGGCAGTTCGTAACCACAAATTTGTGCGGGGAATCGCAGAAATATCTGCGGTGAACGTTACCTTACCGTTTTCCACCTGTACCGGTCCGTATCCGAGGGCCTTCACCTCTTCTGCTACTACTGATTCCAAACCAAAAGTCGCCGTAGCGATCAATTCCACTTTTTGCATATGTAATCTCCTGTCCGTCCAATAATCCTTCGGGCGATGCCCTGATCCTACTACCTATATTATATTACCCCATTTACTAATAGCGTTGGTAAACTTGTCTAAATTGAAACGACCCCTCACCAAAAACAGTGAAGGGTACGGCATGCGAATCATCCATATGGGAAATCCTACAAAAAACTTTGCGTACGGGAGGGAGTCCGCATGCCAGAATTACCTGAGATGGAGACCTATCGCCGACTGCTGCAGGAGAAAATCGGTGGCGGAACGATTACAGCCTCACACGTTCAGCGGGAAAAAACAATCAATCTGCCGCCTGCGGAATTTGTTCGTCTTTTGCAAGGCAATCGCCTGACGCTTGTCGACCGACGTGGCAAGCATATTCTCTTCCATCTGGAAAGTGGGCATGTCCTGCTGCTTCATCTGATGCTGGGCGGCTTTCTATACCTGGGCTCGTCGGAAGACAAGCTGAAAAGAACCGCTCAAGTGACTCTTGCCTTTGGAGAACGCCTCTTATATTTTCATGGCCTCCGTTTAGGCTACCTGCACTTGCTCACCAACGTTCAGATCGACGAAAAACTGGCTCCACTCGGTCCCGAGCCATTGGACCCGCTGTTTACCTTTACCCGATTTACGGAGCTGCTCGCTGACAAGCGCAGTGTCCTCAAAACAGCATTAGTCAATCAGCATTGGCTGGCAGGCATCGGAAACTGCTATGCGGACGAAATCTGCTTTCATGCCGCCATCCTGCCTACACGGACGATCCCGACGCTTTCTTTCGAGGAACAAAAACGACTGTATCATTCCATGCAAACCGTACTCAAAGAAGCCATACGATTCGGCGGTTACATGCAGCCGCTTTTTCAAGGCGATTCCCTGACAGGCGGCTTCGATGAACGCTGCCAGGTATACGATCGCGGCGGAGAGCCTTGCCCACGCTGTGGACAGCCTATCGAAAAGAGCGAGCTCTCCTCCCGCAAAGTATTCGCCTGCACGAACTGCCAGCATTGACAGAAGCGTATTCACTCCTTAGACGACAGGGGTCTGTGCGGCTTCCATCTGCTTGATCATAAACACCTGCTCCGTCTCGGAAGGACCGAATCCCGCCGCTTGCAGTATTTCGACAAGCAAGGTATCTGCCGCACGCAAATTAAACGTAGATCGGCGGCAATCGCGCTCAAGCGGCCCATACACATGCGCGAGTGCGGTTTTCAAAATATCTTGTGCATCAGGATGCTCTGGCTGCGCTACACATTGACGCAGCACGATCCCACTCACTTTGCCTTCTTCGTTTATCGAACACTTGTACATCGCATAGCCGACCGCCTGACCCTCTCTGTCTTCTACGAGCAGAGCCTGCGCATCTCGCAAGTTCAGCCAGTAATTTTGCCAAGGGACATCGGTCACGTAAAACGGCAGCATAGCGGCTTCCTGGGCCAAAATGCGCCGAACCCGATACTCAGCCTGTACATTCGTCTGAAAGACATTCTCTGCCAGCGGTCCACTCTGTTGCAAAAACAACAGACGATCCACAACGTCATAGCCTTTTTGCTCATACAAGGCAATCGCTTTGGTATTTTGGCTCAATGCCTCCAAGGTAGCTACTTCCACTCCAGCTTCCCGGTATAATTCCAATGTTGCCTCAATCAGTTGCTTCCCTACTCCTTGTCGACGATATTCCGTGGCGACACCCGTTCCACCATTCCACGCGACTTTTTTCCCTGCAATGGTCCTCATCCCGCTGGCTACTACGCCAATCGGCTCTGTGCCATCAAAAGCAACCACAGACAGGGACAGCACGTATCCCTCGCCTCCCAGTCGCTGGACAAGCATTTCTTCTGTCATCGTAAACTCGATAAAATAGCCTTCAAATCCTCGGTTCCACGCTTTGGTCACTTCTGCAAAGGTACAGTCGCTCATCCGTATGATGGTAATCATGGTATCACCTTCCTGGTTTTTAATAAAATTATTTTAATCAATAAAATCTAAAAATTCAATCATCTATGAACGCTTTCTCCAGCTTTGTCACCTACACGCCTGACATGGTAATATGAAAAAAATCACTTACTCGGGAGGTTCCTATGCGCAAACAGCTTACGGTTGGCTCGCTCATACCTGGACGATCTGACGTACAAATGTCGAGTCCGGCTCCCGTTCCCGTGCATGCGTCGTTGAAAAAAGCAGAATTGAATACGACTCGCCCCCAATCAGAGCAGAAGCTCGTACAGGTGAAGCAACGCTCACAAACGATGCCAGTCCGGTACACCCCCTCCGAGACACTATTACAAGCTGCAATTACGCAAGAGCAACCCATCGCATACAAATGCCAACAAGGGCATTGCGGCAAGTGCAGTGTGCAGATCGTAGCTGGTGCATCATTACTCGATACCCCAAGCGGACAGGAAAAAGCAAAGCTGGGGGAAAAACTCACTACAGGCTATCGCCTCGCTTGTCAGAGCACATTTCGCTCTTCGATTCCTACATAGAGGTTATTTCTAATAGAAAAAGGTGGCCGTAGCATGAATCCTACACGCATCCTACTATTCGCAGGGGGCAATCTGGGCAACTGGGCGATCCAAGAGATTCGTGAAAATGATTGGCTCGTCGGCGTTGACAGAGGTGCCTTGTTCCTCGTTCGCAACGGTCTTGTGCCAAGATTGTCGATCGGTGACTTTGATTCTGTCAGTACCGAGGAAATGGCAGAAATTGAACGACACAGTATCCACGTCTCCTCCTGCGATCCCGTAATGAAAGATTTGACCGATACAGAAATGGCCCTTACTTGGGCAATAGAGCAACAGCCGGAGGAAATCGTGCTGCTCGGTGTGCTCGGCTCTCGTTTTGACCACATGCTGGCAAATGTACACTTGCTGAACAAAGTTTTGCAGACGGGCATCAGCTGCTGCATCCTCGACGAGACCAATGAAATCCGGCTGATTGACCGCCATAGTACGATAGAGCAGAATCATTTTGAGCATATCTCTCTACTGCCTCTTACACCGGAAGTAACAGGGATTACCTTGACCGGATTCCTCTATCCGTTGAAGGACGCCACCCTGCGGATCGGCGACACGCTTGGCATCAGCAATCTGCTGACGGAACAGACTGGAACGATCACGATTCAAACAGGCAAGCTGCTCGTTGTCAAAAGCAAAGACTGATTTGGTTTGAGTCAACATAGTGGAGGAGAAGAAAAAGCACAGTTCTCTTCGACTCTGACACCCCAGCATGGGTGATTCACTGCCCGTCTCCACTTCCAAAAGGGGACCGTCGAGCCAAAGCCACCCTACGGGCGGAAGTTTCTTAAGGAAGAAGTTTTCGACAACCGTGGTCCCCTTTTGGAAGTTCCGACTGGGTAGGCGCTGTCAAGGTCTACGAGCACTGTGCTTTTTCTTCTTACCTGCTTTGCCTGTTAAAACTTGGGATGATCAGCCTTGTCCGTATAAACTGAATGTCCAATCCTATAAACTCTGCGTTACCACAGTCTTAAAAGTAGAAAGGATCTCCAATCTTATGCAATACGTTGGAGATCCTTTTCTTTTTCCTGGCTAAAAGAAAGACTACTCTTCCTCAACCTGCATCGGCAACTGCCAATCAATCTCTTGAAGCCCGCGCGAACGCAAAAACTCGTTGGTCCGCGAAAAAGGACGGCTGCCAAAAAAGCCGCGATTCGCCGAAAATGGGCTCGGATGCGGGGAGGCGATGACGAAATGCTTGTTTCGATCAATGAATGCCGCCTTCTCCTGCGCATGCTTTCCCCACAGGATGAAAACGAGTGGAGTCTCCCGGTCGTTCAACAAATGAATAATTCGATCCGTAAACGTCTCCCACCCAATGTCCTTGTGCGAATTCGGAGTGCCGCGACGAACCGTCAGGACAGTGTTCAGCATCATGACGCCTTGCTTCGCCCAATGGTTCAGATAACCATGCTGGGGAATTTCAAAACCGACATCGCTTTTCAGCTCTTTGTAGATGTTGACCAAAGACGGCGGCGGCTTGATTCCCGGCTTGACCGAAAAGCTCAATCCATGTGCTTGTCCCGGTCCGTGATACGGGTCCTGCCCCAAGATCACAACCTTTGCATTCTGATATTCAGTCAGGTGCAGCGCTGTGAATATTTGATACATATCTGGGTAGATTGTCTGCGTCTGATACTCTTCCTTCAACGTCTGACGAAGCTTTACATAATAGGGCTTCTCGAATTCATCGGCCAATACGGGGGCCCAGTCATTTTGCAATATGGTAGCCATGTTCCTCACCTTGTCCGCTGTTTTTTTCTACCTTACCACAAACCACCCAATCACTGAACCACTGATTCGAGAACTAGGACTATTCTGATTTAGTCCTATCTTTCCCGCGATTCCTAGTCTTTGTTTCCTAGTACCCTCGTTTGATAGCTTTTCTCCTATGATCTTTGACATAATGATTGCTGGGAAGATTTAGAGAAAAGAGAAAGGGAGAGGGTTTCACATCATGAAATGGGACATCAAGTCATTTTTGGGGGGCATTGTTGTAGGTTCGGTGCTCTTTTCCGGAATTGCCATTGCAGCACCCGCTTTTCCAGACGCGGAAGAAGGAATGAAAACACCGTTCACCTACTACTTTGACGGGTTGCCAAAATCACCAAACAGCGACGTACAAGGCATCATGTACAAAAACTCCGTCTATGTGCCAATCCGCTTCGTAGCAGAGAACCTGAACAAACCGGTCATTTACGATGCGAGAACCAAATCGATTTTCATCGGTAAAATTCCATCAGCAAAAATGTACTCCAAAATGGAAGCGATCGAGCTGGTGAAAAAGAAATTCGCTGGCAAACTCACTCCAACACATGTAGTCGAGTACGCTCACGACGACGAAAAAGGTCACTATGTCATCCAAGTGTACCAAACAGTTGTCAACAACTTCCAATCTGGCGACAGCTACACCAGTACGTATGGCTGGTTCGTAGTGAACCCGAATACCGGGGAAATTAAGTCGTTGTTATAATTTTATTGCACTTATCTATTCGTACGAAAAAGACAGCGGACTAGGGACCCGCTAGCACCGGAGGATATCCTTCCGGTGCCTTTTTGTTTTCATGGAAAAATTTAGATTGATTCCCACTTGTCCCATGTGATACGATCTCCCTACAACTATTTAATAAACATTTTTATTTACTATTTATTTTATATAAGGAGTGAACTTGTTTATGTCTACCTTACCGAACTGGGCGAGTTTATACCTTCAACGTCTACAGCTAGACCGCAAGTCCCCCAGCCTCTCTTATCTCAGTGAGCTCTGCCGTGCGCATCTACAGACCTTCCCTTATGAAAATGTAAGCAAGCTGCTTTTCTTCCGGGCTGGAAAACATGCTATACCTTCCCCGGAAGAATATGTACAAAACGCGATCAGTCATCACTTCGGCGGCACATGCATGACAAATAATCACAGCTTTCTCGCACTGCTTCGTGCACTTGGATTTTCCGGTAATCTGGTCTTGCCAGGCGGAGGGCATGCTGCCATCCTGATCGATGGTCCCCATACTGGAGAAACACCTGTCTATGTAGATACGGGGGCTACCGCTCCTATCTTTGAGCCGATTCATTTTCTGGAAGAGGGGAACCATGCCAGATCTTTTGGCACTGTTTCGATGGATTTGACCAAAAGTCCCGATCATCCTGAACACTATCGCTTTACGCGGTATGAAAACGGAAAAGTAGCAATTCCTCCGTGGGATTTTCATCCGGATGAACGAAAAGAACTGTCTGACTTGACGGAAGTCATCCGCTCCTCTTTTTTACCAGACGCCTTCTTTTTGAATCGACTTCACATCCATCGTTTTCAGCTGGAGCAAGATCGCTTCGTGGTTCTTAAAAACAATACCCTCCAGCTCGGCTATTCGGATGGCACAAACCAGATAACAACCCTCCACACTGTCTCTGATATAGAAGCTGCCGTAGCCGATGAAATGCAACTGCCACTTCTCCCTGTTCGCGAGGCGGTAGAAATCCTGCTCGAACGCGGTATTGATATTTTCGCTGCCGCCAAGAAAGAAGAAGTCCCACTTGAAACCGAAGCTCTCGATCGTCCTACCATTTGCTAATATCTGGTTGACAATGATAATATTTCTCAATAATATGGAAAAGTAGGGAAATGGTATATAAGGAGTGTCGCACTTCATGATGATGGAGATAAAAACATTCGTCGTCCAGGAAGGTCATTCTGACAAAATCGTACAAGGCTTTAGCGAGCCTGGTGCTGTTGAGAAGGCTCCTGGTTTTGTAGATTTGAGCGTGCTGGTACAGAAGCCGCGCAAAGGTGAAGAAGAAGTGGTCGTCATGATCCGCTGGGAATCAAAAGAGGCGTGGAAGCAGTGGGAGCTGAGTGACGTTCATCTGGAAGGTCACCGCCAAGCGCGTGAAGAAGAAACCCCTGAATGGTACATCAGCGGCAAAACCGGCCATTACGAGCTGAAAGCGAAAAAAGAACCGCAGCCTTCGTAAATACAAACAAACCAGCCCAGACCTCGGAAAAACTCCGATCAATCCAGGCTGGTTTTTTTATTGTCCCTCTATCCTTTTTCCAATCCGTACTTCTCCATCTTCCGGTACAAGGTCGACAAGCTGATTTGCAGCTCATTGGCTATCGCGGCTTTGTCCTGACCATACTTGCCTGCATTCAGGTAACGTTGGAGAATGGAACGTTCATAATCAGCCACCAGCTTTTCCAATCCCAAATCGCTGCTGCCCACTATCCTCGGCTCATCCTCGAACAGCAAATACTCAGGAAGCTCTTCGTTGCCGATGACTTGCCCCTCCGCCATGTTGACCATATACTCGACCGCATTTTCCAGCTGACGAATATTCCCCGGCCATTCGTATGCCTGTAGTCGTTGGACGAGCTGGGCTTCGAGCTCCAGTCTGCCTTTTTGCAGCAACGTCCCGTACCGATACAGGAAGTGCCGCAGGTAAAGCGCAATATCCTCCGTGCGTTCACGCAACGGCTTTAACCGCAGGGGGATGACGTTGAGTCGATAATACAAATCTTCGCGAAACGTGCCTTCCCTGACCATGCTCTCCAAATCTCTGTGTGTAGCGGCAATGACACGTACATCGACACCCAGCGTTTTTACGCCGCCTACCCGATCTACTGTTTTCTCCTGAAGGACGCGTAGCAGTTTAGGCTGCAGGGACAACGGAATATCTCCTACTTCATCCAGAAAAATCGTTCCCTTGTGGGCCAATTCAAATTTCCCCGGCTTCCCTTCGCGTCTGGAGCCTGTGAATGCACCGCCTTCGTACCCGAACAATTCGCTTTCTAACAAGGTCTCGGGAATCGCCGCGCAATTGACTGCCACAAATGGCTGTCTGCTGCGCCCACTCTCGCAGTGAATGGCTTTTGCCAGCAGCTCCTTGCCCGTTCCGCTCTCCCCCCGGATCAAAACAGTAGAAATGCTGTTCGTCACTTTTTTTGCTTTGGCAATCACATCGCGCAAGCCTGTTTCTGCCCCAATCAGCTGAGCGAAATACACCGGATGAACCGAGGCCTGCGGCATTTCCTCTTGAATGTTACAGCTCTTCTCCCGCTCCGCATCCAGCTCTAGCAGCTTGTGCTCTATCAAGGAACTCGTATGCTGCAAAAACGGCATCCATTTTTCCGAGTGGTGCAGCATTTTTTCCTTTTGTTCAGGGGAAAAGCCGATAATTCCGATGACTCCTACCGTCTTCTCCCGTTTGTGCACCGGAAATCCAATCGTCGCCAGCTCCCGGCATTGCTGCAAAAACTTGCAATTGCCGCATTGCGACTCGTTCTTTTTCATGTCAAAAATCATTCCCGGCTGTCCGGTTTGCAGGATCATTCGGAAAAACGATCCTTCCGGTGCAGGCAATCCAATCAACTCCTGATAGTAGCCGGTTCCGCTTACACGTATCCCTTGTTCATCCAGGATGGTGACATCGAGTCCCAGCACCTTGGAAATATTGTCGGCGTACGATTGAATGAATTCCTCGATCCGGGAAAACTCTGTCATGCCCAATCCTCCAGTTTCACGTTCCTTTATCCCCTGGACGCTGCTGCCATTGGCAGACTAGCTAACGCCTGCTCCAAATCCGCGATGATATCCTCCACATCCTCCAAGCCAGTCGATAAGCGAATCAGACCGTCCGTAATGTTGAACTTGATCCGCTCAGAGGCAGGAATCGAGGAATGCGTCATCGAGGCAGGATGCTGTACCAGTGTCTCGGGATCTCCTAAACTAAACGATATCATAGCCAAGTGCAGAGCGTTAATGAAAGATTTGGCTGCCTCGTAGCCGCCCTTTACTTCAAAGGAAACGATCCCGCCCATTCCGGCCATTTGCCGTTTGGCCAGCTCATGCTGTGGATGCGAAGGCAAACCAGGGTAGTAGACGTGCGAGATTGCAGGGTGCTGCTCCAAAAACTCCGCCACTGCCTGCGCGTTTTTCCCATGCTGTCTGACACGCAAGCCGAGTGTCTTCAGCCCACGCAAGATCAAGAAAGCATCCCAAGCGTTCAAATTTTGCCCCAAGTCTCCCATGACGTTTTTGCGCATGAATTGGATATGTTCCTGCTTCCCAACGATGAAGCCCGCAATGACATCGCCATGTCCGTTCAAATATTTGGTGGCGCTATGCACGACGACATCTGCCCCTAGCTCAAGTGGTCGCTGCAAATACGGGGTTAAGAAGGTGTTGTCGACGATTACCACAATGCCATGTGCGTGCGCCAATCGGGACAACGCCGAAATATCTAAAACAGTCAGACACGGGTTCGAGGGTGTTTCGATGTACAGTACTTTTGTGTTCGGCAAAAAAGCGCTCTCGACTGCCTGTAAATCAGTGCAATCGACGAAGTCCGTCGCAATGCCATAACGCGGGGCCATGGTCGTAAGAAACTTGTAGCTTCCTCCGTACACATCTCGCGTACACACCACATGATCACCCTGCTTCAAAAAGGCGAGCAAAGCTCCCGAAATGGCTGCCATCCCACTGCTTACGCCCAAGGCAGCCTCGCCATTTTCCAATGCGGCGATTTTTTGCTCCAAGGTAGTGATGGTAGGGTTGCCATATCTTCCGTAGTACGTTCCTTCCCGCTCGCCAGCCACGCACGCCGCTGCGGAGTCTGCATCTGGGAACGCGTAGGCCACGGCAGGCACCACCGCGGATACGACTGCTCCTGTTTTTTGGCAAGGTGTTTGTGCGGTATGAATAATGGAGGTGTCCATCTTCCACTTGTTTGTCGTCATTTCTCGTCTCTCCCTTTGGCTTCAGCTGTTACCAATGGATATAGCAAGGAGCATGCCAAGGTGAGAAACCGCATCATTCCAGTGCTTTTCGCTTTTTGTGCTCATAGACTTTCGCAATCATGCAAATGGACTTTTTCAGATCCATGCGAAAAAGCCGTCAGTTGCCCCAACGACTTTTCGCATAGTTGCAATTGTGTTTTGCATAACTAGAAAAACAGCTTAGACGAGCATGCCACCCGCGCTTTTCCTGTATTTTAAAATGCCTTCTGCCGCTCGGTAGGAGAGAGCACCCATCGTTCCTGTCGGATTGTAGCCGCTATTGTGGGCAAAGGCAGAAGCTCCGACGACAAATACGTTTTCTGCATCCCACATCTGCAAGTAGTTGTTGACTGCCGAGGTTTCTGGAGAGGCTCCCATGATGACGCCGCCTGTATTGTGCGTCGATTGGTATGGTGTAATATCGTAGGGTCCGAGCTTGCGGTTGATTTCGAGCTTCTCGTTCGCCCCCATTTCTTTTACAATTTCTGCGCACTTATCTGCACAAAAAGCCGCCAGCTCCCTGTCCTGATCGACGAAATCATACGTAATGCGCATCAACGGATCGCCAAATGCGTCCTTGTACGTCGGGTCCAGATCAAGGAAGTGTTGGCGAAATGGCATCGAAGCCCCTTGGGCGCCTACCGATATGAACCGGTTCGTGTATTTGATCGATGCAGCCTTGAATTCCTTGCCCCAGCTAGGCGTTCCCGGTGGCACCTTGTTCGTGCCGATTGGTCGGAAGCCGGTTTGTGTGACAGCGATATTCGCCCCATGGATAAATTTCAGATCGGAGTGATCGAAGTTATCACCGTTGTAGTCATCCAAACACATTCCCAATGATCCTGCGCCTGCATAATTGTTAAACTCCTTGTCGTCGAAGAAGCCGACCGCGCCTCCTCGCATGACCTGGTAGGCGTAGTTTTTACCGATCACGCCTTTTCCCGTTGCTGGATCATACGGTTTCCCCAGCTTGGACATGAGCAAGATTCGCGTGTTGTTAAATACATAGCTGGTCATCACCACAATATCGGCGGGCTGTTCGAATTCCTCCCCCGTCGTGACGTCCGTATACAAGACGCCTGTCGCCTTGTTCCCTGTATGTAAAATTCTGCGGACATGGGAATGCGTGCGAATTTCAAACTTCCCTGTCTTCTTGGCTACTGGGATCACCGTCACCACTGGATCGGCTTTTGCTCCGTACTCGCAGCCAAACCTTTCACAGAAGCCGCAATATTGACAAGCTGCCCGTGCCACCCCGTCTGGATTGGTATACGCTTGCGAGAGATTTGCTGATGGCAGGATGTATGGATGCAGGTTTCTCTTTTTCGCCGCATCCGCAAACAATTTCATACTCGGTGTAGTACGCATCGGAGGTACTGGATACGGACTGGAGCGTTTTCCCCCCAACGGATTTTCCTCGCCCGCGATTCCCGCCATCTTTTCGAACTTGTCGAAGTACGGCTCCAGTTGATCGTAGGTAATGCCCCAATCCTGGATCGTCATCCCCTCTGGAATTTTCTTTGCGCCATACCGTTCAATCGTCTTGCTGCGGATCTCGAAATCATACGGCAGGAAGCGGAAGGTCTGTCCGTTCCAGTGGACACCAGCACCCCCGAGTCCTGTCCCGAGCAAAAAGGAACCGTATGACCGCATTGGAAGCGCGCGAACGTTCATTTTACTGCGGAATGTGATCGTCTCCTTGGACAAATCCTGCATCAGCTCATAACGAAGAGCGTAACGCAATTCGTCGTGTACCATGAAGTAGTCTTCGGTTTTGCGCTCCTTGCCTCGCTCTAGCCCTACTACTGTCAAACCTTGCTTGGTTAGCTCAGAAGCAATAATGCCTCCTCCCCAGCCCACTCCCACGATCACGACGTCAACCTTGGGCAACTTTTTGGCCATATGTACAGTCCTCCCTCAATGTTGATGATCCCGCAAGCTTAAGGGAGACATCTTCACAAACTCAGGCTTATCGATCAGCTGCGTATACGCCATCTGATTACCTGGGAAATTCTTCATTTTCCAGCCATCCATATTTTTATTGCCTCCGTACAAGGGGTCTGCATAAACGCCTTCGAGCGTACTAGCCCGCAACATATTGAAAAAAGTGCTCGCCGAAATGGTCGTCAATTTTACTTCATCGGTTTCAAAAGCTTTTAAAACAGCGTCCTGTTGTTCCGGCGGGAGTTCATAAAACCGTTTTCCGTGGGTACTGTTACTGTAGTTGTTCATTTCTTGGATACCGATGTCGAATATTTCCCTACGTTTCAACCTGCCTTGATAGCCCTGTGTAATCTCACCCGGATAAAAGGGCGCTTGCATGTATTCACGAGCGTTAAAGCCCCAATCACCCGCCAGCTGGTGGTCAATGAAATAGGCTGCACCGAGTACCTTCGCGCCCGGACCCAGCTCATCCTCAGGAAAAATGCGCTCACAAGCGGCGTCCACCACTTTAAATTGCTCAGGCGTAAAAAACATAAGCGCCTGATTGTAATCGGCAGCAGGGGCCGGAGTTGCTCCCGGTTGCGGCGGAGTTTCCGGTCTGCGGAGCAAGCTCCCTGCCACTCCCCCTACGACCAAACTGCCGAGCACCAGCCCGGAGTTTTTCAAAAAGTTCCTTCGGGATACTGGCCGCTCATTCGTGTTGTTTGCTTCTGCCAAAATGACCACCTCCAGTGATTTCCTCTCTTTGTTTTGTGCATTTTTTCCAAAAGATAATCGTGGTTAACAGAATTTTTTCCAACATGCTCCACTCATAACTTCATGCAGCGAACAAAGGATAATCTTATCTAGGCAGGAAGACTTGGAGGGATCGTGATGAAGCACTTCCATACATGGGTAGGAACCGCAGGATTAGGAGCTGTCCTTCTTTTGACAGCCTGTGTGAATCAAGCGGCCCCGGCTCCGACACCACAACCGCCAGCACGTACTCAGTCATTGGCACCAAATCCAAATGACGCAACCGTTATTCCCAGCGTGGACCGCGACAAAAAATTCACGACAAATTCGCAAGGCCATACGTATAGCGGAATGGGCAATGCTCTATACAGCTCTATGGGCAGCTCACACCTGCACACGGGCGGTCCTTCCACGAAGCTGGAAGCCCAACTGAAGGCAGCGGGCGTTCACGGCGTCCAGGCGTTGATTGTGAATGATGCCATTTACCTGGCTCCTTCTACTGCCAATGCACAATCGATCAATCAAATGGACCCGATGCAGTCCCATCTCATCAGCAATTACTCCGGCAGCTCCAGTCGCGGGCATGATGCTGCTCGTACAAAATCAGGGAGCGGAACCGCAGGGACATTGGGTACGAGCGATCAGCAAAGCACTTTCGCACAAGCTCGCGCCCAAATCGAGCGTATTTACGGAACGGATACACCCGTGAAGGTCGTCAGCTCGAAAAAAGGCATCAAAGCGCTGGAAACGGTAAAAAAACACATGAGGGATCAAAAGAATAAGCAAGCCATGGCAGAACAGCTGAACGTGCTCATGCGTGAAGCAAAGCGGTAACCAAAGAAAAAGGGACAAGCATTTTCGCTTGTCCCTTCTTTATTTCGACAAAAAATCATGGATTTCGTTCACTGTCTCTTGCGGATGCGTCACCATCAGCAAATGTTGTGCTTCTGGTATCACTTTCACCTTGGCCTGCTTCACAATCCGCTGATAATTGGCGACTGCCTGTCGATGAAACTGTTGCTCGTCTTTTGATAAAAGGCTGTCGTCAGCAAGCAGTAAAAGCACGGGGCATGTCAGCTGTTGGAACAATTCCGATTGGCTATGGACGCTGTACTCTTGGAAATAAGCAGAGAACCCCTCCCTCGGCAAACGGTACCCGTAGCTGTCGTCTTCCCTTTTCAATAGCTCCTCTCGCATCCAGCCCTCTGGCATGACTCTCGTACCATATCGCTCTGCGAACTGCCTTTCTGCTTCCTCTACGGAAGAAAACCGCGTGGTAGCCAGCCGCTCGACAACCTTCTCCCTATTGAATCCGGGCACTTCTCCCAAGGAATAATAGCCTCCATCCAGCAAAACGAGCGAAGCTACGCACTTGGGCTCGCGGATCGCAAGCATCTGGGCAGGCACAGCAGAAAAGGACGCTGCGACAATCGTCACTTGTTCGAGCTGTTCTTTCTCCAACAGTTGAATCAAATCCGTTACGATCCTCTCAAACGAAAAGGAATTATCCTGGCTCTCAGAATTCCCGTGACCACGGATATCTACCGCAATCACCCGATATCGCTCTGCCAATGCTGGCACGATGGGCGCAAACAGTAGCTTCGTGTTGCGAATGCCATGCAAAAGCAGCAGCGCAGGTGCACCTGGCTTTCCGGTGACGCCGTACTCCAGCGTGCCCCCTTCTACCTGCAAACGATTGACCTGCGAAAACAATGCTTCGTTCATTTTGCTTGCCTCCTTACTAAATACGCCCCGGAATCAGCACGCCTATATGCTCTGGATGTAGTCTGGCGATGTAAAACAATGCTGCGACGATGCATACACTTGCCACTAACGTGATTACTTCTGTTTTTTTCCACCGTTTGCTGCGGTAAAAGCGATGCTGACTGTTACGCATGCGAAAGCCTTTGGCATCCAATGCATTGGCGATCAATTGCACACGCTTGAGTGAGTTGAAGATGAGCGGCACAAGCAAGTAGCTGTACTTCCTGATGCGTTCTGGAACATTTCCTTCGCTCGTCGACATCCCTCGTACCATCTGCGCTTCCCGAATGATCGCCAAATCATTTTTGACAAGGGGAATAAAGCGAAAAATGAGCGAGAGCAAATAGCTGATCGAAAACGGAACGCCAATCCCGCGAAGTCCCATTGCGATTTCTCTGGGCGAAGTTGTAAACACATAGTACATCGACAATAACGCGACATTTGCCAGTCGAAGTCCCATTCCCAATGCCCATAAGACACCGACATCCGTAATTTGCACGGGATAGTGGATCAACGGAATGGTGCTGCTCCAGTACGGAGTGCCTACATTGGTAAACGGCAGCCACGTAATCACAGCAAAGCACGAACCAATTCCACCAACCAACACGTACGCCTTAATCATGGAGCGCTCCCAGCCCAGCTTGGCAATCAACGCGATGTTTACCGCCAACAGAATGATAAGCGCACGTGGGTCCTGGAATAAAAAAGGGAGCAAGCCCAGCAGCACAAATACAAGCAGCGTGTAGCTCGGATGGGCATTCTTCATCTTAGATCCCCTCTCCCAGCAGCTGTTTTTTCATCGCTGTCAGCGTGAGTGGAATCGGATCATGGACATCCACTGCTTTCCCGAAACGATACATGGCAGGCGCTTCTACCTGGGCAGCAGCTAATACTTGCGGCTGCGAAAATACGTGCTGTGGGTCCCCGTCGCATAGCAGCTTTCCTTTATGCATAACGATCACTCGCTGGGCGTACTCCGCTACCAGACGCATATCATGCGTGATGACAATGATCGTATGACCTTCTGCGTGCAAATGCCGCACCAACTCCATCATTTCTTGCATGCCTCGGTAATCGAGACCGGTCGTAGGCTCGTCCAGCACGATCACCTGCGGCTTCATCGCCAAGATCGAAGCCACCGCAATCTTTTGTCGTGTGCCTTTGCTCGAAAAATGAGGCTCTTCGTCGCCCTTGTCGGATAACCCCACTGCTGCCAACGCTTCTGCGACAGCTTGCTCTATTTTTTCAGGCGGCCAGCCCATGTTTTTGGGCCCAAATGCTACCTCCGCCTTTATGGTCGAATGAAAGATTTGATGATCAGGATTTTGATAGCAATACGCCACGATTCTCGATAGTTGGGCAACGTTCATCGTCTTGGTATCGAGACCATTCACTTTGACAGTACCCTGTGTCGGCTTGTATAGACCGTTACAATGCTTAGCCAATGTCGTTTTACCGGAACCGTTTCCCCCGATGATGGCGACGAATTCTCCCTGTTTCAGTTGGAGCGAAACGCCATGCAGCACCGGCTTTTCCTTTTCATAGCCATACCAGACCTCATCGAATTCAATGACGATACTCACAGGCTTCCCTCCCGAACGAGCTGCCCTTCCTTGTAGTGGAGTGCCAGCTCCTCAACAGTCAGAGGCACACCAGCAGAGGACGCTGACATGACGCCTTCCTGGCATAGCATGTGATAGAGTCGGATGACATCCGGGACCAATATGCCATGCTCATCCAACACGTCCACTTGGGCAAAAAATTGGCGAGTCGGCTGGTCCAAAACGATTTTCCCCTCTGCAATCAGAATCATTCGGTCGCAAAAGGCAGCGAGCTCTTCTGTCGCATGGGACGATACCACAATCGTCATTTCTTTTTCCTGCTTCAGCCGTGCAAGAAGCGAGAAGACCTCCCGCGCTCCCACCGGGTCCAGCTCGGAAGTAGGCTCATCCAAAATGAGCACCTGCGGACTGTGGGAGAGAGCAGATGCAATTGCCACCCGCTGCTTTTCTCCCCCCGACAGCTCAAGAGGCGAACGATTAGCAAAGCCGTTCAATCCGATCAGATCGAGTACCTCTGCCATTCTTTTTTCAATTTGCTCGTCCGACCACCCGGCATTCTCAAGCGAGAAGGCAAGCTCCTCTTCGACGGTCAGCCCGATGAACTGCGTCTCCGGGTCCTGAAAGACGATGCCTTGCTCGCTTTTGGACTCGACACTCCCCTCGAAGTGTCCACCGTAGTTAGCCGGAATCAGACCTGACATCGTCAATAGCAGCGTTGTTTTCCCTGCGGCAGCAGGCCCGACAACGCCGACCACTTCCTCTGGATAGAGCGCCAGATGAATGTCCGCTAGCGCAGGCAGTGCTCCCTCTTCATAGTGCCAATTGACTCCGTTTACTCGCAGCAATGGTTCTGTTTTCACCTTGCGATCCTGCTTTCATTCCCGAGATAGTTGAAATCCTGCAAGGGGCGACCCCGGTATAGTCCAGAACGCTTCACGAATGGGTACAACAGCTTCAAGAGGATTGGCCCCAGAATCGCCGTTGAAATGGCTTGGTTCAAGAACACGGTTGGGATGTACCATACCGCCACTTCTTTTGGTGTCAGGCCCAGCGCCACATTAATCAAAATCGCACATGCTACTACTGCAGAGCTGATGATAACGACAAACACAATGTATTGAAGGACGCTCCGCTTTGTTTTCAGTGCAGGGTGAC
This sequence comes from Brevibacillus brevis, assembly GCF_900637055.1. Taxonomy (NCBI): domain Bacteria; kingdom Bacillati; phylum Bacillota; class Bacilli; order Caryophanales; family Paenibacillaceae; genus Brevibacillus; species Brevibacillus brevis. The sequence continues at coordinate 6,226,087 of NZ_LR134338.1, forward strand.
TCACAGCAAGCAACCCGATAAAGCCCCCCATAAAATTAGAAAAGAAACCGACCGCGATCGCATGAGGCGGTGCGCTTCCGGTTAACAAATCACTGACCATATTTCCAAAAGCAAGGCCTATGCACCCCGGCAAACCGAATAACATGCCAAATACGGGCTGAAGGGCATTGGCCGGACGGATCGGTACGGAAGGAATGAGCTTGATATTGGCAAGCATAATAATGGCAACAGCGTAGAGCGCGGCAGTAACGACAATCAGGACGTAATCTACGGTCGTCCATTTCCGCCGGAACAGAGTCGAAAGCATCAGAATAAACCCTCCTTGTGTCAAGTGTTAATGTTTGGAATATTCCTGTAGCCAGTTTACTCTCTCTTTACTGGATCGTCTAGAAGAGGGTGGGTAAAACCATTGGTTCTGGCTGTAGTGGTGGGGAGGAAACAGGAGAAAACGCTCAGCTTCTAGGGCCACCCCCTAGGGGGATTGACTGCCCGACTCCATGCAAAAAGCGAAACCGCGTCCAAAGTGGTCCAATCAGGATGTGTCTCAGAGGTGGACGCTTAAAGGCGCGTTTCGCTTTTTGCATGGAGTCTCGGTCGGTGTCCCTAAGATCTTCGCTGTTTTCTCCTGTTTCCTCTGCGAGCTGTTTGGTGTCCCCTTGCATTAATTAGGGAGAATAAAAAAGAGAGAGAATCATTGTTCTCTCCCTCCCGAATTCACTTTCAAATATTATTCAAAAGCCACGTTAGAAGAAGTGCATTTCCAGTCCAAGCGCCTCTGGAGCCCAACCTAGCTCCGGAATAAATGGTGGGGAATTTCAGCTTCACTTATGGAATCCTTCTTCGAAACTTCTACGTTTGAAGCGCTCCCACCATTTATTCCGGGGCGGGCAGTCAATCCCCCTCGCGGGGCGGAGGCCGAAGCGCAGACTGGAAATGCACTTCTTCTCCACGACAGCCACTCTACTCCTCAAACTTCACCATTTCCAAATTGGTTTTCTTGATCTTCACCAAGTACAGCAAATAGATCAAGCCGACAATGGTCCAGAGCAAGCCGAGCATCATGGACGTTTCTTCCAGGTTTACCCATAGGAAGGCGATGAACGTTGTCCCGATGAGTGGAGACAGCACGAAGCCCCACCAATCCTTGATATGCTTGTTCTTTTGTTTGCGGAAATAGTACGCCATTACGCTGATGTTCACAAAGCTAAAGGCGATTAGCGCGCCGAAGTTAATAAAGGAAGTTGCCGTTAACAAATCCATATACAAAGCGAACAGCATCAGCGCTCCGACCAGCAAGACGTTAAGCAAAGGAGTTCTTAGCTTCGGATGTACATAACCGAACCAGCGTCGCGGCAAAAATCCATCTCGTCCCATTGCGTACAATAAGCGCGTTACGCTCGTGACAGATACGAGCCCGGATGCCAGTGTCGAAGACAACGCTGCCGCCAAAAACACCAATTGAAAGATCGTCCCACCGATAAACAGAGCAATCTCCGCAGAAGCCGCTTCTGGATCAGACAATACCGAAACATCAGGAAATAATGATTGCATGAAATAAGATGCCGTAATAAATAGCGCTCCTCCTGCGAGTGCTACGAGCATAATCCCGCGTGGAATCGTCTTTTTCGCATCGACAGTTTCCTCCGTTAGCGTGGTTACTGCATCAAAGCCAAGGAAGGAAAAACAAAGAATCGCCGCACCGGAAAGCAGTGCAATGACAGATAGATCCGGTGACACAAATGGACGCAGGTTGAATACTTGTCCAAGCCCGTCCCCTTGCATAAGACCACGGATTGCCAATCCCGCAAACAACACGACGACCACGACTTGAAACAACACGAGAAACGAGTTGACGGATGCGGTTACGGTTACGCGAAATACGTTTAAACCCGTCACCAATACAATGAATCCAATAATCCACCACGCTGTCGACACGTCAGGAAACACGGACGATAGGTATACCCCCGTCAACAAAGCGTTAATCATCGGTAAAAACAAATAATCCAGCAAGGACGCCCAGCCTACCAAAAATCCTGCATAGGGATGAATCGTTTGTTGCGTATACGTATACGCGGTCCCTGCTGAAGGGAATAGCCGTACCATCTTTCCGTAGCTTGCCGCCGTAAACAGGATCGCAAGAAGTGTGACTGCATAAGCAGCAGGAACGTGCCCCCCCGTTTCTCCAGAAACAATGCCAAAGGTGTCAAAAACGGCCATTGGGGCCATGTAGCCCAGTCCAATTACGACAATATGCCGCAGCTTCAAACTACGCGTTAGTTCTGCTCTCCCGTTCACTGCCTGTCCCCCTTTTTGTAACAGAATAATTATACACGCCAATTTATAATCACGAAAGAAAAAAGCGCTGTTGCACACGGGTTCTCCATGCACAGCAGCGCTTGATTTATATGAGTATTTCCTATGCTTTTGGCAGTTCAAAGGAACTCTTCAACGATACAATTCGGTTGAATACGAGTTTATCATCTGTCGTATGCTTCGGATCGACATTGAAATAGCCATGACGGAAAAATTGATACTTGTCTTGTGGCTTGGTTTCTTTCATATTTGGCTCCACATAGCCTTGCAGCACTTCCAACGAATTCGGGTTAACGTTGTCGAGGAATGTGCCCTCTGCCTCTTCATCATCCATAATCAATGGCTCATACAAACGGAATTCAGCAGGAACCGCACTGGTCGCATCCACCCAGTGAATCGTACCTTTTACCTTGCGACCTGTAAAACCACTGCCGCTCTTCGTCTCAGGGTCATACGTGCAATGGATCTCGATCACATTGCCATCAGCATCCTTCACGACGTCATTGCATTTAATGAAATACGCGTGCTTCAGACGCACTTCATTTCCCGGGAACAAGCGGAAATACTTGCTCGGCGGGTTTTCCATAAAGTCATCCTGCTCAATGTAGATTTCGCGGGAAAACGGAATTTGACGATTGCCCATCTCTGGATTCTCCGGATTGATCTCCGCTTCGAGCATCTCGACTTGTCCTTCAGGATAGTTCGTGATGACGACCTTCAACGGATTCAAAACAGCCATCGTACGTGGTGCCTTCAGCTTCAGGTCCTCACGGATGAAATACTCCAGCATTTTCTCATCAACGGTGCTGTTAGCGCGCGCTACGCCTACTTCACGAGCGAATGTGCGAATCGCTTCCGGTGTATAGCCGCGACGACGGAAGCCTGCAATGGTTGGCATGCGCGGGTCATCCCAGCCGTCTACTACATTCTCATCGACAAGCTGTTTCAGCTTGCGCTTACTCATAACGGTGTTCGTCAGGTTCAAACGGGCAAATTCGTACTGGCGTGGTACCTTCTCCATTTCGCACTCGCGGACTACCCAGTCGTACAACGGGCGATGATCTTCGAATTCCAGTGAACACAGAGAGTGTGTCACGCCCTCAATGGCATCCTCCAACGGATGAGCGAAGTCGTACATCGGATAGATGCACCATTTGTCGCCCGTGTTGTGATGCGTCGCATGGGAGATTCGATACAGAACCGGATCACGCATGTTGAAGTTCTGAGAAGCCATATCGATTTTCGCACGCAGCACCTTTTCTCCGTCCTTGAATTCCCCTTGGCGCATCCGTGCAAACAGGTCCAGGTTTTCCTCCACAGATCGGTTGCGGAACGGACTATCTGTGCCTGGCTCTGTCCATGTTCCACGCATTTTACGCATGTCTTCGGGAGACAGATCGTCTACGTAAGCCAGACCTTTTTTAATCAACAGCACCGCACGGTTGTACATCTCTTCAAAGTAATCAGATGCAAAAAACAGCCCGTCCCAATCGAAGCCAAGCCATTGAACGTCCCTTTTGATGGCCTCTACGTATTCGATGTCTTCCTTCACCGGGTTGGTATCGTCAAAACGAAGGTTGGCCTTGCCGGAAAATTCTCGTGCCAACTCAAAGTTGAGGCAGATCGCTTTTGCATGTCCAATATGAAGATACCCGTTCGGTTCTGGGGGAAAGCGGGTAATGATTTCCTTTACTTTGCCCTCTTGCAAGTCATCAATCATGATATTGCGGATAAAATTGGATGCCGCTACCTTGTTTTCCAATGAAATCAACCTTTCACTTCACCTTTACATTCCATAATACTGATTCTCTACCCAGAGTTCAACAAAATCGGGTCGTTGACCGACCCGCTCACGTCTTCTGTTGCTGCCTCGTTTGCCATTGTGACCTGCAATACAGATGAATGACAGAATCAATGGCTAAGCGCTGCTCCGTGATCCCTCGAATCGTTTCGAGATGCTTCGGGGAAATCAAATGCAGCAAAGGCTGTTCAACATGATTGAAACGTTGGAATGCTTCCGCTGCAATCCGATCCCACTGCGGGTAATACCGAAGCAAGTCATCGGGCATTACGCGGGCGCGGTCCGTATCGGACTCGGGCAAACAATCAAAAGGTTCATCCAGATTTAACGTTCCATAATCATCGGTCAGCTCTTCTCCCGGAAAAATATCCCGTGCAGCCAATTCCAGATCATACATGGTCGGCACACAATTCGCATGAAAGCTGTGGTTCACGTATCTTGCCTTATCCCAACAAAGAATGTACTTTCCAAACTGGTTCTTGAATGAATATTTTTGCACGTCCTGTTTTCGTAATGAGTCAAGTCTTTCCACAAATGCAGGGTCCAATACCTGGTCCAAATCATCCTGTGCCCATACAATCGTTCCTTTTGGGATAAACCTTGTCGCAAACACACCGTACCCGATCTCATCGTTGATATAGCGCAATTCTGTATCGGGATGCATCATGGTCTTTGTTTCACTCCTTGGCGAATGTGCCTTTTTATCATCATAAGCAGTTCAGCCCCAGGAGGTGTGTGAATGTCTGCGAAAAACAACCTTCCCCACAGCATTCCTGACTATTTTTCTGGATTAAAATATTTTTCTTATTTACCACAAATGGTAAATAGTCTATATTATTGGCAAACGGAGTTTTAGGAACATTTTCCCACAACGATCGAATCAGTCTATGTGTCAATTTTGTACTTCATCCATTGATATCGAAACGGCATACCCGGGGAAATCCGGCGACGCAAAGCTACAGGGGCTACCTCCGCAACAGCGGACACGCTTGCCAGCTACCGAAGTATTGATGTAGGACGAGACCAATGATCCTATATCATTGGTCTTTTTTTGCGCTCGCAATGTCTATTTTTGTCTATTTTTGTATGTTTGTGTATTTTTAACTTTTAAAGGAGGTGAGGCAACAGCGGATAGCCGGTTTAATGAATCATTATTCTATTCATCATGAAGGAGGTTTCATAGGAATGTCATTCTGGAAGAAACTCTCGACCGTCGCGCTGACTGCTGTCATCGGGGTATCAACATTCTCTGGGGCACAAGCTGCTAATCGTCCAACATCGATGTCACCGAACGCAATGGTGACGACTCCTCACTATCTGGCTACGGCTGCGGCCCTGAAGACATTGGAAAACGGTGGTAATGCAGTAGATGCTGCTATTACAGCCGCTTCCACATTAGCTGTCGTCTATCCTCATTACACAACCATTGGCGGAGATAACTTCTGGCTCATCTACAATGCCAAAACAAAAGAACTGAAGGCGCTGAACGGCAGTGGTCGCGCAGGCGAAAAGGCAACCATCGACTATTACAAAGGCAAAGGCTACGAAAAAATCCCGTCCCGCGGTTATGAATCGGCAAACACTGTCCCTGGTGTCGTCTCCGGCTGGTGGGAGGCGTACAACTACGCCCATAAAAGCATGGGCAACAGTAAGCTTCAATGGCACAAACTGCTGGAGCCGGCCATTGGATACGCCGAGAACGGATATCCAGTCTCCCCCAACCAAGTATATTGGACGAAATACGCGACAGATCCAACTGACAATGACTTGAAAAATCTTCAACGTTTTGATGGATTCCGCAAAACATTCCTGAAGCCCAACGGCGATCCCTATGCCGCAGGCGAAATTCTTAAACAAAAGGATCTTGCCAATACTTTGCGAATCATTGCAAAAAAAGGCGCTGACGGTTTTTATAAAGGAGAAGTTGCTAAAAAAATCGTAGCAGACATGCAAGCCAACGGAGGATTGCTCACGTTGAAAGATTTTGAGAAGCACACCTCCACTTGGGCAGATCCAATTTCGGTAGACTACCGCGGTTATAAAGCGTACAACGTTCCGCCTAACTCCCAAGGCATGGCATCGCTCTCCATTCTTAATGTTCTGAATAATTTTGACCTCAAGAGCATGGGTGAAGGAACACCCGATTACTATCATACGATTGTAGAAGCTACCAAACAGTCTTTTGCTGACCGCGACAAATGGCTGACTGACCCTGCCTTTGTGGATATCCCTGTGGATGAGCTGTTGTCCAAGGAGCACGGGAAAGATTTAGCTGCGCGCATTGATATGAAGCAAGCCGCCAAATCCGTAGAACCGCTTGATCCAAAAGGCGATACAACCTGGTTCGGGATCGTCGACAAAGATGGCAATGCAGTGTCCATCATTCAGAGTCACTACTTTGACTGGGGTTCCGGCATCGTAGCGAAAGATACGGGCATCCTTTTGCAAAACCGCGGAAGCTATTTCTCTTTGGATCCCAAACACATCAATCACTTGGAACCAGGAAAACGCACTTTCCACACAATTAACCCAGCGATGCTCTTTAAAGGGGACAAGCCTTATCTCCTCTACGGAACACAAGGGGGAGAAGGACAGCCGCAAACGCAAGCCGCTCTCGTCACGCGTATCGTCGACTTTGGTTTCAGCGTGCAAGACGCAATCGAAGCGCCAAGATGGCTGCATGGACGCAACTGGGGATCTGCTTCCAACAATCTCAAGGTGGAAAGCCGCATCCCTCAAGAAGTCCTGGACGAGTTAATAAAACGGGGGCATCCAGTCGAAAAGCTGGAAGCAGCCTATACCGATTCGATGGGACAGTCCGGCGCAATCCTGATTGACCCGCAAACCAATGTAAAATTTGGCGGTGCTGACCCTCGCGGTGAAGGCGCAGCAATGGGATATTGATATTTTGTCAGGCTGCTGAGTAAATCTCAGCAGTCTACCTGTTTCTATTTCGCAAACACGGATTAGGAGTGGAAAAACCCTATGTTTTTGTTCAACAAACTCAGGAACAAAATGATCCTTTGGTTTCTCGTCGTGGCCGTCATTCCACTTGCTGCCGTTTCGTCTTTTATCACGAGCAGCTTTTCATCCATTCTGATTGATAAACAAAAATCATCCTATGTTGACCTTACTTCCAGTACAGCCATAGCTATGGATCAATATCTGGACCGGCGTATGACAGAAATTCAGGTTTTAGCCCGTACCTCGGATATTCAATCCGATGATGCAGCGGCAAAAAATGAATTCATCCGCAAGTTTACCGAGGAAATGAAACTGTATGACGGAAATACGTTTATCGCAAGCGATGGAAAAGTAACGGCTGATACGTTCCCCAAAAGCGTTGGAATCAATCTTGGCGAGCGCCAATTCTTCAAAGACGGTATGCAGGACAAGCCCAGCTTCTCCGATGTTCTTGTTGCGAAGACAACCGGCAATCGCTCTATCATCGTCGCTTCCCCTGTAAAAGCGAAAAACAATCAGAAGCTTGGTGTCTTGACAGGGCTTGTCAATGTAGATGACTTCACAGCTACATTTCTCAAAGATTTGAAAGTAGGCAACGATGGTTATCCGATTCTCGTTGATAACAAGGACCACATTCAGTACCATCCCACCCAGGATCTGATCGGAAAACCGCTTGAGGAATCCGCTCTGCCGCAACCATTAATGGAAATCCTTAAATCAGGAAAAACGGAAAAGGGCTCATACAGCTACTCGGACAATGGCAAGGACTACGTTGTCACCTATTCTCCCATTCCCAAGACCAACTTTGGTTTGTATCTGCATATCCCCGTCGAATCCATAACGTCTGCGGTTTCATCCGTTACCACCATGGTTACGATCATTGTCATCGTTGTTGTTGCTGTCGTCATCGCAATCGCATACGCTGTTTCCCGGCAAATCTCACGCCCTATTGCGGCAGTTGCCTCCGTGGCTAACCGTATTTCCGAGGGTGAACTGACTGTACAGCCCTTGCAGATTCGAACTAAGGATGAGGTTGGACAGCTATCTCAATCAGTAAACACAATGGTGCTCAACCTGCGAACGATTATTCAACAAGTAAATGATACAGCTTCAGATCTTGCTTCTTCAGCAGAGGAATTGTCGGTCAACGCCGACCATACGAGCAAGGCTACCGAACAAATCGCCATAACGATTCAGGAAGTAGCTTACGGTGCGGAAAAGCAAGTGAAGAGTGTAGAGGAAAGCGTCACTGCAATTCAAGGCGTATCGACAGGGGCTCAGCAGGTTGCCACGAATGCACAGCAAGCTGCCGAATCGGCTTTGGGCGCTTCCCAAATTGCAGTGGAAGGCAATCAGGCCCTTCAGGTCGTGATCAGCCAGATGCAATCGATCGAGAACACTGTCGGCAACATTGCCGATATCGTCAAACGATTAGGAAACAGCTCGCAGGAAATCGGACAAATCGTACAAGTCATCACCGCCATAGCTGAACAAACAAATCTGTTAGCACTTAACGCAGCTATTGAAGCGGCGAGAGCTGGTGAACAGGGGCGCGGATTCGCCGTTGTGGCAGACGAAGTACGCAAATTGGCTGAGCAGTCCGCGCAATCCGCGCAACAGATTAAACTGTTGATTACGACGATTCAGCTCGAATCCAACCAGGCTGTCCTTTCGATGGAACAGGGCACTAAAGAGGTCGCCACGGGACTTACGGTCGTTAACAATGCAGGCAAGTCCTTTGAACAGATCCAAGATGCTGTCACGCAGGTGGCAAGCCAAATTCAAGAAGTAAAGGCTTATTCTGAGCAAATGTCTTTTGGCACCAAACAGGTGGTAGAATTGGTCAGTGTCATTGAAGAAGTAGCGGAGAATTCTGCTGACGGAACACAAAGCGTGTCGGCCGCCACAGAAGAACAGCTGGCAGCTATGGAAGAAGTCAGTTCATCAGCTACTTCTCTGGCAAGAATAGCCGAAGAACTGCAATCTCATGTAAGCAAATTCAAGATATAGTCCAAACAACGAAAACAAGGAAAGCCGCCATGCATGTTGCCCGGCGGCTCTTTCCTGCTTGCGCTTATACAAACTCCCACATCCGGTCAGGATGGTTCGTGCAAATTTGAACCTGAGGATGCCACGAAATGACTTCGCGGATATGCTTCGGATCATCCAGCGTCCACGCGATGACTTTGAAGCCTTTTTCAATCGCGGCTACAGTTAGCTCGCGAGTCAGGAACGGATATCCCATGGAGAGAATCGTAGCACCTGCTGCCTCCATCTGTTCCAGCATGAGTACAGGGCGACCATATACAATCAGACCTGTCTGCACTTCTTGATCGAGCGTGCGTACGTGACGGATCAAATCGTGGTCAAATGAAGTCAGGTACACCTCTTGCTTCATGCCATGCTTTTCTACAAGCGCGAGCACCTTTTCTGCGATACCAGGATACATGTCACTTGTTGCTTTCAACTCGATATTTAGCGTGCAGCGACCTCTTACTGCGATCAGTACTTCCTCGAGTGTAGGGATTTTTTCGCCTGCAAACTTGTCGCCAAACCAGCTCCCTGCATCCAGCTCACGCAGCTCTGCCAAGGTATGATCCATGACCAGACCGCGGCCATTGGTCGTGCGTTCCAGCGTAAAATCATGAATCAGCACCGGAACACCGTCACGCGTCAGCTGTACATCAATTTCCATTGCTTTGATAGCTGGCTCTGCCAAAGCCAATCGAATCGCTGTCATTGTATTCTCAGGGACTTTGCCTGACCACCCGCGATGTGCCATACAAATGTTCATGTCGCCAGCTCCTCTATCGTTTCGTTTCTGTTATTTTTTCAAAAGCTTGCTGCCTTTTTCTGTCGCCGCCTGCATCGCTTCATCTACAGTCGCTTGGCCTAGCATCGCACGCTGCAGTTCTTTTTGAATCACATCCTGCAATTCTTTGTAGCCTGGAGCCATTGGACGAGGATAGCCGTATTGCAGTTGATCTACCGCGACCTTGAAGTTTGGATCTTTTTCATAGAAAGCCTTCATTTCAGCCGAATCGATTGCCTCTGTCGTAACAGGCATATAACCGGAAGCGATTGACCAAGGAACTGTTTGCGCGGTGTCGGTCATCCACTTCATGAATTCCCACGCTGCTTTTTTCTCTGCATCGGTCGACTTCGCCAGCATCACGAGATTCGCGCCGCCCGTTGGCGTACCAAACGTTTTATTGGCTGGCAAGAAAGCTGCACCCATGTCAAATTTGGCATTTTTCTTCAATTCCGTCAAGGAACCAGTCGAGGTAAAAATCATGCCCACTTTTTGATTCAAGAAGTCTTGCTCCGCTACATCCCACGCGTTGTAATTCTCCCCTGGAGGGTTTTTCATAATGCCTTCCTTCACCATTTTGGACCAGAGCTCAAGCGGTGCCTTTCCTGCTTCATTGTTGATGGTCAGCTCCTTGCCGTCCTCGCTCAGGATGTTGCCCCCGCCTTGGAAAACAAGCGCTTCGTAGAACCAAATATCAACAGGCGTCGAGAAGCCGTACCGGGTAATTTTGTCTCCCTCTTTTTTGCTCAGCTTTTGCGAGAAGCTGACGAGCTCATCCCACGTTTTCGGACCGTTTGAATCAAGTCCTGCTTCTTTTAACATATCACGGTTGATGTACAGCAGTGGAGTGGAGCGGTTAAATGGCACTGCGTACAGTTTGTCATTCCAATAAGAGTTTTTCATAAGACCAGGAATGTACTTCTTTTCATCCCCCTGCGAGTAAGGCGTCAAATCTTCCAAAACCTTTGCATCCGCAAATGCCGCGATTGAAGCGATCTCGACCATCGTGACATCTGGATTGTTGCCCGCTGCTACAGATGCCAGTACTTTCGAGTGATTCTCTTGATACGCACCTTGGTAGGCTGGTTTGACGACAATATCTTTATGTGTTTCATTGAATTTTTTGACCATATCCTCAATTGTTTTCCCACGAACGCCACCCAACGCATACCAGAAATCAATTTCGACAGGGCCGCTGGATGCTGTAGACGCTGCCGGCTGAGAAGTGCTGCCAGTACTAGCAGACTGTTCTTTTCCAGATGATCCGCACCCAGCCAACACTCCTGACAATCCGATAGTCAATGCACATAGAATCGTTCCAGTCTTTTTCATGGAAAACATGGTTTGATTTCCTCCCTAAGAGCTATCTTTTATTATTTGGATTGATAGATGAACGCTTTGATAATATGCCGTTGTGCCACGAAGAAAATCACGAGAATCGGTAGAATGAGGATCATGTTGCCCGCCATCATGACGTTCCACAAGGTTCCGCCGTCGGACATGTGCAAGCTGGATATTCCGATCGGCAAGGTGCGAACCTCGTCGCTGTTGGTCATAATCAGCGGCCAGAAATAGTCGTTCCAATGGTAGATAAAGCTGAAAAGTCCGAAAGTGACCAGCACAGGCTTCGCCATCGGCACCATGATCGTCCACATGATCTTCCATTCGGACGCGTTATCCAGACGTGCTGCCTCGATCACTTCATCGGGCACCTGCATGAATGCTTGCCTGAGCAGGAAGATCCCGAAAGCACTGGCTGCGTACGGCAGGATGAGCGACCACAGCGTATTGACGAGTCCCCAGCCACTCAATTGCACGTAAATCGGCAAAAAGATGACTTGTCCGGGAATCATCAAGACAATCAAGACGAGACCGAACAACAGATTGCGACCGGGAAACTTGTAGCGTGCAAAAGCGTAAGCTGCGGGCACCGCCGTCAAAAATTGCAGGATCAAAATCCCCACCGCAACCAGAATGCTGTTCCAGGTAAACATAAGGAACGGACCTGATTCCCACGCTTGGGCGAAGTTGCTCCACTCCCACGTCTCAGGCAAAAGCGTCGGGGGAAATTGCCGGACCTCTGGCATCGTTTTGAAAGCCGTCGATGCCATCCACAGAAACGGGAACACAAACAGGAAAGCCACGATCAAAAGCCCAATCCATTCCACGGTCTTGCGTGAAGCCAAAACCACTCGATACATGCTGCTCCTCCTTTCTCACGAGTTCATCAGCGATAATGCACGCGCTTGGACATCACCAGGAAATGCAGAGCTGTTAAAATCCCAACCAGTATCAGCAAAATGACAGAGGCAGCCGAAGCAATCCCGCCATTGTAGAAGTCCATGCCCTGCTCGTAAATGTAGTAGACAAGCATGTTCGTACTATTGATTGGACCACCCTGTGTCATAATGGCAATCGTGTCAAACGCTTGAAAGGATGAGATCGTATTGATAATGAGCAAAAAGAAAATCGTCGGCGACAGCATCGGTATCGTAATACGCCTCAGCGTCCGCCACCACGGCGATTGATCGAGCGCCGCTGCCTCGTATATATCGCCCGGAATGCTTTGCAAACCTGCGATGAAAATGAGTGTGTTATAGCCGACACCTTTCCAAATGCTGACGATGATCAGTGACAACAAGGAGCTTTTCGGGTCAGTCAGCCATGTATACGCAGGCAATCCGACCGCTTCCAGTCCTGCGTTCAACAGGCCAAACTGCGGGTCCATCAGCCACATCCACAGCATCGAGACAGATACCAGCGAAATGATGTGAGGACTGAAAACAGTCGCCTGAATAATGCCGTACACCTTTGCCTTTTTGTTCAGCCATAGTGCGAGCAGGAAAGATAGTGTCAGGCCGATCCCTACTGTCGCAATGGTAAAGACTGCGGTATTTCCCAATACTTGATGAAAATCCCCGTCTACCATCAAGTCCTGATAGTTTTGCAAGCCTACCCATTCCATTTGCTCCAGATTGATCAATGACCAGTCCTGAAAGCTCAAATAAATGATCGAGCCAATCGGGTAAAAGAAGAACAGGACAAAGCAAATCAATGCGGGTGCCAGATACAAGTACGGACGCAGTCGGGACGCTAGGTCAGACCATGCGAGTGTAGACGGACGCACTTCTGTTTTCGACTGGCTTACACCAGGCAACTCCTGTACAGTTGCCGCTTTTCGCATCAGCTATCCCCTCCTGCACGTGTCGATACAGGCTCTCGTCCACTCATACGACCCACTCGTTTTCCGCTACCCTTTTCGAACACATACATGTACTCCCACTGCACAGTGACCGTGACCGAGGAGCCGACCTGCATCGCTACCTCCGAGTCCGCTTTGACGATGACCCTGCCTTTTTCCGTCTCTACGTGAAGGAGCGTGTCTGAGCCAAGAATTTCCCTGGATACGACCTGACCTCGTGCGTTCCACATCTCTTCGCTCGTAATGGCAGAGACAGCCAGAGGCAACAACACTGCTTTTTCCGGGCGGAATCCCCATACGTGCTCACTCTTGCCCTCCGCTGAAACAATGTTCATCGGCGGAGAACCGATAAATTGGGCAACAAACAGATTTTCCGGCTCCTGATACAAATCCATCGGGGCCGCTACTTGCATAATGTGTCCGTCATTCATGACAACGATCTGATCGCCCATGGTCATCGCCTCTACCTGATCATGTGTCACGTAGATGAAGGTGCTGCCGAGCTGCTTGTGCAGGCTAGTCAATTCCACACGCATCTGATTTCGCAGCTTTGCATCGAGATTGGAGAGGGGTTCGTCCATCAGGAAAACCTTTGGCTTTTTCACCATGGCCCTCGCGAGTGCAACACGTTGCCTTTGACCACCGGAGAGCTGAGAAGGCTTGCGCTTGAGATAATCGGTTAGCCCGACGATTTCCGCGATCTCCTCTACCAGCACCTGACATTCCTTTTTCGATGTTCCACGATTTCTCAAGCCATAAGCGATATTGTCGTACACGTTCATGGTTGGGTAGAGGGCGTAATTTTGAAAAACCATCGCAATATCACGCTTGCCAGGTGGCAATTGATTCACTGTTTGATCACCGATCATGATTTTGCCGTCCGTCACTGTTTCCAAGCCAGCGATCATCCTGAGTGTGGTTGATTTCCCACAGCCGGACGGACCTACCAGAACCGTAAAGGAGCCATCTGGAATGACCAAATCCAATCCTTTGACCACACTTTGATTCTGAAAGGCTTTCGTTACCTGCTCCAACACCACACGTGCCATCTGTTTTTATTTCCCTCCTTGCGCCTTTGCGGCCAGCATTTCCGTAACAAATGTCTCAAAATCGGCGTAGCGGTAATCCGGAGAAGCGTAGAGCCATTTCTCTTGTCCGTACCACTCCAGCACGACAGATTGCACGCCCGCTCCTACCGCAGCCAATACATCATAGCGACTGTCACCGATCATCATGGCTTGCTCGGGACTTTTGCCTAGCGCTCCCAGCGCTTTTTGTACAGGCTCAGCCGACGGCTTGCCTCGTGATACATCATCGACCGTGACGATTGCCTCAAACAGATGCTCAATTCCTGCCATCTCCAGACCCGCCAATGTAAACTCCCGTTGCTTGTTCGTGACGATCGCCATCGTAAAGCCCGCCGCCTTCAGCTTTTCCAACCCTTCGCGAACAAACGGAAACAGTTTGACGTGTTCTTCATGATGCTCCCGTACATAGGCGAAGTATCTCTGCAGCACTTCCTTTTTGTCAGGGACGCCCGCTGCTGTAGCAACTGCCGCCAAAAAATCATCAAACGATTCGCCAAAACGTGCGAGCAGCTCTTCTCTGCTAAAATGTCCCGGTGCGTACTGCTCAGCCGTAAAAGCAACGGCATCCACGACCGCATCCCGACTGTCCAGCAAGGTCCCGTCCAAATCAAATAACAACGCTTGAATCAATGTTCATACACTCCTTCCACAGCAGGGGATTTCCGACTGAAACAGCTGTCGCTCCATGCTTCAATACTTCCTCCATCTGTTCCCGCTTGCGAATCAGCCCGCCTGAAATGATCGGGGTATCGATCACACTTCGAAATTCTTCGATAAACTCTGGCAGCAAACCAGGCATCAGCTCAACAGCGTCAGGCTGTGTATCTTGCAGGGAAGTTAGGCCTGATTTAATCGAGTCGCTATCGACCAAAAACAAACGCTGAATCGTCAGCAGGCCTTGCTTTTTCGCCAGCTTGACCAGTGTGTTGCGCGTAGTGACGATCCCGTCTGGCTTGACGTAATGCGCCAGAAATGCGATGCCTTCCCGGTCATGACTGATTCCGCCAATCCGCTCCAAATGAAGAAATACAGGGATATTTTTCGACTTGAAATAATCCACGTAGCCTTTGATCACACCAATGTTGCCAATCGAGAGTACCGCAGCACTCAATTTTGCCTCTGCCGCTTTTTCCAGGTACTTCGCTTCTTTTACGGAAGCGATTAGCTTGTACTGTGCCAGTCTTGCATGAAACTGTTCCTGGTTCACTCGTTTAAGCCTCCTTATGCCCAAGACAAAAAACCCTGCGACATGACAATGCCAAAGAACTCTCGATGAAAGTGCTTGGAAAGGCTGTCGGGGGTTTCTCCATGGCTCCAACCGAAGGGATGTGTTCACTTGTTACTTTGAATGGTACTGTACGAGCGTTAAGGAAGCTTAAAGGGAATGTTAATTATCGGAAAAGATGTGGTTTACAATTTGATCGGACTTTAGTGGAGGAGAGGAAAAAGGAGAAACCACTCAGGCTTCTTGTCACACCTGCTGGGGGTTTGACTGGCCGGTTCCATGGAAAAAGCGAAACCCGCGTCCAAAGTAGTCCACTCAGGAGGTAAGTTCAGAGGTGGCCGCTAAAATCGTGTTTCGCTTTTTCCATTCCACCTTGGTCGGTGTTCCAAAGATCCTTCGTCGGTTTCTCCTTTTTCCTCTCTACAGCTACTGCTTCCATATCAAGCCTACTAAATAAAAATAAAAACACTGCATGAATGCAAAAACACCCAGAACCTAAATCAGTTCCGGGCGTTCCTATAAATGAATTTACGAAACCGCAATAACCGCATCCAATGCGATCAACGCTTCTGCTTCAATGGCTTTTGCCATTACATCGGTGTGGGGGTTATACGATTCGAGCAGGTCTGCATCTGCATACCCGTCAATCGCCAAAATAGAGCCTGCCTTCATACCGCGAAGTGCCGCAATCACGAACAGAGCGGTGTTTTCCATCTCGACTGCCAAAACACCAGCTTTTTGGTACAGTTTGTGCGGGAATTCCAACACTCCACTGTAAAAGACATCAAGTGTCAGCGTGATTCCTTCAAATACCTTCAAGTCTGATGCGTTTGCTCCCGCTGCTTGTACGAGTGCATCCACGACATGGCGATTGGCAACAGCCGGGAATCCCGCCGGAACCAATTGACTGGTCAAGCCGTCTTGGCGAACCGCTGCGGAGCTGATAACGAGGCTGCCTGTCTCGATTTCTTTTTGGTATGACCCGGCAGTTCCTACACGAATGATGACCTGAGCGCCGCCCTTCGCTAGCTCCTCGAAGCATACGGCTGCTCCAGGTGCACCTACACCATGGCTCACTACCGCTACCTCGACGCCTTTCCAAGTACCCGCATAGCTGTGATACTCGCGGTTTTCCCCGATTTGACGCTGATCGTCGAGTTTCGAAGCAATCAAGGCTGCACGTTTTGGATCACCGCACACGATGACGCGTTTGGGCAGTTGTTCTGGATCTACCTTTAGATTCGTCAACATCTCAATCGAACTCCTTTTTCTCCCACTCATCCTCTGGTATCGGCAACGCTTCGCCGGAGAACCGCTCTTCGCGAAACGGGTCTGCGATCAAGTGAAAACCATTTTGCTCCCAGAAGCCGGGCTTGTTTTCCGTCATAAATTCAATTCCTCTGATCCACTTTACGCTTTTCCAAAAATACAGATGAGGAACAACCAGGCGAAGCGGCCAACCGTGCTTGTCCGTCAGTCGCTCTCCATCAAAGGAGTGAGCCAGCAGCACATCATCATGCTCCAGATCAGCAAGCGGCACATTGGCGGTATAGTCGTGATCACCGTGCAGCATGACGAAGTTCGCCCCCGGAGTCACGCCAATCGCCTGTAGAAAATCACGAAAACGCACGCCTGTAAAGGCATTGTCAAAACGGGACCAGCGCGTCACGCAGTGAATGTCGCTCGTCACTGTCACCTGCGGCATCGCCATGATCTCTTCGTAAGTGAGCGTCACTTCCCGGTCTACCTCACCGAAAACGCGCAGCGTCCATTCGTTCATGTCATACACTGGCACGTCTCCCTCATGTAAAATGGGAAAGCGCTCTGTCAGGATTTGTCCTGGCGGAAGTCGTCTGGCGAGTCCCGGTCCCACTGGGGCGGGTACCTTCATTCTTTTGATTCGATCTGCCTTGTTGTTCATCTCGCATTTCCCCTGTCTTCGTGTCTATCATGCTTATGGATTAACGGGTGCTCTGCCGATTGTTGCTGCCGATCTGACTCTTGTTTTTCAAGAAGAACATCGCGGCAATCGTCAGCACGTATGGCAGCATAGCCGTGAATTGCGTCGGAAGCGAAAAGCCCTGCAAACGAATACTAAGGACATCCATCAATCCGAACAAAAAGCTCGAAGCCAAAATACCGAGTGGATGCGACTGCCCCATCATCATCGCCACCAATGCGATAAAGCCCCGACCAGCCGTCATCCCTTCTGTAAACATCGTGACTTGCCCCAGGGAAAGCTGTGCCCCTGCAATCCCGCACAATGCGCCACTCATCACTATCGCCAGCACCTGAAGTCCCGTCACTTTCAGACCGAGACTGCGTGCCGCAACGGGATTCAGACCAACTGCGAGGACGCGGAAGCCCGTAACCGTCCGATAAAAGAACACATACAACAGAATCGCAGCCAAAAACGCAAAATACACGAGAGGCGAATGACCAGAGACAATGCCTCCGATGACCGGAATATCGTGAATGAAAGGAATCTCGACGGTTGGCAAGCCAGCCATATCCTTATCGTAAAACGCACCTTTGACACCGAAGATCGCCCGCAGTGCAAATGTCGTCAACCCCAGCGCGAGAAAGTTAATCGCCACACCGACGACGATTTCATTCGCCCTAAGCTTGATCGTCATGTAGGCGAATAAAAGAGAAAAGACAATGCTGACCAGCGCTGCAATCAAAACGGCCAAAAAGAGATTCCCGGTAAAATGATTGCCGACAATCGCGGAAAAGGCACCGACCAGCACCAAGCCCTCCAAACCAACATTAAAAATTCCGACACGTGCGCAGAGCGCTCCACCCAAAGCTGCCAACAAGATCGGCGTGACCATCCGAATGGTAGAACTGAGGAGGGACCAATCAAAGAGCTCCATGCGATTCCCCTCCTTTTGCCTTCCGCTTTTTCCACCAGTCGTAGCTGAACTTGGCGGAGATGAACAAAATCAATACGGCTTGTATAACACTTGCCAGCTCCAGCGGCACATCCGTATTACGCTCTACACCCATGGCTCCTGTCTGAAAAGCAGCAAGCAGGATCGAAGTCACAATGATGCCAAGCGGGTGCGAGTTTGCAAGCAGAGCGGCCATCAGGCCCGTCCAGGCGAACCCTGGTACAGTCAGGGCTCCGTCAACAAAACGATAGTGCGCCCCCATTACCTCGACAGTTCCCGCCAACCCAGCCAGTCCACCACTGGCAAACATCCCGGTTAGCATGACCCGAATCCGATTAATGCCTCCGTATTGAGCAAACAGCGAGTTTTGACCCAGCATCTTCACTTCATAGCCAAAAGGCGTAAAACGAAGTACCCAGAACAACAACAGCGCTGCAACGATCGCAAACAAAAACCCTGCATGCACGCTCATCCCCGCAAACAGCTTCGGAAGCCAAGCGCTTTTCTCCAGCATGACGGTCTGTGCCAGTGCCGCAGAACCCGAGCGATCCCGGAATGGCTCTGTCACGAGATAGCTCGCAAACAAAACGGCAATATAGTTGAAGAGCAACGTAGAGATGAGCAACGGAATACGAAAGCGGGCTTCCATAAAGCCTGGCAGCAACGCCCAGAACCCACCGACTGCCATTCCTGCGAAAATACCCGCCACAATTTTGATCATTCCTGGTGCGGGCAAGTAGATCGCGACTAACGCAGCACTGACGGCACCCAGCACCATTTGCCCTTCCGCCCCCAGGTTGAATACCCCTGCACGAAATGCGAGGGAAAGACCCAGGGCAATCAGCATGATAGGCGTGGCCCTCGCTAATGTAGACGTAAAGAAATAAAAACTGCCAAAGGCCCCTTTCCACATTTCCTGGTAGGTGCCCAAGATCGATTCGCCAACCGCAGCAATGACCAGCGCCCCGGTCAACAAACCGATGACGACAGCCAAGAACGGCTGAACCAATGACTTAGATAGCTCTTTGATTGCTGCCATGAATGCTTCCTCCCGCCATGATCACGCTGATTTTTTCTTCGGTTGCCTCCAGGCGTGAAAGCTCTCCAGCGATGCGCCCTTTATACATGACCAAAATCCTGTCAGACAAGGCGAGAATTTCGGACAACTCGGACGAAACTAACAAGATCCCGTCTCCTTGATTGCGCTTTTCGATCAATGCCTGATGGATGTACTCCATGGCACCGATATCCACCCCTCGCGTAGGCTCAGCCGCAATCAAAAACGGGGTTTCATGTCCCAGCTCCCTTGCGACGATCAGCTTTTGCAAATTTCCCCCTGACAGATTCCCTGCCAGCTCCTGCAATTGCCGGGAGCCTGTCTTAATGGCAAACTGCTCCACCCAGCCTTTTACGACTTGGCGGAATTTCTCCCGCAAAACGACGCCGCGGCGGTTGTAAGCAGGCTTTCGCTGATAGCCCATCAACGCATTTTCCTCGACGCTTGAGAGTTTGGCCGTTCCCCACAGGTAGCGATCCTCCGGAATATGCGCCAAGCCGGCATCCCGAATAGTAGCTACTGATTTGTTCGTCACGTCCTTGCCGCCTAACCGCACCGTGCCCTCCTGTGCCGCTCGCAAGCCGCTGATCGCTTGCAGCAGCTCGGATTGTCCATTCCCGGAAACACCTGCGATTCCTACAATTTCCCCATGGTGCACGGTAAAGCTGACTTGATCGAGCAGTGTCTGCTTTTCTCGAACTGTGAGATTCTCCACCTGCATGAGTGGTCGAGGTTCCAAAGGGATGCGCTCAGAAAGCTCCTGCAATTCACGTCCAACCATCAGTCTGGCTAAATCGTCCGCATTGGTTTCTGTACGGGAAACCGTTCCCGTCACCTTGCCTCCGCGCAGTACCGTAATACGATCCGCTACCTCCATGACTTCCTGCAGCTTATGTGTAATCAAAATGACGCTTTTGCCGCTCTCCGCCAAGTTGCGAATCGTTTGCAAGAGGTCGCGTACCTCTAGTGGAGTCAGTACAGCGGTCGGCTCGTCCAGCACGATGATATCCGCTCCCTGATACAGGACCTTAAGAATTTCGACCCGTTGCTGTTCCCCAATCGAGCAATTCGCTACCTTGGCCTGCGGATGAATCGGAATGCGATACTGCTCACTAAGCGCCTGCACCGTGTCCTCTGCATCATTTCTTTTGAAAAAACCCGCTTGCTTCGGCTCGTATCCGATCACGATATTTTCAGTTACACTAAATTCTCCGAAGAGCATAAAGTGCTGGTGAACCATCCCGATTCCATTTCGAATCGCGTCCTCTGGTCCGCGAAAAACGACTGGCTTGCCATTTAACACGATCTCTCCCGACGTCGGCTGCTCCATTCCGTACAGCATCCGCATCAGTGTCGTTTTGCCCGCTCCGTTTTCCCCGACAATCGCGTGGACTTCTCCTGCTGCCAGTGAGAACGACACCTTGTCGTTGGCGGTAAAATCTCCGTACTTCTTGGTCATGGCCCTCATTTCCAAGCGATCGGTCATTCCCACTCCCTCATTTCTGTACGTCCTTTTATGAAAATGGAAGACCGACTACACAGCCGTAGTCGGTCACATGCATCACTGTGCACAAGCTTTTCACGTACTTGTTTAAAACTGGTCTGGTACTTTGCGGGTGCCCACTACAATCTCATCGCTGATCGCTTTCACTTTATCCACCACTTCTTGTCCAATAAAAGCGTTCAGAGGCGTTTTGCTTTCGTGTGTGACATAGGTCACGCCAACACCTTTTTCTTTCAAGCCGTACGCCACAACACCTGGCTTGAACGTTCCTTCTACAAAGTTCTTCACGGTTTCATAAGCCGCCGCGTCAGTCCCTTTCAATTGGGACAGAACAATATGCTCAGGATCAATCGTGGTACGGTCTACGTCCTGACCTGCTGTGAAGAAGCCCTTTTCCTTCGCCGCTTCGAAAACGCCAAGGTCGCCTACTGCTGCTGCACCGTTAATGAAGTCTGCGCCTTTGGAAGCTTGGAGCAAAGCCAATTCCTTCGCTTTTGCCGGGTCAGTGAAGCTTCCTACATAGTTGACCATCAGCTCTGCTTTTGGATTCGTCGCTTTCAAGCCCTCCTCGAAGCCAACTGTCCATTTTTTCAACTGTGGAATATCAAGAGCGACAACCATACCTACTTTGTTCGTTTTCGTTGCCAGACCTGCTGCTGCTCCTACCAGGTAAGCCGCTTCCTGCTCGCGGAAGGTAACACTGCGCACGTTTGGCAAATCCACTACCGTATCAATAATCGCAAAATTACGGTCAGGATTTTCGGTAGCTACTTTTTTCAAGGCATCCTCTGATGTAAAGGAAGAAGTGATGATCAAATCATAATTTTCTGCAACAGCTACGCGCAGATTTTCTTCAATCGCCCCATGGTCCGTAGATTCAATCGTTTTCACTTCTGCGCCTAGCTCTTGCGCGGCTTTCTTTGCACCCTCATCCATTTGTTGGAAGAACGGATTCACACCGATTTTCTCGGGCAAAATCAAGGCAATTCGCTTTTTGTCCGCGCCCTCTTGTCCTGCTGCTTGTCCTCCTGGCTGATCTGCAGGTGCGCTAGTGCCAGTCGAGCACCCTGTTGCCAATACTGCGAATGTCGTTAATGCCAGCAATAACTTCTTCATGATGTATCTCTCCCTATCCGAACTTTACGTTTTTCTTTATCCTATTAGGTAATGTACGGCTTTTTACCCATTTTTTCAATACTATTTACGAATATTCTCTTATAAACTTTATTTATCGTTCGTTTATTCCTTCCTTTCCTTTTACATATACAACAAAAAAACTCTTCCCGGAGGAAGAGTTTGCGTACGTAGCCGTTCTCTTCCTCATCTGTCAAAACCATGTTACAGGTTTTGCAGGAATTGGCACCTTTCTGTTCATGCATAGACATGATCAGTGGTTGCCGGGCATCATCGGGCCAGTCCCTCCGCCGCTCTTGATAAGGTAGGTGAATGTATTTAGTTACAATGGAATTCATTCTAGCAGAACGGTTCAAAAATGCAATTCTTTTTTCTCAATTCCAAACAGTTCTATTTCGATGCCGAATCAGCTTTCAGAACTACTTCGTGATCAAAAGACGACTTTTTAAACAACCTTTATTTTACGTGAAAGGTTTGCTGGAGGCGATGAGACAACGTATTCAGCTCACCCAGCTCTTCCGTAATCTCACGCACTTTTTGATGCTGGTTTTCTGCAGTCGCAAACAGCTCTTCTAAGTTGGCTACCGATTCCTCCGTTACGGCTGTAATGGTCGACATCTCGATGGCAACTTCGCCGGAACGCACTTTTACCCGGTCCATGCTGGAGCTTACTTGATCAGCTGCTTCTAAGAAAGCCATCATCCCGGCACGCACTGCTTCGATGGAGGCCACTGTTTTCACGGCCAGCTCTTGGCCTTTTGCAACAGACGTTTCCCCATTGCTCATATGCTGCACCGCATTCTCACTTTCCTGATGGAGAGATTTCAGAATGTCGGTAATTTCCTGTGTAGCTGTCGCGCTTTGCTCTGCCAGCTTGCGTACCTCATCCGCTACAACAGCAAATCCCCGTCCATGCTCGCCTGCACGCGCCGATTCAATCGCCGCATTCAGCGCCAAGAGATTCGTTTGTGTCGCGATCTGATTAATAGCGCCGACAATTTCTTCTACGCGATTCGCCTGTCGATTGAGCTGGTGAATCGTAGAGGCTGCTACATTAACTGCCTGCACAATTTGCTCCATCTGCGAGGACAGCTCGTTCATCATCTGAACGCTTTCTGTCAAACGACGGTTGTTTTGTTGCGATTCCGTTTTCATTGCGTTTGTCTGTGTTGTAACTGCCTCGATTTCCTGGTCGATGGATTGAACCTCTTCTTCGATTTTCACCGTTGAATTCGCCTGCGATTCCATACCGACGGCGACTTCCTTGAAGGCTACCATCATTTCATCTGTATTGCGCTTTGTACCTTCCGCATGCTCATGCACATGATCGCTTGTACGATCCAGCTGCTCCGTCATTTGCTGGATGTTCAAAAGCATTTCTCCCAGACGGCGCTCCTTCTCTTCTGCTTCCTGCCTTGCGTCGTGCGCTTTTTGCAGGGAAGCTTGTCCGGCGAGACATAGATACGTGACGGCTCCCATCATCATGAGAATGGCTACGATACGCACGCCCAGATTGAGCTCCGAAAAATCACCGTTGAAAATCTCATAGGTTCCCGTATAAAACCCGACAACGGTGACGATGATTTGGGCAATTCCCGCTGTTACTACCAGTTTCCAGTCCAAATAGGCTGCCAAAAAGCCCATGACGATGAAGGCGAGGAACGAAACCTCCTGGTAAGTGGTAAAGTGATCGAATGAAATCGCATAAAACATGAGTCCGATTGCTACCAGATAACGAATCACATGACTATCTTTGCGAATGAAATAATACGGCGAAACAATTAAAGTGACCAGCAATCCCAAGGACGTCACTTTCCAGAAGTTCACATCCATTTGGTAGGCAATGAGTCCCGCCATCCACAAATGATTCCATAGGATAAAAATCATAAAGCCTTCTTTGTCAGTCAAGGTATTGCGAATCAATTGAATCATAATTGCCCCCCTTTTCCCTATTACTTATGTATCGGATTCTTTCCCCATTATATAGCCAAACCTTTGCCAAATTTGTGAAAAAAGTGAGAACAGCCAAAAACAATTTCGAATAGGCTATTACACAACTTACATGTACAGGAGGCAAACGGAGAAAAGTGGAACTCAATCAATTGCCAGCTACCGTGCTGACACGGACAATTAGCCGTCCGAACACGACGATTTACTACCCCCAATTGGCAGGCCTAGCCAATCAGCAAGCGGAAAAAGATATCAACCGGGCGATTTCTCAAACGGTTCAAGGCTTAATTCACGAGCAGCAACGGGTCCAGGTACCGGGAAATACACAAATGCAAGGCAGCTTCGAAATCAAGACAAACGAACGCGGCATTTTCAGCGTCATGTTGAGCAACTACGCCTACACACCGCAAATGGCTCACGGCATGACCTTCCTCGGGTCGATCACCGCAGATATCCAAACAGGCAAGCTGTATACGCTGCGTGAATTATTCAAGCCAGGAAGCGATTACGTCAAGGTGATTTCCGAAAACATCAAGCGCCAAATCAAAGAAAGAAGCATCCCCACACTCAATGGCTTTACGTCGATTAAGCCCGATCAGGATTATTACGTCGCCGACAAAGCACTGGTCATCTACTTCCAGCTGTACGAAATTACGCCTTACTACGTCGGTTTCCCTATGTTCCCCATTTCGGTCTATGAACTGGAGCCGCTCATCAATGAAAAAGGTCCACTGCGTATCTTGTCCGCAGATTAATGCATCACTGTATTTTTCAGCCAGGTGAGTGTCTTCTTTCATGACACTCGCCTGATTCTATTTGTGTCAGAAAATCCATTATTTCGCCATCGAATAAACATTTACTTATATGTCCATAACTGCTAGTATGTTAGTATCCATATTTACTTAAGCAATAAAGTGTACGATATATCGGACCAGCTTTCCTGGAGGTATATACTCATGCAATATTATGGTCATCGAATTAGCCGAACCGCAAGAATATTCAGTAAAACGTTGAATGGGACTATGGCTCCCATGGGATTATACAGTTCGCAATGGGGTATTATCCTTTGCTTGCATTATCGTGAATCGCTCACCCAGGTTCAATTGAGCAACTACCTGAATGTGGAAGCGCCGACGATTACCCGGACACTCACCCGATTGGAAGAGATGGGCTGGATTATTCGCTCAGAGGGGGATGACAAGCGTGAGCGATACGTGTCCTTGTCTCCGCAAGCAGTCGAACGGTTCCCGGAATGGCTGGAGGCTGCCAAAGAGCAAGAGGAACTGGCACTCCGCGGCCTTGACGAAGCAGAACTCGCTATCTTTAACCGCGTATTGAAGAAAATGAACGATAATTTACAGCCGTCGTAACAAGTAAAAAAATGACTTCGCCCAAAAGCAGTTTGGTGAAGTCATTTTTTGTTAGCCATTTTTCCTTGTGCTATGAATAATGGTGTTGAGCTCTTGTTCCAATTGAATCAGTTCAATCTGTATCTGTTGCTTTTGCAATTGTTTTTTCTGTTGCAGCACTTGTTTTTTCAAATCATTAGATTCTTTGCCATTTGATCCGTTGTCTGTAGAAGTATCCTCGTCTGGTTCCACCTGTCCAGTCGAGCCTATAGCAGCCAGGAAGGCACCCAGAACGGCGATCCACCCACCTACCGCTACCAGCTCATTCGCCAGATTTTTTTCGATCATCCTTCTTCCCTCCGTTTTTGGATGGACTCTCCTGTAAATTCTTCTTTATATCTTGAACACTGTCGCGCAATTGGGCAATTTGCTGTTCAATTCGTTTAAACTGCATATCTTCATCGTCGTCATTGCCATTCTTGTTCTTCCCATTGACTTGCTTGTTTAATTGAATGAGGGGCTGTATCAACTTCTCATTGTCGCAGGCAGGCTTTTGACTTAATCTGGTTGTTTTATCAATCGCCAGTATGACAAAGCCAATCGAAATAATCCAAAGTGCTATTACAGCGGTATCGTCATCATCATCACAAAAAAACATAGATACCTCCCTGCCAACAAAAGGTCGTGGTTTGAGTATTGGCCCTTTTATACAATACGCTTCTGCCCAATCCCTCGTGACATCGGGACCAATACTTTCCTGATGCTGTTCTGTCATGAAAAATGGCTCCCCACCAAGCACCAGCGTGCCCAGCAAGAAGCCTATTTGTTATGATCGTATTCGTTATTGCATGCGTTTCGCAATATTGCGAGCCATCCAGACCCCAGCAGCTCCGGCCTGTGCCAGACCACGTGTAATTCCGGCACCATCTCCGCCACAGAACAATCCCTTGATCTCTGTTTCGAATTCCTCCGTCAGTTTCGGACGTGCCGAGTAGAATTTCGCTTCCACTCCGTAGAACAATGTGTGCTCGGAAGCGATTCCCGGCGTTACCTTGTCCAATGCTTCCACCATCTCGATCAAACTTTTCATCGTGTTGTAAGGCAACACGAGTCCCAAGTCACCCGGTACCGCTTCCTTCAGAGTAGGCTCCAGGAAGCCTTCCTTAATACGCGACTCTGTGGAACGTCGGCCGCGCAAGATATCGCCGTACTTTTGTACGATAACCCCACCGTTTGACAGATCGTTCGCCCGCTTGCAAATTTCTCTCGCGTACTCATTCGGCTTGTCAAACGGCTCTGTAAACGTATGCGATACCAAGAGCGCAAAGTTTGTATTCATCGAGCCCAACGCTGGGTCTTTGTAAGAGTGCCCGTTTGCCGCCATAACACCACTGTGGTTTTCCACGACCACGTGACCGGATGGATTGCTGCAGAACGTCCGTACACGCGTTCCGACCGATGTATTGAAAATGAATTTTCCTTCGTACAGATGCTCATTGATTTCGCGCATGACGACATCGGACGTCTCCACACGTACGCCTACGTCAACTTGATTGTTGTACATTTTCAGGCGGCGCTTTTTCAGGATATCCGTCAACCATGCGGAGCCATCGCGGCCTGGTCCGATTACCACGTAATCAGCCTCATACTCTTGGCCGTTTTTCAAGACGACACCTTTTACCTGATGTCCGTCTGCTTCTTTCACCGTAATAATGTCCTCGACCTCTGTCTTGAACATCATGTCGACATGCTTTTTCAAATGCTCGAAGATCGACTGGAGAATCTCCAGGTTTTGCTCCGTTCCCAAGTGACGCACCTGCGCTCGCAACAGCTTGAGTCCAGCTGCATAGCCGCGCTGCTCGATGCTCTTAATCGTCTCAGTGGTCGGGTCCGTAATCGATTGGGTAGCCCCATGCTCCAAATTGATTTCATCTACGTATTTGATCAGCCCAAGTACAGTGGAAGGGCTGAGATAGTCTGTCATCCAACCGCCAAATTCGGTGGTGATGTTAAATTTACCATCGCTATAGGCGCCTGCTCCACCAAAACCACTGGTAATCGAACAGGCCGGCAAACAGCCTGCGAATTCTTTTTTTCCTGCTGGCGGCGGGCAGAGCTTGATCTTTTCCTCCAAGATCGGACAGCGTCTGCTATAGATGTCATGCCCTTTATCAATCAACAGCACCTTGGCATTCGGTGCTTTTCGCATTACCTCGTAGCATGTAAAAATCCCTGCTGGTCCTGCTCCTACAACGATTACATCATACTTCTTCATTTCGTTCCCTCCCCAAAAAATGCAAAAAATTCCCGGCCGACGAATAGGGTATACCAAAACTGCCCTATTCGTAGCCGGGAATTTACGGTTCCCTGTAGAGACCCTCAAACCATATTTCTGAGGATATACGAATACAAATCACTATTTCATTCGTCAAGCCTGTGTTGTTCTTCACAACAATATGTATAGTAGCTTATAAGGTGAATCAAGTCAACCGGAAACAACCTATTTATTCGTTTTTTAAAGTTAATTTTAATGTTAACACGCCTTTACAATCGACAAATCACCCAAAACACGAACATTAAAAAAACGAACATTCGTTATTTCTGTACATGACGCCCATCTGCTCAGGAAGGAATCGATCACAAATGAGCAGAATAGAGAGAATTTTACGAAATATTTCACGATCATTATTTCACTCAAAAAGGATGGGGCCTGTTCATGCGGGATTATCGCTATTATCAGTCTGCCTTTGCCGGTGTTCCCAAGCCGTTCGCTTTCGTCGACCTAGATCTGCTGGAGGAAAATGCGGAGCAAATCAGTTTGCAAAGCAATGGAAAACCCGTTCGAATCGCGAGCAAGTCGATCCGAAGCGTTGCCATTCTCAAACATGTATTGCAGTTGGACGATTGCTTTCGTGGTCTCATGTGCTATTCCGCTCCTGAGGTGCTTCACCTGTGCGAGGCAGGCTTCGATGACCTGCTGCTAGGCTATCCGCTCTGGGAAAAAAGCTGGCTTTTGTCCATCGCCTCTGAGATTAAGAACGGACGCTCCATTACTTTGATGATCGACTCTCTCCCTCATGTCGAACAGCTCGAACAAATCGCCCGGGAAACAGGAACCAGACTGCCGGTCTGTCTCGATATCGACATGTCATCTGATGTGCTGGGGCTGCATTTCGGCGTCTGGCGCTCCCCTCTTCGCTCTCTCGAGGCGTCCCTCTCCCTTGCCAAGCGCGTTGCTTCCTCCGATCATCTCTACCTAGATGGTGTCATGGGGTACGAAGCTCAAATTGCCGGCGTAGGTGATCGATACCCTCGTCAATTCCTGAAAAACAGCATCATTCGTCTCCTCAAGCAATATTCCGTGAAAGAAGTGGCTGCTCGACGTGCCACACTGGTGCATGCCATTCGCGAGCTAGGCATTTCTCTCCGCTTCGTAAACGGTGGAGGAACGGGGAGCTTGCACTTGACCGGGAAAGAAGACGCTGTTACAGAGGTTACAGCAGGCTCCGGATTTTTTTCGCCTGGGCTTTTTGACTACTTTCAAGATTTTCAGTTTCATCCTGCTGCCGGATTTGCTCTGGAGATTATTCGCAAGCCCACAGAGCATATCTACACATGTGCTGGCGGCGGCTACATCGCCTCTGGTTCTGCTGGGCGTGACAGACTCCCCAAGCCTTACTTGCCAGCGGGAGCAAAGCTGTTCCCCAACGAAGGAGCAGGTGAGGTACAGACACCGATCCACTATCAAGGCATGGAAACGCTGGAGTTGGGAGACCCGATCTTTTTTCGCCATGCCAAAGCAGGAGAGCTCTGCGAACGTTTTACCCGGCTGTATTGCATCTCTGGCGGGAAAATCATCGAGGAAGTGACCACCTATCGGGGGGATGGATTATGCTCACTGTAAAGAAGCACGCGAATCACTGGACCAATTGGACAGGAAATGTACAAAGCCAGCCGAAGCAAGTCGCGATGCCAGAGTCCGTGGATGAGGTCGTGCAGCTTGTCCGTGCTTGCAAGAAGGCAGGTACACGGATTCGAGTCGTCGGCTCCGGTCATTCCTTCACGCGGCTCGTCCAGACAGAAGATTGTTTGCTATCCTTGGATCATCTCCAAGGAATCGTCAGTGTAAACCCTGCCGATGATACCGTTGAAGTCTGGGCAGGCACCAAGCTCAAGACACTCGGACACCTCCTGCATCAAGCGGGCTACTCTCAAGAAAACCTTGGAGACATTAACGCCCAGTCCATTGCAGGGGCCGTCAGCACCGGAACACATGGCACAGGCATTCATTTTGGCAGCATCTCCACGCAAATCGTCGGGCTGACAGTCGTGACCGCATCCGGGGAGGTCTTGGAAGTATCCGAGCAAGCTCGTCCGGAGCTGTTCAAAGCCATGCAAGTCTCTCTTGGTCTCTTGGGCATCATTGTACGCGTCAAGCTGCGAGTCCTCCCAGCCTATCGCCTGCGCTACCAAAGCCGTCGCATGCAGCTAGAGGAGTGCCTGTCCTCTCTGGACACTTTTAAAACCGAGCATCGGCATTTCGAATTTTTTATCTTCCCGTATTCGGACACCGTTCAGGTGAAATTCATGAACGAGACCAGCGATCCCCCCAGCGGCAATCAACGCTGGAGCTATTTGAAAAAAATGGTCGTGGAAAATGGGCTTTTTTGGCTCTTGTCCGAGAGCTGCCGATTGCGCCCTTCACTCACCAAAAGCGTCAGCAGGCTGTCCGCCCAAAGCGTCCCCTCTGTCCATGAGAGCGGCTATAGCCATCAGCTTTTCGCCACTCCTCGCCTTGTTCGCTTTTACGAAATGGAATACTGCTTACCTGCTGAGCATATGGGCGAAGCCATACGGGAGCTGCGTCAGGCGATTGAGCAGGAACGCTTTGCCGTTCATTTTCCGCTGGAATGCCGGTACGTCAAAAAGGACGACATCTGGCTCAGTCCCGCTTACGAAAGGGATAGTGCCTTCATTGCCGTCCACATGTACAAGGGCATGCCTTACGAAGCGTACTTTGCCCGGATGGAGGAGATTTTCGCCCGATATGGCGGACGTCCACACTGGGGGAAAATGCACAGCATGACCGCCGAGCAGCTTCATCAGGTCTATCCGCGCTTACCCGATTTCCTCGCCATTCGCTCTGAACTCGACCCTGACGGCTTGTTCGTGAACCCGTATTTGGCTGATCTGTTCGGCATCTCCTGAAGACAATCCTTACGCCACAAAAATGCCCCGACCATATCATCATGGCAGGGGCATTTTTCTATTGAGCAGGAAGGCTTAGCCTTGCGTTGGGAGATTCGGTTTATGCACCTTTTTGCGTCCGTAGCGCACATAATAAAAGGTATAGAACAGCACCAACGCACCAATTCCGTAGAAGAGTCCAATTCGCTGTGTCGGGTCAAACGCCGGGAAGATAAGAATGAATGTGCAAAGAGCCAGACACAGGAGCGGCATCACCGGGTAAAACGGTGCTACGAACTGTAAATTCTCTATTTTTCCACCCTCACGCAAGTATTGACGGCGAAAATTGAATTGAGAGAGAGCAATCCCCATCCACGTGAAGGTGACCGCAATACCAGATACAGACATGAGCAGCACGTATACCGTATCCGCCGCAACCACACTGGTTAACAGAGACAGAAGCGAGAACGCCAGCGTCGCCAAGAGTGCGTTCAAGGGTACTTTACGCTTGGTCAATTTTCCAAAAACAGGATGCGCCATATTGCTATGGGAAAGGGACCACAACAAGCGAGTGGCTGCGTACAAGCATGAATTGCCAACAGACAACAAAGCCGTCAAGATAACGAAGTTCATGATATCCGCTGCAAATGGAATCCCCACTGCATCAAATACCGTCACAAACGGACTTTCCAAGAGTCCCAGCTCACTCGACGGAAAGAGGGCGGACAAGATCGTGACCGACGCCACATAGAACACGAGAATACGAAACACAACGTTGCGAATCGCCCGCGGAATGGTCTTCTGCGGGTTTTCTGCTTCCCCAGCTGCAATTCCGATCAGTTCAGAGCCTTGATAAGAGAATACCACGTTCATCATCGTTACAAAAACGATCGCAATGCCAAACGGGAATAGTCCCCCATCTGCCGAGAAGTTGGAGAGAAACGGAGCGGTCCTTCCTTCCATACTGACAATACCGAATATAGCACCTAGTCCGACAATAATAAACATAAGTACAGCCAATACTTTAATTCCGGCAAACCAGTACTCGGTTTCCGCAAACCCTTTTGTCGTCAGCGCATTGAAGGCAAAGAGCAAAACGATAAAGAGCGCGCACCAGATCCAGATCGGCGTATCCGGGAACCACCGTTGCATGACCATGCCCGCGGCAGTGAACTCTACCCCGGCCGTTGTAGCTGACCCTAGCCAATACATCCATCCCAGTGTAAACCCGCTCGCTGGACCAATGTACTTGCTGGCGTAGGCTTGGAAAGAGCCTGTTACTGGCATTTTTACAGAAAGCTCACCCAGGCATGTCATGACCAGGTACAGCAAAATCCCGCCGACGATATAGGCGACTAGCGCTCCGCCAGGTCCAGCCTGATTAATCGTGAAGCCAGCGTTGAGGAAGAGCCCTGTCCCGATCACGCCACCTAACGACAGCATAAACAAGTGGCGACTTTTCATGGAGCGTTGTAGCTGTGTATCTCTTTCATTCCCACTGTTCATATGATTCCTCTCTTTCACTAGCTTATTAAGAGGTCTATCAAGGGTCTATAAAAGAAGAGAGAACTGCCTGCGCTAGAAACGCAGGGACAGGCAGCTCAATCCTCCGTCTTGTTTCTGGAATTCAGACATATCCAGCTCAATCACATTGTAGCCAGCGTCAGTGATTTGCTTTTTCGTGCTCTCAAAGCCTTTTGGAATAATGACGTAGTCGTTGATATGGATGCAGTTCGCAGAGTACTCGACTTCTTTTTCCACGACCAGATGCTTGTATTGGCTAAATACTTCAGAATCAATGAACTCCCCAGCCAGAACCAGCAAGTAATTGCCAAGGTAGGCGATTCCTGTTTTCAGGTGGAAAAACTCTTTCAACGGAACAATGGTGACTTCATATCCGTACTTGGAGAGAATCTCGCGGAACTGGATGGCTCCTTCTTCATTGGTGCGTGTCGACAGACCGACATAGAAATGGTTGTCTACCTGCATGACGTCTCCACCATCGAGGAAGCCAGGGGCCTGAATATATTCAATCGTGTCATAAAAACGAGGAAGCACCAATTTCATATCCTCAATTTCACCATTGCGGCTTTCTGCACCGGGATTGGTGATAACGGCGCACTTTTCCGTGAGGACCGCTGTATCTTCGACAAACGTAGAATCCGGGAAACGCTCGTCCGCTTCCAGAACGGTTACATCCAAACCTGTCTGTTTCAGCGCTTCTACATAAGCGGCATGCTGTTTAAGAGCAAGTTCAAAATCAGGTGTACCCAAATCAGAAGTCGTCAAACCATTTACATAACTCTTTCCCGGTTTTCTTACAATCGCACGTGAAAATTTCATGATGATAGATCTCCCTTCTGTTTTCGAATCTTGCTTTTGGTAACAGTAGACGGCGGAGAAACGAGCATGTAAACGCTTTCGCATCTACTGCTTTTGCTTGTTCATCGCCACCATGTTGCATTCATTCTTCTCTGAGTAATTACTCAGAAATATTCCGCATTGTGGAATCGCTTCTGCAATACAAAATTACACTCCTAATGTAAAATAGTTTCAAATTTTTTGTCAATGAATTTTTATCTAGTCTAAATGATATTGATTCGGCTGAAAAATTCTGATAGATTGAGGTCATATTAAGCTGGCGTGACATTCAACGAACAGTCACAATGCAACAAAGCCAGGAGGTAACCTACGTTGGTACAATCGATTGACCGGGCGATGAGCATCATCTCCGTCCTGGTATCAGATCCAAACAAGCAGCATTGGTCCATCTCAGAAATTGCAGAACAAACGAACCTGCCACTGAGTACGGTACACCGTTTAATAAGCAGCCTCATCAAACACGGACTCATCCTCCAGGTTCCTGAGAGCAAGCAGTACAAGGTCGGCTATACGTGGATGGAAATCGGGCTGCGCATCCTGGACAAGATGGATATGCGCGCTGTCGCCCGAACTGTCATGGAACAATTGGCAGCAGATGTACGCGAAACTGTCTATCTGAACATTCCGCAAGGCTCTCATGCCATCGTACTCGAACGAGTGGAAGGTCCCCTGTCTGTCAGAAGCATGGATAATCTGGGCGAGCGTATTCCGCTACATATTGGTGCGGCAAACAAAACGATTCTCGCCAGCATGAATCCGATCGAAGCAGAGCAAATCGTGACCGGTTTAATCCCGGATGCAGAAAAACGTCGCGAGCTGTTAGAACGACTCCCAGAAATCAGACAAAACGGCTATGCAGTCAGCTACGGTGAGAAAACCGAGGGCACCGCATCCATTGCCGCTCCTATCTTCGGCGTTAACCAAAAGGTCGTAGGTGCTCTGAGTATCGGCGTTCCGAGCTATCGGATCAACGAGCAACTCTTGTCCTCACTCATTGAACAAGCCCAACATAGTGCCAAAGAAATTTCCCACAAGATCGGTGCCTTACCTTAATTTTTTTGCCCACTAATCGGAAACAGTTTTCACTATACGGAAAACGGAGGCGTTTTTTATGCAAAAATGGCAATCAAAAGAGCAGCTCGTTGATCTCTTGTGCAATTTGGTAAGCATCCCAAGCATTACAGGATCAGCTGCCGAAAAGGACTTGCCTGGCTACGTCGTCGATCAGCTGCGCACCCTGCCTTATTATCAAGCCAATCCCGATCATGTGCGTGCGAATCCGACTGGAGACGGGCGCCATTTTGTCACTGCTCTGGTTAAAAAGGAAGGGGTACGGGACACCGTCATTCTCGTCAGCCATTTTGATGTGGTCGATGTCGAGGATTACGGCGCCTGGATGAAGCATGCTTTTGATCCGAAGGCCCTCACTCCTCTCTTCCAGCAAAACCAAGCGGATATGCCAGCCGACGTTCAACAGGATATCCGCACCGGCAACTGGCTGTTTGGTCGTGGCACCATGGATATGAAATGCGGACTGACGCTGCACATGTCGATGATTGAGCAAGCGATTGCTGGAGAGTTCGACGGCAACATATTGCTTCTCACCGTCCCTGACGAAGAGGTGAATTCTGTCGGGATGCGGGCAGCAGTCCCAGCGCTTTTGAAAATCGCCGAAGAATTCGACCTGAGCTACACCACCGTACTCAACTCCGAGCCGATGTTTACCCGCTATCCAGGGGATACGAATACGTACTTGTACACAGGCTCCATCGGAAAAGTGCTGCCTGGCTTCCTCTGCTACGGCAAAGAAACACATGTCGGCGAGCCTTTTGCTGGGTTAAACGGCAATTACATGGCCTCTCAAATTACATGTGAGCTCGAGCTGAACACATCCTTTTGCGAGGTCGTCGAGGGGGAAGCCTCTCCTCCGCCGACGAACCTGATCCAAAAGGATTTGAAAAAAGAGTACTCGGTGCAAATTCCGCACCGTGCTGTGACGCTTTTCAACCTGTTCCTGCTGGAAAAGCAAATGGAGGATGTCGTAGAGCCGCTGCTGGAATCGGCAAGAAATGTCGCAGAGCGCATGAAGCAAAACTACCTGAAGCACGCGAGCCAGTTTGCCAACTTTGCGCCTTTCAGCCCGCGTGATCTGTCCATTTCTGTCATGACTTACGAAGAGCTGTACGCCTACGCGAAGAAAACGCACGGGGAAGAAAGGCTCCGCCAGCTGGAAGCAGATGTGATCGCCAACCGCGGCGACAAGGACGATCGCGACACCACGATCGAGCTGGTGGATCAATTAGCGATTTTGTGCAAAGAACTGTCGCCAATGATGATCTTGTTCTTCGCTCCACCGTTTTACCCGGCAGTCAGCTCGCGCAATCATCCTCTGATCCAACAAACGATGGAAGAGATGAAAGCATACGCGAGAGATCAGCACCAGGTTAATTTGGTCAAACAAAACTACTTTGGCGGCATCTCTGACTTGAGCTACGTCGGACTCCAATATCCGGCGGCTTCCATGAAGCCATTGGTAGCGAACATGCCTTTGTGGGACAACGGCTACTCCATTCCGCTCCAAGAGCTCGAAGCTTTTGATGTACCTGTCATGAACCTCGGTCCAGTCGGACGTGACGCCCATCAGTGGACAGAGCGTCTGGACGTCGACTATGCATTCGATACGTTAAAAGACATGCTTCCACGCTGCATCCAGTCTCTCTTGCAAAATGGGAAAGCATTGAAGGAATAGCAAAAGGGAGAAGGT
The DNA here is from genome assembly GCF_900637055.1 of Brevibacillus brevis. Taxonomy (NCBI): domain Bacteria; kingdom Bacillati; phylum Bacillota; class Bacilli; order Caryophanales; family Paenibacillaceae; genus Brevibacillus; species Brevibacillus brevis. Next base: position 6,261,713 of record NZ_LR134338.1, read on the forward strand.
TCCTGTACCGATAGATTACTGTCGCACGGGAGCCTTTTTCCTTATAATGAAGAAAACCATTTCATGGGAGGGTTACGCATGGAATTTCAAGCAAAAGAAAATGGCTTTGTCACTCAACTGTCCTACGGTGAGCTGCACGTATCCGGTGATGAACAGTATGGCTTTCGCCCCTATCAGCTCCTGGTCTCTTCCATCGCTGTTTGCAGTGGCGGTGTTTTGCGAAAAGTATTAGACAAGATGAGAATGCCGTGCACGGACATGAAAGTAACAGCAGATGTTCAGCGAAATGAGGCAGAGGCAAATCGGGTTGAAAAAATTCACCTCCACTTCATCATTACGGGAGAAAATATGAAAGAAGAAAAAGTGCAAAAAGCCATCGAAGCCGCGAGCAAAAACTGCCCGATGGTCCAATCTGTCAAGGGAAGCATCGTCGTAACCGAGTCCTTTGAATTGGTATCATAACAGTGGTCCAAAACCATATCGAAAAACAAGAAAACAGCCCGATCTGAAGTGACCGGGCTGTTTTACTATTTGCTAACTCAATGACTTACAGGCTGTTGCTGTGGAACCTTCACTCCGTTCTTTTTGCCTTCTGGAATGAGCAGATTCAAAAGAACCGTTGCCAACGCTCCTACTGTAATGCCTGAAGATAAAATGTAGTTCACGAAATCAGGTACTCCTGCGAGCGCATCTTTTGGCAGGACCGTTACCGCCATTGTCAGCAGAATCGGCAAACCGATCACCATCATCGTCCGATCATCAATCGTAATGTTTTGAATGACTTTGATTCCGTTCGCCACAATCGCTACACACACGATCCCAAAAATTCCGTTGATGACTGGCTCCGGTATACAGGTAATCGCCGCTGACAGCTTCGGCACCAACCCAAGGGCAATCAAGATCAATCCTCCGGCCATAATCGCCATCCGGCTCCCTACTCCTGTCACCGCAATCAACCCGGCATTGGAGGAATAGCCAGTCGTAGGTGTACCTCCGAACAATGCCCCGACAAAGCACCCCAAGCCTTCACCGACAGCACCGTGATTCAGTCGCTCCTCCGTCAATTCACTGTTCGTTACCGTTGAGACGACGAACCAGGTCCCTGTTGTTTCAATCATGATAATCAAATAAACAAAAAGCATCGTCAAAACAGCACTGAGATCAAATACAGGAGCCCCGTACGGAAACAGCTTCGGCATGGACAGCCACGGTGCTTGTCCAACCGGACTAAAATCTACCGTTCCAAAAAAAGCAGCGGTTACCGTTCCGACGAAAATCGCAATCAGGACAGATACAAGTCTAAAAAACGCACCCGCAACCTTTGCTCTTGTGCCAAGCAGCATACAGATGACAAGCACACCAGCAGAAACGGCGGCAATCAAAATGTTTGTCCAAATATTTCCCGGGGAGTGATAAATGTTTCCCATCCCTGTTGGCATCAGAGCAATGCCCACGATGATGATCACTGTCCCGCCTACGAGCGGTGGAATGAATTTGCGAACCGCTTTGGCAAACCATTTCAATGGATAACCCATCAGAGCCACAAACAGCGCTCCAGGGATCATGCTGCCAATCATCGCACCCATCCCCAGCTTACTGCCAATCGCAGCCAGCGCGCCGATGGGTACATAGGAAGGGCCTTGCACGACAGGCAAACGCAATCCAAAGCCAGTCTGGATCAACGTCCCGATACCCGTCGCGAGAAAACACATTTGAATAAAGAAAGAAGTGCTTGAAGCGTCCATGGTCAGCAGCCCAGCAATAATAATAGGAGCAATGTACAAGTCCATAGCCAACACATGCTGCAAACCAAGTAAAAACGCCTTGCCCACACTGATTTTGTCATCGACGCCCACAACAAGCTGATTGCTTTCGCGATGTTGTTCCACTTTCAAAAGGCCTCCCTAGTGGTATTTTAGCTAATTACGAACGATATAAGTGGGATTATACCGGATAATTACGTTTTTAGGCAACTATTCACGTAATAAATAGGTGGCATCACTTTATAATGTTCGTGTTTTCTGTTGACTTCCTTTCTACTCTCCCGCTACAATGGGTGAATAACCGAAGTATCGTCAAAGGAGTGTCTCATCAATGATCGTGCAAGATACCGTGCTGCGTAATGAGTGGATTGTCGCCTGTCGTTCGGTGGATGTACAAGACCGCCCGATCCAGGTCACCATTATGGGCGAGCGGGTCGTCCTCTTCCGCAACGAAGAAGGAATCCATGCGTTTAAAGACCTCTGTATTCACAGAGGCGCTGCCCTGTCTCTGGGCTGTGTCCGAGATGGAAAGCTGGTCTGTCCGTATCACGGTTGGGAATATGAAGCATCCGGAGCCTGTGTAAAAATCCCTCAGCTGCCTGCCGAGCAAGCGATTCCCGGCAAGGCGCGCGCTATTTTATACAGCTGTGCAGAGCGCTATGGATTCGTGTGGGTGAATCTCGCCAACCAATCTCCTGAGTTTTTTGCCCAGCCGGAATTTGAGGATCAACGTTTTCGAAATGTCATTTGGGGGCCACAAACAGTAACGGCCAAGCCTCCACGCATCGTAGAGAACTTTTTGGATGTAGGCCATCTGGCTGTCGTTCATGAGGGGTATTTGGGTGTCGAAACGCATATGGAAATCGGGGATTACCGCGTTCACCGCGACGAGAACGGTGTCATTCGCACGGATGAGATCAAGATTTTTCAGCCTGACCCGGACGGTACTGGTCAAGCGAAGCACGTCTATTACACCTACGAAATCCTCCGTCCACTCACGGTAAAATTTACGAAGCGCGATGCAGAAAACGGCAATCTCATGTCCATTTTGCTGACTGTGTTGCCGCTGGATGAAGCACGTAGTGTAGCGTTTGGTGTCCTTTCTTTTAATTACGAGACGAACCTTTCCGATGAGGAGATCATTAGCTTCCAAAACCTTATCTTCGCCCAAGATAAACCGATCGTGGAAAATCAAAAGCCTGAGGACCTGCCGCTCGATCTGCAAGTAGAGCTGTCCTTAAAATGCGACCGTGCGAGCATCGCTTATCGTCAATACTTGACGGAGATGGGTGTTACGTTCGGTACCGCATAAACGAAGAAAAGCCCGCCAACAAACGTTCATAAACGAATATTGGCGGGTTAGATGTGTTTTGTTTATGATAGTAACAAAGATCTCACCAGTTCAGTCAGCCAAGGCAGAAAATCCCTCTTTTACTTTGAAGGAGACGTTTTATATGAATTGGCTTAAAGAAATACCAATCCCCCTCACCAACGATGAGCATTGGAACAAAGAAGACGTTATCTATTCATTTAGAAAACGCGAACAAGCATCCCTTCCTGAAACTCCTGATTTTATGCATGATATCGTCTTACAATGGGTTATAGCACCCTTTGTTGTTCATAATAATGTTTCTTATCGCATCGCCACCCATGACTCTCCATTAAAAGAATACACCTCTACAATCCTAACAAATCTTTTTCATTCAGTACGGGAAGTGTATGCTGATGGAAAGTTAGTAGAAATTAGACTAGAGGATTTAAAGCCGCATATTAAAGATTCGTATACCAAGCTGGCAGATGCAAATAAAATAGCCCCCCTGGTAACTGACTTTTATTTTAAGGAGAGTTTTGGATTAAGCAACCAGCTTGACTGTAAGCTGTTTGAAATGGACATGGATAAATATATCGATCAGACTACTTACCATGCCGAAACGAATCACACAAGGCTGTGGGAATATATGGCTAAGTCGCACTTACCGAATAACGAAATCACTGTATTGCCTTTTAACTGGGTGTTGAATGATCGTCTTTTAGAATCTCCCTTTCTCATATTCTTATCTCGCTATGCGAGTAAAGTCGTCTTAACTGTAAATCACAACGACCTAAATGTAAGGGCCATTTCTTTTAAAGCCCTGCCACTTTAAACATATGGAAAAGGACCTGCCAGCCTGCGTTTGTTCACATAGGCCAACAGGTCCTCTTTCCATCCCGCTTTTATAAAAGTGGAGACAACAACCGCGTCAACGATTCCAGCAAGCGCAAACGCAGCGGTCGGTTCACATACTCTCCCAATGTCATTTCCCGGCAATCAGCCAGATCGGAGACAAACAGTTCCTCCAGCTCCTCTGCCATCTGCGAATCGTAAATAAACGCATTCGTCTCGAAATTCAGCTTGAAGCTGCGAATATCAACATTGGCCGTTCCCACAGACGACAGCTGGGTATCGACCACAATGGCTTTGGCGTGCATGAAGCCTTTTTCGTAGAGGAAGCAGCGCACACCACTCTTTAACAAATCGCCGAGATAAGAATGAGTCGCCCAGAATACCATCAAATGATCAGGTCTTCCCGGGACCATCACCCGCACATCCACGCCGGACATTGCCGCCATTTTTAGTGCGGTCAGCATACTTTCATCGGGAACGAAATACGGTGTCTGCAAGTAAATCTTCTTCCGTGCCTTGTAAATCATTTTCAAAAAAGCATGCTTAATTTGCTCTTTTTCCGAGTTCGGCCCGCTCGAAACGATCTGAACGCCAATCGTGCCCTCGGCATGAATCTCCGGAAAATACGCGAGTGACTCATTCATTCTTTTTTGTGCAGACAAATTCCAGTCCAGGAAAAAGCGTGCTTGCAGCATGTACACCGCTCTTCCCTCAATTAGCAAATGAGTATCACGCCAATACCCCAGCTTCTTATCCTTGCCCAGGTATTCATCCCCGATGTTGAAGCCTCCGATATAGCCAATCTTGCCATCAATAATCGTCAGCTTGCGATGATTTCGGAAGTTGACCCGAAAATTCAGGAACGGAATCTTCGCCGGGAAAAAGGAGGCGACTTGTCCCCCTGCTTCTACCAGTGGGCGCAGGAACCGGGATGAGACACCCGAGGAACCTACCGCATCATAGAGCAATCGAACCTCGACGCCCTCCTGTGCCTTCTTCGTCAGCAGTTGAATGAGCTGTTTCCCTAAATCATCGTCATTTAAAATATAGTAGAGCAAATGTATATGCTCGCGTGCTTCCTCCATCTGTTTGAACATGAGGTTGAACAGACTATGGCCTTCCTTAAAAACCTGAATGGTATTATCCTGCGTATAAAACGCTCCATCACTTACCACGTTCATGAAAATCATGTCGCGGTGTCTCTCCATCTCAGGGTCATTCACCTGTAGTTCACCATGGGCAAGCAACTGCTTTTGTCTATCGACCGCAGCTCGAAAATGAGAAAATTCCCCTTCTTTGAGCCGATACAGCTTTTTCTTGCTTAGCTTATGTCCAAAAATCAGGTAAACGATAAACCCGATGCCCGGCAAAAACAGCAAAACCATCAACCAGGCCCAGGTTGCCGCAATGTTTCGCCTCTCCATGAAAATAAGAACAGCAGCCAAAATCAGGTTACCTATTGTAATAATCGCAAATATTTTTTCAGACAATGCCATCACACCACATCCACCTCTAGGATTTCTCCCATATTACAACATTTACTATCGGGATTCATCCTTCCTATCCATCTAGTTTGTCCTATGTTGCCAATAGCTTTCCGCTCTTCATGATACATTTGTCGTCCAAATACACATCCGGCTCTTTGACCACCAGATCAATATGTACCCCCGCGACAATCGTCCCGCCAAACGTGTTGTTGCTGCCAAAGGCTACGTGAATCGTTCCGTACACCTTCTCGTCCTCTAACACAACTCCCGTGATACGCGCCTTGTCATTCGTTCCGATTCCGAATTCACCGAGCATCCGCCCGTCTTGGTCTCCGAGCATTTGCAGGAGGCGTTCAGCCGATGTTCCTTCTGCCTCTGTGATCCGACCATTTTGGACCGTCAGCAGCAAGGGCGAATCGATTTTCCCGATACCGGCGATGGAGCCATCGACGAGGATTTGTCCCTCTGCCGTCCCTTCCAATGGGGCGATATACGCTTCTCCGGAAGGCAAGTTGCCCGATTCTCCGGGATTGACGTACATACCTGTACTCGGCACCCCATTGCGATCTGCGATGGAAAACGTCAGTGACTTGCCCGCTTTTTCGATTCGCACGGTACTTGCCCGTGTCAGCATCTCGGTTACGCGCTCGGTGAGTGCCTTTACTTGTGTATAGTCAGCGGAAATCGCTCCCGCAAGGAACATGTCTTCCGTAATAGCTGGCATGGTAGCCAGTCTCGTGCCATTTGCTGCCGCTTCTTTGCGTGCTTTTGTATGCGTCAAAGAGTGCTGGGTCACACATACCACCACATCTGCGCTCTTCATCGCCGCTGCAACAGCTGCAGGAGGCTCTTGCCCGGACTTTTCCCGCTCCTTCATGACCATCAGCATCGCTTCTGCCCCGAGCTGTTTCCCTGCTTCCCAGATCGCTTCACCGATGTCTCGCTTCCGCTCGTCGGCCACCACCAAAAACGTCTCATTCGCTTTCAACGCCAAGCAATTCATCAAAATGCCCTTGCTGGATTCTATCAATGTCATGCCGCATCATCCTTCTCATCTATTTATGGTTAGATTATATCCACTTTTTTCTTGCAAGCCCTTCTGTCTTCGCTAGATTAGATCGTTAGTCCTGCCCTTATCCTGTTTATCGGAATCTTCTTGCTTTTGCTGCAAGATTTAGTATGATTAGAATACAAATGAAAACGCTTAAGACAATGAGGTCTTCTACCCGCGCTTTATCAATAGGCGTGGGGAAGGCCTTTTTCTTTTTTTGAGAAAATGACAGCGTTTTCATTTGGGGGATCTAGAAAAAGAAGAAGGGGATGACAACAATGTCACACAGAAAAGCCCAACACAAAACATGGTGGCTGACCATGCTGATGATCGTCGCTCTGCTCGCGATGCAGATGCCAGCTCTGGCCAAGGACACCAGCGTGCAGATGCTCGACAAGGGGAAATGGGCACCTGCGACTTATCAAGCCGTCCATGAGTTGATTGAGAAAAACGGCATCAAGAGTGCCTCCTACAAAGCCAACAAGAAGCCGTATGTCGTTTTTGACTGGGACAATACGAGCATCATGCATGACACAGAGGAAGCGCTGTTTGTCTATCAAATCAACCATTTGGCTTACAAGCTCACACCGGAAGAATTCGGGAAGGTCATCCGTACGAATGTACCAGAGGGACCGTTTTCCGATCCGTATAAAAATGTCGACGGCAAGCCTGTCACACTCGATGCCATCGCGACTGATCTCGTAGCCGACTACACGTACTTATATCAAAATTATCAAGGTCTTAAAGGAACGAAGTCGCTGGAAGAAGTAACAGCAACAGAGCAATTCGCAGATTTTAAAGCCAAGCTGTTTTTCTTGTATGAAGCAATCAACGATACGCACAGCAACACGATTGGCTATCCGTGGGTACTCTACCTCTTCACGAACATGACAGTGGAAGAAGTGCAACAGTTGGCGGAAGCATCCAATGATCTGGGCCTGGGCATGGCGATTCAAAAAGTAACCTGGACGAGCCCGAAATCGTTGGCAGGCAAAGCAGGCGTGGTGAAAGCCTCTCATACAACAGGCCTGCGCCTCACTTCCGAAGTCGCAAACCTGATGAACACGCTGCGTGCCAATGGCATCGACGTGTATGTCGTGAGTGCGTCCTTGGAGGATGTCGTTCGTGTCTTCGCTACTCTCCCGAAATATGGCTACAATCTCCCAGCGGAGAACATCATCGGCATGCGACTGAAAACAGAAAACGGACGGATCACGAATGTATACCAGCCTGACTACCCGATCACGGTAGCCCACGGCAAGACGGAAGTGATCCAGGAAGTATTGGTGAAAAAGTATGGTCATGGCCCTATCTTCATCGCAGGCGATAGCAACGGTGATTTCGAGATGATGACAGAGCTGGACAGCGTGCAGCTCGTGCTCGTCGTGAACCGCGTCAAGGGCGGCAAAATTGGGCAGCAAATTGCCAAAGGTGCAGAACAGATGGGTAAATCTAACCCGACGGTCGTCCTGCAAGGACGTGACGAGAACACAGGCATGTGGATTCCAAGCGAAGCCACGATCCGACTTGGGCAGAAAGAGCCGCAGCTGGTCGCGAAATAAACAGGAAAAACCGCCCTTTGTACGGGGCGGTTTTATCTTTATGGATGGATAACTGGAATTCGCCACTCGAGTGGATATTTTTTCTGTACGGCATCTAGTCGTAGTGTAAGCTTCTCCGGGAGCTTGTCGATTTCGTCTTCTTTCCAGCTTTTGCTGTCCACTATCCAAAATTTGTACGTTACTCGCTCGCGTCCTGACTGGTCAGCAGGTCCTGTGGATTGAGTACTCCTTCTAGCACGGTAAGTGGTTCCCTGCCCATCTTGGGCTATCCACCAAGGCAAATAAATATCCGAAATATCTTTGGATAGTACCTCAACCTCCATTACCATTTGCTGCTTTTCCGAAAACTCATCTTTTTCCAGCTTGATGCCTTTCACTGTGAAGATATCTTCTCCCACTTGTTTGATTACGGGCTTCTTGTTCAACTCATCGGGATGGAAGGTGACACTCATATCATACGGTATTGCCTTGTGGAAGCTATTTATGACAAGCGTCTTTGCTTTCCCTTTTGGCAACGGATCGTCGTCCATGATCCAGCGGAAATGCCCATAGCGATCAATAGAATGAGATCTTTCTTTGCGCCTTTCCTTCCCCTTGCTGCCATCTGCCTCCTCGTAGTAATATCCCAGCATATATTGCTGATACGGAAGAAATGGAGCATAATCGGGGTCCGTCGTCTTTCCGGTTAGCTTTTTCGCCTCTTGTTCCAGTTGTTTTTTGGCCGCCTCTGTCCATTGTGTTTCCAGCTCAATTCGGGTGGTCGTTGGCGTGTTGACGATCTGGTGCAGGGTCATCTTCAATCCATGCTTCGTCACTTGCGTTTGATTGACAGGCAGCACAGTCGTTGCGGCCGTTGCTTTTGCCATCGTGATCGGAACTTGCAGCTTCCAGTTTCCTTTTCTATCACCGATTTCATCAAAATGTATCGACAACGTTTTCGGAAGGGGCTCCTGTCCTTTTTTACCAAGGAGAAACCGGATGAATCCGGCATTATCTTCAAAGGTTGTTCCCCACTTGTCAGAAATGACCGCCCCTTTGGCATCCAGCAATTCAACGGCATTGGATTCTGCGTTTGTCGCTGTCGGATATGTAGGGAGCAACTGCTTGCCATCCGACTGTTTTATCATTAAAGCTACCATTACCTGCGCCGAGTCAGCAATGATTTCCTTTACCTCCAAGGTAATCCCCTGATCGGTAACAGAAAGATTCGATGTTTCGGAGAAGCCTTGTCTCGCTGCCTGTTGCACTCCTTCATCGAACCCGTCTTGAGCAAAGATCGATTTGACATAGGCCGCAAACGTTGGGGACACTTGCATAGTTCCGAGCAGCCCGAGTACGACAGCGGAGGCGATGCCGATGGATGTCCATTTTTTGCTACGGTAAAATGGACGCCTTCTCACCTGCAACGCGTTATTCTGGCATGGCATTTGAAAACTCGGTATCTCGACAGCTCCCGCTACTTTCCTAAGCGTCTCTTGGATTTGCCTCTCCTCGTTAGTCATGAGTCATTGCCCCTTCCCGCAAAAAATCAGATGGAATGCAATCCTTGTCCAAGTGCTGTGCAATCAGCTTTCTGGCCTTGTGCATCCGCGATTTAACCGTGCCCTCGAAGGAACCCGTAATTTTGGCGATCTCCGACACGCTGAAGCCCTCGTAATAGTAAAGAATAATAACCGCGCGATGCTCCGCCTTCATGCTGCGAATCGCCTGCCATATTTGATGCTGCTCCTCTCGCTGGATCACGTTGTCCAGCGGCGTTAACGCTTCTTCCGGGATCATCTCTTCGTATTCCACCACAGGCTTCTGCTTGCGTACCAGATTCAGAGCCCGAAACGTAATAATCCGGTATAACCAATTGCGAAAGGCCACTCCCCGTTTTTTATCGAGTCGGTCTATGTGCTGATACGCTTCGATGAGCCCTTCCTGAACGGCGTCCTGCGCCAGATGCTTGTCATGAATGATCAAATACGCTGTCCGGTATGCCATCGCCAGATAGGGCTTGACCAATTGTTCGAAAGCTTCAGGCTCGCCCTCTTGGCATTTGGCAATCAACTCCCACTCATCCACAGCGTTCCCTCCCTTCGTTTTTGCTCTACTGTATATTCACGAGAACGCGGAGTTTGGTTCACGTTACATAGACGAAAAATATTAAACATGGAAAAACCCGTCCCCTGAACAGAAACGGGTGATTACTATTACAAGAACTTTCCACCTAAAGGCTAAGTTTCATTTTTTCCTCGACGTTTATTACGTCCCACTTATAAAACGAAGATTTCTCTAGGGTGAAAAGGAGATTCCCTGCATATACTTTTCGAATTCTATTATTTTCATCGTAATCTATCATTAGAAGCTCTGCGATTAGTTGTATATGATCTCCGGTTCCTTCGACTTGTCTAACTGAAACTTCGGGGGATTTTAGATTATTCTTAGCGGCAATATTTAGGTTGATTGAGTTTACACAAAATTCTTGACAGACCCGCTTAAAATAAAAGGAGAACATAAAAACATTTCTTTCTTAAATCATTCTAAAAACCTTTCAGTCTGATTACCTTGATCGCCTTATTATTCTGCTTTTGCCATTACATTGGTAGTATAAACTGATTTGTATAGCCAACATGATTACGAATTAATGAACACTTTCCTTAAATGCTTTTATTCAAGATTTATAAATCAATAGGGCGCTCTTTCAACTTTGTACCACTCAGTTTTGCCCAATAAGGATATTAATTTGTCTCCATCTTCTTGTTTGTAGGAATCAAGATTAAAATGAGGAGTTATGTTGAATGGTTTGATGTAGTAACCCCCCTCTTTGGTTGCGGCGTACATTATATATTTGGCCTCTGCCGCACCTTCCTTCGTTCCATATTCAAACTGCAATATAGACAGGGAAGCAATGGTTCCTTCAAAGTCGCTTATTACCCCTTCATGTATCCAATTCAGGATTTTGTTTAAGTCCGGATCTTCGAAGTACTCAGCAATTAGTTCTGGTTGAGCTTTTATCGAGTCTTCACGATAGAGTTGTACCCATATTTCTTTTAGTTGTTCTTTTGGAAAAATAGATTTCAAATTTGTTTCGCTCATCGGGGCATCAGTACGTTCGGAGCACCCCATGATCAACACCAAAAAAGAAATCACCCCAAAAAATAAGGTTATATATCGAGCATGAATCATATCTTACCCTCCTCTATGTGCGGAAGCAACCTTCACTCTTTAATGAAGGTTGCTTCCCAATTTTGTTATGTCCAATCTGTTCCCCAATATCCCTTAAATATTTGATAGAACAAATAGTTACCTCCACCGATTGTTGGGGGCAGATTAATGTCCAAAGCATGAGGTGTATATTTGTACTATGAAACTCACTTTGTTCTCCTCATACTGTATCTTAAATGTCACATATTTCAGCGGCCATTCTTGCTCATAAGCCTTTACTTCTTCCCTAGTCAATCCTAACTTTATGGGGCCAACCCCTATTCCCGGCTCTACGATAATGTCCTCCATCGCAATCCCTCTCCATCCTTTTATTTCGAACTTGATACAAAACTTTTCCAACACGCCAGATAACCATTCACAACCTTTTAGTAATAGCAAAAAAACTCCCATACCAACAACTAAGGCGAAATCTAGCGGGCTGAGTATACTCTCGATATAGTTTATACACTTTAGTGATTAGCAGAAAAAGCACAAAACGAGAAAAGAATAGTATGTCACTGAAAAAGCCTCCACTATGTAATTGCAACGAAAATAGGGAGCACCTAAGCTCCCAGTTTCCTTTGTAATTATCGGTGATCTACTTTTCTGTCTACTTCGTAATAATCTTGCGGTTGAGAGAGACTTTGGGGAGCTAATTGGGAGAGGATGCAATGAGTTGTTCAACTTCGTTTCTAAGCTCAGAGATATCTTCTCCTGAATAATTTTCTTGCAGGAAATAAAGATTATTATGATGTTTATTACCATGTTCTATTACTTCCGGTGAAACTTGGGATAGAAGTGTGTTCTTGTCATTAATCTTTATTTTTCCTTGAACTGACCCTACTACGTTATAAACGTCATCGTCATCTTCTGTTAAGAAAACAAAATATTTATTTCCTTCTTTCATAGGAACACTTCCTTCAATCCCTTGCGTTATTACCCCAAGATCATCATTCCCTGATCTAGATCCCGGCTTTCCTGATGGGATATATTTGGCCGCCTCTCTTTCATCGAATTCCCCTCCAGTTTCCAGTACAGATACTGTATCATCTATCTCTACATCACCTTTATAGACTTTCGTTAATCTTAATTCAGAGACGGTATATACACTAAGGTATTCATACTCAGGGTGATATACTTGAGAAATAACCTCAGCTTCGGCAATGATATCTGCATTTTCAGCCAGACCCTCCACGTCAGTGAATGTCTCCCTAAAATATGCTTCACCAGAAACTATTCTATAATCTGAATCACTGGAATAAAGAAAACTCTGTTTTTTCAAGTCACCTATATAGTAAACAGCAAGTCCTGCAATTGTTATAAAACCAATAGTAGCTAGTGCTATTTTTTTCGTAGATTTAAAATTTTTAATGCTAATCGGTAGTACTCCCCTTTCAACCAAATGATAAATCAGTAATAGAGGTACATGGCTACCCTCCAGCAAATTCGAGATTATTTTTGCAACTCGTATTCCCATGCCCCATTGTCATACTTGATTTTGAAAGACAAGGCTTCCCCATCTTGTCTAATGAACGCGAAATAGCCTTCTTTTAATGTCTCATCCAAAAGAATAGTCGGTATGGAATCACCGGGCTTAGCGTACTGTTGCATAATTTCGTCATGTATGCTGATAAACGGACCAGCTACATCCTCTTCATACTTTTCTCTCATTGTTTCTATAAGTGCTGATCTGTTAGTAAATTCGTTGAAAATCCATTTCTTACCGTTCTCATCAGTTATAGTAGCCATATTTTCCAATTTTTGATCTTTCATCTCGATTCCCATAGCATGAATTGCCTTCATGTGATTACCTTTTATATACGATTCTATGTCTTCACTCGCGTATAGACTACTACCTACGAAGACAACGCCGACTAAAAAAAGACCAGAAAGAATTACATTTCTTTTTTTCATACTGTTACCTCCTACGTGTTTTTATTCAGGCCAATCGGCTTCGGAAACTCGTTCAGAGATTGCTGTTGTACTATCTTGTATTTTCAATTACTACTTTCCATTGATCATTTTCTTTAATAACTGGAAGAGTTATATCTTCCGAAACATGTTCGTTCGAATAATGAAACGTAACACTCATTTTTTCATCTTCAATCTTTTTTAGCGATACGGAATCCATATCTATATCCATCTTTTGAGTACCAAAACTTTCGTACACTTTCTGTTTGTCTTTATCATTATCAAAGCGCTCATCAATTGTGTATTCAACCATAGTTGGAGTGTCACCGTTCTCAAGAGCTTCCAAATAGATTTGAACCGTTTCTTTTACTTCATTTTCCTCATTAACCGAAGCGTAAGTGTTGGAAGTCCAAATACCGCCAGTAACCACAACAGCCCCAAGCAGTAGGATTGCAGCAACTTTAGCAGACTTTTTCATGCTCTTACCTCCCAATTAACCAATGTGTTTATCTGTATATAATTACATGTTTTACCAGCGTGATAAATGGTACTAAAGAACCACTGACACCGAAAGCCGTTTTCACCGCTTATCATTGTAAATCCGCGTTTGGCTGGATGTCTCCATGCCCATCAAGCTAAGAACCTGCTTTTTGGAATCAAGTGATGAACACTCTTACTTTTTCATTCCGATTTCTTCTTTCGTGAAAGGTAATTTCCTTCGCTTGATGGGCATGGGGTCTGCTCACGATATAAAAAAAATAAGATATGAACCGAACCTTTTTCCGCTAAAGAGGCAATATAGTGTGTAAGCTGCTTATTCAGAGAACAAATAGAACAATCCGATTCACATTATTTACAACAAAAAAGGAGCGAAGTAATTATGAAAAAACGATTAATTGGTGGAATCGTTGCTACTGCGATTTTGATTCCAGCTGCAGCATTTGCGGCTTCTGCCGTGATTGACACGACTACAAGAACACCGATGACTTCTGAACAAGTCAAGGTGGATGAGGTTGGCAAATCAACGCTTGAGAAGCTGTATCTCGCATATCCTGAAACAAAATCGTTTGAGATTATCGATGCAAGCAACGCTCAAGGTGATGTATCCAAAGGGAACAGTGTAATCAACTTGAAGCAAACAAGTATCGTACTACAGGAAAAAGGAGGAACCGGCAAAAAGATTACCCTCCATACAAACGGTAGTACGAATGAGATTGAACACGTGATTCAAGAGAATTGGGAGCCTAAGGAGAAGTCACTCATTACTTTAACCGATCAGGAAATCAAGGCGAAGGTATCTGATCTTATTGATAAAATGTATGGCAACGTCGAAACGTACGAGGTTGCTATCGAGCAAATGGAGAATCCAAACCAAAAAACATGGATGTTGAATTACACCAATGAGATGTTCGATAAACCGGTCTACCAGGTTTTTGTTCATGACAATACCATTAGTCTTACTAAGATCGTAGGTATTCCTACAGCTGATACACCTTCTGATACACCTTCAAACATTAAAGTAGAGGGCCTATTCTCTATAAATGGTAAGCCTGATTATAGTGCTGATAACTTTTTAAACGATGAAAAACTGTTTGCTTTACTAAAAATCAGCCCGACAGAATTAAAACAAGAATTAGCAAAAGGTAAAACTGTTGTGGACATTGCAGCATCTAAAAATGTCACGAAACAACAAGTGCTTGATGTGATTGCAGAAACACAGGCTAGAGGACAACTTCAAGGTGATGGAGTACCGATCACCGAGCAATCACTGAAAGAAATGATGAAAGCAGTTGAACCAAAAGTCGTACACATAATTGAACACAAAACGGAAACGGAATGGTAGAAAAACAGAGTCAACTGGGTTACACAAGTAAAAGAGAAGAGGCGGGAGAACCGCCTCTTTTTTTATGGACTAATTTTTCAGAATTCAGGCCACAATAAGCCAGATATTCTAGCTTATTGGACTCGAAGGGTAACATACTTTACTGGACTTTCTTTTGAATCAAACGTAAATCTTAGTAGGTTTCCATTGTTTTCATATTCCAATATAAACGTATGATCACCTGAGTCATCCACAAACTCTCTAGAGGGTTCTCCTAAGTTTTTTTTGATTTCCTCAGGTTTTCCAGTCATTCCAACAGTCTTTGGTTCGGCATTCATTAGGAGCTTGTTGGCAAGGCAATGTCCAGCATACGCTCTATTTGCCGAAGTCCGAAAAAACAGGTAAGAAAAAGATGGCATACTTCGTCGTGTCCATCGACGACTATTCTCGCTACATCGTACATGGGCAGTTTTACCTTGAAGAGCGTGTCCCAAGATTAGAAGACTGCTTAAAGAAAGCGATCCTCAAATGATTTATGTCGACAATGGAGCAATCTATTCCTCCATCCATTTTGTACGCATTTGTGCTCGCCTTGGTACTTTTGTTGACCAGAGTTTTGTTCCAGAAGCCTATGACCTTATCGAACAGGGAAAAATTCAGACCTTGTAGGATTTGAACCGTTTTTTTACTGCATGGTTGGAAGTCGCTTACCATCAAAAAGTGCATAACAGTTTCAAACAGCGTCCGGCAGATCGTTACCTTAACGCAACGGATGAACGTCCGTTTTCACTTGAGTGGATTAGAAGTTCAGGAAACAAGAGACTATATTGAGCACCAGTTGGCCGTGGTAGGCAGCGAGCATCCCGTGTTCACCACAGAAGCAATGGACGAGATCCATGCCCATACAAGAGGAATTTCGAGAAAAATAAACAAAGTATGTACAGCTTGTTTGCTCGATGCCGTCTTGCGACGAAATAAATTGGTGGATGCCATGCACGTGTCTCAGATTTTAACGGAGTTTAAAGACTAAGGTATGGTTGAAGTACGGTACAATTCCACCAAAGAACGTTGAGTGGCAAGTAAGACACCCTATTTCTTGCTTAAAATAAAAGGGGAACATAAAAACATTTCTTTCTTAAATCATTCTAAAAACCTTTCAGTCTGATTACCTTGATCGCCTTATTATTCTGCTTTTGCCATTACATTGGTAGCATAAACTGATTTGTTATAGCCAACATGATTACGAATTAATGAACACTTTCCTTAAATGCTTTTATTCAAGATTTATAAATCAATAGGGCGCTCTTTCAACTTTGTACCACTCAGTTTTGCCCAATAAGGATATTAATTTGTCTCCATCTTCTTGTTTGTAGGAATCAAGATTAAAATGAGGAGTTATGTTGAATGGTTTGATGTAGTAACCCCCCTCTTTGGTTGCGGCGTACATTATATATTTGGCCTCTGCAGCACCTTCCTTCGTTCCATATTCAAACTGCAATATAGACAGGGAAGCAATGGTTCCTTCAAAGTCGCTTATTACCCCTTCATGTATCCAATTCAGGATTTTGTTTAAGTCCGGATCTTCGAAGTACTCAGCAATTAGTTCTGGTTGAGCTTTTATCGAGTCTTCACGATAGAGTTGTACCCATATTTCTTTTAGTTGTTCTTTTGGAAAAATAGATTTCAAATTTGTTTCACTCATCGGGGCATCAGTACGTTCGGAGCACCCCATGATCAACACCAAAAAAGAGATCACCCCAAAAAATAAGGTTATATATCGAGCATGAATCATATCTTACCCTCCTCTATGTGCGGAAGCAACCTTCACTCTTTAATGAAGGTTGCTTCCCAATTTTGTTATGTCCAATCTGTTCCCCAATATCCCTTAAATATTTGATAGAACAAATAGTTACCTCCACCGATTGTTGGGAGCAGATTAATGTCCAAAGAATGAGGTGTATATTTGTACAACGCCCAAGTTCCCCAGTTCTTTGTCCAGATGTAGTTTTTGTAGGTTACACCGTTTGAAGTAACAGTTTTGTTATAATTGATACCACTAAACAGGGCGGGTTGAGTAACAGGTGCTTGCGCCCAAAGGTCCTTGAACAGTTTTGTACCTTTGTCGATTTGAACATCAAAGCCGCTTGTGCCGTTGATATCACCACTGTCTGTTGCGCCATATCCCATAGCGTAATAGAAGCGACGGGATGAGTAGCTCACGGTACCGGGTGCGGCACTAACCAAACTAGACTCTTTTTGCAAGGCGGCAATGATGACTTTTGGATTCATAAAGTGGGTTGTAGCTGCTGTGGCAATTGCTTTCGAAGGGACAATTGTTCTACCTGTGTTATAAACATTACCACTAGAATCCTTTTTCCAGATTTGTACAGAAGATTTCAAGATGGAGTTTTTAGTCTCAAAAAATTGTTGAATTTCACTTTCACTCATTGAGTATGCGTAAGTAAAATAATCGGTGGAGGAATTGGGTCTAGAAACGGCAATATCATTCATTAAAACACCGTTTACGTAATAATTTTCATAACTAGTCGTACTAAGTGGGCTTAAGGACTCATCCAACTCTATCGCTTGTTGAATTTTTTCTTGATCCAATTTCTTTCTTTCTTCTGGTGTAATATCAGGAAATTTATATTGTTTAAATGAGAGACCGCGTCTGTAAATTTCTTTGTCATTCTCGTACTCAACAACTTCAACAAAATCGTCGTTAGCAATGTATATCTGTTTCTTGCCTTTGTTGTCCTTGGAAGATTTCATTTTGCCATTCTTATACTCATAGGTTACTTCAAGTCCATCAGCATGGAACTCGTTTTCAATTTTCCCGTTTTCATCATACAACATAATGTTTACATTTTTCTCTACGGCGTAATTTTCCAAATCCTCGATACTGGTGACCTCTTTTTTTGCCAATACGGTGTTAAATGTAGACAATGATGTGATAGATACGCCCAGAACCAAGGTAGCTAACAAATAGTTTTTAATTTTTTGAGTAAAAATCAAAAAACTCATCTCCCTTTTCCATTTTTTCAAAATACTGATAGCAACGACAATATAATAGATTTATTTACTAAATATGTAAAAGCAAATCTAGTAAAATGATTCATTTATCCTTACTTTTTCCATTAAACAGTAGGTAAACAATACCATAAGCTTATAACCTACCCCTCTTAATATTTTTCTTATATACCATTTTTCTATTTCTGCACGGTTTTATTAACCTTTTACCTATGCTAAATCCATTCTGAGCATCGTTAAATCATTGTAGATCAGTGTTTCTCTGTGTATTCACTCAATCATCGATTCATCATTATTGATTGAATTACCAAAATGTACTGATCCAACTGCTGACTTAATTCCACGACCTCATCATCCAAAAAATCATTCTTCTCTAAATACAATTGCACCAGCTGTCCACGCAATTGTTCCACAATGTTTTTCAAATGATTAATATCGTGATAGGTTACTCCTTCTCGATCTAGAGGTAACGTGATACATTTACTTATAGGAGCTGTCACTGCTCCTCCTGCGGGCGTTCCTTTAACCTGTCGAAGGGGTGGAACGCCCTTTTTAAATGCAATTGCTGGTATAAGTCTCACCCTCCTTACTTTACCACCGGATTATGCACTTGGTTTCAGTGGCACCCGTGGCTCCTCTTTTTAGAGCTGTTCTTAGATTTCTATTACTTCATGGAACATCAATATTCACCACCCCTTATTTTGAGATTTATTACATAATTAACCATAATTTGTTATGCGGGTTTTTACCAACTGCAAAAAATGGAATAAAAAAACATCCTGACAGAGGATGTTTCATCAATCTACGATATATTCACACTGACCTAACAGGATGCTAGCCGCCTAACTCGTTTTCGTTAGCTATTCGCTTATTCAAATTCCCTAACCATCCAAACAGGGCTATGTATGTAGGGATCTCGTCTTAAAATGAAGTTGTAGACACAAACAGTCTACAACTTCATTTTTGATAACCGGAATCTAATATTTCTCCTTTTTTCAGAAGAAACTGGCCATATTAAATTATGGCGTGCAAGACAAAGGGTGCACTTTTTGATTGGGCTATTGGTTCAGAATCTTACAAGTGCCCTTTTATTTTTCCAAATCTGGTTCGTCACTTTCTGCTAATTGAGGTGGCAACGGATCGTTTTTGTGATCCTCAATTTTTTCGAGTAAATTTTCCAAGGATGAAACTTTTTTATCTGCTTTTCCTTGAATAAACACTTTAGATTTCGAATCACTAACCTCATACTTTCCTTGGTAATTACCTAAGGTTATATAATGATCGGTTGAGCCATCTTTATTTTTCAGGGAGTCGTCTACAATTAAGAAAAGAACAACTTCTTCATCTTCTGTAAACGAAGCCTCATAGTCAGCTCTGATTACTGTATTATTTATCTCACCACCATACATCCGAACGACGACTATATCACCTTTTTCCTGGTTTCCTTTGAGAACTTCGTCTATTTCTACAGAAACATCTCTGTAGATCGAATCAGAAACCCCAATTTCTTCCGGTTGTCCACCATCTTCAGTATTCCATTTATCCTTATCAATATCAACGATAGTACCTTTAATAATCAACTGACTTCCGGCGGCTAACTCTTCGATACTATATCTAGGGACAAGTCCATGTCTGTTGATTTCAGTTACGTTTCCACTGACTAAACTTTGTGAATATATATTCAATCCGAACCCTAATGAAAAGCTGAAAGCTAATAGCCCGATAGCAATTGCTTTTTTATTAGTCATTCTTATCCCTCCTACCAGGAAATGGCATGGTAGCCATTTTCGTCGTCTTTACTAAGATTGTATCTAATTTCATTAGTTGATAATGATTCGTACATAACAGAGTCACCATATTTTAGCTTAGTTTCTTCATCTAGTCCCACAACATGCCCCATTTCATGTGCCATAATAGATTTCAAGTCAAAGCTTGATTTTGAAAGAGATGTAGAAGATATATTATGAGAGACATTAATCATAATATCTGCCTCCTTTTTTATTCCTGATTTATTACCCCAAGAAGGCGTTACTGTTTTAGATTTGTTAGTTTTCCCTATGCTAAGAAACTAAGCACTTTTAACTTGCGCGAAACCTAAATGTGCAGATGATGCAATTTTTGTACTTTGAGATAGTGTGGTAGATTTCAACACTTCTACAAATGTGATATAATTCCAATATAAGGAATTCGTTCTAAAAGGAGGGTTTTTCATTTGAGAATGATACTTTCAGCTATTTTGCTATTGTTCAGCTTGACCGCATGTTCATCTGGAATTTCAGAAGATGAGTTAAAAGAACAAACTAAGAAGCATTTGGTTGAATATACTAAAATTCTTTACGAAGTCAAAAAAGAAGAATATGTAAAAACCCCTGGAGATTTTACTGCATATATACCAGTGATCCAAGAAAAAGCAAAGCCCTATTTAACTAAAAAGGAAGAGCCTGAAAGTCTGATCAAATTAAATATTGGTTTTACAGCTGCTTATTTAGCTTATAACGATATATTTTTGAAGGTAGAAGATGTAAAAATTACAGACTTCAAGAGAGATGAAACCACCGGATCACTAAATATTAGTTATACAATATTTTTACAAGACTCTTCAAAAAGCGATGTTAAGCAACAATCAGGTAGGGTAACTTTAATACCTGAAAATGAAACTTTTAAAATTGATTATTATTGGGACGATATTAGAACAAAACAGTTTAAAAATTAATTCAATATTAATTCTTCGGAGAATATAAAGAGAAGTACTACATTTCACTGTAGCACTTCTCTATTTTGTTCATAAATTTACATGAAACTATGACCTGGAATCGTGTCGTCGGTAGTTGATTCAATATCACTTGGATCAACAAAGATTGTAATAATACCACTCATTCCCACACCATCCATGTAGTGGTTAGTTAAATAATCCATAACCGGTTCACCGAGTTGCGGAGCTCCACTGCAAGCAAACAAGTTTCCACATTTACATCTGTAATAACTCCAATGTGAATTGATTGTTTTGCCCGTGTTTTTGTTCTTAATGATAGCCCGCGAGACAATCTTCATTTTGTGAATCCCATACAAAGTGCAATCATCTACTCCCATAATTAAAACCTCCTTGTTAATAGTAGAGACAAAGTATTTTTATAGCTCTTCACCGTTAAACGTGCTTGATCTTCCTCTAACGTAGTTTTTCACTATTTTACATGGCTGGTTTACACTCCAGCCGAATTCGAATCTTGAATCGCTCAATGTTGCGATAGCCATAGGCTCGTCTCTTAATGACTTTCACTTTGTTGTGTGTCCCTTCAATCGGAGCATTCGTGACCCGAAACGAAAAATAATTCTGAATCGACTCGCGCCATTGGACAACCCTTTTTGCAATCGACCGAATGGCAGCGGTGGGGGAAGTGAGATGCTCAGCAATCCATTGTTGGAGTGCTTCTTTCCCTGATTCTTCTGTATGAGCTGCATACACCGTTCTCATGTGCTGAAGGGCGTTGTAAAGGCGTTCTGGATGGGGATCTTGGGCTAACCAGACTTTTAATTCGTCCTGTTCCTCAGCTTTCAGTTTATCAGGAGAGGTATGGAGCAGACGTTGTTCATGCCTCCCCCGGCGATGGGTTCCCCGCGAATGGGTACGTTTACAAGCAGCTTCTAGCGATTTGGAGAAGAGCTGAATGACAAGGGGTGGAACGCCCTTTTTAAATGCAATTGCTGCTATAAGTCTCACCCTCCTTACTTTACCACCGGATTACGCACTTGGTTTTAGTGGCTCCTGTGGCTCCTCTTTTTAGAGCTGTTCTTAGATTTCTATTGCTTCATGGAACATCAATATTCGCCACCCCTTATTTTGAGATTTATTACATAATTAACCATAAGTTGTTATGCGGGTTTTTACCGACTGCAAAAAATGGAATAAAAAAACATCCTGACAGAGGATGTTTCATCAATCTACGCTATATTTACTATGACCTAACAGGATACTAGCCACCTAACTCGTTTTGGTTACCTATTTGCTTATTCAAATTCCCTAACCATCCAAACAGTGCTATGTATGTAAGGGTTTCGTCGTGTCGATTCGTCAAATCCGCTAGAGAAAGGCAATATATCGTTTCTTCAATTCCTCTCTCTATCCTCCCTTTACCGAACTCATATAAAGCCATCTGATATCGAAACCGAAGATGTCGATCCAATCCAATTGCTTCTGTAAATTGATCGAAACTAGCAATTTGGGAGGCAAAGCGCTCTAAAATCTCATCCACGCAAAAATGGTAGGTGTTAGCGGATTTCATAATGGCATTTAAACCAGCAAGAACTTCATTGGTGGGAAGACTATCGAGATAGTCAGCGTACTCTTCAATGATGCTAGTATTGCCAGACAACACCTCCAATGTGTAGGAGTTCGCCTTTGCCCATACCTTGAATCTTTCTACCTCTTTACGTCCGTCTTCATCAAGTAATTCAAACCATCCTAAATCAGCGTAAACTTGCACATACTTCTTCGCCTCTTCATACAGTCCTTGCATTTCCAGTGAAACGCTCTTATATAAATGGCCCAATCCGTAATAATAGACGAGATGGCGCTCCGTTTTCAGAGATTCGCCTTTTTTGTTTCTTTTCATTCTGTCCAATTCATGCCTATAAACAGTGTCTGCCAGAAGCCTTAATTCGTCTGCGTACTGCTCTGATCTTTCCCACTTTTGCAAAGCGAAACAGATCTTCGCCAATTGGTATAAGGCGTCGAGTTGATAGTTTTCAGGAAGCCGGTTTCGGTAAGGAGAAAACCGAATAACATTCTCCCAATTTTCTTCTGCATTTGTCCCAAGTACAACACGAAATAACCGATACTGACTCATCACAAAGTGGTCAGAATAGCTATCTTTTTCATTCTCAATCACATATTTATAAAAGGGCACTGACTCTTTCAGTTGCCCTTTCTCATATAGCTGCTCTGCAAGGGCAAACAGAATTGAGATATTTTTCGCATTCTCCAGTAATATGGGCACAGCAGCCTCTATGCAATCCTTTCGCCCAACCTCCACGCATCGAGCCAAATACGGTATTAATCGTGGGCGCGATATTCTCTGCTCTGATAAACATTCTTCCGTATACAGTTCATACAACCAACCCGGATCTTGGTCAAATACCTTAGCTAGTACGTCTAACTGACCAATGGTAATTGCACGCGGCGGATTTCCATTGAGAATCTCACTCAAGCTTCCGGGGTTAATGCCCGTTAACTCACCCAGCTTGCTAAATGTATAACCGTGCTTTCTACGACATTTTTCGATTTCTGACCGCAGTGACCGACGCATTGTCTCTTGCGCCCCCTATATAGCATCATCCCCATGATTCTTACTTGATTTTTTATTTTTAATGAATTTAAGGGAACTAGCGGTTTCTACTAACCAAATAGAAAAATATCCTCTAATTCGGATATTTTTAGCCTAACATATATCCTCTCGCCTACTTTGTTGCTTGCTTATCCACTAACGACTTTGATACCCACACCCATAATTTGAACAAACCAGTGTAATTGTTATAGTCTTTAGTAATATCAGACAAAACAAGACATTGAAACGTTTCATTAAGCCCCTCTGCATACTTCTCTTTTTCTAGTAAGTATTTGGCCATTTCATTCCGAAACTGGATATGTTCACTCATACCGATAGCGTCTATGCGCCCCTTGAAATTATCTATATTTTCCGCAAACTTATCAAATACCGAATCAATGGAAAAACCATGTTCATTGGCCGCTTTCACAATCGTTACTAAACCGGAAAGTATTTCTTTTGGATGATCGTCCAGGAATTGAATATACTCAGGGATGGCGTCACCATCCCCCATCAGGATATTTAATGTGTACAAATTGGCTGTTGCCCATGTTCGAAATTTCTGCACCTCGATTTGTCCAACTTCATCCAAGAGTTCAAACCAGCTTAAATCAGCATATCCTTCAACATATCGCTTCGCTTCTTCATACAACTCCTGTTTTTCTAATGCTATACTTTTAATGAGAAATGATTGTCCATAGTACACAACCAGATGACGTTCTGTTGCTAACAATTCACTGGGTATGTTGCTTTTTCGCCTCCGCAACTCATCCTCATAGATAATTGTGGACAATTCTCTTAATTCATCTGCATAATGCTCCATTTGCCTCCACTTATGCAGCGTATAACAAACATTGGCCAATTGCAGAAGAGCATCCAACTGGATATTTTCCGGCAAGCGCCTTCGATACGGATCAAATCGAATAACTGCTTTCCAATTTTCTTCAAAATTCGTTCCTTGTACGACTATTCGAAAGAGCCTGTACTGACTCATCACAAAGTGGTCAGAAAAGCTATCTTTCTCATTCTCAATGACATATTCATAAAAGGACACCGATTCTTTCAGTTGCCCTTTCTCATATAGCTGTTCTGCAAGTGCAAACAGAATTGAGATATTTTTCGGATTCTCCAGCAATATGGGAACAGCAGCCTCTATGCAATCCTTTCTCCCAACCTCCACGCATCGAGCCAAATAAGGAATTAATCGTGGACGCGATATTCTCTGCTCCGATAAACATTCTTCTGTATACAATTCATATAACCAACCCTGCTCACGTCCAAATACCTTAGCGAACGCATCTAATTGCCCTATGGTCATAGCCCGCGGGGGATTTCCATTTAATATCTCACTCAAGCTACCGGGGTTAATGCCCGTTAATTCACCCAGTTTGCTTAATGTATAACCGTGCTTTCTCCGACATTGTTCGATTTCTGACCGCAGTGACTGATACAATGTCCCTTGCAGCCCTACCATAAAGGTTCATCCCTTCGCTTTTACTTTATTTCACAATTTTTATTTTTTTGAAATACACTACTTTACCTTCCTAACATTTTCGTCATCAAGTTCATAACTTTTTGACCTAGGAGTCAGCAGATACCCGGACAATGGGTTAACGGAAGGGTTTTTGGGGGCCTTGAAGTGTTAGAAGAAATGACCTGATCTTTACTTTTCCGTTTTCAGTCTGTTTTGTGCAATGACAATATATTTATCCAATTGTTGGCTTACAGCCAAAACCTTATCATGTGAAAGACCATACTTTCCTGCCAACTCCATCATTTCCCGTCGTAGCTGTTCGATTCTATTATCCAACTCTAAATGGCAACCGATTTCCTTTACCATACCCCGGATCGTACACTTACTTTTAGGGGCTGATGCTGCGCCTCTTTTGAGGGAGTTTCCAGAGTGAAAAGAAACATCCCTATCTAAAATATTTGCGATAGCAGTAATGTCCAACGCCCCCTCTCTTTTACAATTTATTACATATATTTACTATACAGGGATGTGCAGAAATTCACCGATTAAGAAAAATTGAATAGAAAAAAACATCCCATTTAGGGATGCTTTTAGGAATGCAGAAACTAAAATAACAAATCTATGGCTGCAATTTCTCTAGCCATCACTTCCATGCTGATATGCCTTAGCCTTAATTAGACCATCATGGATTGGTTCAAAAGGTATACCGCCAATTAATCCAATCGTTAGTAAAAATGCAAGAATAAGAGCCTTCATTCTCCCATCCCCCTTTTTCTAATTTGTAGCCTCTTTCATGCAATGGTCAGGATTTATAATTAAGCCCTAGGCATCGTTGCCATGCATTAAAATAACCAAATAAATGGCTGTTATATAGTCGCTTCATTTTACCTATTTTGAAAAAGAAGATTAGCAACCATTCCCGTTACAATTCCTTGGTATTGTTCCTCTTGTGCTGTTGATGCGTATTGACGGTGCTCTTCAAATAAAGCTACGCATTTAAGAGCATCTTGATATCTGTTCATTGAGTCAGCTAGAGAAAGGCAGCACAAGGTTTCTTCAATCCCTTTCTCTATACGTCCTTTATTAAATTCATAAATGGCAGTTTGAGACCGGAACTGGAGTTGCCTGTCCAATCCAATTGCTTCGGTAAATTGATCAAAAGTAGCAATATGCGAAGAAAAACGTTTAAGTATTTCATCCACACAAAAATGGTAGGTATTCGCCGATTTCATAATGGAAATTAACCCCGCGAGTATTTCATTCGTTGGAAGACTATCAAGATAGTCTGTATACTCTTCTATGATGCTTGTATTGCCACCCAATACTTCTAACGTGTACATGTTAGCCTTCGCCCAGACGCTGAATTTCTCAACCTCTTTGTATCCAACTTCATCAAGCAGTTCAAACCAACTTAGATCTGCATAGCCTTGTACATACGTTTTTGCTTGTTCGTATAGCCCTTGCATCTCCAATGCCAAACCTTTAAATAAATGTCCCATACCATAATAAAAGACGAAATGACGTTCTGTTTCCAGAGGTTCGCTTTTTTTGTTTCTTTTCAACCTATCCAACTCATGTATGTAAATCGTTTCTGCAAGAAACCGTAATTCATCTGCATACTGCTCTGATTTCTTCCATTTCTGCAAAGCGAAACAAACTCGCGTTAATTGAAATAAGGCATCCAACTGATAGTTTTCAGGAAGCCTATTCCGATAAGGGGAAAACCGAATAACTGCCTCCCCATTTTCTTCTGAATTGGTCCCGAGTGCAGCTCGAAATAATCGATACTGACTCATTACGAATTGGTCAGAATGTCCATCCTTCTCACTATCAACAACAGCCTGATAAAAAGGTACGGACTCTTTTTGTTTCCCGCTTTCATATAGCTGTTCCGCCACTAAAAAGAGGGTCGAGATATTCTTTGGATTCTCCAACAATTTAGGAACAACCTCGTCTATACAATCCTGCCGCCCAACCTCCGCGCATCGTATCAAATAAGGGATCAACCGAGGCCGCGATATTCTGCCCTCTGATATGCATTCTTCCGTATACAATTCGTACAACCAACCTGGCTCGCGTCCAAAGACCGCCGCTAGCGCATCTAATTGACCAATGGTCATAGCCCGCGGTGGATTTCCGTTCAGAATTTCGCTCAAACTCCCATGGTTGATGCCCGTTAATTCACCTAATTTACTCAAGGTATAGCCGCACTCTCTACGGTGTCTTTCAATCTCTGACCGCAGCGACCAGTGCATCGTCCCTTGCAGCCCCCCCATAAAGAATCATCCCCTAATTTTTTCCTTTATTTTACAATAAAATTAGTTTTATTGGAAGTTTTAGTTTTATATTTTTTAACATTTCAGTAAACTAGTTCGTCACTTTTCGCACAATTCCTCCAATGTCTTGCGAATACAGCCTCGTAGGAAGAAGCGGATTTCCAGTCCTAGCGCCTCTGGAGCCCTCCCCAGCTCCGAAATAAATAGCGGGGGTTTTCAGCTTCAACCTCTGAAAAAACATCCTCGAAACTCTACTTTTGAAGCGCTCCCGCTATTTATTTCGGAGCGAACAGAACCCGCCCTCAGCAGGGCGTAGGCCGAAGCGTAGACTGGAAATCCGCTTCTTCCCTCCACTACGGCTACTCTATCCACATTGTAAAAAAAGCTCCGCCAATACATCTGGCGAAGCTTTCCTTTTCATTCTTTGCTTATTGCATAGCTACTTTCATAACCGCCCGAACGGAATCTGCGGATTTATCCAAGGCTGCTTTCTCAGCAGGAGTCAGATCCAGCTCGATGACTTGCTCGATACCATTTCCGCCCAAGAGAGTTGGTACGCCCAGGTAGATATCGTTGTAGCCATACTCGCCTTGGAGCAAAGCGATGGATGGCAGGATGCGCTTCTTGTCTTTCAAGATCGCTTCTGCCATTTCTACCAGAGCTGCCGCAGGTGCATAGTAAGCGGAACCGTTGCCCAAGAGAGCTACGATCTCGCCGCCGCCTTTGCGTGTACGCTCGACGATGGCATCCAGACGATCTTGTGGGATCAATTTTTCGAGTGGGATACCACCAGCGTAGGAGTAACGCAAGAGTGGCACCATATCGTCACCGTGACCGCCCAATACGAAGCCCGATACGTCATTTACAGATACATTCAGTTCCATCGCTACGAAAGTACGGAAGCGAGCTGTATCCAGTACGCCGGATTGACCGATTACGCGGTGTTTCGGGAAGCCGGACGTTTTGTAGAATGTATAGGTCATCGCATCTACCGGGTTGGACAGGATGAGTACGATGGAGTTTGGTGCATATGTTTTCACTTGCTCAGCAACCGAGCGCATGATGGCTGCATTCGTTGCTACCAAGTCGTCGCGGGACATGCCTGGCTTGCGGGCAATCCCTGCTGTAATAATTACGATATCGGAGCCTTCGATGTCTTTGTAGTCAGAAGTACCTGTGATGCTAGCATCGAAGCCGAGAACGGGGGAAGCTTCCATCATGTCGAGTGCTTTACCCTTCGTTGGGTTTTCCAATTGAGGGATATCGACCAAAACGATGTCAGCCAGCTCTTTTTGCGCCATGATGAACGCAGTTGTCGCTCCAGTAAAACCACTACCGATTACGGCTACTTTTTTTCTGCGAAATGTCATGCTGAATCCTCCTCGTCATGTTACAAGACTAGTTTTACACCACTTGCTTTTTGCTCCAGCATTTTGGAGAGGATTGTCCCAATGTGGGCCCCCGCCTCAACCGGAGATGTACCTTGACGATGAATATTCGAGATCACTGTACGCTCTGATTCTACCATACCTTTGCGTGGACGGTAGCACATGTACGCACTCATGGAATGTGCCGTAACCAATCCTGGACGTTCTCCGATCAGGAGTACCAATACTTCTGGCTCCAAAATCTCGCCGACGTGATCCATGCTGGCTACGCGTCCGCCTTTGATAAAAAACGGAGTGCCGCAGGTCAGTCCGTAGCTTTTCAGAGAGTCCATCAGGGATGGAAGCACGTCTTTCAGGTTTGCATCCACCGCAGCGGCACTCAAGCCGTCTGAAACGACGATTTGTACCTGCGGTTTCTTTTGGCCGCGCTCTTGCAGCAAGCGCACGCCTTCCTCGGTGAGGACGCGCCCCATATCCGGGCGCTTTAGATAGTTTTCGGTGTTGTCATACTGTGTCTCCACTGTGAACAAGGAAAACTGATCGAGCACCGCTTGACTGACTTCACCATATACAGCATCTACAGCCGCAGCATGGTCGCGACGCAGTTCAAGCATCGTCTTGGTCAAAGGTCTCACACCTGCACGCCAAACTCCGATGCGCGCTGGCGTACTGGACAGCAGTTCATCCAAGCCTTCCTTGTACTTCGGATTCGGTACATGCGATGTTCTCTCTGGTTCTT
The DNA here is from genome assembly GCF_900637055.1 of Brevibacillus brevis. Taxonomy (NCBI): domain Bacteria; kingdom Bacillati; phylum Bacillota; class Bacilli; order Caryophanales; family Paenibacillaceae; genus Brevibacillus; species Brevibacillus brevis. Next base: position 6,290,890 of record NZ_LR134338.1, read on the forward strand.
TCGATGGAGCAAGCTGCTCATTCACCGCTGGAGCTTGCGTCGGAGCCGTCGTCGCATTCGCTACCGAATCTGCCTTTGGCTCCGATCTCAGTTGGATCAAGCCTGTCTCTGCTTTTGGTGACGGAGCTTGTTCGCTAACCTCACCCAGCTTCTTTTGCAGTTCTGCTACTACTTTATCTACCAAGAAATCTAATTGTTGTTCCATCCGTCTTTCACCTCCTGATCTTACATGAAGATTGTCGGATCGCCTGCTTTTGCAGTCAGCCTACCGTTTTCCATGATGCCCATTTTCTCCAGCCATTTTTCAAAATCAGGAGCAGGTCGCAGTCCCATCACTTCACGGAACGCGGCAATATCATGGAAGCTCGTCGATTGATAGTTGAGCATGACATCGTCTGCCATGGCTACGCCGATAACAAAGTTAACGCCTGCCGACGAGAGCAAAATGCCGAGATTGTCCATATCGTTTTGATCGACCTTCATGTGGTTCGTGTAGCATACGTCACAGCCCATCGGCAAACCGTGCATTTTACCCATGTAATGGTCTTCCAGACCCGCGCGGATAACTTGACGGCTGTCGTACAAATACTCAGGTCCAATGAAGCCAACTACTGTGTTCACGATAAACGGATTGTACTTGCGAGCAAGTCCGTAGCAGCGCGCTTCCATCGTTACCTGGTCCATGCCGTGATGCGCCTCGGAAGACAGCTCAGAGCCTTGACCTGTCTCGAAATACCAGAAGTTCGGCCCGTAGGAGGTGCCCTCTTTGCGCATCAGCTCATCTGCTTCATCCAGCAGTGCTACATCAATACCAAATGCCTTGTTTCCTTTTTCACTGCCCGCCAAACTCTGGAAAATCAAGTCTGCTGGTGCCCCATTACGGATGGCACGCATTTGCGTGGATACGTGAGCCAATACGCAGTTTTGTGTCGGGATATCGAACTTGGTCATCACGTCTTTGGTCATGTTCAAAATATCTTTCACGCTGTCCGCTGTATCGATAACCGGGTTAATCCCGATTACCGCATCGCCAATACCGTAGCTCAATCCTTCATACAGGGATGCCTTGATGCCTTGTACGTTATCGGATGGATGGTTCGGCTGTACACGAGAAGCCAATACGCCTCTCTGACCGATTGCCGTGTTGGCATGCGTCACAACTTTGATCTTGGACGCAGCCGTAATCAAGTCGAGGTTGCTCATGAGCTTGGCGGTTGCTGCGATCATTTCACTGGACAAGCCGCGGCTGATGCGCTTGAGTTCATTATCGCCTGCTTGATGGCTCAAAATGTACTCGCGGAGTTCTGCTACACTCCAGTTTTTGATTTCGTTGTAAATTTTTTCGTTGATTCCTTCTTCGATCACACGGGATACTTCGTCTTCTTCTGCCGGAACCATCGGATTGTTGCGGATGTCCGCCAGCGTCAGATCAGCCAAAACTTGCTTGGCAGCTACACGTTCCCGGGAATCAGCAGCGGCGAGACCAGCCAGCTGGTCGCCTGATTTATCTTCATTAGCCTTCGCGAAAACTTCTTTCAAATCGCGAAATTGATAGGTCTGTCCAAGCACAGTCGTTTTCGTGTTCATCACGTCCACCCCTTCTTACGTTACGGCCTCTCATCAAACGCGAGTGTTTTGACGACGACGGGAATGATCGTTCCCGAGATCGGCTCACCGAGATCGATGTAATCGCCGTATTCCACACGCACCTGATCGATGCAAATGATTTCCGGTGCCCCTTTGCAACGCAGCGCCAAGGCCTGCCCAAGCGCTTTGGCCATATCTGTTTCACAGATGACGACCATGGTCTGGCTCTCAGGGAAAGTTGCCCGGTATTGCTCCGACAGCTCCTGGGACAGCGTCTGCAGCAGAGCGTACGAGCAGTACCCGATGCCGGAGATCGCGAGTGCGAAAGGAATCCCTGTCGTTTTTTCAAACAGGCGCTCACCCAGTTGGTAGATCGAAGCCACTTCCTGTCGCAGTCGTGTGGCATCTGCCAATTGTTCTTCGGTAAGCTCCAGCTTGAGAATCGGAATATTTTTGATCGGCAACAGCTCCGGCTTGATATGCACGGTTGAACCACTAATCTCCGTGCTCTGCATCCCCGCGCCAATTACTGTTGCCCGTACCGTTTGATCCGGGTCTAGCCACTGTACCGGATACGTCCCTTTTTCGCGCTCCTGCTGGAGTACATATCCGAGCAGTGGTCCAAAATCGCCATATCGGCTCGCATCCGAAATATCTTTGACGGGAGGTCCGCTCATAAGCAGACCCACACCGCCTGAGACAGTCAATTCATCAACAGGGATGGAATCGCGCAAATGCTGTCCCACTACGAGCAAGCCTGATACTTGGCGCTCTTTGCCCGTCAAATAATCGAGCATACTGCGTCCCAGCTGTTCGGCAACCTCTGTGAGCTGCGCGAATCCGATTTCCTGTCCGACTTGAATACGCAGTCCTTTTGCCGTCAGCCATTGTTGAATGTTCGGCGACACGTATTGAACGACACCTTGCGGACTGAGACGGATCAGTCTTCCTCCGACGTGGAACGTAACCGTTGCAATCGCTCGGCCACGTTGGAAGTAGGCGGCATTCGCTGTTCCTCCGCCAATATCGACATTGACGATTACACCTTGCATGGCTTGCGAGCGTTTTTCTGCGCCAGCGCCCTTGCCCGCCAGCACGCCTTCGAGGTCAGCACCTGCTGTCGCTACCACGAAATCCCCGGAGCGTTCAGCCAGCAGATGAACGATATGCTGTGCGTTCTTTTTGCTGGCTGTTTCTCCGGTAATGATAACCGCCCCGGACTTGATTTGAGACAAGCTGATCTGTGCCTTGTCGTACTCGGCTGCAAGAATCGCTCCGATTCCGTCAGCGTCGATTTCATCAAATCCGATGAGCGGTGTGGAATGTACTTCACTCGCATACAGCAATTGTCGCTCCACGATCTGATAACGCGGCAGCGAAAACGTGCTGGACATGCGACCCAATCGCAATCGGCTGACGATCATTTTGGTCGTGCTTGTTCCCACATCGATTCCGACGCTTTGGATCCATTGTTCGTCCATATGAACCTCCTTGAACCATTGGCGTGCCAGAAGGGCCTTACGAAAAAACGCTTGAACAGCCGGTTCCTTGCTCCCGGTCTGATTCAAGCGCCTTTGCTCTCTTCGTATCTACTTGTCACTGCTTTTTATGATAACGTCAGTACTAGCCTTGCGTGAAAATGGCCTGCTCGCCCGACAAAATTTCCTCTGCCAGCTTCACAAGCGGCATGCGCCGTTGCATGCTTACTTGCTGCATCCATTTGTAAGCCGCATCCTCTTCCAAGGATAGGGCACTCATCCGCTTTCCTTTTGCCTTTTCCACTGCCTTGCGATCCTCGATCTTTTGCTTCAGATCATTGATATCCTTCTTCAGTGAAACGACTTTTTCCTTTTGACTGAGTGCGATTTCTACTGCGGGAATCAAATCATCCTCCGACACCGGCTTCACCAAGTAAGCCGTCACACCCGCTTTTCTGGCATCCTGGACGAGTTCCTTTTGGCTATAAGCCGTCAAGAGAAGAATGGAACTGTCTGAAAAGGAACGAATGATACTGCTTGCCTTGATTCCATTCAAGACAGGCATTTTCACATCCATGATGATCAGATCGGGCTTGTGACGATGGGCCTGTTCGACTGCCTCTTCTCCGTTTTTCGCCTCGGCAACCACTAAATACCCTTCATTTTCGAGCATCTCGCGCAAATCCATGCGAATAATCGGCTCGTCATCAACCACCATAATCTTCGGCTGTGTCATCTTCATCCTCCTTTTGGATCGGATAGAGGATGGTAACCTCTGTTCCGTTCCCAGTATTGCGGAAATGCATCGTGCCCTCGAGGTCTTCCCTGACCAGTGTATCGACAATTTTCAGGCCGAGATGGCCCTTTTTGTGGATTTGCTCCATGTCCTCGATGCCTACCCCGTCATCTGTCACAGACAGACTAACGAAGTCTTCCTTGGCGACGAGTGCAATGGAGATTTTCCCTTCTTGCTGCTCATGAAAACCATGAATCATGCAATTTTGAATCAGCTCGGTGACGATCAAGGCAAACGATGTTGCTTTGTTGGACGGCAGATACACCGATTCGCCCGTCACCACGACGTGTATAGCTTGCTCAGAACGCCTCATCGAAGAGACGATTATTTTCGATATTTTGGTTAAAATCTCTTTGAAGTCAATCTGCTCCAGACCATCCTGTGCCAAGTATTCGTGAATAATGGCGATGCTGTTGATGCGATTGATGCTTTCCCGGTATACCTTTTCAATCTCGTTGGACTGCGAACGCCGCATTTGCAGACGCAGCAGGCTAGAGATGGTTTGCAAATTGTTTTTGACCCGGTGGTGAATCTCTTTAATCACCGCGGATTTGATCATTAATTGCTTTTCTTTTTCCCGAATGTCCGATATGTCTCGCAGGAGAATGAATCCCCCGATGATGTCTTGCTTGCGGACGGACGAAACCGCTTTCATCATGATAAAATGTTTGCCTTTTGACAGCTCCTCCTGAATGTAACCCCCGTTGCGCACAAAATTTTCCGGGGTAACTCTCCAGGAAAAAATACGTTCGATGCTCTCGCCTTTTTCCGGCCGTTCAAAGCCGATCAAGGAGAGCAGCTTGTGGGCACGTCCATTGGCGTACGTGATAACCCCACTCTGATCAAACAAAATCATGCCCTCGTGCAAAAGCGACGAAATGGGCAGATCAGGCACAGCGAACTGGATGAGCGTCTCACTTAAATGCTCCGTTGTTTCCTTGAGCATTTCGACGTTCTTTTCCTGTTCCACCTGTTTGGATATATCTTGTTCAGTTATCAAGGTCCCGATTGTTTTTCCAGCGGCATTCGTGATGGGTACGACGCTTTGTCGCATCACGACCTGCTCCTGTGAAACCCCACGTGAACCGATGACGGGCTTGCCTGTAGTCAGACAATACATAACAGCCGGCTCATTAATCGCCGTCGCCAAATGCCCTACGACCGATCCACTGTACATAGAGCGTGCCGTACTCGGTGCAGCTTGTGCGACTACCATCGCAGCGCTCCGATCTACCGTCGGACAGTCAATAAACATGTCCGCTTGAGACAGATCAGCAAAAATCTGAAGCTTGGAAGCCAGATCCTCCACAATCCGAATGTCGTCATCACTCAACGTCGTGGACGCTTTGCACACTTCTCGTATTGATTGCATGTGAACCTCTTTTCACCTGCTAGGAGTTGATATGACCTCATTTTCTCACAGACACGCTGCGGCGGAAAGGGGTGTAATACTGGTTACTCTCACTTACTCATTGATAATTTCTTGCAAATACGCTCGCAATTCTGGCACTCCCTCACTCGTGAGCGAGGAGGTCCGGAAAATTTTCGCATTGCCGAGCGATTGGCGCAGAAATTGTTCTGCCCTCTCCACATTTGCATCAGGATGATCCATTTTGGTAATGACCCCGATGCACGATTGCGGAAACCCTTGTGAAAAGCCAGGAGGGAAATAATTGCGCTCCCTTGTTGCATCCTGCACCATCACAATGACCTTCGCCTCCAGAGAGGTAGCCATAAGCGTGCGGTAAAACATCGGGTTTTCGCTGTACTCACCCGGAGTGTCAATCGCCCAGTCCCGATATTCGAGCGCTTGTGTCTTCCGGGCAGGCTGTTCGTCATTGAACAGCGCCCGCACCAGAGAAGACTTGCCTGCTTCGATTGCACCGATAATCATTACACGGCCGGTCATGATTTCGTCACCAATGCCGGTGTAAACCGCAGTTTTTCGCTCAGCACCTGATTGACCGCATCGACTGCCATCTCAACAGCGGATACATCTCCTACGACAATCAGGGAACCTGTAAAACGATCGAGAAACCCAAGCTCGACGCCAGCAGCCTTTGTCGCAATATCCGCGGCAATAATGGCTGTTTCGGTAGGCGTCAAAGTCAAAATGCCGATCGCACCGGCCTCATTGATACCTAGCTTGGTATAGAGCATTGGGTCAGGGTTTGCGATTACATGAGCCAACGTGACCTGTTTCCCCGGTACGAATTCCTGAATGACTCGTGAACGTTCCTGTTCCATTCCTATTCCTCTCTTCCTGCGGCACCCGGCACCTCAAACGAATCCACGATGCCTACGATGATCGCATCGATCGGCACACTGGTGCCGGAGAAAAGGATTCGGGCAGGCGTCCCACGAGAGACGATAACCTGCTCCCCGATTCCCGCACCGATCCTGTCCGCTGCGATAACGGTTTGTCCGCCTTCTTCGCCACGCCAATCAATCGGCTGAACCACCATGAGCTTGAGATTTTCCATACCTGCTTCTTTTTGCGTGGCCCAGACGCTGCCGATCACTTTTCCCAAAAACATGCGATCACCCTTTTCCTAAATAGCTGACCGTAATGCCGCGTTCTCTCATGCTGTCATAAGCAAGCGGAGAAACAATTGCACCTTTTTTCACGATCAAAGTCGTATCGCGAAGCTCAGGCTGAGATCTGATCCAATCCGCTGTCAACAGCTTCCCGGAAAAGACGGCTTCTTGCTCATCCAAAGGAGTCAATGTCGGTTGTTCTGTCTTGGTAGTCTCCACTTTTTGCAGCTGAGACTTCAGCTTGGAAACCACGCGATCAGCCAGACGGCGTTGCTCCGCAAACTCCACACCCAGCTCTTTCATGCTCTCAACGTGACGGTTGAACAGCTTTTCATAAGCAGGTGTCAGTGTCAATGTTTGCAGGGTACGGCGGTCTGCGCGCTTGATCCCTGGCACATCGGAACCAGCGATGACGAATTTGCCCGTCACCAACGCGGAAAAGACGATTTCCGCTTTGATTGTTCCTTTTAGACCGGAAGCAATTCTCGCTGCATTATCCAAATCGATTTCAGGAATCACGATACCGACATAATCTTTCGGCACTTCCAACGGAGCAGGAGCGTACTCATCTGCTGTCAGAATTTTGCCTGCTCCCCCACATTCAATCTTGTGCATTCCCAACCAGGAAGAGGTTTCTCCGTCCAGGAAGAGAATGTCATGGCAGATCCCGTGGTTTTTCAGTTGGATAAAATGATCCTGAAACGCCTCATGAGCCTGGCTGTCGCAAAAAACGTACAGGACACGAGGCGCTGCGCTGCTTTGCTTTTCTGTATTCATCGATTGCAAAATTTCTTTTGTAATCGACGCCACCATTTCTCTGATGTCCATCAAGCTCAACCTCCGTTAGCCGGAGTAAAATTGCCCGTTCTTGCCGATCACTTTTACCCGGTCGCCCGTTTTCAAATTAGCGGCATTTCCTTCATCCGTATCCACGTGGAAATCAAGTGCAAACTGCGGATGTACACGAACGACTACATCTGGATAGATGATAGGACGATCGCTTTGAGTCGCCAGGATCAGCGTATCGCCATCCTTCACTTGATATTGCTCGGCATCTGCTGGGGACATATGAACGTGGCTCTTCGCTACGATTACGCCTTTGTCCATTACAACAGTCCCTTTTGCCGTTACAAGTACCATACCTGGTGTTCCTTCAATATCTCCAGACATACGCACAGGGGCATGAACACCTACTGCAAAGCCGTCTGTTCTGGAAATTTCCACTTGTGTCGCGCCACGAGCTGGTCCCAAAACACGAACCCCGTGAATGCTGCCTTTTGGTCCCACGATGGTGACTGTTTCCTGGCAAGCAAACTGGCCCGGTTGCGACAAATCACGCATTGGCGTCAATTGATGTCCGGCTCCGAAAAGCTTCTCGACATCTGCTTGCGACAAATGAATGTGACGGTTAGATACGCCCAAAGGAATTTCTCGCACTGCCTCGGCAGCTTGATTGGTGGAAGGCTGCTGGTGCTGATCAACTTGTTTCACTTGAATCCCTCTTCCTTTCAAGAAATCTGCCGCTGCTGGTGTTATTTTATCCCCTTTCTCAACGAGAAAGGGGTTTGGGATACCTGACTTATGCATTGCTCTCAAGGATGCTTCTGTAATTACTGCCATAGGGATTTATTACCCTTCGAGTTTAGGCAGGATCAATTCAATGTCTCCATGAGGGCGTGGGATTACGTGTACAGATACGAGCTCTCCTACTTTTTCAGCAGCAGCGGCGCCTGCGTCTGTGGAAGCTTTTACTGCACCTACGTCACCACGTACCATAACAGTCACGAGACCGCCACCTACGTGTACTTTACCAATCAGTTTTACGTTTGCTGCTTTTACCATTGCGTCAGCAGCTTCAACTGCTCCGATCAAACCTTTTGTTTCTACCATTCCCAATGCGGACATTTCTCCAGCCATTTTTGTATCCTCCTTAATTATATCTCCAAGATTCTAGTGTTTTACGACATTAAGACGTCATTTCTGTTAACACGGATTTGATGATGTTCTTGATCTCATCACGGCTCAAGCCAACGTTCATGGAAGAGACAGCCTGTAGGACAGCTTCTTCCGCTTGTGTCGCAGGAGCTTGTGGTGCTGGCGTTGATTGTGGCATTTCTTTGATGCCAAATGCAACACGCTTGATGTTGAACATATGCTTCGCACCGATGTTATCGGAAGTGATGTTGCCCCCTAAAGAACCGCATCCAAGTGTGAACGCTGGTTGTACGCCAGTCGTTGCACCAATTCCTCCGAAGGTCGTACCCGTATTGACCGGAATTCTAGATGCTGGCATTGCTTGACCATACGCTGCGATGACATTCTCATCCTGGGCGTGAATACCCGCTGTATGTCCAAGACCACCATGCTCCAGCAATTCGCGGCAACGGGCAAACGCTTCGCTGTCGCCGTGAACAGTGTAGAGGGCAAGGACCGGAGCCAGTTTTTCAACGGACATCGGATATGCTTTGCCTACATTGTTCTCCTCCGCAATCAGGACACGCGTATCAGCAGGGATGGTAATACCCGCCATTTGAGCGATCACATGCGGAGAGCGGCCAACGATTTTCGCGTTTAGCGAGCCGTTAATCGTGACGATGGCAGCTACCTTTTCCTTTTCTTGCTCGTTCAGGAAGTAGGCGCCTTCACGCTTCAGCGCAGCAATCAATTGGTGCTTTGCGGATTCTTCCACTACCAATGCTTGCTCAGAAGCGCAGATTGTACCATAGTCAAACGTCTTGCTCTGCACAATGCGCTTGGCAGCAGCAGCAAAGTCCGCACTGTGGTGGACGTAGACCGGAACGTTACCAGGTCCTACACCGTAAGCAGGCTTGCCTGAGCTGTATGCTGCGCGTACCATCGGCGTTCCGCCAGTCGCGAGAATCAAATTGGTCAGCTTGTGCTTCATCAACTCGTTTGTCGCTGGTAGCGTAGGCTTGGTAACGCAGTGGATCAAGCCTTCTGGTGCTCCAGCCGCTACTGCCGCCTGTGCCATCAGTCGCGCTGCTTCCAGCGTGCACTTGGCTGCCGACGGATGCGGGCTGAAGACAATCGCATTTCTCGCCTTGAGGGAGACCATCGATTTATAGATAACCGTGGACGTCGGATTGGTGGAAGGCACGATACCAGCTACGATACCGAATGGCTGCGCCACTTCCCATACCTTGTTCTCTTCGTCCTTACGGATGATGCCAACCGTTTTTACATCTTTCACAGATGCGTACACATCTTGCGCAGCAAACAGGTTTTTCATCCGTTTGTCCGGGATGTTACCAAAGCCTGTTTCTTCTACAGCCATAGCTGCGAGTCGATCTGCATGCTCCACGCCCGCTTTGGACATGGCTTCGATGATTCTGTCGACTTGTTCTTGGCTGTAAGTAGCGAACTTGGCCTGTGCTTCCTTCGCTTGTGCGAGGTAGGTACGCACTTCCTGTATGGAATACAGATCAGCGTCGAGTGTCATTAGGCTTTGTCACCTCCGCCTTGTTTCTCTTCCAACAGACGAATGAGATCTTCTTTCTTCGCCATGTTGATTTCGTTCGTTGTCAGCGGGAAGTCCGCATACGAACGCGCCATTTTGCGCAGATCATTGATAGACTGATCCTGCAATTTGGTCGCTGGCACTTGGGCCGACTCTGCCTTACCCTCTTCTTTCACTTCCGGTTTCAGCAGGTTTTTCAGCATTTTTGGTACATTTTCGTCAGGACGTGGAATGACGTGTGAGTGCAGCAATGTTCCGACACGTCTTGCAGCTTCAGCACCAGCATCTACAGCTGACTGTACGGAGGAGACATCTCCGATTACATACACGGTAACGATCCCTGCGTCCGCGCCTTCATAAGAGACGACTTTGACGTCTGCGGCTTTGGCAGCAGCGTCTGCGGCAGCGATGAGAGCAGGCAAGCCCAGCGTCTCGATCATGCCGAGTGAATATGTTGTAGCGCGCATTTACATTACCTCCCCTTCAAGAGGGAAAATCCCTATTATCGTTTGACAGGCTGTTGGGCGACACTTCTTACGGCATCGGCAAAAGCATCAGCGGCTGCCGTGCATGCCGACTGGCTGCCAGTGAGTAGCGCTCCCCCAAAGTTCGTTTCTGTCGGTGGACCAAAAAATTGAACCATTTGTACATCTGCAGCCTTGAGGGCGGCATCAATACCATACATGGCCTCCAGTGGTGGAGCAATCAAGTAGGCAAGCGGTTCACCTTCTCTGATACCCGCCAGTTGGGACAAATAGCTGCCCGTCCGCGACACAACATGGGCGTAATACGCATGCGTCCCTTCATCATTCAAAGAGTAAAAGCATGCTCCGCTTTCCATAAATGCAACGGCTGCATCCAGTCCGCTCTGCACCTCCGATGGCGTCGCGCCTCCGATCATCCCGATGAACTCGCCGGACAACGGTCCAGACGCATGGCCTGAGCCTGCATAAAACGACTTGGCATACACAACTTCCACCGCTGCCTTTTTGGTCGCTTCGTCAATGGCCGTGTACCCCACATCGTCAATCGTGGAGGTCAAAAGACCCAGACTTCGGATATGAGAAGGCAGGTTCAGCTTCTCCGCAAATTGAGGATCGACATTGGGAATCAGTCGGATCGCAAGCGGCGTCGCTCGAATTGGTTTTTCCATGCGTGTCACTCCTTTCAAGACAACTTCCCTTTTCAAAAGCAAAAAAAGGTGCCTAAACACAAAAGAACATGCTTTGTGTTCAAGGGCACCTTTGCCTTTTGATTATTCACTTGTGGGTAAAATTACACGCGATTTACGTGCTCTTTTACCTGTCTCTAATGTAGAACAAGGCAGGGAAAAATGCAAGCGTTTTCGGCATTCCGTCACTTTTCCATATTCCGGTCATATTACGGACACAAGCCCCCATTATCTTTGGGGTGTAGCCGAGACGGGCAAGCCCGAAAGCAAGGCTTACAACAATTTACAGATCTTCAAGGAGGAATTTTACAATGAAAAAGAAAATGGCAATGGCAGTAATGGCTCTGGCAGTATCCGCAATGGCAGGCTCCGCGTTTGCGGCAAGTGACACAACGAAAACATCGGGTACCGCTGTACCCCTTCAGGTGGTAAACTTCGATGATGCTCAAACGATGGCGAAACCGATTATCAATCTGGTAGATTTGGCAAAGGAAAAGGGCATCTCCGTAGAAGAATTGATCGAACAGATGAAAAAAGAAGGGAAATTCACAGAAGCTACTACCGTTTCCTTCAAAATCGATGATAATGGCAAAATGTCCGTCTTCATGCAAGAGGCAACCAGCCTGGAACAATTGGCAAAAGAGAAAGGAATCAGCGTAGAAGAACTGATCAAGCAGCTTGAAAAAGAAGGCAAGATCACAAAAGCTCAGCAAATCTCAGTACCTGCCATCAAAAAATAGGCTCACCATTCAAGCATACACAAAACCTCTGACGGGAAACTGCCAGAGGTTTTGCTATACACTTCGCCATTTAACGGACACATAACTCCATTATGCTAAACAACTGAATCGAAAAAACGTTATTACAAATGATGTCAGCTGAAATCATGTCTATCATTGCTATGATAAGTACAAATTGACTCGAGATAGATAGGAAGTGTTTCTTCGTGAAACGAATTCTGCTCATTGAGGATGAAATGCCGATTGCTCGGCTTGTCCAGGTCTACCTGGAACGGGCAGGCTACGAGGTACAGTGGAACGAGGGAGATCACGAGGCAATCACGACTTTTCTCTCCTGGAAGCCCGAACTTGTCCTGCTAGACTTGATGCTGCCTGATCATGACGGCTTGGACATACTCAATCAGATTCGCCAATACGGCAGTTGTCCCGTCATCATTATCACTGCACGCGGTACCGTGCCAGACAAGCTTCAAGGGCTTGCGCAAGGTGCAGATGACTACATTGCCAAGCCATTTGATCCAGAAGAAGTGCTCGCTCGTGTCCAAGCCGTGCTCCGCCGTTCCTCTTATCTCACGGAAGCGGATACGATCAGACTCGGCACGCTTTCGATAGATGTTACGGCACAGAATGCGCTGATCGGGAAAACACCCCTTTCCTTAATGCCACGGGATTGGCAGCTGCTCGTTTTCCTGGCGCGGCATCCCAACCAACGCTTTAGCCGCGATCAATTGCTAGATCAAGTCTGGGGAATGGATTTTGAAGGAGGGGATCGTTCTGTGGATACCGCTGTGAAACGCTTGCGCAAAAGCTTGCGGCCTTGGCCGACTTCCGAAGGGGAAATCAGCACGATCAGAGGATTGGGGTACAGCCTGCGTGTTTACTAAACGATCTATTTCTACCAGGACAGCTGTGCCTCTCTTGCGCTACTGGACGTGGCGCTACGCTCTGATTTTATCGGTCATCCTACTCGGCATCGGCTTCTTTGGAATCTATTGGATTAACAAAGCAGCTACAGAACAGCAGTTTCAAGTATTGGAAGCAAGAACGGAGATGCTGGCTGATTCGTATTCCAAGGTGTTGCTTACCAAGAGCGACACAGCTACTCCTTTAAAGAAAGAGGAGTTCGCTGCTATGCCTGGCCAGACCGTCACTGCTGTAACCAGTCCTACGTCACCTTCTATTCCTGACGCCGCAATACCCGCAGCAACTACCGCCACGATCGCGCTTAAGGTCATGCCAACTGTGCCAATCGATCACGTAGTGCAGATTTACGATGTCGCAGGCAAGACGTCCAAAAAGGAAATGGTCAACCAGGCGGCTGCTACCATTACTCAGTTACCTACACCTATCCAGCCTGTAGACAACACAAAGGAAACACGGGAGGTTATCTCCGCAGGGGAAGCTACGTGGTTGCGGGTAGGTGTACCTTACTATGAGCATAACGGAGTCGCAGGCACCTATTACGTCAGCACGCCGCTTAACAATGATTTGGTCCACACCTATATCACGATCATGGTTTCCATTGGCATCATCACCTTGTGCGGTTGGGCTATCGTTTATGTTTTGTCTCGATCCCTGACTCAGCCTCTCCGGCAGTTGGCAATGGCTGCCGAGCAAATATCCACCGGGAATTATACGCCCTCACTGCCTGATACCGCCAAAATAAAAGAGGCGGAAATCAGCCAGCTGGTACATTCCTTTGACGAAATGGCCAACCGACTCGGACAGTTGGAGCGGATGCGCACCGACCTTTTGGCTGGTGTTTCCCATGAGCTGCGTACCCCTGTCACCTCGATCCGCGGGATGATTCAGGCGGTCAAAGACGGCGTTGTGAAGGGTGCGGACGCGGATGAATTCATGCAAATCAGCATGGACGAAGCCAAGCGACTCCAGACAATGGTCAATGACCTGCTCGATTTTTCGTCCATGGAAGCAGGTGAGTTATTCGTCGAGAAGCAATCCATTCAAATCGATAGCACATTGGATCAGGTAGTCGCACAGGTGCAAGCCCTACCATCATTTGCAGACGTATCTGTGACAGTTCACCCGACTGGATCAGAAATCGTATGGATTGGCGATGAATCACATGTTAAACAAATCTTGCTTAATTTATTGGGGAACAGCGCTGGCGCAAATGCAACGCAAATCGAGATCGGCGTCCATAATCAAAGCGACTTCCTCTCCATCGACGTGACCGACAATGGAAAAGGGATTCCTGAGTCAGAGGTTCCATTCATTTTCGAACGGTACTATCGCGGCGATAGCAAACGCAAAAAGAAACATGGATTGGGGCTTGGCCTGACGATCTCGCGACTATTGGCAAAAGCACACGGGGGAAATGTCGAATTGATTCGAACTTCTCCAGAAGGAACAACCTTTCGTCTGACACTCGCTCATCCAGACTCGTCTGCTTGAAATGAAAAAGAGGAAGCAGCACGTACCGATCGTGCCGCTTCCTCTTTTACGTATGGGCACCCTCCGGCACATGCGTGCGGATAAGATCCATGAAGATGTCCAATGCTTTGGTATGAAACTCGTCGGACTTCGTGACGAGCGAAAAATCACGGGTAACCGGTGTCCCCGTCACCTTCAATGTACAGAGCGTGCCGAGCTTTCGTTCTTTGCGGATGGCCCAATAAGAAAGCAGGCTGATTCCCAACCCAGCCTCCACTGACTCCTTGATCACCTGTGTACTGCCGAACTCCATTCGCTTGTGCGGTGTGAATTGCAGTTGGCGAAACATTTTTTCAGCCGCTTCTCTCGTGCCCGATCCTTCTTCCCGTACAATCCACGTTTCCTGCGTCAACTCGTCAATGCTGACCTCAGTCTGCCCCGCTAATCGATGCTCTGGAGAAGCAATCAAATACATACGATCATCAGCAAACGGCTCCACGCACATTTTCTCGTCCACATACTCCCCCTCAACAATCCCGACGTCGAGTTGTCGCTTTGCCACCAGCTCAGCGATCACTGTGGAATTGTGAATCGTAATCGTAGGAGTAATCATTGGGTAATACTGACGAAGACGCGCAATGACATGAGGCAGCACATACTCCCCGTATGTGTAACTCGCGCCAATAGTCAAATGCCCACTGGGTGTATTCATCAAATCGTCCACGAGGCTCTGCATCCGCGTGTACAGACCCAATATCTCCCGAGCGTGATGATAGACAATCTCGCCTGCTTTATTCAAGCGAACATATTTGTTGCTTCGCTCCAGGAGCTTTGTCCCTATCGTGCGCTCCAGCGCATGAATATACTGACTAACGGCAGGCTGCGTCATATGAAGCTCTTCTGCAGCTCGGGAAAAGTTCTGTCTGTCTGCAACGGTCACGAACACAAGCAAATGCTGATCCAACTGCCTTCACTCTCCTTTCCACCACTAACCATTCATTTCACTTATGATGATCATCGCAATGATTTATTTTTCTTATTATAACAGTTGCCGTATGCTGAGTTTGTAAATCTTTTCGAGGAGTGATGGCAATGGCAACTCCGATAAAAAACAGCGTGCCATTGAATGAAAGCAATGCCAGCGTACAGCCCAAAAAAACCCCCGAAAGCAACCCCGCATCCTTCTCGCTGTGGATAGCTGGAATCGCTTTTACTTTTTTCATCGCCCTGACAGGCTACGGCTTAGCAAAAATACCTGGCTTCCAACAAGTTGGCCCCCTCGCCTGTTCGATCCTGATCGCGGTCGCATACCGGCATTTTCGTGGATATCCGGAAGCATTGCGATCAGGGATTCAATTTTCCGCCAAACGTTTACTGCGTCTGGCTATTATTTTGTACGGGCTTAAGCTCAATATCGACGTCGTCTTGAATCAAGGCCTCGGGCTTCTCGTCTATGACGCTGGTGTCATTATTTTTGCCATCGCGGTTACGATGCTGATAGCCAAGTGGCTGAAAGCAGACTCTTCCCTCTCCCTCATGCTCGGAGTCGGTACAGGCGTCTGTGGAGCAGCGGCAATTGCAGCCGTCTCGCCTATCGTTGCCGCCAAAGATGAAGATACCGCCATTGGGGTAGGAATGATCGCACTCGTTGGAACCCTTTTTGCTATTTCCTACACGATCCTGCGTCCCTTCCTTCCTCTGTCGACGGTCGAATACGGCATGTGGTCAGGAATTAGTCTGCACGAGATTGCTCACGTCGCGTTGGCTGCTGCACCGTCGGGTGAAGATGGGCTAGCGATTGCCCTGCTGGCAAAATTGGGGCGTGTGCTTCTGTTGGTCCCACTCTGTTTTATTCTGATGGTTTGGATGAAACGTTCCGGGAAATTGCAAAGTGGCACCAAGATCGAATTCCCTTGGTTCCTGATCGGCTTCCTTGCCATGAGTGTTTTGGGTAGCTACGTTCTCGGCACATCCATTCCTGTCTCTGAAGCGTTCCATAACGGTGTCGCCAATCTTACAACCTTTGTACTTACCATGGCGATGGTCGGGCTTGGTCTCAATGTCAATTTGCGTGCACTGCGGACAAAAGCGGCGCGCCCACTGATTGCTATGACTATTACCTCGATTCTATTATCGGTTCTCTCCTTTGCATTGGTTTAAAAAGCTGTGGATAACCAAATATACGGGTTCGACTTCGCCGATTTCTTACTGATCGGCGAGTTTTTTTTGTGGATAAGGCCAAAGATTATCCCCATATGTTGATAAAGATGTGTACATCTTTGCCGAGGGGGATCTATATGTCGAGAAAATGGTTGAGGAGACGACCGAACATCTTATTCATCATTGTGGATCAGGAACGATTTCCCCCTGTCCCTTTTCGCCTCCTTTCGCACACCTTCTATCTACGTGAACTTTCCCGGAACAACAGAAAAAACCCCTCGGATTGAGGGGCTTGTCGTCATTTCTTTTCTCTTCGCTATTCCTGTTCGGTCAATGCTTTTTCCAATGCTGCCATCGCTTCTTGTTCATCGACACCATCGGTGATCAGGGTAATTTCTTCCCCTTTTGCAATGGCTGCTGCCATAATACCCATGATGCTCTTGCCATTTACATTTTTCTCATTTTTGATGATTTTAATTTCGCTGGAAAAAGACGTGGCGACCTTCACAAAGTTCGCAGCAGGCCGTGCATGCAGGCCGTGCGCCAATTGAACCACTATTTTTTTCTCTACCATTCTGATCTGCCTCCTTCTCTATACTCTCTCAAGCCATTCCTTCACAAACGCCTCTACTTGCGCAGAAGTGCTCATCTGTAAAATTGTATCCACCTGTTTCGCTGCGTCCTCCACCTTCAAACGACTCAGCTGTTGGCGTGCAGGCAAAATGCTCCCTGCACTCATACTGAATTCATCCAGACCCATTCCCAACAGAATCGGGATCGCGATTGGATCGCCCGCCATCTCCCCGCACATACCGACCCATTTGTTCTGCGCGTGCCCTGCTTTGATGACATTGTGCAGCAAGCGCAAAACGGCAGGGTGATAAGGCTGGTAGAGATAAGCGACCTTCTCGTTCATACGGTCGGCTGCCATTGTGTATTGAATTAAATCATTGGTTCCAATGCTGAAAAAGTCAACCTCGCGTGCAAATTGATCGGCCAACATTGCCGCAGCAGGGATCTCAATCATGATACCCACTTCGTACTGATCGGATACTACAATTCCGCGATTCACCAAAGATTTTTTCTCTTCTTCCAAAATCGATTTCGCCTGGCGGAACTCCTCCAGTGTCGCAATCATCGGAAACATGATTTTCAAATTGCCGTGTACACTTGCGCGCAATAGAGCACGCAGCTGCGTACGAAACAGTTCTTGGTTGTCGAGACACAGCCGGATGGCGCGATGTCCAAGAAACGGGTTCATTTCTTCTGGCAAAGCCAGGTAGGAGAGATGCTTGTCTCCACCAATGTCCAATGTGCGAATCACCACCGGGCGGTCGCCCATATGCTCCAGCACGTGCTTGTACGCGAGGTATTGCTCCTCTTCCGTCGGAAAATCATTGCGCCCCATGTACAGAAACTCCGTGCGGAACAGCCCGACACCTTCAGCTCCATTGGCGATTGCTCCAGCGACGTCTTCAGGACTTCCGATATTGGCGGCAAGCTCGACATGATGATTGTCCAGCGTGACCGTTTTATTGTTCACAAGCTTCGCCAATTCGGCTTTTTGCACTTCGTAATCAGCCTGCTTGCGTTTGTAGACAGCGATTTCCTCTTCACTCGGGTCAATAATCGCGATCCCTTCATGCCCGTCGAGAATGACGAGCGTCCCAGGCTGAACTGCACGAGTAATTCCTTGTGTTCCGACAACAGCAGGAATCTCCAGAGAACGTGCCATAATCGCAGAATGGGAGGTTCGTCCTCCAATGTCCGTGACGAAGCCTTTGACATAGCGGCGGTCTAATTGAGCCGTATCGGAAGGCGTCAAATCATCCGCTACAATGATCACTTCTTCTGTCAGCTCACCGAGTCCTGCAAATGGTAAACCGAGCAAGTAAGAAAGTACACGTGTGGTCACGTCACGAATGTCTGCTGCTCTCTCCCGCATGTATTCGTTGTCCATTTGCTCGAAAAGTCCGATGAATGCTTGTGCGACATCATTCAAAGCACTTTCAGCGTTTGTCTTTTCGCTATTAATTTTATCTTTGACGGTATCGACCAGTTCCGGGTCTTCCAAGACGAGCAGGTGAGCTTTGAAAATGTCTGCATGATCCGTCCCCATCTCCCGCTCCACGCGCAGAACGATGTCCTCCAAATCATTTTTTGCTCGAGCCAATGCCTCTTGGAAGCGTTGGATTTCACTTGCCGGATCTTCAATCGCTACGGTATTGATCTGTAAGTCGGGCGTTGTCAGTAAAAACGCCTTGCCAATGGCTATACCTGCTGAAGCTTTTACACCTGTGATCTTTTGGGACATCGTAACACCAGCCTCTCTCAATGGCTACCTGACCATTCCTTCAATCTGCGTGCCTGTGCGCGCACGATCTCCTCCAGAGGATGACCTGCCGGAATGCCGGTACAATTGTGTAATGTATTTTCCCATCCAAACTCTTTCAGGCTTGCTTGTATCCGCGCGGACTCCGCATCCTCGGGATGGTCGAACGCCAGTGCCGCTGCAATTGCCAGACCCAAATACGCTGGATTCATTCCTTTTTCCATGCATTGCAGCGCTGGGCCGACCAAACGATCATGCTGCGACAGCTTGCGGATCGGCGAACGTGCCACCCTGACAATATCGTCAGACAGCAGCGGGTTGGTGTATCTGCCGAGGATTTTTTCCACGTATTGCTCATGCACTCGCGGGTCAAATCCGTACTTGGCAGCAAGCAGTGCACCTGTCTCCTGAAGAGCCCCGCGTGTCACCTGAACGATCCGGTCGTCTCGCATCGCTTCATCAATCGTTTTCATCCCCAGCTGATACCCCAGGTACGCAATGACCGCATGACCTGTGTTGACGGTAAACAGCTTTCTCTCGATGTACGGCGCAAGATCCTCCACATAAGTAACGCCCTCAATGGACGGGACCTCTCCAACCATCTGCGACGAATCGACCACCCATTCGAAAAACGGTTCCACCATAACCAGAAGCTTGTCATCATGCTGCTGCAAAGGAACAATCCGGTCTACAGCTGCATTGGGGAATCCGATCCATTGTGCTGCCTCGGCTTGAACCGATTCCGTCAGATGCTCATACACATGCTCCTTCAGCTTCTCGCTGCCGCCAATCATGTTTTCGCATGCAATTACATTGAGTGGCTTCGCATGAACAGAAAGTCTCCGGGTAATGCCGGCTGCGATGGCCCCAGCAATGTGCGGAAGAATGTTGGGACCAACTGCCGTCGTAACCAAATCGGCATTTGCGATCGCTTCAGCTACCGCCGCTACATCCTGACCATTTATCGCTCGAACTCCTTCCACGACCGACTCCGGTTTTCCTGTTGTTGCTAGTTGCACGCGATACATTTTTCGCTCATTCAGCTCATCGACCAAAGCCGCGTTGACATCTACAAACGCAATTTCATAACCAGCCTTTTGCAAAAGTTGTCCGATAAAGCCTCGCCCAATGTTCCCTGCTCCAAAATGTACAGCTAGCATAGGCGATTACACCTCCTCAGAGAACATCGCGATGATTTCTTCAGCCGAAGCTGCATTTACAATCCGCTTGACGTTTTCCTCCTCGGAGCAAAGAATCGCGATGTTCGAGAGCACCTCCAGATGCTCATCTCCAACAGCAGCAATGCCCACTAACAAATAGGCTGTATTTCCCTCACCAAAATCTACGCCCTCTGGAACCTGAATGATGGAGATCCCTGTGGATTGAATCTCTGCCTTGGATTCGTTCGTTCCATGCGGGATGGCTACGCCGCTTCCGATGTATGTGGTCGCCAACTGCTCGCGCTCTTGCATTTTCTCTACATACGCCTCTGTTACATGGCCTGCACGCACAAGCAATTGTCCTGCCAGTCTGATCGCTTCTTCTTTATTGGCTGCCTTTGCATTCAACATGATTTTTTCCGCTGTCAGTATGTTTTTCATTTCGTTCTCTCCAATCCTATCTTTTTGAGGCAAAACGCATACATTTTGCCCGCTATATAATCAGCAATTTGCTGTGTTTCTCCTGTTTTCAAAACCGCTTGCATTTCTTCTTCAATCAAAAGGGAGCTGATCTCGCTGAGAACCTCCAGCCCTTCCTTTGGCACTTCTTTCGGCCCTAGCAAGAGCAGAAGCATGTCAATCGATATCACTTCTTCATCCATCGAGCGAAGAAGGACAGGCTCTCGTAATTGGTGAAACGTAAAAGTCGCCTTGTTCACTGCTTCATTTCTTCCGTGAAAAAGGGCCAAGGACGTTCCCGGAATCCCCAAACCGCCGAGCTTTTCCCGCTCGATCAACTGCTTGACGACCGGTTCGACCTCCTCGATCGTTCCACGCGCTTTCAGCCTCTTGCTGATTTGGCTCAAAAGCTGGGCGATGTCGAGATCACGGTTATCCCATCTCATTCCCCATAGCCCATCGTAAAGCTCATTGGCATACGCAGCGTAGGATTGCATGGCCCTTAATTGTTCGATGGACTGCTGTTCTGCGGGAACCAGCTGACTTTTCTCCTGATGGGATCGCTTCTGACTCTTCGCGTGCAATTGATACTTAATTTTTTGGATATCGTCTGGCGGAAGCAGCGGGCTGACCACGACATATTCCGCTGGATCGAGTGCCAATGGAAGGGTGGAAATGACCAAGTCATAATCCGTTGCCGGAACCTCTTCCAGATCAAACATGGACAGATTTTTCAAGCTGACGATCTCCGGTATTTCTTTTTTGATGCGCGTTGCCAAAATCTTGGAGGAGCCGATCCCGCTGGAGCATACCACCAATGCCCGGTACCACTGCTGCTCATGGCGCGTTCTCTCCAGTGCCGCCCCAAGATGCATCACGAGGTACCCGATCTCTTCATCTGGAACCTGCAGCCCTGGCAAAATCGTATGGACCGCTTCACTTGTTACGGCAAACAGCTCTGGGTAGTTTTGCTTGATCTGCTCGAGAATCGGATTGCGAATCTCCATCTTCCGCTGTAATCGGTACAATGCTGGCTCCAAATGCGTCAGCAGACCATGGAACAGCGAGGCGTCATTGCCAAGCGGAATGTCCAATCGTTCTTCGCAGGCTTGAATGAAGCGTTTTGTAATGACCATGAGCTCTGTATTTTCCGGCCATACCTGGTCATCCGGAGAATGCCGCAGCTTGGCTCCCCGCAAATGCATCGTAATATAGCCGATCTCATCCGCAGGGATCTCCATTTGGAAAATTTGCTTCAGCCGCTCCATGATGTTGCTGGCTATTTCGTACTCGGGTGTTCCAATCAATTCACTGAGGGTGTTCTCGTCAAAATGAATGCCTTCCCCTTTTTCAATCCGTTCCATGGCCAATGCCAAATGGGTGACCAACCCGAGATAGGCGCTGTCTGCCAAAGGATACGGAAGCTCCTCGTCCAGATGGCTCAATGCATTCTCGACCTTGATCAGCTTTTCCCGGTCAATCAGGCCGAGCAACCGTTCCGAAATCGAGTCGATGTCTCGCAGTGCCTTGTTTTGAATATTTTCTTTGATGATCCCAATCAGCTCGTGATCGTCCAGATGCTCGGCAATCAGTCTGCTGATAGCCCGTCGCTTGGACGACTCGGTACCTTGCAGCTCTACGCCGTACCCTCTTTTTCGCAAGAGTGACAGATCGTAACGAGCGAGCATGGTCTCCAAATCATCCAGATCATGGCTGATGGTCGCTGTCGTCACTTTCAAATCGATCGCCAGCGAAATCAGCTTGACTGGCTCTGATGCCTCTAGGAGCGCACACAGGATGATGGCCTTACGTTCCTGTACGGTGTACTCCTTCGTCATGTGATGCAGGACAGACATTCTGAGTGCACGCCTTTGCTCTACAGTCCCAACCACTTCAAGCCCTGAACCTGTTTTTCTGACCAACTCCAGTTCAAACTCATCAAACAAAGAGGCCAGCGCATCCAATTCTCTGTGAACGGTACGGCCGCTGACACCAATCTGCTCGGCGATCGAACCAACGGTAACTCCTTTTTGTTCCTTCAATAAAATCTCGATAATAGATCGCTGTCGAGAGGATACATGCATGTCTTCGTTCCCTCCTTAACGCCAAAGAGGGAAGACGCTAGCTCTCACTAGCGTTGATTCCCTTTACCCCAGGCGTTTGACCAACTTGTCATACTCGGGACTATTCAAGAAATTTTCAATGGAGATATGCTCCGCAGAAGGCGCTTTGACCTGCGCTCTTTCTGTTAAAGTCTTGTGCGTAATGACGATATCAGCGTCGCTTGGAATGTCGTTGATCGCTGTATTGATGACCGTAATCTCGGTCAGGCCCGCATCCTTGAACTTTTTGCGCAAGGACGCCGCACCCATCGCACTGGAGCCCATTCCCGCATCGCAAGAGAAGACGACTTTCTTCACGTCAGCAGCAGCTACCTCATGCATCACTGGAGCTTCTACCGTTTCTTGTGCCTGCGCTTTTTTGCCTTTCATCTCTTGCATTTTTTCTGTCGCTTTTTCCAATTCATCTTCGTCTGTCTTTGCGCTCATTTTCAAGAGAGCAGATGCAATGAGGAAGGACACGACAGTCGCTGCCAACACACCTGCGAGTACCGGTAGCAATCCACCACGCGGTGCCATTGCAATCAAGGCAAAGATACTACCTGGAGACGGTGGCGCCACCAATCCTGCGCCAAGCAGCGTGAAGGTAAACACACCAGCCATCCCGCCACCAATGGCCGCCAGAATCAAACGCGGATTCATCAGCACATACGGGAAGTAAATTTCGTGGATACCTCCGAAGAAGTGAATGATGACAGCACCCGGAGCCGATTGCTTGGCACTGCCTCTGCCAGCAAGCCAGTATGCCAACAAAATCCCCAGACCTGGTCCTGGATTGGATTCAAGCAGGAAGAAGACGGATTGACCCATCTTCGCTGCTTCATCCAGACCGATCGGGCTCAAAATACCATGGTTAATCGCATTATTCAGGAACAGAATCTTCGCTGGCTCGATGAAAATGCTCGCAAGCGGCAGCAACCCTGCACCTACAATGACTTCTACACCTGCTGCAAGCGCTTTGCTCAAGCCCACAACGACAGGTCCAATTGCTTGGAATGCCAAAAGTGTCAGCAACCCACCAACAATCCCCGCAGAAAAGTTATTTACCAGCATTTCAAAGCCGGAACGAATTTTTCCTTCGAACAACTGGTCCACTTTTTTCATAACCCAGCCGCCCAAAGGCCCCATGATCATGGCTCCCAAAAACATCGGGATGTCTGCGCCTACGACAACCCCCATCGTAGCGACGGCACCTACGACCCCACCTCGAACATCATGGACCATTTTCCCGCCGGTATAACCGATCAGCAGTGGCAGTAAATACGTAATCATCGGTCCAACCAGTTTGGCCAAATTTTCGTTAGGCAGCCAGCCTGTCGGAATAAATAAAGCGGTAATCAATCCCCAAGCGATGAAAGCACCGATATTCGGCATGACCATAGCACTCAAGAATCGTCCAAACTTTTGTACCGAGACCCGTATTCCACCCGAAGAGTTTTTTGTTTCCACGCTCTCCATACTGAACCCTCCTTTACCCCTATCTATGAGATGTTGACATGATTGAAATGGTAATGTGTACACCTCAAATATAAAGCGTTTTCATAGAGGCTAACAACAAAATCAAAGCGCGAATTTGTCTGACTCGTTGTTGCCAAAACTTAATTGCACACAGGAAAAAGACCTCTACCCAGTTGCAGAAGCCTTCTCCTTACAAATTCTCGAATTCAACTTTGATCACTTTTCCGGTCTTTCACATCGACATCAATCTCAAACACCTGATTTTGCTCGGTGAGAATCTCCTTCGCTTGATCAAAGGAATGTCCAGTTGCATGAACCGACATCCCCCCTCCCAATACGGCGAGCCAAATACCAGCCCACTTTCCAATGGCTGTTTTCCTCATACTTGCACTCTCTCCCTGCGCGAAAATTCGTGCCAAAACAATCCTAGTTTGTCACGGATTCCCCTAAATATTCGCAGGCAGGTCAGCACGAAAAAAAGACCGATGCGCACATGTGCACACCAGTCTTTGCTTGTGATACCGCTCAATTCCTAGCTGCGTGGTGAACGAGATTCGCCACGTGGACGGGAGTCGCCACTGCGTGGACGAGAGTCACCGCTGCGCGGACGAGATTCGCCGCCGCGAGGACGATATTCGCCATTGCGCGGGCGAGATGGACGCTTTCCACCAAAACCGGAACCGGAGCCGAAGCCACCTTTTCCTTTTGGAGGCAGCTTTTTCTTCCCGACACGAAGAGGAGCCTCTTCCGTCAGGCGAACAGGAGTTGTATCCGGCTCTTTGGTCAACAGCTTGAGTGCTGCGGATACCAATGTCACGGAATCAACATCCTCCAACAATTGCTCTGCCAATGTTTTGTAAGCAGACAGATCATCTCTGCCAGACGCTTCCAAAATTTTGTCTACCGTCATTTTTTGTTGACCTTCCAGGGCTTCTGCCATCGAAGGAACGGCACGACGCTCCATGCGACGCTTGGTCGTACGCTCAATCAGACGCAGATGGTCGATTTCACGGGAAGTAACAAAAGTAATCGCGAGACCCGTTTTACCAGCACGTCCCGTTCTTCCGATACGGTGAACGTAGCTTTCGGAGTCTTGTGGAATGTCAAAGTTGAATACGTGCGTAACCCCGCTGATATCCAGACCGCGGGCTGCAACGTCAGTCGCTACCAATACTTCGATTGTACCTTCCTTGAACTTGCGAAGTACGCTGTCGCGTTTTGCCTGGTTCAGGTCTCCGTGGATACCTTCTGCTCCATAACCGCGCTTGGTCAGCGCTTCGGACAGCTCATCCACTCTGCGCTTGGTTCTACCGAATACGATAGCCAGCTCAGGCGAATGAATATCCAGCAAACGGCACAGAACATCGAATTTTTGTCTTTCTGCTACTTCCATATATTGCTGCTCGATGTTTGGTACGGTTACTTCTTTTGCTTTCACTTGAATGATGGTTGGTTCGTTCATGAACTGCTGGGCGATTTCCTGGATCGCTCTTGGCATCGTCGCCGAGAAGAGCAATGTTTGACGATTGGTAGGAACCTCTTTCAAGATTTCCTTGATATCGTCGATGAAGCCCATGTTCAGCATTTCATCCGCTTCATCCAGAATCACCATTTCAATCGCATCGAGACGAATCGTTCTTCTTCTCATATGGTCCATGAAACGTCCAGGTGTTGCTACAATGATTTGCGGGCGTTTTTTCAACGCCTTGATTTGACGCGTGATGTCTTGGCCACCGTAGATTGGCAGGGCAGAGATGTTTTTAAATTGGGCAATTTTATTAATCTCTTCTGCTACCTGAACAGCCAGCTCACGAGTAGGGGTCAGTACAACCCCTTGAATGTTGCCGTTGGTTTCGTCCAAGCGCTCAACCAGTGGAATACCGAATGCAGCCGTTTTACCAGTACCTGTTTGTGCCTGACCGATTAGGTCACGACCTTGCAGTGCTACAGGAACCGTTTGATCCTGAATCGCTGTAGCCTCTTCGAAGCCCATGTTGCTCAAAGCTCTAACAATGGAGTGGTGTAAGCCAAAATCATTAAAAGTCGCCAATGAATGTCAGTCTCCTTTATCAATACCTTCATCTATAAAATTCTCAAAAAAAAGGGCACTATTCCTTACGATCCGGAACATGCCCTTTTATCCCGATTGTACGTAGCGCCCTAAAGAACATAGCTGTAATCGTACCATGCAATGACTGAAAAAGCAAACTGCTTATATACCCAAATTGTTTGATTTTTTGGTGATGCATCTTGTAAAAATAACAAAGCAGCCCAGGAGAGGGCTGCTTGTCTGTTACGGGATTATTTTACCCATTTTTTGTAAAGCTCATCAAATTTTCCTTGCAGCTTCATCTCGTCCATCCACAGATCCAAGTAGTTAGCGAAGATCGTGTCTCCGCGGTGAATCATGTACGCTTTTTCACTTTTGGTGAACGGGTTGTCAGTCAGAGCGGCATACAGGCGGGAATCTGCTTTGGAATATACAATCGCTTCCAGCGTATCCGTGATCATCACATCGTACTTACCGCTTGCTACCAGACCAGGAATGTCGAGGTTGTTTTGTTCAACAGTCACAGTTGCTTTTGTCAGGTGCTCACGAACGAATTTTTCATTGGTGCCTCCTGGATTCACACCAATGCGCACCTCTGGCTTGTTGATGTCTGCTACGCTCTTGTACTTGTCCTTGTCTTCTGCACGGATAAGCGGAGCTTTACCGAACATAATATAAGGATCGCTCATGTGTGCTTTTTTCTGACGGTCTGTGTTGCGCGTAACGCCTCCAACAGCAATATCGAATTTATTTGCCAAGAGATCGTCCATCAGTGTTGGCCAAGAGGTTTGGACAAAACGCGCCTCAACTCCCAAGCTTTTTGCGAATTCTTTCATCGCGTCGATATCGTAGCCTTCGAATTCATTCGTTTTTGGATTCAAATATGTAAACGGTTTGTAGTCACCTGGCGTACCAACGAGGATGTAGCCTCTCGCAATGATTTCATCCAAACGGGATTCAAACTTCTTCGCTTGCGGTTTTTTAGCAGCTTCAGCAGCTACGGTTGGGACAGGCTTAACCGCCGTTGCGGCAAATGCACCTGTTCCTCCAGTCATGAGCATAGTTGCAGCGAGTGTGCTCGCCAAGATTGTCTTTGTAAATTTTTTCATCTGGGTTTCTCCTCCTGTTGTTCGGTAATGAATTTAGTTATCAGAAACAAACTCCATCATCCCCTAATGGCATCCCCCCTTTCAAAGAAGAGGACTTACAACCTGTTGAGCTGCCTCTTACACAGTGAACCTGCCGATACCTTGCTGTAGTTCTTCTGCCACTGCGTTCAAACGCTCGACAGACTGACCAATTTCCTGGATGGCTTGAAGCTGCTCTTCGGTTGCCCTTGCCACTGTTTGTGCGTCGAGTGAAGCATGTTTGGCAATGTTATGCATTTCATCCACAGAAGCACTTACCTGCTCAGAGCCTGCTGACATTTGTTCAGATGCTGCAGATACTTCCAAAATGTGCGCAGCAACGTTACGGGAAGATTCCAAAATGTACCCGAAGATTTCGCGAACCTCTTCGACCAGTTGAATACCTTGCTGTGCGTTTTCGTTGCCCTCGGTCATGACCTCTACCGCGTGACGGGTATCTTGCTGGATTTCCCCGATCAGCATCGCGATTTTGGATGCGGACTCCTCGGATTGGTTCGCCAGCTTTTTCACCTCTCCGGCAACTACAGCAAACCCACGTCCATGCTCGCCAGCACGTGCTGCCTCAATCGAAGCGTTCAAGGCTAGCAGGTTGATTTGCGAGGTCAACTGACTGATGGTATCGAGAATGCCTTCGATTTCTTTGGAGCGATTGTTGAGCTGCTCGATTGCTACTGTCGCCTTCGATGTTCCCTCGCCAATGCTTCCCATCTGGCGAACTGCCTGCTCTACCACAGCAGTTCCTTGTTCTGCCTGCTCTGTTGCTATCTGGGCAGCCTCTGAAACATGTGCAGACGTCTCCGCGATTTTCACGATGCCTGCTGCCATGTCAGTCATCGACAATGCGACTTCCTGCGAGCTGGCTGCCTGTGCCTCTACTCCCTCAGAAATCTGTCCAATAGACAAGCCGATTTGGTTGATGTTTTCCGTCGCTTGTTTAATGCCTTCGGATACTTCCTGACTAAAACGCTGTACTTGATCAGACGACAGAGATACGTCTTCGATCAAATTTTTCAAGTGCGATACGGTTTGGTTAAAGTCACGGGACAGAACGGCAATCTCGTCTTTCCCTTCCACCGTAACTGTCTCAGCCAAATTCCCCTGAGCCACTATGTTTACCGCTTGATTCAGACGCTCAATTGGTTTCACCATGCGTACAGCCAAGAAATAAACCAGGACTACCCCAACAGCCAACACGATGAGGGAAATGATCATCAATTGAAGCGACAGCGCATCTACGGGAGCATGCAGCTCTGCTATCGGTGCCGTGATGTATACGCCCCAATTCAGACTGGTAGGTGCATAGGAAACAAATTGAGGTATTTGCTCGTATTGGTATTGAGTGACTCCATGAGTTCCGTTCTTGATGTCTTCAAATGCTGTTTGAAGCTCAAGAAAACCCAGGTTGAGAATCGATTCCTTCAGAATGTACTCGCTCGTCGGGTGATAGATAAAAGTCCCTGTTTTACTAACTAAAAAGGCGTAACCGCTTTGCCCGAACTTCTCTTGAGACACCTTTTGTTGAATTTCATTGATCGGAATGGTTGATCCGACATAACCGTATTGACGATTGTCCTTCATCAGGGGAACGATAATCGTCACAATGTTATTCCCCGTCCGTTTCGAAACCACTGGCTCGGAAACGATTACCTTTCCTTCCCCTTTGCCAGCTTCCTGAAAGTGTGGACGGTCCGATGGATTGGTCACTTCTCCTTTGAAATTGATCACTTTCGTTCCGCTTAAATCATACGAAAAGAAGAAGGTCTCAAACTCAGGATTTTCCTTTTGCGCTTCTTGAATCAACTTCAGGTCATGATCGAAATTGTTATCCGCGGAGATCAATCCTCCTATCGTTTTTACAACTCCGATTTTTTCTTGAAAGAAACTGTCGATACGAATGGAGAGATTACTTGCGGCCAGCTCAGCTTCTTTGTCAAGACTGTCTGCCAACAGCTTCGAAGCACTCCAATAGCTTGCACCGCATACCATGCCCAAACTAACAAGCAAAAGCAGGCACAAAATGATAATTAGCTTATTCTTCAAACTATTTTTCATACACTACCACTTCTCCCTTCTCTTCCTTTCAACAAAAAAAAGACTGCCTACCGACAGCCGATCATGACTACGGTACGGCAACCCGGCTGTCCTAGTGCGAAAATCATAGATCCTCGACTTTAGACCCGTGGCTTTGCGTCCCTGCCTTTCAACAGGTTTGCCTTTGTCATTCCTTGTTGTTTTTAGTTTTAGTCCACACTTTTTCAATCTCATCGTTCTTTTCCCATATTTTCTCTGTTATAAACCACAAATTTTTTTAAAAAAGCTGACGACCCGGAAACAGGTGTCAGCTCTCTTGTATATTCTCTTGATCAGCTCAATCCGATCACGTGTCCATTCTCATCTACATACAGCGATTCAGCAGCCGGCTTTTTCGGGAGGCCTGGCATTGTCACCAAGCTTCCGGTCAGTGCCACGATAAAACCAGCTCCTGCTGATATGCGCACTTCACTCACTTGAATTGTGAAGTCAACAGGTGCCCCCAACAGATCAGCACGGTCCGTAAAGGAGTACGGGGTTTTCGCCATGCACACAGGCAGATGGGACATGCCCATTTCTTCTACCTTTTGCATCGTTTTCAATGCAAGCGGCGAAAAGACAACTCCTGATCCACGGTACACTTCTTTTACTACTGTCTCAATCTTGTCTCTAATGCTGAGGTTCTCCTCATACAAGAATCGGAAGGAGGAAGGCCGCTCTGCTGCACGTGTCACTTTTTCAGCCAGCTCGACACCGCCAGCTCCTCCTTCTGCCCACACTTTAGAGAGCGCCGCTTCGGCTCCGGCCGCGTGGCACAGCGCAATGACGGCATCAATCTCTGCCTGCGTATCCGTCGCAAAATGATTGATAGCCACCACTGCTGGCACACCGAACTTCTGCAGATTTTCCAGATGGCGCTTGACGTTTTCGAAGCCTTTTTCCAGAGCAGACAAGTTCTCCGCTGCCAGATCAGGTACTTTTACCCCGCCGTTGAATTTCAAGGAGCGAACCGTAATGACCACGACAGCAGCCGATGGTGTGAGGCCTGCTTTTCTACACTTGATGTCAAAAAACTTCTCCGCTCCTAAATCCGCACCAAAGCCCGCCTCTGTTACGACGTAATCCGCCAGCTTCATGGCCATCTTGGTTCCGATTACGCTGCTGCACCCATGCGCGATATTGGCAAAAGGCCCGCCGTGAATAATGACCGGAGTTCCTTCGATTGTCTGTACGAGATTAGGCTTAATCGCTTCCTTCAAGAGAACGCACATCGCATCGACCGCATTGATTTCTTCTGCCCGGACAGGCTGATCATCGAAGTCGTAGCCAATAATGATATGGTTCAACCGGTCGCGCAAGTCTGCCAGATTCTCACTCAAGCATAGAATCGCCATGATTTCCGACGCGGTCGTAATCATGAAGCCATCCTCACGTGTCATCCCATTGCCGTCACCCAGACCAACAACGATGTTTCGCAGTGCGCGGTCGTTCATGTC
Source organism: Brevibacillus brevis (assembly GCF_900637055.1). Taxonomy (NCBI): domain Bacteria; kingdom Bacillati; phylum Bacillota; class Bacilli; order Caryophanales; family Paenibacillaceae; genus Brevibacillus; species Brevibacillus brevis. The sequence goes on from NZ_LR134338.1 coordinate 6,321,486, forward strand.
CATTGCCCGCTTCCAGACGATTTTCTTTGGATTGAGCCCACGTGGATTGCCATGGAAAATATGATTGTCGATCATCGCTGCCAACAAGTTATGGGCAGCTGTAATCGCATGAATGTCCCCTGTAAAATGCAGGTTAATTTCATCAGCCGGGAGAATTTGTGCCTGGCCGCTTCCGGTTGCGCCTCCCTTGATCCCCATGCAAGGACCCAAAGAGGGCTCGCGAAGCGCTGCCATTGTTTTCTTCCCGAGATAATTTAATGCTTGTGACAGACCAATCGTCGTGAGCGTCTTGCCTGCTCCCGCCGGGTTAGGGTTCATCGCTGTAACAAGAATCAGTTTGCCATCAGGGCGATCCTTCACTTGCTCCCATAGCTCATCTGATAGTTTGGCTTTATACTTTCCGTATAGCTCCAAATGCTGTTCTTCGATACCTGCAATCTTGGCAATTTCAACAATAGACTTCATACTTGCCTCCCTGCCACACCAGAATGTAATGCACCAGTTACCAATCTTCTACATTCTGCATAATCATCCTTTCTCCTTTCCTCTTCGACACATTACGCAAAAGAAAAAGCCCACATTCCGACAAACGTTCAGAATGCAGGCTCTCATTTATTTCCCGAAAATTTTTCCCGGATTCAAAATGCCGTTCGGGTCCAGCACTTGCTTCATCGCTTGCATGATGTCCAGTGCTTCTCCGTGTTCCTTGCGCTGGTACTTGATTTTCCCCACACCCACACCATGTTCTCCCGTGCAGGTTCCTCCCCGACTCAATGCGTATTCCACCAGGTGGGCATTTACTTCCTCGGCACGAGCCACTTCTTCGGGATCATTCAGGTCGATCATCAGGATCGCGTGATAGTTCCCATCCCCGACATGCCCTGCAATCGCTCCATCCAGCCCAGCCCGATCAATGGCTTGCCGTGCGTCCACAACTGCTCCTGCCAGCTCGGAAATCGGCAAGCAAACATCTGTCACCATCAGCTTTTTCCCGGGCGATTTGTGCAGGAAGGCATACGCCAGGTTATGACGAGCGTCCCAGAGCTGCGTCCGCGCCTTCGAATCGGTTTCAAAAAGAAACTGCGTGCAGCCATGTCCATCGGCGATGTTTTGGGCAAAGTCGATGTCATACGCGAGCCCTTGTTCACTTCCGTGGAACTCGATAAACAGCGTCGGTGCTTCCGGGTAACTCGTTTCCTTGTACAGATTCACTTGTTGGATGGAACGTTCATCTACCAGCTCGATTCGCGCTACCTGGATTCCCGCTCCGAGAATATCCACGACGGTATCGACGGCATCCTGCACGGAAGGGAAGCTGGCACGCGCCGCCGTTGTCGCCTCAGGGATGCCGTAGACACGCAAGGTCAGCTCTGTGAATACACCGAGCGTTCCCTCCGACCCGACAAACAGCCCAGTAAGGTGGTAGCCTGAGGAAGATTTGGCTGTCATGCTCCCTGTACGGATGATACGTCCGTCCGCCGTCACCACTTCCAGATCGCGAACCTGATCACGCATCACGCCATAGCGAACAGAGGTTGTTCCACTGGCGTTTGTAGCCGCCATCCCACCCAAAGTCGCGTCCGCGCCAGGATCGACGGAGAAAAACAATCCGTGCTTTTTCAATTCTTTATTGAGCTGGGTCCGCGTCACACCGGGCTGGACTCTCACGAGGAAATCCTTCGGTCGCACCTCCAACACTTGGTTCATCAAGGAAAAATCCATGCTAATTCCGCCCGCATAAGGAATCGCGTGGCCTTCCAGACTGGTCCCCATGCCAAACGGCGTTACCGCAATGTGCTTTTCGTTGGCCAGCTTCATGATTTGACTGACTTCCTCTGCCGTCTGCGGATACACGACTACATCCGGAAGATGCGGGGTATGGTACGATTCATCATGACTGTGGTGCTCCAGTACAGTGGGGTTGGTCGATACTCGTTCTTCCCCCAGCAATCCCACTAACGCTTGCTTGTAATCCACATTGGTTCCCCCTCCGTTACTTGCTCAAGTTGACAAGGAATAAACTGATTTCAGGAATGTAGGTGATGAGCATCAAGTCGACGATCATGATGACCAAAAATGGGATCACCGCTCGCTCAATCTCCGTATTCTGGAGCTTCGCAATATTTCCTGCTACCAACAAATTGATCCCAACTGGTGGCGTCAGCATACCGATGGCGGAGTTGACGACCATGATCACCCCGAATAGCACCGGATCAATGCCCAAAGAGTTCGTGATCGGCAGCAGGATCGGTGTCAGGAGAATGATCGTAACCGCCGTTTCCATGAACGTCCCCAAAATGAGCAGCAAGATGTTAATAATGAGCAACGTAATGATCGTGCTGTCAGTAATCCCCAGCATGAATTGCGCAATTTCCTGCGGGATGTTTTCCCTCGTCATCAGATACCCAAATGCATTAGCGGTCGCGATAATCAGCATGATGACCGCTGTCATACTGGCAGAGCCAGCGAATATTTCCCCCAAGTCCCTCCACTTGATCTCCCGGTAGACGAAAAGCCCGACAACCAGACCGTAAATCACGGCTACCACTGCTGCTTCTGTCGGAGTAAAGATGGCTCCGTATATACCGCCAAGAATAATGATCGGCATGAGTATCGCCAAAATGGCGTCCTTGAAAGCCTCCCATATTTCTTTGGGGGTATGCTTCTCTCCGCCACCCCATCCGTTTTTCTTACTGATCCAATACGAGTACAAGATCAGCGAGATCGCTACGAGAATACCCGGCCCGATCCCGGCAATAAACAAGTCGCTAATCGAGGCACTCGCTGCTACCCCGTACAAAACCATCGGCACGCTCGGAGGAATCATGACACCAATCGTACCGCCTGTTGCATGCAAGGCCGCAGAAAACCGGACATTATACCCTTTTTTGACCATGTGCGGAATCAAAATTCCCCCTACGGCTGCCGTTGTCGCGGCAGAAGAACCCGATATCGCTGCAAAAAAGGTACACCCCATGACCGCCACGATTGCCAATCCCCCCGGCAGGTTCCCGACAATCGTATTCGCAAAGCGAATCAGCCTGGCCGAAATTCCGCCTGTTTCCATCAGCTTTCCTGCCAATAGGAAGAACGGGATCGCCATCAGCGGGAAGGAATCTGTCCCGTTGAACATTTTTTGAATCACAACCAGAAGAGGGATGTTTCCCTCCAGCATAAACACGACAACGACAGATAACCCCAGTGCCACCCCAATCGGTACGTTCAGGATCAGGAGCACCAACAGTGTTAAAAACAAGATCGTACCCACAATCTGGTCACTCCTTCCCGGTAATGTCTTTCCACGTCACATGGATCACGTTCATGATGAGCAAGGCACCGCTGATCGGAATCACCATGTATACATAACCCATGGGAACGAGCAGAGTGGGTGAGGTTTGTGTCATGCTTCTCGCAGACAACAAATAGCCTTGCTGAACCATGACGAAAAAGAAGACCAGACTGCACAAAGCGGCAATAACCAGTACCACTTTGTTCATGCGAGGCGACAAGTACTTTTGAATGTATTCCGTACCGATGTGTGCTTTGATCGACATCGCATACGCTGATCCTAGAAACGTAATCCAGATCAGCAAATACCGAGCCAATTCCTCCGTCCAGGCCAAGGGCTGGTCGAGCAAAAAACGGAAAAGCACCTGCAGGAAGACAGCGACCACCATAATAGCCAGAAGGGCAATGATGAAAAAACGAAGGATGCTGTTTATTTTGGAAACAAGGTTGCCCACACACAATCTCCTTTCGCAGGAAAAAGGGGAGAAAAGCCAGAGTGGCTCGTCTCCCTTCTGCCGTTTATTTTGTATTTACAATTTGATCCACCAGCTCTTTGCCAAACTGCCCGGAAAATTTGTCATAGACAGGCTTCATTGCATCGCGGAAAGCTTGCTTATCCACGTCCTCGGTAATGACTACACCTTTTGCTTTAATATTCGAGATGGCCTCTTCTTCCATCTTGATCATCAGCTCGCGCTCGTACTGACCCGCTTTTTTGGCTTCCTCGGCAAGAAGTTGCTGGACATCTGCCGGGAGCTTATCCCATACAGGCTTGCTGAACAAGATCATCGCCGCTGAGTAGACATGCCCGGTCAAAGCCATTTGCGTTTGCTTGGATTCATATAGCTTGTAGGTCTGTGCAACAATCGCCGGATTTTCCTGGGCATCGACGACTCCTTGTTGCAGCGCCGTCAGCGCCTCTGTCCAAGCCATTGGGGTCGGCTTCGCTCCCAATGCTTCGAATGCAGCCAGATGAATCGGGTTTTCCTGTGTGCGTATCTTCAGCCCTGCCACATCTTCCGGCTTCTTGATCACCTTCGAACCGTTCGTAATATGGCGGAAGCCGTTTTCAGCCCATGCCAGCCCGACCAGATTGGCGTTTTCCAAATCCTTGAGGAGGTCCTGTCCGACTTGTCCGTCGAGGACCTTGTACGCTTGCTCACGGCTCTCAAACAAGAACGGGAGATCCAGCACGCCCAGCTTCGGATGGAAGTTCATCACGGGTGCAGTCGAGGTAATCGACATATCTGCCGTTCCAAAGGTCAGTGCCTCTGTCAATTCACGCTCCGCTCCTAGCTGGCTCAGCGGATACACCTCGATTTTCACTTTCCCACTCGAGCGCTTGTCGACATCCTCGGCCATTTTTTTCAATGCCAAATGGTACGGATGATCCTCAGTCAGCGAATGCCCTGCTTTGAAAACATAGCTTTGGCCGTCACTTTTCGGTGCTTCTGTCCCCCCGGCTTGTCCCGAAGGCGGGGCAGTCTGTTGACCGCCTCCTCCTCCGCACGCCGCCAGAAATAAAGACACAGACATGATGCCAGCTAGCACGAAGCTCCACTTCTTCCGAAACATGCGATAGTACCCCCTGTTGATTCTTTTGTTTTTTAAATAATATGAAAATTTAGTTCATTTTACTAGATCCCTCTTCCACCGTCTACATTCATGACCTCGCCCGTGACAATTTTGGATAGATCAGAAGCCAAATAGAGAGCCGCCTGCGCGATATCCTCCGGCTGAATCAACATACCCAATGGAACACTGCTGATGAAAATATCTTTTTTCCCAGCCTCTACTTCCGCTTCATCTCCATTGATAAACTTACCTAGCATCGGCGTCTCTGCCGGCCCTGGATTAATGACATTGACTCGGATATGAAAAGAAGCAAGTTCAATCGCCAGTGCCTTGCTCAACATGATAGCAGCCCCCTTGGACGCGCAGTACGCATTCAACCCCGGACGTGCGCGAATTCCGGCAATCGAAGCGATGTTGATGATGCTTCCTTTCCCTTTCTCCTTCATGTGAGGAACCGCATGCCTTGTCGTCAAAAAGATCGACTTCGTGTTCACAGACATGATTTGATCCCACTGCTCCAAGGTCAGTTCCTCAATGGGGGTAAACGCTTGGGGAACACCCGCGCAGTTGACCAAGACATCGATCGAGCCGTACGCTTCGAGCGTTTCCTTCACGAGTGCAGCGACGCTCGTATCGTCTGCCACATCCGTTTGCACCGCATGACCTTTCCCTTGTGGCAGCTCTTGAGCGACCACTCCTGCCACTTCTTTGTTCAAATCAGCCAGGATGACGTTGGCTCCCTCGGCCGCAAAAAGCTGCGCAATGGCCTTGCCCATTCCTGACGCGGCCCCTGTTACAATCGCCGTTTTTCCTTGCAAAAGTTGCCCGCTCATAGGTTGATCACCACCATTCGCTCTTCTGTCATCTCTTCGACTGCGTAACGCGGACCTTCCTTGCCTAGCCCGCTGTTTTTGATTCCGCCGTATGGCATGACGTCATTGCGATAGGTCGATACGTCGTTGATCACCACGCCACCGTACTCCAGCACGCGTGCCGCTTTCATCGCGACGTTCAAATCACGGGTAAAAATCCCTGCCTGCAAGCCGTACTCCGAATCGTTGGCTTGTGCAAACGCATCATCCAGATCACTGTACGGAATGATCGTAACGACGGGCGCGAACACTTCCCGGCAAACCACCTTCATCTCTGGCCTTGTATCCACCAACACAGCCGGATAGAAAAGAGCACCCTCCCGTTTGACAGGCAAGAGCGATCTGGCCCCTTGGCTAATCGCTTCCTGTACCCATTCCTCGGTACGGCTCGCTTCTTTTTCACTGATCATCGGTCCGACATCCGTGTCCGGGTCTTCCGGGTCCCCTACCTTCAACTGATGGACATGCGAGATATAAAAGTCACTGAACGCCTGCATAACCGATTCATGCACGTAAATGCGCTGGACAGCAATGCACGCCTGACCGGCATTGTGAAAGCTGCGGGCGGCTGTTTGACGGGCTGCCAGCTCCAAATCCGCATCGAGGTGCACGATATTGGGAGAGTTGTTGCCCAGCTCCAGCGCAACGGGACGCATGCCACTTCGCTCCTTGATGCGGCGACCGACTTCTCCTGACCCGGTAAAGGTGTACATGGCGATGCGCTCTTCATCCAGCAGCCATTCCCCTACCTGACTGCCTGCCCCTGTCACGATATTTACATAGCCTTTTGGCAAGCCCGCTTCCTCCAGGATCTCCACCAACAGAAAGGTTGCGATAGGCGTGACTGTAGCTGGCTTAACCACCAGCGTATTTCCTGCGGCTAGCGCTGGCGCGATCTTGTGCGTACTGAGCAGCAAGGGATAGTTAAACGGCGTAATGGCACCGATCACTCCCTTTGGCACCCGAATGGTAAAGCCCAGTCGGTTTTCCGAGCCTTCTGTTGCTTGCAGCGGAATCATTTCCCCATGAATTTTTTTAGCTTCCTCTGCCGACAAGCGCAGCGTATTGATCGTCCGATCCAGCTCATTCATCGCGTCCTTGCGCGTTTTGCCCACCTCGCGAATCAAGGATCGCTCCATCTCGTCCCGGCGTTCCTCCATTAGCTCAGAGGCTTTCAGCAAGATTTTGTACCGTTGAAAAGGAGTCAATTTGTCTGTTTTAAACGTCTCCCATGCAGCTTCCACCGCTTCTGTTACATGTCTCTGCTCGGCCTTGGCAATACGCGCGATGCACTCGCCCGTGTATTTGTGTAGGACGGGAATGTAGCTCTCGGTTTTCACCCATTCTCCACCGATGTACAAATCATACGATCTCGCTTCCATGTCCTCTTCCTCCCTTATATTTATCTCGTTGTTTGATAGATGTGGCGAACGATTTCGTCTCCCAATTCTTTCGTTGTCGCTGTTCCCCCAAGATCAGGAGTGAGCACCTTGCCATCTTGCAACACGTTTTCGATGGCGTTCATAATGACAGCACTGAGTTCTGGCAGATCGAGATGATCCATCATCATGGCGAGGCTCCATACTTGTGCGATCGGATTGGCGATTCCTTTACCCGCGATATCTGGCGCAGAGCCGTGAATGGGCTCAAACATGGATGGGTACTTGCGCTCCGGATTGATGTTCGCGGAAGGAGCCAAGCCCAAACCACCGACGATCGCCGCCCCGAGATCGGTCAAAATGTCTCCAAACAAGTTGCTCGCGACAACGACGTCAAACGTTTCTGGTCGCGTGATGAAATAGGCAGCAAGTGCATCGATATGATACAGATTGGTCTGGATGCCTGGGTATTCCTGACTGACTTCCTTGACGATCTCATCCCAGAACGGCATGGAATGGTTGATGCCGTTGGACTTCGTAGCAGCCGTCACGCTCTTTTTCGAACGCTTTTCCGCCAGGGAGTAAGCGTATTTGAGGATGCGCTCTGTTCCGTACCGGGTAAATACGTTGTTTTGCACCGCCATTTCGTACGGTGTACCCTGGTGCATGCGCCCGCCCATATTGGAGTACTCACCCTCTGTATTCTCCCGAACCACGACGAAATCGAGATCGGCATGCCCCTTATAGCGAAGAGGGCTTTCCAGACCTTTGAGCAGCTTGACCGGGCGAAGGTTCACATACTGCTGGAATGCCCGGCGTATTGGCAAGATCAGCTCCCACACGGATACGTGGTCGGGAACCTCTGGCGCACCAATTGCCCCAAGCAGAATCAAATCATAGTCTTTTAAAATATGTAGTCCATTTTCCGGCATCATTTTGCCATGTTCGAGATAGTAGCTACAATTCCAATCCATGACATCACGCGCAAACCGAATGCCGCCGTGACTCTCTTCTATGGCACCCAACACCTTCAGGCCCTCTTCCATGACCTCGGGACCGATTCCGTCTCCTGGAATTACAGCAATGGAATAGTGAAGCAACGGTCTCCCTCCTAAAAATCTAAATTTTTTGACTTTATGCTACACTATCCACTTGCATGATTAATGCCAAGCTCCGTATCATGCCCCCTGACCGGATAAAAGTCTTCCATCCGTTCCTCTCCATGCATCCCGCGTCTGGTTATATTGCAAGACAACGCAACAAAATGTTGCAACACGCATTGCAACATTTGTTCACGCCAAGCTATACCGTTTCATCCATTATGGCTCTTCCTGATGGAACGGTGCTCCAATCTGGTATTCTTCTATTTTGCGGTACAAGGTATTTCGACCGATTTGCAGCATTTTGGCTGCTTTGCTGACATTGCCGCCACTTTTCTCCAGTGCCTTTTTGATCGCGTTTCTCTCTGTTTCACGCAACGAAGGAATAGCATGATCTGACGGCTCAGGCGAATCGGCTTCCATTAATCCCTCCAGTTGGATGTGATCGCAATCAATAGTATCCCCCTCTGCCAAAAACACCGCTTGAATCAGCACGCCTTGCAGTTCCCGGATATTGCCCGGCCACGAATAAGCACACAGCTTATCCTTTGCCGCAGTGGTCAGTATGTACGGTTGTTCTGTGTCGATCTGCTGCAACAGATACTCTGCCATCTGGATGATATCACTGCGTTTTTTCAACGACGGCAAATGAATGGAGACTCCTTTGAGCCGATAGTACAGGTCAGCCCGAAAACGTCCCGCCTTGATCTCCTCTGACAGATTTCGATGCGTAGCGGCAATGATCCGCGCATAAATAGGGCGGGATTGATTGCTCCCCACCGGGGTGACGACCTTTTCCTGCAAAACGCGCAGAAGTGCCGCTTGCGCACGCAAAGACATATCCCCGATCTCATCCAAAAAGATCGTGCCTTTTTTCGCCGCTTCAAACTTTCCGATTCTTCCTTCCCGATGTGCCCCTGTGAATGACCCGCTTTCATATCCGAACAATTCACTCTCGATCAAATTTTCTGGAATTGAACTGCAGTTCACTGCGATAAAAGGCTCATGCGCGCGCGGACCTGTCTCATGGACCATTTGAGCGAACAGCTCTTTTCCCGTACCGCTTTCCCCCAAAATAATCACAGGAAAATCTACCTGAGCCGCCTTTTGTCCGAGCATCTTTGCCTGCAAGAAGAGCGGGCATGAACCAGCTAGACGCGGAAACGGCTTCAGCTGTACTTTGGGTGCCGCAGACCAAAAACGCGGGCGATGATCTTTCACATTACTGCTAGCACGCTCTTGCTCCGCACTTACTCTTGTTCCCAAGGCTTCCTTTCCGAGCTGCTGTTGCGCGGCCTCATTTAGGCCCACGATACGCTCATCCCGATCCAAGCCGACGAGTGCCAGCTTTTCTCGACCATCTCCTGGGCGTAATGAAGTTGGCAAGGCAATCACACGCTCCGCATCTGATAACAAAAAGCGGTTTTGCAGAGCCTCTGCGATCATGCAAGCAATGGTTAGGGCAAACGGATGGGAATATTCTTTACGCGTACTGATGTCAATGATGCCCAACAGCTCACCCGCTGGTGAAAAAATAGGTGCCGCCGAGCATGTAAGAAAGCGATTTTCCAAGAAGTAGTGTTGCTCTCCCTGTACCTGAATCGGCTGTTGTGCGATCAGTGCTGTCCCAATCGCGTTGGTTCCTTTGTAATCTTCTGTCCAGTTCGCTCCGATTTGCAGCTGTACTTTTTGTGCCTGGTTGGCGAAGACTGGGTCCCCGATCGTTTGAATAATATTTCCTTCCCGGTCAGACAAGAGTGCGATGTGCTCTGTCGATAACAAAAAGGGAGCAAGCTTGTTAAAAAGCGGGAGACTTTCGCGAATCAGAGGGTGATTATCCTGAATGATTTCTTTGATTCGTCGGGCAGAAATGATTTGATCATTGGCCTTCTCCGTTACCTTGAGGTTCGATTCCTGACAGCGCTTCCAAGATTGCTGAACAATCGTCGACAACACGATTCCCTCCCCCAAAAATCATTCCTTCTCAGTATAACATGAGAGTCTTTGCTATTGAAAAACCAGTCGAATCATAAGCACATTTGTCCGACCGGCTGCTCTTTTTGTCCCAATACGGAACACGACATGATCCAATATGGAACAATTTCTACCCTCATTCACTCGAGAAAACGCTGTCACTTCGAGCTTTTTCACGTTGGTACGAGACTTGCTTTTAGAGAGGGGTGTAAAGAAATATGTGATAAATGAGGAGGCGCTCGCAATGATCTATGCTCAGCCCGGCCAAGCCGGTTCCAAGGTGACTTTCAAAAACCGCTATGAAAACTACATCGGGGGTAATTGGGTTCCGCCAGTGAAAGGTGAGTATTTCGAAAACGTATCACCTGTAACAGGCAAGGTCTTTTGCGAGGTAGCCCGCTCGACAGCCGAAGATATTGAGCTGGCACTGGACGCTGCCCATGAGGCAAAAGACGCGTGGGGTCGTACCTCTGTTGCACAGCGCGCGAATATTTTGTTAAAAATTGCGGATCGCATGGAAGCAAATCTGGAGATGCTGGCAAACGCAGAGACGTGGGAAAACGGCAAGCCCGTTCGTGAAACGCTCGCGGCCGACATCCCGCTGGCGATTGACCATTTCCGTTACTTCGCCGGAGCGATCCGCGCTCAAGAAAGTACACTCGCTGAAATCGATAACGATACGGTCGCTTATCATTTCCATGAGCCACTCGGTGTCGTTGGTCAAATTATTCCGTGGAACTTCCCGCTCCTCATGGCTACATGGAAGCTGGCTCCAGCCTTGGCTGCGGGCAACTGCGTCGTCCTCAAGCCAGCGGAGCAAACACCTGCATCCATCTTGGTGCTGATGGAGCTGGTCGGTGACCTGCTTCCTCCTGGAGTCGTCAACGTCGTGAATGGCTTCGGTCTGGAAGCGGGTAAACCTCTCGCTTCAAGCAACCGCATCGCGAAAATCGCCTTTACAGGTGAAACGACCACAGGGCGCTTAATCATGCAATACGCTTCCCAAAATATCATTCCGGTGACACTGGAGCTGGGCGGAAAATCGCCAAACATCTTCTTCCCGGATGTGGCTGCAAAAGACGATGCCTTCTTTAACAAAGCGATTGAAGGATTCGTACTGTTTGCGCTCAACCAAGGCGAGGTTTGCACATGCCCATCCCGTGCGCTCATTCACGAAAGCATTTACGACCAATTCATGGAGCGTGCCCTGCAACGCGTTGCCAATATCAAGCAAGGAAATCCGCTCGATACAGATACGATGATCGGCGCACAGGCTTCCTTGGAGCAGGTAGAAAAAATCCTCTCCTACCTGGATATCGGCAAACAAGAAGGCGCAGAATGCCTGATTGGCGGCTCTCGTGCACAGCTTGCAGGTGATCTCGAGGGCGGCTACTACATCCAGCCAACCGTCTTTAAAGGGCACAACAAAATGCGCATCTTCCAGGAAGAAATCTTCGGTCCGGTCGTCTCCGTAACGACCTTCAAGGATACAGAAGAAGCACTCGCCATGGCAAATGATACGCTGTACGGCTTGGGTGCTGGTGTATGGACACGCGACACGAACACCGCCTACCGCATGGGCCGCGAAATCCAGGCTGGTCGCGTCTGGACCAACTGCTACCACGCTTACCCGGCTCACGCAGCGTTTGGCGGCTACAAAATGTCCGGTATCGGCCGTGAGACACACAAAATGATGCTGTCTCACTACCAACAAACGAAAAACCTGCTAGTCAGCTACAGCGATCAAGCTCTGGGCTTCTTTTGATCCATGAGCCAGCCAGAAAAAGTGCTCGCGACAGATGCTGCACTGGCATTAATTGAACGGCTTCGCACCAAACACGGTGACCTGATGTTTCACCAGTCAGGGGGCTGCTGCGATGGCAGCTCCCCCATGTGTTACCCGCTCGGAGAATTTCTCGTAGGTGAGCAGGACGTTCTGTTGGGTGAGATCGGCGGCTGCCCGTTCTACATGGGCAAAGCGCAGTATGAGTATTGGAAGCATACGCAGCTTATCATTGACGTCGTGAATGGGCGTGGCGGGATGTTTTCATTGGAAGGACCCGAGGGGGTACGCTTCCTCACACGTTCACGGGTATTTCCGGACACGGAACCGGAATAAAAGGAAGACCGCTCCTGCCTTTTTACTGGCTGGAACGGTCTTTTTTTGCTCGGATGGCTATCTCGATTTTTTGCGAGAGGAACGTTTTGCAGGAGCAGTGTTTGCCCGATTGCCTTGTTTTGCATTCGGACGTGCTGAGCCGCGTTGAGCAGCCGCTGGCTTGCGCTTGGAATTGCTCGGCTTGCGATCAAAACCACCTGCTGTTGCTCGGTTACCGTCCTTTGGCTTGCGCTCAAAATCAGCTGCTGCACGATCCCGATCCTTTGGTTTGCGTTCAAAGCCACCTGCTACCCGGTCTCTCCCCTTCGGCTTACTCTCAAAACCGCCGCCCTTCTGTTGACGCCCTTCCCCTTCTCTTCGACGCTCCCCAGAGCCTTGCTGTCTTCCGTCAGCGGACTTTCCTCTCCCTTTCCCTCTGCCCTGCTTGTCCCCGCGTCGATCCGCTTTCTCGGCTCGCTCCCTCTCAGGCCTTTGCTTTGTCTGATCGCCCGTCTCTCCGCGATCCATTTCACGCCGCTCCAGAGACAGCTTGATTCCTGCTTCAATCTCCGCAAGCTGCATCCGATCCTTCGCGGCTACCAACGTATAAGCGATCCCTTTTTCCTTGGCTCGCCCCGTTCTGCCGATCCGGTGTATATAGCTGTCCACGTCTTCTGGAATGTCGTAATTGAAAACGTGCGTGACCCCCTCTACATCCAGCCCACGCGCTGCCACATCCGTTGCGACCAGAAACTGAATTCTTGCCTCGCGGAATCGCTTCATGACATCCTCACGCTTCGCCTGTGACAAATCGCCGTGCAGCTCGTCAGAAATATAGCCAAGAGCTTGCAACGCATCATTCAGCTTACTCGCTCTGCGCTTTGTTCGGCAAAAGATTACCGCCAGAAACGGACGTTCTTCATCCAACAAACTGCACAGCGTAGCTTGCTTTGCACGGTCTGTCGTCTCCACCACGATTTGGCGAATATCGTCTAGCGTGATGCGTTTGCCCTGAACTTTGATATTTTCTGGCTTTTGCATAAAGCGCTTTGCCAGTGATTGCACCTGTTCCGACATGGTGGCCGAAAACAGCATGATCTGCTTTTCGAAAGGTGTTTTGGCCATAATATCCTCTACCTCTGGCAAAAACCCCATATGCAACATCTGATCCGCCTCATCCAGGACAAACATCGATACCTGCGACAGATCGATCGTCCCTCTTCGCAGATGATCCAGCAAGCGTCCCGGCGTAGCGATGACCACTTGTATTTTTCCAGCCAGCTTTCTCAGTTGCTGATTCACATCTTGTCCACCATAAACAGCAAGCACATGCACGTCATCCAGCATCGCTACGAGCTTCTTCACCTCTGCTGTAATTTGCAGAGCTAGCTCCCGCGTAGGCGTCAAAATCAATGCCTGAACATGCGTTGCTTCCGGATCAACCTTTTCCAGGATTGGTAAAATAAATGCAAGCGTCTTTCCCGTTCCCGTCTGCGCTTGCGAGATGACATCTTTTCCTTCGAGTACGACGGGGATTGCTTTTTCCTGAATCGGTGTCGGTTCGGTAATCCCGTTCTCTTGCAGAGCATGTATCAATTCCTTGCGAATTCCTAATCTCCAAAAATCAGCCAGTTTCGCCATCTCCATTCATAGATCGATCCGTCATTATTTCGTACATACTGCCATGCCGATAAAGTACCGTACGCCATCGCGGGGGGTTTTTTCAAACGTAACGCCTCTCTGATAGTACATATCCACGTCAGAATAGCGTACAAACAGCTCCGCGAACTCTTCCGGCGTCAACTGATGAACATGGAAGGGCTCACTCGTCTCTTTGCCTCGCCCTCTGCCAAATGGACTGGACAGCACAAGCGTACCACCTGGTTTCAGCATCCGATACAAGTTATCCATAAACAGCAAATCGTCTGCGACATGCTCAATCGTCTCAAAGCTCAAAATCGTATCAAACAACCCCAATTGCTCGGGAAGCGCCGGATCAAGCGCGTCACCCTGCTGATACGTAATCTTTTGATGGTTGTATTCCCGATTGGCGTAAAATATCGTCGCCTCATCGTTGTCGACTCCGACCAGTTCTGTCAGCTCTCGTTTTCGATCCTTTGCGATCATATGACATCCGTAGCCGGTACCGCAAGCGATATCCAGCACTCGACCTTTTACATAAGGCGCGGCAAAATAATATCTGGCTATATGCTCCAGCAGCATGCCATTCGTAGGTTTTAACAGCTTGGGGATGATTCTCTCCCCTGTCCATTCCAGCAAAGCAATCACCAATTTTCTCTTATTCTTCCTCACATCTTACCTTATTTATCGGCTTGATCCTATCAGCTAGCATTTCCTGAACGCGGTTTATTAAGAAATTTGTAAGACATTTCATTACTGTTTTGTTAGAGCTGGGCGTTAAGATAGTACCATGAATGCATTCATAAGGTGGGACGAATCATGACCAAATATCAAGTCCTCGTAGTCGACGACGAGGCTGAAATCCGCGACGCAATCGAAATCTATCTCAAAAATGAATCTATGACCGTTTTTACGGCGAGCAATGGAATGGAAGCATTGGAAGTACTGGAGCGTGAAGAGATCCAGCTCATCCTGATGGACATCATGATGCCAAAAATGGACGGGATGACCGCTACCTTTCAAATTCGACAGAAAAAAAATATCCCCATTATCATGCTGTCTGCCAAATCAGAGGATACCGATAAAATCCTCGGGCTTAACATCGGTGCCGATGACTACGTGACGAAGCCTTTTAATCCCTTGGAGCTCATCGCCAGGGTCAAATCTCAGTTAAGACGTTTTACCAACCTGGGAAGCGCTCAAATGACAGAAGATGAGATCGAGGTACGAGGATTGACCTTGAACAAAAGCACCAAAAATGTAGCCATTGATGGTAACGAGGTCCGGCTGACTGCTACCGAGTACAAAATCCTCGAGCTGTTGATGGAAAACAAGGGTCGGGTGTTTTCAATCGAGGAAATTTATGAACGGGTGTGGAGAGAGCCTTATATGAACGCGGAAAACACGGTCGCTGTCCACGTGCGGCGCATACGGGAAAAAATAGAGATTAACCCGAAAGAACCAAAATATTTGAAGGTGGTATGGGGAATTGGATACAAAATCGAAAAATAGGCGCTTTGCGGTGCCCGTGCTGATCGTCCTGATCGTGAGTATTTCGCTCGCTCTCCTGACGATGGCCGATCTCTACCATAAACGCGAGAATCTCCATGAGGATAATTACTTTCAAAGCTCAGGCTTCAATCGTGAATTAGAGACATTTGCCGAGCTGGTGAAAAAGGTTCATGTAGATTATGCAGACTTCACTCCAGGAAAGCTGGACGAGAAGACAGCCAACGAGCTAAAAAAAGAGCATGAGGAAACCCTCCGAACGATTAAAGAAGATAACCCGCTTTTAGATTCGATAAAACGGGCAAAAAGTGAGGGTGACAACGAGAGAGTCGCCCAATTAACGGAAGAATATTCACAAAGCTTGCAAGAAAACATCGCAAAAGCAACGTCGCATTATCAGGAGCAGGTGAACAACAGAATCGCCGAAAGAGATACCGAGTACGAGGAACAAAAAAACAGCCTCACCTTGCGAAGCGGCTCCTTCAAATACTACGTCACCGATAAAAAGAACAACAAAGTTTACACCAATCTCGCGCAAGAACCTACAGAATGGGAACTAGCCCGATATGCGCGCTATACAATCAACCTCCCTAATACGAACGGGGATTTGGAAAGCATCAATCGCACTTATCAACTGAATCAATTAAGCGGTATCTTTTATGTCCCAAAAGAACCAGACGGATATAGTCAGGTCCACGCAGATGCCCTTTACTACGATTCCATTCGGGAGCGGCTGATTGGCGAGTTTGTCTTGCTTACGGTTACTCTCCTTATCATTGCTTTTAGCTTTTTATACTTGCGAACAGGCAAACCGGCGGAAGTGCCTATTGTCACAAAAAGCATGGCTCTGTTCCGCCTTATCCCGCTGGATATTCGGATGGGTCTGTTGTTCGTACTTGGAATTACGTACTTCCTTATGTTGGCGAACCTGCGCTTTTTCTTCTTGCCGGTTGATGGTGAGCATATCTTTACCCTTGCGTTCGTATCCTTGTTCACCGCTTACCTGCTTTTACAATTGCTGGAGGCGCGGCTCATGTACAAAGAACCTGAGAGATTCTTGCAACAGTGGCAAAAGAGTATCTTTGCCAGACAACGTGTCCTTCTTCAAGAAAGCTATGCCAATCGCGGCATGTTCTTCAAAGTATCCACGTTGTTCATCCTGACTGTCATGTTCGGAATGAGCATCGGTTTCGGATTCGTCGCCCTAATCGAAAGTTCCGGTAGCTTACTGTTTTTCAGCTTTTTGTATGGCATGTTTTACATGATCGTCGTTTTCCCATACTCGCTTAGACGCTTGGGACTGATGAACCGCATCATGCAAGGTGCCTCCGAAATGGCTGGAGGCAATATGAACGTTACCATTCAGAAGGTGAAAAAAGGGAAGTTATCTGATTTGGCCCACTCGCTCAATAACATCACAAAGGGACTCAAGCACGCGGTGGAAGAACAAATGAAGAGCGAGCGCATGAAATCCGAGTTGATCACGAATGTCTCCCATGATTTAAAAACACCGCTGACGTCGATTATTAACTACGTTACCCTGCTCAAGCAGGAAAATTTGACACCAGAGGAACGCAAGAGCTACGTCGATATTTTGGATCGCAAAGCAGATCGACTGCGCGTTCTCATCGATGACCTGTTTGACGCAGCCAAAATGTCCAGCGGTGCGGTTGAGCTGAATATCGAGCAAGTGAATGTAGCCTCCCTGCTCAACCAATCCATTGCAGAATTCAGTGACAAAATCGAGCAATCGACGCTCACCTTCCGCGTAACGACGGAGCAGCCGAAGATCGTGGCCCCTCTGGATGGCAAGAAAACGTGGCGCGTATTTGAAAATTTGATCGGCAACGCCCTGAAGTATTCCATGCCGAATACGCGCGTCCTGATCCACTTGGCAGAGACACAAGATGACGTCATCCTGACGTTCAAAAACGTCTCCGCCTACGAGATAGACTTTGATGCCCAAGAGCTGTTTGAACGTTTTAAACGCGCCGATCAATCCCGCAATACCGAAGGCTCCGGCCTCGGCTTGGCTATCGCAAAAAGCATCGTAGAATTGCAAGGCGGCAGGCTGTCGATTGATATTGATGGCGATTACTTCAAAGTCATCGTCGTATTCCGCAAACACGCATAAGAATCAAATAGAAAGGCCAGTGCCCGATCATCAGGCACTGGCCTTATTACGTGGTTTTCACCCTGTTAGATGGCAAAGTTTCTTTCAAATAGGGACTCAATACTTGCAGCCACTTCCTGCTCATCGGCCCCCTCCACCTCAAACATAATTTCGTCTCCGGTCTTTGCCCCCAGAGCCATTACACTGAGGATGCTTTTGCCATTAGCCTGCTTATCATTGTAGATCATCTTAACCGACGAGCTGTATTGATTGAGCAGGTTCACCAAGACAGAAGCAGGGCGAGCATGGAGACCTCCACTCACGGCTACTTCCAGATTCATTCGGATCAATTTCACGCCTCCCTTCCTGTTCGATCTCTTACAGAAAAAACTTCTCAATGACCTCTGCCACCCCATGCCGATCGTTCGTTTCCGTGACATGCCGAGCCAGCTGTTTCAGATCGTCAGGAGCATTGCCCATCGCCACACCCATTCCGGCGAATTGGAGCATCTCTGCATCATTGTAGTTGTCGCCTACAGCAACAATCTCCTCAGGCTGAATCGCAAGCCTTTCACTCACTACCGCAAGACCACTCGCCTTGGAGATGCCCACAGGCAATATTTCCAAATTATTCGCGCCCGATGCCGTCACGCGAACCCCCGAAAGCTCAGCTTTCTCCAGCTCTTGTCTCGCTGCCAACAGACGCTTCTCGTCGCCCGTAGCGAAAATTTTCGGAGCACACACTTCATGTTTACGAACGTATCCGGCTATCAACCGCGAAGCCTGGATTTTGAGCGGGTATTGATTTTTCCAGAGCTGGCGCAGTGTCCAAGCATTTAACAGCGGAAACAAGTCCGTCCACTTCCACGTGCGATTCGTGACAGCATAAGACTCATGCAGCAGCATGACATCCAAGCCATGCGATACGAGTATATCTGTAACCCTCGCCGCTATCTCATACGGAATACGCTGTACATACAGCACCTGATCCGTCTTGGGATCTGCTACGTATGCGCCATCATGGGAAACAAGTGGTGCATTGATCTGGAACTGCTGGGCCAACGATTTGGCCGATGGGTATGCCCTGCCGGTTGCCAGTGTGACGTGGACGCCTTGCTTCACCAGCTGGGTAATAGCCCGCTCTGTTACTTTGGATAAGGTATGATTCGACATCAAAATCGTTCCGTCCACATCCAAGGCGAGGAGTTTGTATTTCACACGAGTCCCATCCTTATGTGACGGGCTTGAAAAACTGGGGCAGATGCTCCTTGTGCGCCTCCAGCATCTCATCGAGTATTTTTTTGGCGATCACATCAGACGGCACCAGCGGGTTAATATTCATCGCCAACAGCGCCTTATGGTAATCACCCGTTACAGCTGCCTCAGCTGCCACTCGCTCAAACGATTTGATTTGCTGTACGAGTCCACGCACGGGAACAGGCAAATCCCCAACAGCCAAAGGAATCGGTCCTTCTCTTGTAATGACGCAGTTCACTTCAACTGCCGAATCATCCGGAATGCTGGCAATCGCTCCATTGTTGCGAACATTTACCGTCTGGATATCGCGCTTGTCGTTGTAAATGGAGTAAATCAGATTGCAAGCAGCCTCACTGTAATAGGCCCCGCCGCGCTTCTCCAACTGCGGAGGCTTGATATCTAGGTCTGGGTCTTCGTAGAGTGCGAATAGCTCCGCTTCCACCTGCTTGACCACTTCAGCCCGCGTACCCTTCTGCTCCGCTTCTTCCAGCTCATGCTCAAGCATCGTGCGGGTCTGGTAGTAGTAACGATGATACGGGCACGGGAGAATCCCCAATGCTTTGATGAAATCTTTATCCCAACCAAGGTCCAAAATGTTTTGCATCGTAATACCCGATTGATCACCCGTGATCTTATCGATTACCTGGGAAATGACATTTTCCCCATCCAGGTACACACCCAGTCCGAAGATCATATGATTCAATCCGGCAAAATCAATATGAACCCGCGATTGCTCGACCCCTAAAACAGTGGCAACACCCATTTTCATCCCGATGGGAACATTGCACAGCCCAATGACCTTTTTGCGGTTGGTATATCGCAGCACTGCCTCTGTGACCATACCCGCCGGATTCGTGAAGTTAATCAGCCAAGCATCTGGACATAGCTCTTCCATGTCGCGACAAATGTCCATTATGACCGGAATGGTACGCAAGCCTTTAAACAAGCCGCCGGGGCCATTGGTTTCCTGACCGATTACTCCGTATTTCAAAGGAATACGCTCATCCTTGATCCGCGCGTCCAACAGGCCTACGCGCATTTGTGTCGTAACAAAATCTGCGCCCGCAAGTGCTTTTCGCCGATCCATCGTCAAATGGATCTCGATAGGCACCCCTGCCTTCTCTACCATCCTTTTGGCCAGGGCACCTACTGTTTGCAGCTTTTTCTCGCCCTCCGGAATGTCCACCAGCCACAATTCCCGCACGGGCAATTCATCGTAGCGTTTGATGAAGCCTTCCACCAGCTCAGGTGTATAGCTAGACCCTCCACCGATCGTTACAATTTTGATTCCACTCATACTCCTGCCTCCTTCCCTGCATGGATTTGGCTGTACAGCTCGACAAACTCCGTAGCCAAATCCTTGACTGTTATCGCGTTCATCAAATGATCCTGGGCGTGAATCAAGAGCATGCTGATCTCAGTCTTTTCGCCCGCTATCTCCTTCTGGATAAGTGCCGTTTGATTTTGGTGTGCACGACCGAGCTCTTCTCCTGCACGCTTCAACGCGTCCTCTGCGCCTGACATGTCTCTATTTTTAGCCAGAGCGATTGCTTCCATTGCCAGACTCCGCGCGTTTCCTCCGTGAAGTATTAGTTGAAAAATAACGTCTGTATGGTCCAAATCTATCTCCACCTATCCAAGTTCGCTAAAAGTCACGAGCTGTATTTTTTGATCACGAATGTATTGCTTTAACTCTGCTGCCGTTAAGATTTTCAATTCTGTGGTTCGTTGCTTTGCGTATGAGCTGCCTGTCAGTATCGCTTCGTCCAAATAAGCAGGGTGCGTCATGATCTCAACTACAGGATAATCTGCCATATCCTCTACGATCCTGACGAAGGATTGTACGGTTAGGTCATCTCCATAAAAATGATGAGAAAAGCCTTCTGTCGTCAAAACACTCGACTGGTCTCGCTGCTCCTGAGACCCGGACATCCACGGATAGCGAACTGGCACCCTGTATTCCTCTGCCAGCTTCAGAACAATCGGCAAAACGGCTGGATGTGCATGTACATGGTGGTGGCTGTCGATATGCGTCAGCTTGAGCCCTGACGCCACGAACCTCTTCAATTGAGCCCGCAGCTCCCGCTCGATCTCCTCCGGTGCAGCAGATGTCAAATGATCTTGCCCGCGTCGAAAACGCCCCTCTCCATCCGTTAGCGATGGCACATCCTGACTGACTGGCAATCCGCATGTGAGTACCAGATGAATGCCTACTCCGAGCGTTGGATGTTCTTTTGCCAGCCCTACAGCGTGCTCGAATCCCTCCATATTGACCATCAAGGTCGCAGAAGTAACGACTCCTTCCCGATGCGCTTCGACGATGCCCAGATTGACGCCTTTGGAATACCCAAAAT
The DNA here is from genome assembly GCF_900637055.1 of Brevibacillus brevis. Lineage (NCBI taxonomy): Bacteria > Bacillati > Bacillota > Bacilli > Caryophanales > Paenibacillaceae > Brevibacillus > Brevibacillus brevis. Next base: position 6,342,646 of record NZ_LR134338.1, read on the forward strand.
CGTCTGCATTCACAATCAATTTCATAGATAGCCTCTCCTCTAGCGATTACATAGTCACAGCTGTATCGGAAGCAGTACCAGCTTTTTCTTCACTTACCTTTTGTTTATCCCACAAGCGGAAGAACGGATAGTAGATCGCGAGCGAGATGAGGAAATTCACCGCTTGAAGAACCATCCCCGATACTTTTCCGCCTGTAGCCAAATATCCGCTGACAAATAATGGTGTCGTCCACGGAACAGATACCCCGCTTGGCTTTGCTACCCATCCGAGCGACATCGCAAAATAGCTGATAATAACCAATAAGACAGGGGTAAATACAAACGGAATAATCAAGAGCGGGTTCATGACGATCGGCATTCCGAAGATGACCGGTTCATTGATGTTAAACAAACCAGGTCCGATCGAGAGTCTGCCGATGTTTTTCATCTGTTTGCTGCGTGCCATGAATACCATCAGGACAACGAGAGCCAAAGTGGCACCTGATCCCCCTGCATATATCCACATGTCAAAAAATTGCGTGGTGACGACGTTCGGCAATTCACCGTTTGGATTTGCCTGAAACGCCGCTCTGTTCTGGTCCATCAATGTCAGCCAGATGGGACTCATAATGCCACCGACTATCGCCGCACCATGCAAACCGACAGCCCAGAGTACATGAATAAGCAATACACAGATGATGGCGCCAATCAGGCTGCTGCCGACCACACTCAATGGACCGACTAGCAAATCTTTTACAATATTATGAATACTTTCAAAAGAGGTGTTTTCCAGCAGAATCCGAATCAGCCAGACAACGATAAGCACAGCACCCGCAGGAATCAATGCTACAAACGAACGGGAAACGGCAGGGGGAACTCCGGGTGGCATGGAGATGACGATTTTCATTTGGATGATTTTACGGTAAATCTCCGTTCCTAAAATCGCCAATATCATGGCTACAAACAATCCTTGGCTACCCATCAGCGTAAGTGGAATGACTCCACCTACCTCTTGGGCTGCACTCGCTCCCTCAGGGGTGAACATTACTTTATACGGAGTAGCGAGCAGGAAGGAAGCGACAGAAATCGCTCCAGCCGACAGCGGATCGACCTTGTATTTCTCTGCCAGTCGGTAGGCGACGCCAAAACTGACAATCAATCCCATGACGTCAAAAGTAGCACCTACCGGATACAGCAGCTTCGTCCGCCATTTTTCACCGAAAATACCGCCCATGAATTCGTCATAGCCAGGGATCGGTATGAAGCCAATGATGAGGAACAGAGAACCAATGATCAACAAAGGCAAAGTAAGGATAATTCCGTCACGAATGGCCTGCAGATGCTTTTGCTCTGCCATTTTTCCCGCTACCGGCATCATGCGGTTTTCCATAAAAGAAACAAATCCGCCCATACGCATCCCCCTCCTACTGTTTTAGACGAAGTGCAAACTCAAGCACGTTTTTCCCGTTCAACGTTCCGTAATCGACGGTACTGATTACGTCTACAGGAATTCCTCTGGATGCCCCTTCTTTTTTCATCTCTGTCAGCTTGTAACGAACTTGTGGCCCCAACAAGAGCACTGCTGCTTGATCGATATGATTCTTCACTTCATCTGCGGAAACTGCCCATATTTTAGCGTCCAACCCTTTTTCTCTGGCAGCCTCCTCCATTTTTTGAACCAGCAAGCTTGTCGACATACCCGCTGCACAACACAATAAAATATTCATTGTACCCCCTCCTCTCGACGAGTTATGCCTTTTTGTAAGAGCAAGTTACGTGCCAAAACACCAAAAAATGTATGCGCTTTCCAGAAAAACCGCATGGTTAGTCTTATTTCGCTGCTTCATCGCCTGTCATCCTCATTAGTGTTTTTATGTAAGCGCTGTAGTGTTTGATTTTAAAGCTGGAAAAGACAAAAAATAAAACACTGATTACGCCAGTGTTTTATTGTGTATAAAGAAATTCATGATAAAGCAAACGTCGTCCTCACTGATCGCTACCTCATACTTGTCTTCCAGCGGCAATAATTCATGGCGGATTAAGCTGTACAGCTTGCGGTTCTCCAGTAAAAAGCTGTCTTTTTGTATATACGCCACTGATTGCGCCCCTGCTTTCAAACGATCTACCAAGCAGCAGATGTGCAAGTAGGCCCCAATTCGCGTGTCAAAAACCAAATAATTGTTCAGTCGCTCTTCCATACGGCCGACACACATTCTCACGTCAGCGAGAATGTCTTGTCCATCTACCATTTGCAGATGCTCCCCCAGCGACTCTTGCATCTTCAGGTAGGCCTCTTCCAGGTCGATCACTTGCTGGATATCCGACATCGCCTCTCCGTTCAAAACATCATCCATGCTATGGTGGCGCAACTCGCGGTCGAGAATGTAATTGCTCACCACGAAGAGAATTTTTCTCTCCTCCTTGATTTTTCGAAGCTGACTGCGGGCCTGTACCTTATCGATCAGTTGCAGCGGCACAAATTCCAGCAGATTTTCGTCGTATCGGAGCCTCGATTCCAGCAGCTTTTTCAAAAACAAGGCACTGCCTTCCCCAGACAGGCAGGCAGCGACGATCGTCAGCGCCGGAACATGCTTTTGCACCTGCTCTTTCGGCTGCTCCTCCCGCTGGTAGAGTGACATTCCCACGACATCTCGATAAACGTCCTCCAGCGAATGACCGAGCATGGCCTTCCGAGTGGCCTCAATCACATGTGGTGTGCTGACCATCGGAATGACCTTGACCGGAATGCCGATCTCCCTCTCAATAATCTCGCCAAAGCCGAGCAGCGACCCCATATCTACGAGCAACAGCATTCCAGCCTTGCTCCCGATCTCTCTGGCTACTTTCAGTGCTTTTTCTAAAACACTCATGGAATCTTCTTCAAGCGGCAGGTCAATGGCTCTCGCATACTGTGTGACCAGCAATCGGTTCGTCACATCGACCATCGCTGTCGCACCGCCGCTGCCGTGCGTAATCACGAGCACCCCGATTGTTTCCCGCTCTTCCTCCATGCTGACATCGTCGAGCACGAAAAACATGGTCAAATATCCAGCCTCACCAATCGGCAGATCCATGAGTATCGCTTCTTCTATCATGCGCACGCACTCGAGCGCCACAGCAAACTCTTTCTTGTATTTGATTCGCACATGGTTGATTTGCGGATTTACGATCTGTTTGCCTTGTGCGAGGCGCTCCTTCGATGTCTGAATATGCAGCGCGAGACCAAAGATCACCTTCTGGCTCAAAATCTTCTCCAGCTTGGCCTCTGCGAAGCGAACGATCTCTTCCACAAGGTGAATGATGAACGGGTCGATAATCCGGGCCATGTCGCCCTTATTCACTCGTTGATGGACACCTTTGATAAAGGTCGTAAAATAATTCTCGATATCAAACTCCAATTCTTCCTCACTCACACCGAGGTTTTGCAGCTCATGTATTTTTTGTTCGATCTTTTCGTAGACACTGTCCGTCGCATCCCCTGTTTCCCGTCCGATCCAAATGCCTTCCTTAGAAGGCTGCACGACAAAGTAATTGTGCTCCGTCCCGATGATTTGATCCAGCTCCTGCTTGTAATCCTTCACCAAAAGAAGCCCTTGCTTGACATGATGCGGCAGGTCTTGGACCGACACATGCAGTTGATTTTTCTTTAACGAAATAAACTCGGCATAAGCGCTGGCGCAGGTGAGCTGAATATCTGTTTTTAACTGTCCAATATTATTTGGGCAGTGGTAGCACAAGAACGCCTGTACAGCATTGGCTGATATCTGAATCTCTCTCCCCAACCGGAAAGCCTCTTCTTGGAAAATTTCCATCGTAATTCGGAAACGCTCTTCCAAGCCACGCTCTACTAACGATGGCAGCTTGATCACCATGGGAATACGCCTCATGAACGTTTTTAAGAGACTCGACTCCGGATTCTCAGTCGTAGCCATAAGAATCTGGACCTGAGCAGTCCGCTCCACCTCGGTTTCCCCTACGCGGCGGAAAATCCCCTTATCCATAAAAGTAAAAAAGATTTCCTGTCCTTCCGCTGGCAGCCGATGCACTTCATCGAGGAATAGAATGCCACCGTCTGCCTTTTCCACCAGTCCTTTGCGGTCCATCTCCGCTCCGGTATACGCCCCTTTTTTGACTCCGAACAATTGACTGATTAAAAGCTGGGGGTTGTTGGCATAATCAGCACAGTTAAAAATCACGAAAGGAGCACGCTTATCCAGGCGTCCAATATCAACGGCAAACTCGTGAATCATCCCAGCAAACCACGATTTACCCACACCCGTTTCCCCCAAAATCAAGCAATGCATCCCTCTCGGCGGATACAAAACGGCCGCCTTTGCCTGCTCAATACGCGTGATCAGGCTCTTGTTGGTTTTCGCCAGCCTGTCCAGCGACGTCTCCGCCAAATAGAGCGAATCGTTTCCTTGCTTGGCAAAAAACAGCGTCGGACGCCCTTCTTCCTTCTCGATTCGGCCTTCCTTCCACAAACGGTTCAAATCGCTGCTCACATTCGCTCGACTCAAACCAAGCCGCTCAGCCAACTCTGAAGCGCTTACTTTTTTATCAGGACCAGCGTCTACCAACGTCTGGAATATTAAATCTAATCGTTTCACTCTATCACCCGCCGTTGAATAGATAGAAAGTCACGAAATGCACAACCAATCCTTTTCAATTCCACGAATATTTGGAAAAACCTGCTTGCTGCTCTTTTCCCCCTTCCCCCGTTTTTGTCCCGTTGATTTATTTTTCCGTCTCCTTTCCCTGGTGTACGATATAATAGATAAATAATGATTGACAGGAGATAGCAAATCCATGATGGTTTTCATCTTGTTTACCATATGGGCATTAGGTCTGTTCGTGCTGTTCACAGACCCGAAACGAACATCAATCCGCTGGGCTTGTGCGACTGCCTTTGTTGGAGCTGGGGGCTTTATCTCAGGCGTGATTGACGAGACGATCATGCCCTATTTTGCAGATTACCTGGCCGCAAAGCCCGGGACCACGAACACCCTGATATTGGCAAGCCGCATCTCTTCTTTTATTTGCCAAGCGGGTTTGCCCTACACGTTTCTCATGTTTGCCGTACACTCAGCTGAATTTTTGTCTCGCAGAGTAAAGCTGACGATACAATACGCTGCTCTTCTCATGCCACTTGGGATGCTTTGGATTACACCCGTTTATCCCGAGCTGCTTTTTAACTACTGGATTATGGTGGCATGGGTGATTCCGTTTTTTCTGTTCTCCTGTACGCTGCTTGTCGTGCAGTACATGAGAGAAAAAGATCCACTCGTGAAAAAGAACAGCTTTTTCACGAACGTACTCATCATCGTTCCGTTGTTTTTCGTCTTTATTTTCATCTACATCATGCGTATCCAGAACGATTACGAAGCTTGGCGCTACAACATGCTCGTAGTCACGATCCAGTTTATCCTGATCGTTGCCATCAGTCTGAAATACGGCTTCCTTGGCGTCCGTCTCCGCGTAGAAAAAAAACGTCTGGACAGTACCTTGCGCGCCTTGACCTCCGGTGCGCAAATCATTAACCATACGATCAAAAATGAAGCAGGCAAAATCTCGCTGTATGCCGACCGTATCGAGACATATGCAGATGAAACCAACCAGCCGTCGCTAAAAGAAGACGCGCTTGTCCTGATGCAATAGCATATGCTGGACATGATGAATCGGATTCAAAACCAGCTGCGGGACGTCGAGCTGCGCGAAGAACCATGTGACCCCGGCCAAATCATCGGGCAAGTCACACAAAATTTGACACCCTATATCCTGAAACAACAGGTAGAAGTTGTTAGTGAATTGGACGAAACACTTCGCTTGTATGGCGATGGAGTACAACTGCGCGAAGTCATCACCAACTTGTGCATGAATGCGCTGGAAGCCATGAAGTCGGGCGGCAAGCTCCATCTTCAGCTATTTTTGTCCCACAAGCATCTCATCATCACTGTCGCAGACACAGGCACAGGCATCACAAAAGAGAACCTGCCTCACGTGCTCGATCCTTTTTTCTCGACAAAAAGGACAGGGCAAAATTTTGGTCTTGGGCTCTCCTACTGCTACAATGTCATGCAAAAGCATCAGGGCCAACTGGAAATCTACAGTGAGCAAGGCAAAGGAACCACCGTTTTCCTGTTCTTCCCGAAAAAGCGCGTCATCATAAACGACTCTGAATAGCGAAAGGACGCAAACACACACATGAATCCAATCAGGGTATTTTTAGTAGAGGACGATCCCGTCTGGCGCAAAGGTCTCATTGACTTCCTGAACAAAGAACCGGATCTTACTGTAGTAGGGGAAGCCGGGTTCAAAGCAGAAGCAATCGAGCGCTTTTTGCCTGCCAAAGCGGATGTCGTCTTAATGGACATTAACTTGACCGAGAACAATTTGGATGGGATCGAGACGGCAATCGAATTCATGGCACTCCAGGCTGACAGTAAAATCATCATGCTCACCTCTCTGACAGATGAGGCTGTGATTGTGGAATCCTTCTCAGCGGGTGCCGTCAATTACATCAGCAAATCGAGCTTCAAGGAAATTCCTGACGCCATCCGTGCTGCTCACAACAGGCAATCTGCCATTCACCCTACAGCGGCTGCGGCACTGCGCAACGAATTTTTGCGTTTGAAAAACGATGAAAATCAAAAGCTGTTGTCTCCCGCAGAAAGGGACATCCTACAACTAATCCACCAAGGTCATACGCAAACGCAGATTGAACAATCTCTCCACATCACGAAGCGTACGATCAAAAATCACATCAACCGAATCCTCAAAAAAATGGGCGTCAAAACAAGCAAGGAAGCGGCCGCAAAAGCCAGCCAAAAAAAGCTATTCTAGGTCTTATTACCAGGTACCAATGAATGTTGGTACTTTTTTTACATGCCCCACTCTTTACAATGAAAGCTATAGAGCAACGCAAATTATCCTTTGTAAAGGTGTGGTCCACATGGCCCTTATTTATTCTTTCGTAAAAACGATCCTGATGCTGTGGTTTCGCCCTCGTGTGCTTGGACTCTCCAAAATTGACTTGTCGAAGCCATCTCTTATCACTCCCAATCACGTCTCCTTGCTAGATGCCGTACTCTTGTCGTTTTGCTTGCCAAAAGAAGCGACCTTTGTCGTCAACACGGAGATCGCCAAGCGGTTTGCGTTTTTCCTCCGCTTCCGCAAGCATATCGCGATCGATCCACTCAATCCGTACTCCATCCGTCACATGCTTCGCGTCCTCCGCAACGGACAGACGCTGGTGATTTTCCCAGAAGGTCGGATCACGACGACGGGCGGCATCATGAAAATCTACAGCGGTGTCGGCTATCTCGCTCTACGCACTGGCGTAACGGTTTACCCGATCATCATTAATGGCCTGGAACGTTCGATCTTCTCGTATTTGAAAGGAAAGCTGAAGCTCTCCTGGTTCCCAGATGTAACCATGACAGTAGGCACTCCGTTCACCATCGAGCGCGATCAGAACCTGTCGATGCGCGAACAAAAAGCCACGGCCAATGATCGTATCCTGCGTATTCTCCAAGAAGGCTTGTTCGAGAGCCGGATGAAGCAAAACGTGAATCTGTTTGATGAAGTTCTCGAAGCAGCACGCCTGAATGGTGCAAAAATGGAGATCGCCAAGGATCTGACGTCCGCGATCGACTACAAGACCTTGTTAATCGGCAGCTACTTACTCGGCAACAAATTGCAGCCAATGCTCTTGGGAAAACCGGTCGTCGGTGTATTCCTTCCCAATTCAGTAGGTCATCTCGTAACGTTGCTATCGTTGTTCCGCATCGGAGCCACTCCAGCCATCCTGAACTTTTCGCTTGGCATTCGTTCCTTGCTGGATTGCTGTGAGACTGCCCATATCGATACGATCCTGACGTCGCGTGTATTCATTGAAAAAGGGAAGCTGGAGCACATCATCGCAGGTCTTTCACCCAGCATGAAAATTGTTTATCTCGAGGATTTGAAAGCATCCGCGACTGCTTTTGACAAAGTGTCCGCACTCTTCTCTTATTTGCGGAAGAAAAAGGCTTCTGCGACTAGCAACGAGCTGATCCTCTTCACCTCCGGCAGTGAGAGCAAGCCAAAAGGTGTCATCCTGACGCATACGAATCTGTACGCGAATATTCAACAAGTGACCAGTGTGATTGACATTACGAGTCGCGACAAGTTTTTCAATGCCCTGCCTATGTTCCATAGCTTCGGTCTTACTGCAGGAACACTCTTGCCGGTAGTGAAAGGCATCCCGGTTTATCTGTATCCAAGTCCGTTGCATTACAAGGCGATTTCAGAATTGGTCTATGATCAAAACGCAACGATCCTCTTCGGAACCTCGACCTTTATGGCTGGTTACGGACGTATGGCCCATCCTTACAACTTCTACTCCTTGCGCTATGTATTTGCAGGAGCAGAAAAACTGAAAGACGATGTGCGCAAGCTGTGGATGGAAAAGTTCGGTGTGCGGATTTTTGAAGGCTATGGGGCAACGGAAACAGCTCCGATCCTGTCGCTAAACACCCCGCTGGCTAACAAACCAGGAACCGTCGGTCGTTTGATGCCTGGGATGACCGCCAAGCTGGAACCAGTCGAAGGAATCGAGGCTGGCGGAGAGCTGTTGGTGAAGGGTCCAAACGTCATGAAGGGTTATATGATTCACGGAAAAGGCTTTGTACCGGCTGAGGAATGGTACCACACAGGTGATTTGGTTACAGCTGACAAGGACGGCTTTTTCAGCATCCAATCCCGCCTGAAGCGCTTCGCCAAAATCGGCGGCGAGATGGTTTCGCTCAATCTGGTTGAAGAACTGGCTATGCAATGCTTCGGACACTCCGGTTTTGCTGCGATCACAGTGAATGATCCGCGAAAAGGTGAGCGTGTCCTGCTGTTTACCACAGATGAATCGGTTCAACTGAGCCAATTGCGCGCGTATTTGACGGAAAAACAATACTCGCCACTGCTCATCCCAGGTACGATGCAAATCATCAAGGCTCTACCACTTCTCGGCAGCGGCAAAACGGATTACGTCAGTCTGAAACAGCTGGCCGAAACGGGAGGAAAATGATGTGAACATACGATTAAAACCACTACAAGCCCTGTACTTCACTCAATTTCTATCGGCCTTTGCCGACAACATGATTTTGTTTGTCATCGCGAATCTGCTGCGGGAGAACGGTTTTTCTCCCGCGATGCTTGCACTCGTATCGATTTCATTCTTTCTCCCTTACGTTTTTCTCGCTCCACTGGTTGGGCCTTTTGCCGACAAGCACGCCAAGTCAATCGTACTGGTGATTGGCAACCTGATTAAAGCGCTTGGTGTCGTCCTGCTGTTTTTCATTGACCAGTCGAGCATCATGATGCTGATGTTGTGTTACTTCACAGTCGGAGTCGGAGCGGTCGTGTATTCTCCGGCCAAGTACGGAATCTTGCCGGAGCTGACTCGAAATGAAGATGAACTGTTTCATGCGAATGCACGCATCGAAGCCTATACGATCTTTGCGATTTTGACAGGAATCGGTGGTGGTGGAGCAATCGCTAACATGACAGCGCCGCTTATCTCGTCAGGAATTTGTCTGCTGATCTATCTGCTGTCGCTTGGCATGACTTTCTTCATTCCGCGCATGAGAGGGGATGCATCGATTCGCTATGGGGCAGAAGCACGACGCTTTTTCATCGACTTCCAGCACCTGATGAATCGTCCGGAAACGAGCTTTGCCCTGATTGGAACCGGAGCATTCTGGATGTCCTCTGCTGTCCTGCGCGTGGCCGTTCTGGCCTGGATTCCCCTCGCGCTTGGGATTAACCCGGAGAGCTTCTCTGTATCGCTGATTCTTGCGACGACATCCATCGGAATTATCGCCGGAGCTTTTCTCGCTCCGAAGCTCATTCCTTTGTCTCATTTCACTCGATCGCTGACATACGGATTCGGAATGTTTCTCATCATCGTTCTATTTCCTTGGACGAATATCACCTTTGTTGCGATCTGTCTATTGCTTCTCGTTGGATTCATGGGCGGCGTGTTCATTATCCCGATGAATACCGTCTTGCAGGACGAAGGCAAGCGGATGGTTGGTTCCGGGAAAACGATTGCGATTCAGAACTTCATCGAGAATCTGCTGATGGCAGTCGGCTCCGGCATTTACTACCTGATCACCTATATCGGCATCTCCATCTCCGGTGCGATTGTTGGTCAAGGGCTGCTGCTGCTCGGGTTCCTGCTGTACTTGGTGAAGTATCGCAGAAGAATCGTTCGTTGACAGGTTTGCGTCATAGAAAAAGAAAAAGCCGTGACTACTAGCGTCACGGCTTTCTTGCGTCAATCTATGCTATTTCTTTTGCTGCGTATTAGTTGTCGGTGTACCCGATTTCTCCGCAGCCTTTCTCGCTTCGTTCAGTTGCTGATAAAATTCACCTTTTGTTTTGACGGACGAAAACTTCGCTGCATCGACTTTTGCTTTTGCAGACAGCTCGGTGATTTCTTCTTTGGTTACCGCGTCCTTGATGTTGATGGAAGCGATATTGGTGTATTTGCCATCTGCCGTTTTCGGAACGCTCAGAATACCTGCATTGATCAGCTCTACTACGTCCTTGCGTTCAGGTGCAGTGGCGTCCACACCTGTAATCTTCCAGTTGTTTTGTACTTTTGGCTCGTAAACGCCTTTTTTCACTTCTTTCAGGTACGCAATAGCACGGTTGCGGATCGTTCCACCTGTTTCACCAAACGCACTGTTGTCCTTGGAAGACCAAAGCTGTTCAAACTTGCGTCCTTCCAACGCGCCACCTTTTGCTTGCAAAGCTTCCATTCGGTATGCGTTCATTCCGAGCTTCAAGCTATCTGTAGCCTTGATCGGTGTCTCATCGAGCTTGCGCAGGTTCGTGATGCGGCTGCCGTACGGCTTGGTCAGGTCAATTTCGTATTTCACGCCACCGAAGAAATCGTTCGTGCTGTATTTGGAAGCGCGGCGTTTTGGATCAAAGCTTACGGTCACGTCACCAGCGCGCGTGGAATTGAAGTAGCCCACCGCCCATTCCATATAGTCCTTCAAGTCTTTTCCGGTTACTTTATAAACGGTAATCTCGCCACCTGCGTATTGGTAGTTGTAGGCGATATCCTTTTTCTTGATCGGACCGACATCCAGCTTGGCTTTGTCGTTGTCGATCTGGTGAGCAACCACGTCTGCCTTGCTGTAGTAGAGCATCACTTCATGGAAAAAGTCAGATAGCGGCGTCTCCTGAATTTGGACCGTCGGGATGCCCTCGATCTCGTTTTTCGGCACCAGATCCATGCCTTTAAGCTCTGCTACGACGATGTTGGCATCTGCACGCGCGAATTCATGGAAAGGCTTGAGCTTGGTCTCCAGCGCTGCATCGGATACCGCCAGTGTGCCATCTGCGCCTTTTACAGGGACCGCAGTCGCTTCCTTGTCAGTCAGCACGAGCTTGCCGTCTTTTTTCTCGAAAGTCAGGTCAATGCGAGAGAGATGCGTTCCGTATTTATCCGGCTCTGTGATCAGGACACCGTTGATCTCTTCCTTTTTCACAAGCTTGTGCATGTGCCCTGCAAAAATCGCGGTCAGTTCTGGAACGGCGTTCGCAATATCTGCTACGCCCGTACCCGGAATTCCGTTTTCATTCTCGATGCCCATGTGCATGAGACCGATCATGACGTCTACTTTGCCTTCCAGCTCTTTTACGGCTTTCTTGGTTTCTTCTACCGGGTTTTTGATCACGAGGCCATCCAGATGATCGGTTCCTTTTTCGAAATCGGTAATCATCGGCGTATTCATCCCAATGACGCCGATTTTTACGCCGGCACGCTCAATGATCGTATACGCCGGGAGAAAGCGCTCGCCGTTTTCCTTGTAAATGTTTCCTGCCAAAACAGCGCCTTTGTATTGGCTGCTGACCTTGTCTAATACATCAAGTCCAAAATTAAATTCATGATTGCCAAAAGCCCATGCGTCATAGTTCATTTCGTTCATCGCGACCATGACAGGAGACTGCGGTTGGTCATTGAACAGCTCTGCCGAGTTGTCTTGGATCGAATCGCCTGCATCCATCAACACGGTGTTTGGATTTTCTTTGCGAATCTCTTTAATCATCGTGAACAACTGCGTCATGCTGCCATTTTGATTCGGGCCATCCAAAGCATAATCCCACGGCATGAATCGTCCGTGAATGTCAGATGTACCCAGCAGCGTAATTTTGGTAGGTGTTTCTGCGGCTTTTACCGGTGCGGCGATCCCCATCATCGCACTTCCAAGCACCATGGATGCAAGTGCTACGCTTAACAAGCCCTTCGCTAGTTTTTTCATGTTTTCCCCTCTGTCTCTCTTAATCTGTCAGTGCCCCTCGATGGTGTTGCTCTTATTGTCCTCCTATTCTTTTATATATGAAAATTCTGGTTTGCTATCTAACTATAGCAGGCATATGAAAGGAAAAATAGCAAAAAAAGCCGTGACGAGGATGTCACGACTTCATTACGGCATAGTTTTGCAGGCATTCGAGAAACAGTTCCCCGTACTTCTCGAATTTCGCCTCGCCTACTCCTTTGATCTTGAGCATGGCCTCTCTGTCAGTCGGGCAAACACTGCTCATTTCCTTCAAGGTACTGTCTGGGAAAATCACGTACGGAGGAACTTTTTGTCGCGTCGAGATTTCCTTGCGCAACGCGCGCAGGTGCTCGAACAACTCGTCATCCTCTGTCAGTTGCACAGGACGTATCGAGATTTTTTGCACGACGCGCTCTTCGCCCCGCAGAACAGGCAATGCCCGCTCCCCCAGCTTGACGATTGGATATTGGCTCTCCGTTACTTGCAGATAGCCTTCGGCAATGAGGAGCTGGATCAAGTCTGCGATCTCTTTTTCCTTGTATTCCTTCATCAGACCGTACGTAGGCAACTGATCGAAGGAAAACTGAGTGACCTTTTTATTCTTCGAGCCTTTCAGTACCTGCGCGACGAGTGCGGCACCGAAGCGCTCTCTCATACGTTTGACGCAGGAGAAAATCTTCTGTGCTTCGAGCGTAATATCGGACAGCTCGGTCTCATCGGTACAGTTCGCGCAACGTCCGCACGCGGCAGCATCTGTTTCTCCGAAGTATTGCACGATGTTTTGCTGCAAGCAGCGCGGCGTCCGGCAATAGTCGATCATCGCGTACAGCTTTTTGTACTCAAGCTCCTTGCGCTCGTCCAGCAGTTGATTCTGCTCGATGAAAAACGTTTGCGTCTGGATATCCTGTGGCTGAAACAGTAGAATACACTCACTTGTCTCCCCATCGCGTCCAGCACGGCCTGCTTCCTGGTAATACGCCTCCAGGTTTTTCGGCATGTTGTAATGAATGACGTAGCGCACATTGGACTTGTCGATTCCCATGCCAAATGCGTTGGTCGCGATCATCGTCCGGACATCATCGAACAGAAATGCTTCCTGGTTGGCCGCACGCTCCTCCTCCGTCAGTCCTGCATGGTATTTGGTCACAGCAAAGCCACGCTTGTCCAAATCTGCATGCAAGGCGTCCACGTCTTTTCTCGTTGCCGCATAAATAATGCCCGCCTGCTGCTTATTCGCCCGCAAGTACGCCTGGATGAATTCTCGACGGTTCTCCCCCTTGCGTACAGACAAGATGAGATTGTCTCTGCCAAACCCTGTGATAAAAAGGCGCTCGTCCTTTAATTCTAGCTGTCGCTTGATGTCCTCGGTTACCTCTGGAGTCGCTGTGGCGGTCAAGGCTGCGACGAGCGGGCGCTGTGGCAAGGATTGAAGAAAACGGGCAATCGCCAAATAACTCGGACGGAAATCATGCCCCCACTGCGAGACGCAATGCGCTTCGTCCACTGCTACAAACGAGATCGGTACATCCTGAATCAGGTTTTGGAACGCTTCGGATTCCAAACGCTCCGGGGCGATATACAACAGCTTGTACTCTCCCTGAGCCGCCATACGCAGGCGATCGCGAACCTCGCTATAATCCAATGAGCTGTTAATTTGGGTGGCGGGAATGCCCATGCTGACCAGCACGTCTACCTGATCCTTCATCAGCGAGATGAGTGGGGAGATCACGATGGTTACGCCGTCCTGGAGCATCGCTGGGACTTGATAACAGATCGATTTCCCGCCCCCTGTTGGCATGATGCCTACGGTGTCATGTCCAGCTAACAGGCTTGTGATGATTTTCTTCTGGCCTTCTCGAAATGATTCGTAGCCAAAGTACTTTCGTAAAATCTCTTGCGCTTTATCTAACAAAGAGAATCACCTTCTCTTTCGACAGGAATTTTCAATGGGTCTCTATTAGTGTAAACATAGGGATTGGGACAAAACAAGGGGGACTGGTTGGTTTGAGTCAACATTGTGGAGGGGAAGAAAAAGCACAGTTCTCTTCGACTCTGACACGCCAGCAGGGGGGATTGACTGGCCGTCTCCACTTAAAAAAGGGGACCGTCGAGCCAAAGCCACCCTATGGGCGGAAGTATCTCAAAGAAGAAGTGTTCGACAAGCGTGGTCCCCTTTTTTAAGTTCCGACTGGGTGGGCGTTGTCAAGGTCTGCGAGCCCTGTGCTTTTTCTTCTCACCGGCTTTGCTGGTTCATCCATACCTTTTCTTACAATACAAAAAGCACCACATGGGTGCCTAATAAGTAGCCTATGAAGTTACCGAATAGATGAATCGTTTTTTCTGTAGAAGCCAAATGAACAAGTAGACCACATACCCAATAATACCGCCCGCTGTATTCAGGAGCAAATCATCGACATCGAATGTTCCGACGTTCATTACGAGTTGTGTCAGTTCCACACCGAAGCTTAACATTAGGGATAGCAGGATGACTCTGAACAGTGAGCCTGCTTTTTTCGGGAACAAAAGCGGCAGCAAGAAGCCTAGCGGCATGAAGGCGATCACGTTTCCTACGAAGTTCACCGCACTATGCCAGCTTTGGTTATACCGAATGCCTTTGACATAGTTTTCGATTTCGTGAAACGGCACCAAATTACTTCGGTGGCGCAACCGGTCCGCAATCACAGACGGATCGCTCCAAATGATTTTCCACTGGTCCAATAGCAAGCTGGTATCTAAACTGCCGAATTTAAACAGCAGTACCTTCACGACGAGAAACAAGTAGAGGGCAAACACTGCATAACCAGCAATAGCAAGCAGTTCTGTCGGTCTCTCCATTTTTTGCACGTTATCCATTGTCAAACCCTCTCTCCATCTGATTCGCGTAAAAGCGTCAACCCAAAGAATATGGTGAGCATGAGCACAGCCCATGTTGTTTTCCTCATAAAAAAAGCCCTCCTACACCTGCAAAAAACAAAGGCTGTAACCTTCATGCAGTCAGGATAGACTTTTCGATTAAAATTAACGGAAACGAAAGGTAAAGAAAAAGTAAAGCTTTTCTCAAATGCTTGAGATTGTACGTGGCAGCCGAACGGTAAAGGTCGTCCATTCGTTTGTGCTTTCGACGGAAATGCTGCCTTGGTGCAAATCGATGATGCTTTTGGCGATAGCGAGACCGAGACCCGAGCCTCCTGTCTCTTTCGAACGTGAGGCCTCCACCCGAAAAAAGCGTTCAAACAAGCTCGGCACATATTCAGCCGGGATCGGCGCTCCGTTATTGGCGACAGAAATCGCGACACCTTCTCCTTGCTCGAAGACGCGAATGATAATTTCTGTACCATCGTGTCCGTATTTCACGGCGTTGGAAATGAGGTTTTCCAGAACGCGAACGAGCTTGTCGGTATCTCCTGCCATTTCGATTTTTTGATCAGGCGTATCTACGATTAAACGCAGCCCTGCCTCATTCGCCACGAGTCGAAAGCCAACCGATACTTGTTCAACCAGCTCTACCAAGTCAAACTGCGTTCGCTTCAAATACGCCCCGCGATTGCGGACCTTCGTGTACTCAAACAAATCATTGACGAGCACGTTCATCTGTTTGGCCTTCTCATAGGCAATATGTGCGTAATGCTTGAGCTTCTCTTCGTCCTGGTGTTTGTTCTGCTCAATCAGTCCAAGGTAGCCAATGATGGAGGTCAACGGCGTTCGCAGATCATGGGAAACGTTGGTGATCAGCTCATCCTTCGATTGCTCCAGCCGCCGCTCCTCCTCCATCGCATCTAAGGCGCTTTTGACTAGAGCATGGATGCTATCGACGACTTGGCCCAAGCTGCCGTTCGGACGAATGGAAATCTGGTGGTGATAGTTGCCTTTTGCAATGAAATGCAGCTCGTTAATGATTTGTTCCATTTGCTTTTGTTCCAAGTACTTGCGGATACGAACGACGGACCACGCTGCAAACATACCGGTTGCCAACAAAATAATTGGGATTTTAAAGGAGTTGATATCGAAATTGACCCGCAACTTCCAGATGAACTCTCTGATTTCCGGGATGGTGTACAAATAGTTGTTGGCAAAAAAATCAGCCATTTGAAAAACAGCGTAGATGATCATGAGGCCAAGCAGCAAATCGAAAAGGATGCGAATAAAATCCTTGGCTCTAAGCTTCAATTTTGTAGCCGACCCCCCAGACCGTCTGTATCACCTTCTCGCCATTGGTCGCCTTCTCCAGCTTTTCTCTCAGATTGCTGATGTGAACCATTACCGTCTTGTAGGAAACGAAATTCTCCATTTTCCAGCAGCGGTCAAAAATTTCTTCCGAGCTGAATACCCGATTCGGATGACTTGCCAGAAGATGCAGGACGGAAAATTCCAATGCCGTCAGCTTGATCGGGGTGCCTTCCTTTGTCTGAACGAAGTGACTTTGCTTGTCGATAATCAATGGCCCCGCCTCAATCACATGATCCTGTTTGTTTGCCTGCGTGTAGTTCGACCGTCGCAGGAGAGACTTGACCCGCGCAATCACTTCCAGCGGATTAAACGGCTTCGCCACATAATCGTCTGCACCCGTCATCAAGCCCAGGATTTTGTCCATATCATTCGTTTTGGCACTCGCCATCAGGATGGGGATGGTCGAGTTTTTTCGTATTCGCTTAGTCACTTCCAGCCCATCCAGATTGGGCATCATCACATCCAGAATGACGAGATCAATGGGCTTCTGCTCCAGCCTCTCCATCGCTTCCAGACCGTCAAAAGCCTTTTCGATCTCATACCCTTCGTTGCTCAAATATATCGCCATCAGCTCTACAATCTCTTTGTCGTCATCTACAATCATAATCCTCACGGACAAACACCTCCGAACTCGTGCATGGTAGATATAGATAGCATCACTATATCAAGAATTGTTAAAGAAAAGGTAAAGCAAGTGATTGTTTATTATCATTATCGCCATTCCGTTCACAAGACCAACCGAGCGAGTGAGAGAGCAACATTTCAAACATCCCCTTGTGTTATAACTAACTTGAATTTCAATTAGGGGAGATGAAACCATGCGTAATTTGAAAGGGAAAATGGCATTGGTAACCGGAGCAAGCCGTGGGATTGGTCGTGGCATCGCATTACGTCTGGCACAGGATGGCGCATTGGTCGTCGTACACTATGGAAGAAGACAAGAAGAAGCAGAAGCAGTCGTACAGGAGATCGAACGAACGGGAGGCCAGGCATTCGCAATCGGTGCAGACTTGCGCACCCTTGACGGCATTCGCGATTTCTATGCGACATTGGACGAAGCACTGCAGAAGCGTACAGGAGATCATCGTTTTGACATTCTCGTCAATAATGCTGGGATCGGACAAATCTTAACGCTGGAAGAGGCTACCGAAGAATCGTTTGACGAGGTCATGAACATCAATGTCAAAGCACCGTTTTTTATGATCCAACAAGCTTTGCCCCGCCTAAGAGAGGAAGGGCGTATCATCAATCTCTCATCCTTTGTGACTCGTGCAGCTTCCCCAAGTGTGTTCACTTACAGTATATCGAAGGGGGCTATTAACACACTGACGCTAGCTCTGGCTAAACAACTGGGGAGCCGTCATATTACGGTAAACGCGATTCTGCCGGGCATTATTAACACCGAGATGAATGCTGGCACGTTGCAAAATAATCCGGATGGGCAGAAGTACGCCGCTGGACTTTCCACCTTCAACAGATGGGGAGAACCTGATGATGTAGCGGATATTGCCGCCTTCCTCGCTTCCTCGGACAGCCGTTGGGTAACCGGTCAATTGATTGATGCAAGTGGCGGCTCGCATCTGTAATGGTTCTCAAAAAAATAACCGATGGCCACAAGCACGGGACCATCGGTTTTGTTTATGAGGATGCTATTCTTTTGGATGAATCATTTGTTCAGGGCGCACGACTTGATCGAATTGCTCTTCGGTCAGCAAATTGCTCTTGATCGCCGCTTCCTTGAGAGTGATGCCTTCTTTGTGAGCCAGCTTCGCTACGGCTGCCGCATTTTCATAGCCAATATGCGGGTTCAGCGCCGTCACCAGCATCAGCGAGTTGTTCAGGTTTTCTTTGATCACTGTCAGATCAGGCTCGATGCCTACTGCGCAATTGTCGTTGAAGGACTTCATTGCGTCTGCCAACAATCTTGCGGATTGCAGGAAATTGTAGATGATCACTGGCTTAAACACGTTCAGCTCGAAGTTCCCCTGGCTAGCAGCAAAGCCAATGGCAGCATCGTTGCCCATCACTTGGCACACGACCATCGTCATCGCTTCGCTTTGGGTCGGATTCACCTTGCCTGGCATGATGGAGCTGCCTGGCTCGTTCGCTGGAATGATAATCTCACCGATTCCGCAACGCGGGCCGCTCGCCAGCCATCTCACGTCATTGGCGATTTTCATCAAATCCGCTGCCAGTGCTTTCAGGGCACCATGTACATGAACGAGCTCGTCATGGCTGGTCAGCGCGTGGAACTTGTTTTCTGCGGTCATGAATTGATGGTTGGTTTCCTTGCTGATTTCTGCCGCGACCATTTCACCGAAGCGCGGATGCGCATTGATGCCTGTTCCTACCGCTGTTCCGCCAATCGCCAGCTCACGCAGGTACTCATTGCTCTCCTTGATCATCTTTTCGGATTTTTCCAGCATGCGTACCCAACCGCTGAATTCTTGGCCCAGCGTCAGCGGAGTCGCGTCCTGCAAATGCGTACGACCGATTTTGATGATATCCATATAGGCTTCGCTTTTTTCTTTCAGCGTTGCCTTTAACAGCTGGAGTGCAGGCAGTACTTGCTCCTCGATAGCGACCAGTCCAGCCATGTGCATCGCTGTCGGGAATGTATCATTGGAGCTCTGTGATTTATTCACATCATCGTTGGCGTGGATGCGAGCCGAGCTGCCCTTCTCTTGAAGCAATTGGTTCGCGCGATGAGCAATGACTTCGTTAACGTTCATGTTGGATTGCGTACCGCTGCCAGTTTGCCAGACAACCAATGGGAAATGCTCATCCCATTTTCCCTGGATCACTTCATCTGCTGCCGCCACAATCGCTTCTGCCTTTTCATTGTCGAGCTTGCCCAGCTTTTGATTCGCCAGAGCAGCACTTTTTTTCAGGATGGCAAACATGCGAATCAATGGAAGTGGCATTTTTTCTTCGCCGATTTCAAAGTTTTGGAAGCTACGTTGTGTTTGGGCGCCCCACAGCTTATCCGCCGGAACCTTTATTTCTCCAATCGTGTCCTTTTCAATTCTGAATTCCATCTCGCATCCTCCTCAATATCGAACGTATTACTTATGTCAAAAAGGGAATGAAGCAGTTCTTCTCAACTAAAATGATAATGATTTTCATTCTTGTTAGCAAGGGATGAAGTGTTTTTTCAGAAAGAATAATGCTGTCCTCCAACGGTTGTGGTCGGGGGAAGACATGTGACAGAGCTTTCGTACAGCTTGTGTGTAGTAGGAGCTTTTACAACGTTTTGTAAGCAACTCAGGGAGACTTCATGAGCTCCCTTCCAAGAAGTAAACAAAAAGCCCCCGTAGAAGAAGCGCATTTCCAGTCCAAGCGCCTCTGGAGCCCGACCCAGCGTAGGAAAAAATGGCGGGGAATTTCAGCTTCACCTATGGAATCCTTCCTCGAAACATCTACGTTTGAAGCGCTCCCGCCATTTTTTCCGAAGCGGACAGTCTTCACCCTCAGCAGGGCGGAGGCCGAAGCGTAGACTGGAAATGCGCTTCTTCCCTCACGACAGCCACTTGAAAATGAAATGAAAAAGACGAAAGCCACACATGGCCTCCGTCTTCTAGTATTCCTTATTATCTGCTTTCTACTTCTACCGAAATGACATGATCGACGGCCTTCAGCAAGCTGTAAATATCTGTCGTATACGTATTTTCCGATGCCGTAATCATCATTTCCAGCTTTTGCAACGTATTGTCCAAGTCTTTGACTTTGACCCGCTTCACTTGCAGATCGAGGTGCTTAATCTGCTTGAATACCAAATCTAAATCGCCCCCGCCTTCGACCACAATCTTGATCGACAAATCTCTTTGTCTGAGCGATTCCGGACCAATCAAGCGAAGAATGATCGGGAACAAATTAATCGCCAAAATAATGAGGATCGTCGCGGTTACTGCCTCAAAATAAAATCCTGCTCCTACTGCAATCCCAAGTCCAGAAGCTGCCCAGACCATCGATGCTGTGGTCAAACCCGAAATGACATCATTACTCCGGCGTAAAATCACACCGGCCCCAAGGAAACCGACACCGCTCACAATTTGAGCAGCCAGTCGAAGTGGGTCCATATTGGTGTGTCCGGGCATGGAGAATCGATGCACGGATTCAATGGAGACAATCGTAATGAGACAGCTCGCTACCGAGATGACCATACTGGTTTTGACACCAAGCGGTTTGTGTTTGAGCTGTCGATCCATTCCGATCAGTAAACCCAGAAATAGTGCGACTCCTAGTTTTAGCAAAAAATCATACGTCATGAATGCCGAGAGTGACATGAGTTTCTCCCCCCATCTGCCTTGATGTCAGGTTATCTTCCATTTCCTATGATAGAAAGTATATATCGTCTTGCTCCTAGTGTAAACGAGCCCTTGTCTGTTCATGCAAAAAGCGGAAAACCCCCTTATGAGGGATTTTCCGCTTATCTGTTTCCTTATGAATGGCTGCGAATCATGCGTTTCTGTAACGACAGCAGACGTCCAAAAAGGAAGATGGCACCGGCAGCCAATCCCGTAATCAGACCAATCCAGTATCCGAATGCTGCAAGCGAAGTGAATTGCGCCAGAATGTATCCCAGAGGCAAGCCAATCACCCAATAAGATATCAGCGCAACGATAAAGGTAACGGTCACATCCTTGTACCCGCGCAGCACCCCTTGAATAGGAGCCGCAACGGCATCAGAGATCAGGAAGAGGATCGAGTACATCAAGAAATGCTGGGCAAGCTCCAACACCTCGATGTCGGTCGTGTAAAAACCAGCCACTTGCTCACTGAACATTAGCAAGCTAATTCCAAACATGAGGGCGATACCAAGAGCGATACCTATCCCCATATAACTGTACTGCTTCGCGTCCCGGAACCTTTTGGCTCCCACCTCAAAGCCCACGACAATCGTCAACGCCATGGATATGCTCAATGGCACCATGTACAGGAATGATGCGAAGTTCATCGCTGCCTGATGCGCCGCAATCGTAATCGTGCTGTACTCACTCATGAACAAAGTGACGGCCGCAAAAATGCTAACCTCGCAAAAGATCGAAAATCCGATAGGAAGCCCCAGCTTCAGCAGCTCTTTCCATGCTTTCATCGAGATCCGGTGAAATTGGGAGAACAAACCGAACTCAACGAATGGGTGTACGCGATTCACGACAAACAGCGTAATCAGCAAAATACACCAGTACGTAATGCCAGATGCAAGCCCAGCACCGATTCCGCCCAGTCGAGGCAAGCCAAAGTTACCAAAGATAAGAGCGTAGTTCAAGAAGACGTTGATCGGCAATGAAAGCAGGGTAATGAACATCGTTACCCGTGTTTGTCCTAATGCGTCGATAAAGCAGCGGAGCACCGTATAAAGAAACATCGGAATAATTCCAATAGCGATTGCATGCAGGAAGCCGCGAGCAATCGTGCGCACCTCAGGCTCCAGTTGCATCCAGTTCAGGATCGGATCAAGCACCAAACCACCGATGATGATGACACCGACCGCAATCCCCACACTCAAATACAAGGCTTGCATAACCGTGTAAGGAACCTGCTCTCGTTTTCCTGCCCCTACCATCTGGGCAACCATCGGCATGACAGCCATCAGAATCCCCGTCAAGCCTGCTTGAACCGGAGTCCACAGACTAGCCCCAATCGCTACACCCGCCAAATCTGTCGGACTGGCATGTCCAGACATGATGGTATCGGCGAACGTCATCGAAAATAGCGCCAGTTGTGATATCAAAATCGGAAGCAATACAGCCAAAAACTGTCGCCATTTTTCTTTTAGCGAATAGGTTTCGTTCAATTTTTCATTTCCTTCTAACCTTATAAGATGGGCAAACAATCCCGGATCAATGTAGCAGGAGACTGTTTATCGTTCAAATTATAAGTATATCAAAACAAGTAGGAATCAGCAAAATACTGGGTGCATTTAGACAAACAAAAGCCCAGGGAGATCACCCGGGCTTTGCAACATTATTCAACCAGCTTCCATACATCGGCTTTCCCTGGCTCTTCGCCCTTGGTCCACCATTTTGCCTCATAAACCTTGTCTTCGTAGTTCACTTGCGCTCCGCCATCATACGCTTTGCCGGAATCCCACGACAGTACGACATCGCCTACCAGTTTCCACGCATCGGAACGGTCTGGCTGTTCACCAGTTACCCACCATTTTGCTACGAATTCCAGTCCATCATACAAGACACGGTCTCCCTGTACATACACAGCAGAGGAATCCCACTCGGCGATTTCACCTGGTACTTCAGGCTTTTTCTCTGTTGTGCTTGCAGCAAAAGGTGCGCTCTCTTCGGAAATATTACCTGCCGCATCAACTGCCTTGATCGTATACGTATAAGATGTTCCTGCTGTTAATCCTTTATCAACAAAGGAAGGCTGCTCGACTGACCCTACACGGGAACCGTCACGGTACACCTCGTATTTCACTACGCCGACATTGTCACGGGAAGGACTCCACATGAGGTCGATTTCTGTCTCTGTTGGATGGTGAGTCATGATTCCTGCTGGTGCCGTCGGTGCTTCTGTATCCACGATATCTTCAGCTTTTGTGCGAACGGTAAGTGCTTTGCTCGCGTTAGACTCTTTCCCTTTTCCATCGACCGCCACAACGGTGTAGCTGTAAGCCGTAGCAGGCGTCAAATCTTTGTCCGTGTAAGCTGTTTCTTTCGTTGATGCGATTAATTTACCATCGCGATACACATCGTATTGCTTGATTCCCTCAGATGCCACGGATTTTGTCCAGCTTAGCTCAATGCTTGTAGCTGTTTGCGACACAGAAGTTACATTGCCTGGAACGGTAGGCTGTTCTACGACTCCTGTTCCCGTGTTAATCAAATTCACGTCAATCGCCTGATAAAACGCCATGCCCGTATCAGCAATTTCCCAAACAGCCAAAATAATGTGGTAACCGCTGCGATCTGTCGGTACATTGCACGAATGCGTTACCGTGAATGGCGGTCTTTTCCCTCCGTCCTGGAACGAACAGAACAGTTCCAGATCCGCTCTGGCAAGCGGCTTGTTAGGATTCCAATCTTTTTTCGTGATGTAATATTTCCACTCCGCTGTGCTATGCGGGGCTGTTAGATTCCAAGTAAACGCATTTTGTCCACCCTGCAAGGTAACCTTGGTCCAGCGATCTGCTGTTTGTGCGTAAAGCTCCGGATAGCGGCCTGCACCGGTAAATTCACCATCAGCCGGACCCGATTGCGGGAACCCTCCAATGCCCTCCACGCTTTGCGGTTCCCATTGGATTTGACCGCAGCCTGTGTTTTGCCCCGTCTTACACAAGTAAGACCGACTCGCTGGCGATTCGATGTACCCGTGAGCCGAGGCTTTCTCAGCGAACACGAGAGTAGCTGCGCCCGCCACCAGCATCATTGCCAGCATGAACAAAAGCGACAGCCCTTTACTGCACAGTTTGTTTCTCAACCCTACAGTATCCATTTATCTATCTCCTCTTTTCTGGATTAGGATCGAATACCATGTTACAGAAAATTTTTCCAGTATTACAGATTCTGAATACCTAAACCAAAACCTACCAAATACCCGAATTCCAGTCAGAAAATAGGGAGATGATTCGGGAGTGTATACCTATGCATAAAAATTTATATGTTTCTTTCGGGACTTTTTGATCAAAAAAAATTGCCTGCCGAAAATAATATTCTCAGCAAGCAACTTTTATCACATCAAGAGCAACGGAACGATTTTCCCGTCATTTACATCAATCAACCCCAGATCCGTCAGCTTCAAGGCTGGACTGACCGGTAAGGAATGCGTGCTGATCGACATAATCGGGTTGTAGTGATCGTAACCGAGCGACTCCATAGCACGACGAAGTTGCTCGACTTCCTTTGCGGTTTTTTCCAATGGTTCTTCTGTCAAAATGCCTCCGACAGGCAAATGAAGGCTCGCGATCACCTTGCCATCCTCGACCACGTAAAAGCCGCCCTGGTTACGGATGACTTCATTGGCTGCGACCATCATATCGTGCGGATTGTGTCCGACAACCAAGAGATTGTGGTTGTCATGCGAATAGCTGGTGGCTACCGCCCCTCGCTTGATCGTATCGCCGCTGATCAAGCCGTAACCGCGATTGCCGTTTTTGCCATAGCGTTCAAAGACGGCGATCAAGCCGTACGGGCTCTCCTCCCACAAAAGTTGTCCTTCCCGCACCTCAGCGATTCCACGGTGATCCTCTGTAAAAGTAGAACCGTTTTGCACGAGCATGACCCGACATGGATAGCGATTGTCCGGCACATCTACTGTGACGCGGAAATCTTGCTCTGTAAGCGGCGATAGCTTGATGCTCTCATAAAAATGCGCAGGAAACTGCTTCTCTTTGACCACTTGTCGGTACTCTTCCTTGGCGTCATAAGCTTTTTCCCCATTTTTGTAGACGCGTTCGATCTTGAGTTCATGCAGATCGGATAGTAGCAGGAAGTCCGCTATTTTGCCAGGAGCAATCGCCCCTCGATCCGTCATGTTCATACGTCTGGCTGGGGTAAATGTACTTGCGTAGATCGCGCGCTCCGGCTGCATGCCCATTTGCATGGCTTTTTTCACGATATGGTTCAAATGTCCACGATTGACCAAAGAATCGGTCATCACATCATCCGTCACGAAACAAAAATGCTCAGAAACATCTTCCTTGATTAAATAGTCCATGACTTCATCCGTCATCGATTTTTCTTGAATCTCCAGAAACATGCCCGCTGCAATTCTCGCTTCCATGCCCTCACGCGTCTGGTGCGTATGATCGGAGTCCACCCCCGCATAAATGACGCGATGCAGGTCCAAATCGAGCAATTTCGGGACATGCCCCTCGATAACGAGCTTTGGATACGTTTTGCGGATATGCTCCAGGATGCGATTCGTCTTGCAGTCAGGGTCCTTGATGATGTCTACATAATTCATGATTTCGCCGAGGCAAATGATCTCTTCAGAACGCAAGAGCTCGTCCATGTCTGCAATCTCGACAGACCCACCTGTCGTTTCCATCGAGGTAGCTGGTACGGAGCTCGGGATCGCGTACAGCATATCAACGACACAATCACGGCTCGCACGAATCATCTCTTTGATCCCTTCGATTCCGAACACATTGGCCATCTCATGCGGCTCCGGTACGATCGTCGTCACTCCGTTTTGAATCAAGCCAAAGGAAAACGTCTCCGGTGTCACCATCGTGCTCTCAATATGCAAGTGAATATCGACCAGACCAGGAATCATGTAGCGGCCTTGTCCGTCCACGATCTCGGCAGCTTCAAATGTTTCCGTACCCCGCTCACCGATATAGAAGAAGCGTCCATCCAGTACAGCGACATTTCCTTTGATGAACTTTTTAAAATAGCTGTTAAACACTTGGACGTCTTGAATCAACAAATCGACCTTCACGAAAATAACCTCCTGTCTTTAGTCCACGAGTACCACTTTGTCTTTTGGAAACAGCAGATTGACGTTCAGGCCAGTCTTGTACGGTGTCTCCATCTCTTGATTGACCGTGAAGTCACCCAACTCTGTTTCCACGACATATTGATAGCTGCGTCCCAAAAACGTGCTTACCTTTACTGTTCCGCGCAGACGGTTCATTCCCGCCTCAGCACTCTCTTCTGTCGTCACGAGGAGGTCATCTGGTCGCATTGCGCATTTTTTGCCGGACGGATTCGCCGTACCTGGATTTTTGGACGCGGTAAAATCATGGTCCCCAACACGCAAGCCGATTTCTCCGTTCTGCTCGGTGCGCTCTGCGAAGTCGATGAAGTTGGTAAAACCGATAAAGCGGGCGATGAACTCCGTCTTCGGATATTTGAAAATCGTGGCTGGATCGTCGAGCTGCTCGATCACACCCTTGTTCATGATCGCCACCTGATCCGAGATGGAGAAGCACTCCTCCTGGTCATGCGATACGTACACAGTTGTAATTCCCAGCTCCTGCTGAATGCGACGGATTTCTACGCGCATGTTGATCCGCAGGTTGGCATCGAGGTTACTGAGCGGCTCATCGAACAGCAGCAGGTCAGGCTGAATCACCAGTGCCCGGGCAATCGCCACGCGCTGTCTTTGACCACCGGACAGCTCCTTCGGGAAACGCTTTTCGTAGCCGCCGAGACTCACGACTTCGAGAATTTGCTGCACCCGAGTCTTTACCTCTGTTTCATTGACCTTGCGCAGGCGCAAACCGAACGCCACGTTATCGAAAACAGAAAGGTGCGGAAACAGCGCATAGCTCTGGAACACAAACCCGAAGTTGCGTTTGTTGACCGGAACGCGCGTATAATCTTTTCCTTCAAACATGAACCTTCCATCTTTTGCTTCCAGAAAACCCGCAATCAAACGCAGTGTCGTCGTCTTTCCGCAACCGCTCGGACCGAGCAAAGAGATGAGCTGTCCTTTTTCGATATTGAGATTGAAGTTTTGCAAAATATATTGATTGTCATAGGCAACCGATACGTTTTCCAGCGTGAGCAATGCCATGAGTTGATGCCTCCGTTATCGTTTTGTAAAGTAGGAAAGCCCCATCAGACGTTCAATGATGAACATGAGAATAGCCGTAAGAATCATGAGCAGCACGGAAATCGCGGCGATCGTCGGATCGAAGTTGTTTTCTACGTACGTCAGCATCTGGATCGGCAGCGTGCTTACCCCTGGTCCCGTCATGAAAACAGAGATATCTACGTTGTTGAACGACTCCAGAAAAGCGATCAGAATCGCAGCAATAATCCCGGAGCGAATATTTGGCAAGACGACTTTGAAAAAGGTTTCGAGACGACCTGCCCCAAGGCTTAAAGCCGCTTCTTCAATGGCGAAATCAAAGTTGGACAAGGAAGATGCAATGACGCGAATGATAAATGGAAGCATCAGCACCGTATGACCGACGAGAAGTCCCGCATAGATCGGCAACTCGTACACGACGATGACGTATTTCAGCATGGCAAAACCCATCACGATGCCAGGAATCAGGACCGGTGAGATGAAAATGCCATTCAGGATGCCTTTGCCCCGAAAATCAAAGCGACTGAGCGCATAGGCAGCCGGAATCCCCAACAAGAGTGCCAATAGATTCCCTAACAAGGAAACGAACATCGACGTCTTGAACGTCGTCATGAACATTTCTACCTCAAAAATGTTTTCGTACCACCGCCAGGAAAAGCCCTCCGGCGGAAACTTCAAGACGCTCCCCGGCTCAAACGACGTAAAAGAAATGATAATGAGCGGCCCTAGCAAAAACAGAAAGACGAGAGAGGTAAACAGGGCCAACCCGCGATTTTTCTCCTGCATAGCTTCTACCCCTTCGGATTTAATTTCGTCGCCAGCTTGTTCATGAAATAGATGACGACAAATGTAATGACAATCATGATCGTGGCAATGACAGATGCCAAATGCCAATCATTAAGCGTAATCGCATTTTGATACAGGAACGTGGAGATGACCCGCTGTTTTCCACCTAGCAGGGCTGGCGTGGTGTAGGCAGTCAAGCTTCCGACGAACACCAGGATGCTACCGATGATGAGTCCCGGTACACTAAGCGGCACAATGACCTTCCAGAAGGCCGTCAACTTGGAAGCACCCAAGCTTTCCGCCGCCTTCAGCAAATCCGGGTCGATGTTTTCCATCACACCCACGAGCGT
Source organism: Brevibacillus brevis (assembly GCF_900637055.1). Taxonomy (NCBI): domain Bacteria; kingdom Bacillati; phylum Bacillota; class Bacilli; order Caryophanales; family Paenibacillaceae; genus Brevibacillus; species Brevibacillus brevis. Next base: position 6,370,814 of record NZ_LR134338.1, read on the forward strand.
AATAATGATCAGCGGCAGGAACAAATGAATCAAACCAATCATCATCGCAGTCGGCGTATACAATATTTCCAACGGCTTATCGATGAGCCCGATTGCAAGCAGCGAGCTGTTCAACAAGCCCTTTTTTCCGAGAATAATCATCCAAGAGAACGACCGCACGACAGAGCTGGTCAGCAAAGGAAAAATCGCCAATGCCAGCAGGATGCCCTTTTTGCGTGGGCTGAGCTTGGAAATGTAGTACGCGGCAGGAAAACCAATCAGAACACATGCAATCGTCGTGACCAGACTGACCTGAAGCGTCGTCAGCATAATTTTCAGGAAGTACGCGTCGGTAAGAAATTGGAGATAGCCTTGGATTGTAAAGCTACCCTCTTGATAAAAGGTGGACGCAATCGTCATCACGATCGGAATGACCATGAACAGCGTCAAAAACAGCACACCTGGCAACAGCAATAAATAAAGACCCGTTTTTCTCATCTGATTAACTCCTGTTCACGGTATCGTCAGGCTTTCAATGCGCCGAGAAAACGCGCAAAGAACGCATCTGCATCTACGTCCAGACAGACGTTTATGTTCGGTTCTTTTTTCAGGCGGTTTTGAAAGTCGCAAACCGTTTGCCCATCACACAGCTCACTTCTCGTTTCGATATCCACATACAGCTTTTGCGTCTTCACCAGCTTCGGATCGAGTGCGACTGCGACAGCCAATGGATCATGCATGGCGCACGCATAGATGCCATTTCGCTGAAAATAGCGATGGAGGTAATCAGACGTACTCTGTCTTACGTACTCGCCCATCGGTGTATCTCCCAGCTCGCGAATATGCTCCTCGTTCAGCAGCACTCTTCGCGTCACATCCAGTCCAACCAGCGTCAATTGCGGGAATCCGGCATGAAACACAACCTTGGCTGCTTCTGGATCGACGTACATGTTGTACTCCGCAACTGGCGTTACATTGCCGTGCTCGCGGACCACTCCACCCATGAAAATGACTTCCTTGACGTGTTGGACAAGCTCCGGGCATTTTTTTACCGCCAGCGCCAAATTGGTCAACGGCCCCGTCATGATGAGTGTAATCTCGCCGGAATGAGCAAGTACGTTGTCTACGATGAAATCAGGAGCAAAGCCAGCAGTCGGTTCCTTGTAAACCGGAACTCCGGCAAGCGCACCTCCCAAGCCATCCTCACCATGTACGGCGTGCTCGAAAAACAACGGTCGCAGCAGCGGTTCAGACGCGCCACGGACGACAGGGATTTGCTCGCCGACTTGCAAGAAATCGAGAATTTTGCACGTGTTTTCTGTGGCTTTTCGCAACGACACGTTGCCATTCACCGTCGTAATGCCAACCAGATCCAATTGCCCGCTCTTCACAGCGAGAATAATGCCCAGCGCATCATCAATGCCCGTATCCACATCAAGAATGATCTTTTGCTTCACGAGTGGTCCTCCTCTTCCTCAAGAAAACGAGGGTATATCCGTAAATGTCTATACCCTCGCCTCTGTTTTTCTATCGTTCGTTATTGCGTGATTTCACGATTCCAACGGTCAATCCATGCTTTGGAGTGCTCGTTAACGAATTTCATGTCCAGCATTTGCAGCTTGCTTACAGTTTCTTCGCCGTACGTTACGCCTTTTGCTTCTTCTTCTGACAGTTGAACTGTCTTGTTTACAGGGGAATCGATTTTCGCTTTTGCTGTTTTCTCCTGAACTTCCTTGCTCAGCTGGTAGTTGATAAAGTCTTCTGCGAGTGCTTTGTTTTTCGAGCCTTTTACGATGTTAACCGTATTCATGACCGCATATCCGCCGCTTGCAGGTGCTACGAACACCGCTTCTGGCACAGCTGCTTTGATATCTTTAAAGTACATTTCCATGATCGGTCCTACGCCGATTTCTTCTTGGCCAAACATGTTCACGTATTCGGAGGTCTTGTCGTAGAACTTCACTACACCTTGGTTGACTTCTTTCATTTTCGCGAATGCTTGATCCTCGTTAAATTCCTTGCTGCCCGCTACCTGGGATGCACTGTCGAGAACCATTGGGCCTGTCGTAGACGTAATGCTTGGCAGTGTCAGCTTGCCCGCCAGCTCTGGGTTCCACAGGTCTTTCCAATCCTTGATCTCGGTTTTCACGAGCTTTGGATTGTAAGCAATCCCGAATTGGCCAATCGTATAAGCTGGACCGTACTCCTCGCCCAGTGGTGCTTTGGCAATATCATAGATTTGATCCAGATTCGTGATGCGGCTGCGGTCGATTTTTTCAAATGCGCCACTCTCAATTCCTTGCTGTGCATAGTAGTCAGAGAGGTAGATCAAGTCTACATCGGAGCTGCCTTGGCGAATTTTGTTCAGACGCTCTGCGTTGTTTCCGATTTCCAGCACGATTTTCACGTTATGTTCTTTTTCAAACGGCTCATATACTTCTTTGCGGAAAAAGTCTTCGGAGAAGCCCCATGTGGAGATGACCAGCTTTTGTGGTTCGCCCTTGGCTTCGCCGCCAGCCCCTCCCGCTTGTGGTTGATCATTGCTGCCACAGCCAGCAAGAGCCAGTGACATCACAGAAAAAGACAGGATTCCAGCAAGTAATTTTTTCATCGTAATTCTCCTCCAGTTGAGTTCATTTGATGACAAAATATGGTGTGACAATAAAAAGAAAAGTACCCTTGATTAGAACGTATCATTCTAAACAAGAGCACTTTTCTTCGTAAACAAAGAGAAGTGACACCCGTTTTTACGCAAAGTCTACGGTCTCCCCTTAAGATAGATCAAAAGAGAAAATCCGAACGATTGCGTCAGGTATTCAGTTCTGATTCAGCTAAAATAACATTCGTGATTGCCCACTGCGTAGGCGCATCATAGTCCCGCAACACAGCTTCCAACGGCAACCCCATCTCTTCTTCCAGTCGTTCTTTCAGTTTCTTCTTATAAAGAAGAGACATGCGAAAATCGACTTCGAGCTTGAGGGCCGGCGCTTCTCCTTCCAACGCTTGTGAGCGCGGAGAGCGGCGATGCTTGGCTTGGAACGTAATCATCTGATTTTCAATCGTGACTCGGAGCAAAGTCGTTCCAAATCCGAACAACTCTTTTGCTATCTCATTATAGATGGCAGACAGCTTTTTTCTGGTTTCATTGGAGTCCACTAGAGTCATGTCATCACCTGCGATAGCTGGTATCGGGTTCATTCGCTCTCATTATACAAATGATTTTTTAATTCTTCAATAGAATATTCGTATTTAGATCAATTTCACATTTTTCCACCAAGTCATTCGTTTGCAAAAACAGTTGACATCGAAAAAATCAGTCGTTATAATCCAACTATCCAAATAAGAATTAACAGCAATGTTTGGAATGATAATTTCATAGCACATTCTCTTATGAAGAGAGGTTGAGGGACTGGCCCTATGACACCTCGGCAACCTATCACAAACGATACGGTGCCAAATCCAGCGGAATTTATTCCGACAGATAAGAGAGGTATTGTTGCAGTGTGGATACATACTCGCAGTTTTCGCCTCTTCTGTCGGAAGAGGCTTTTTCTATTCCATCTTACATCCAGAGAAAAGGGGTATTTTCATGAAAAAGACTGGTCTACTGCTCACTACACTACTGCTCGCTGCATCGCTCGTAACGGCTTGCGGCGGTAAACAAGAAGCTGCGCCTGCTAACGGCGGCACTGCTGCTGAACAAACCTCACTCAAAGTGGGCGTCACTGGCGGCCCGCACGAAGAGATTCTCAACAAAGTAAAAGAAGTCGCCAAAGGCAAAGGACTCGACGTCGAAGTCGTCGTTTTCAATGATTACGTACAGCCGAACCAAGCGCTCGATAAAGGAAATCTCGATGTAAACAGCTTCCAAACCATCCCGTTCTTGGCGAAGTTCAATCAAGATCACAAAACAAAGATCGTCGAGGTCGGAAAAACCGTCACGTACCCAATGGGCCTATACTCCACCAAGCATAAAAAAGTCGAGGACATCCCGGCAGGCGGCGTTGTCGGCATTCAAAACGACCCGACCAACCGAGCACGCGCCCTCTTGCTCTATCAGGCAGCTGGCTTGATTAAACTCAAAGATGGCGTGGGCGACAACGCAACACCACTGGACATCATAGAAAATCCAAAAAATTTGCAATTCAAAGAGCTGGAGGCTGCTTTCCTGGCACGCTCGCTGAAGAACGTAGAGGTCGCTTCGATTAATACGAACTTCGCGATGGAAGCTGGCTACTCCCCGAAAAAAGATGCGATCTTCGCCGAGACGGCTGACTCTCCATACGTGAATATCTTGGCAGCCAACGAAACCAATAAAGACAACCCAGCTGTCAAAAAGCTGGTCGACATCTACCGTTCAGAAGAAGTGAAAAAATTCATCGACGAACGTTTTGAAGGAGCTGTACTGCCGTCCTGGTAAGATCGACGCCAGGAACATCAAGAACAACAAGGAGAACTCGTTATGATACAGCTAACCGATATTCATAAGTCGTATCAAGTAGGAAACAAGCAGGTAGAAGCATTGAAGGGCGTATCCCTGCAGGTGGAAAAAGGGCAAATCTACGGAGTTATCGGCTTTAGCGGAGCGGGGAAAAGCACCCTGCTCCGTACCATCAACCTGTTGGAGAAGCCGACCAGCGGTTCTGTGATCGTCAATGGTCAGAACATGCTGTCCCTCAAGGAAAAAGAACTGCGGCAAGCTCGCAAAAAGATCGGGATTATTTTTCAACACTTCAACCTGCTCTCTTCCTATAATGTCTTTGACAATGTGGCGGAAATCTTGCGGATGAATCGCGTCCCCAAAGATGTCATTAAGCGCAAGGTAGAAGACCTTCTCGGCTTGGTTGGCTTGTCTGATAAAGCAAACGCTTATCCTTCTCAGCTATCCGGTGGACAAAAGCAACGGGTGGGCATCGCTCGTGCGCTTGCGACTGATCCGGAAATCCTGCTCTGTGACGAAGCGACTTCCGCTCTCGACCCGCAGACAACCGAATCGATTCTGGAGCTGTTGCTCGACATCAATCGAAAGTTCAACCTGACCATCGTGCTGATTACACATGAAATGCAGGTCATCAAGAAAATCTGCGACCAGGTAGCCATCATGGAAAACGGCGTCGTCATCGAGCAAGGCTCTGTTCTGGATGTTTTCAGCAATCCGCAAGAGCAAACGACCCGTAATTTTATCAAAACGGTTTTCGACGATCAGGTACCACAGGAGATTTTGTCCAAGATAAAAGAAACTGGACCTGTCTCCAAAATTGTCCGCGTTGCTTTTCGAGGCGATGCCGCTCTCGATCCTGTCCTAGGAACACTGTCTGCACGTTTTCCGATTAGCACCAATTTGTTGTACGGCTCGATTACGACCATTAAGGGAACGGCTCTCGGCATTTTGCTTTTGCACATTTCCGGTGAAGACCAGGCCATTCAGGATGGCATTCGCTTCTTGCGCGAATCCGTCTACCGCGTAGATATTGTGTCACCAGAGGAGGTGCGGAGCTAATGGAGCGCTTGATTGAAATGATTCCGGTATTCGGGCAATCCCTGCAAGAGACTGTCATCATGGTCGGGTTTTCGTTGTTCATTGCGACACTGATCGGGATTCCACTTGGGATTTTGCTGGTCATCACACAGGCCAACCACCTTTTCCCGAACAAAATCATTTATCACACCCTGAACACGATCATCAACATTGTGCGTTCGCTGCCTTTTATTATCCTGATGGTTGCAATCATTCCTTTTACGGAGTTGATCGTGGGCACTTCGATTGGGATTGAAGGAGCCATTGTGCCGCTCATCGTCTATACATCGCCTTACATCTCACGCCTGATGGAAACGGCCCTGCATGACGTAGATCGTGGCGTTATCGAAGCGTACCAGGCGATGGGCGCATCCCGGACGCAAATTATTTTTCGCATCATGCTGCGTGAAGCACGGCCTGGCATCGTCCTCTGCCTGACCATCGCTACCATCGGTTTGATCGGTGCTACTGCTATGGCTGGCGCAGTCGGTGCCGGCGGACTGGGTGATCTCGCCTTGCGTTACGGCTACCAGCAATGGGACATCGAAGTCATGATCATTACTGTCGTCATTCTCGTCGTCTTGGTCCAGCTCATTCAATCGTTGGGCAACTGGGCAGCTCGAAAACTGAAAAAGAGCGCGTAAATCGAAGAACCCCTGACCAGATTGCTCGTCAGGGGCTTTTTTGTAGGTATTTAGACCGATCGTCACTGAAAGTTCGTTGGAATTTCGCCCGATATTCATGTAGACTTATATATAGAAATATAGAAGTCATTTAAATGAGAGGGGCTACTCAAATAACATGAAAAAACTCATCATGATGTTGGTTGCCGTAATGCTCGTACTCGCTCCAGCCGGAGGTTTCATTGATCACGCCGACGCGAAAGGCTATAAGTCCGGGAAAAAATCGTTCAATTCTAATACGGCTCCTACGAACACGCAAACGCCTAACAAAGCCGATACGAATGTAAATGCTTCAACAAATAAAGGTACGACCACAACTCCTGCTGCTACAGCAAGCAAAAGCGGCGGATTCATGAAAGGTCTCATGATTGGTGGTCTGGCTGGTTTGCTGTTTGGAACCCTGTTCGCTGACATGGGTATTCTGGGCTCCATCCTTGGCTTCATGATCAACCTGATGGCGATCCTCGCTGTGATTATCCTGATCCGCAAAGTGATCGTCTACTTCAAAACCAAGCGTGAGAAGGAACAGGAACTGAATGCATGGAAAAGATAACATTTTCTGAACAAGATATCATTAATGCGATCTGTATTCACGCAGCCTACAAAAAGCAGGTCAAGCCACAAGATATCTCCGTCGAGTTGATGTGGGACGAGGAGTATGGCTTCTCTGCTGAAATACACTGGATGGATCGCCAACAAATCTTCGTCGAGATTAATATGATTGAAGCGATTCGCTACTACCTGGAGACCCAGATGCAGCGCAACCCTTATTCCGCCGGTATCGAGCTGGTATTGGACGACGAACAAGGGATCATCGCTCATATTACCTACTAAAACAGGATAATCATTTGTTAACCTAAGGCCAATTTGTTCACGCATGTGAGCAGGTTGGCTTTTTACATATTGAATTTGACCTCGTTCCGTTATATACTTTAACTTAGTGAAAATGATTATCATTACTATGTTTACTTATACAGGTACATACTTTCATAAAAAGGAGTTGGCCCATTGTGGAGCGCTTATACACGCAAAAGCTGGACATCGGATACGGTGAGCTTTCCATTGTCAAAGACTTGAACATCAGCATTCCTTCTGGAAAAATCACTGCCCTGGTCGGTGCAAACGGTTCTGGTAAATCGACGATCCTCAAAACTCTCGCGCGGATTATGAAACCAACAGGCGGACAAGTATTTTTGGACGGCAAATCGATCCACCAGCAATCGACCAAGGAAGTCGCCAAGCAACTGGCGATTTTGCCGCAAAACCCTACCGCACCCGATGGCTTGACCGTGTCTGAGCTCGTTACCTACGGCCGCTTCCCCCATCAAAAAGGCTTCGGCTCCTTGACCAAGGAAGACAAGGAGATCGTAAACTGGGCTATCTCCATGACCGGCATGGCCGATTTCCATGATCGTCCGGTCGACCAGCTATCCGGCGGTCAGCGCCAACGCGCCTGGATTGCGATGGCTCTGGCGCAAGGAACGGATATCCTGTTCCTGGATGAGCCTACGACCTTCCTGGATATGGCTCACCAGCTAGAAGTTCTCAAGCTTCTGCAAAAGCTGAATGACGAAGAAAATCGTACGATCGTCATGGTCGTCCACGATTTGAACCACGCAACCCGTTATGCACAGCACATGGTTGCAATCTCTCGCGGTACCGTTGTCGCTGAGGGAAGCCCTGCTGAAGTCATGACGCCTGAGATGCTGCGTAAAGTATTCAACATCGAAGCAGACATCCTGACTGATCCTCGCACGGGTGTACCGCTCTGCCTCCCTTATGAGCTGTGTCATGCTGTGGATCAAAAGCAACCAAACGAAAACACTCCCCAACCTGTTTACACGGAAGAGCGCAAGCTGGTTGGAGCCAGATAATTGTTAGATTCCGCAAGCAAAAAGCCGGTTTTCACCACGTTTTACGGTGTAACCGGCTTTTTGCTATCCCTACCGATTACAGTTTTTCTGAATTTACTTCCGCTGATATTCTTGTTGTTCCCGGTTGCAGTCCGCCGAATTTCCAGTTGATTTTGGAATACGATCCCCAGCCACCGTTTGACTCGGGTTCACCTAAGAAGGCACCTGCTTTGTTGGTAGAACAAATAAGAGGGATGTTACAGGAGTTTGCCAAGCGGGCCCCGGATATAAATGAAAAAGGCGACAGCCCAGGGAATATCTGACTCCCCTGGGCTGTCGCCACTTTCTTTTCTAGCCTCTTACCACTTAACTTCTTTCAAAACTTCTTCAGCCATGCTGCCAGTGGAAACCAATCCGCCACCGGAGAGGTACCAGTAGTTTGCATCGAGGTAAATGATATTGCCGTTTTTAAACGCTTTGGTGTTTTTGATCAAGTCGTTTTCGATCGTTTGTTTTGCAGAAGTGGAAGCGTCTTGGTTCTTATTCACAACTCCGCGGTCTACAACAAACAGGTAGTCCGGATTTTTTTCCATGATATATTCAAAGGATACACTTTGACCGTGGCCTTCTACTTTGATGTCTTTGTCTACAGGAGTGATACCAAGCTCTTTGTGAATCATGCCAAAGCGAGATCCTGGACCATAAGCGCTCAACTTACCTTCGTTCACCAATACGATCAGTGCATTTTTACCGCTTGCTGTTGCTTTCTCATTCACTTGCTTGATAGACTCATCGATTTTAGCCAGCTCTTCGTCTACTTGTGCTTCTTTACCGAAGATGGTACCCAATGTCTTCATGTTCTCTTTGAAAGATTCCATGTACTTCTCGTTGTCTACGCCCATGAAGATGGTTGGAGCGATTTTGTTCAGCTCTTCATATGCAGGCTCTTGACGACCGGAGATGAAGATCACATCAGGCTTCATTGCGTTAATTTTTTCAAAGTCTGGTTCTTTCAAACCACCAACATTTGTGTACTTCGCATCTTTGAACTTTTCCAGGTACGGAGGAATGTTAGACGACTGTGCAACACCCGCTACTTCGATACCCAATTTATCCAAGGAATCCAGGACACCGTAGTCAAAAGAAACAACGGTTTTTGGATTCTTTTTCAGTTTTGCTTCACCCAATTTATGCTTGATGGTAATTTCCTCAGATGTTTGTGCAGCTTCAGGTGCTTTTGTCGCATCTGTCGCTGGTGTTGCAGGTGCAGCGCTATTTGAGCCGCATGCAGCTGTAAATACTGCCATCAGTACTGCCATAAACAGCACGAGTAGTTTTTTGTTCACTTCTCTCACCTCTATATAGAATTTAAAAAGATATATAAAATTATTGATAGCTTGCTGATGAAAACCCCTGCAGGCCATCAAAATTTTAACGATAGGAGGATGGATCTTACGCGAAATATACGCATATTTTGTTCTGTTCAATGTCTTCGATCTGGATATCCATGTCATAGACATCTTTTAGAGTTGGACGTGTGATGATCTCGTCTGTGGTACCCTCTTTTACGACCTTGCCGTCCTTGAGAGCGACAATATAGTCCGAATAGACAGAGGCAAAGTTAATGTCATGAATCACGATGACGACCGTTTTGCCCATTTCGTCTACCAGACGTCGCAGTACCTTCATGATCTGGACGGAATGTTTCATATCCAGATTGTTGAGCGGCTCATCCAGAAGGACATAGTCTGTATTTTGAGCGACGACCATAGCGATGTACGCACGCTGGCGTTGACCACCACTCAGCTGGTCGAGGTACTTGTGCTGAATGTCCGTAAGCTCCAAATAACGGATGGCATCATCAACATGCTTCCAATCCTCTTTTGTCAAATTCCCCTGCGAGTACGGGAAGCGACCAAAGCTGACCAGCTCGCGGATCGTCAACCGTACCGTAATGTGGTTTGATTGCTTGAGAATCGATATTTTTTTGGCCAGCTCACTGCTCTTCGTCTGTCCAATCTCCTGGCCCTCAATGAAAACCTCGCCTTGATCCTTGGTCAACAGACGACTGATCATGGACAGCAAGGTGCTCTTCCCGGCTCCATTGGGTCCGATAAAGGACGTGATTTTTCCCTTGGCAATTTTCACAGAGACATCTTCCACGACATATTTGCTACCATATTGTTTTGAGACATTCCGGACTTCTATCACGCTTTATTCTCCTTTAACAGAAGATAGATGAAGTAAACCCCACCAATAAAGTTGACAATGACACTGAGTGTTGTGGAAAAAGTGAATACGTGCTTCACAATCAACGAACCGCCAACTAGAGCAACGACACTGATTAAAGCAGAGCCTACAAGCAAATGTTTATGCTGATAAGTTTTCATAAACTGATGGGCGACATTCGCTACCAACAGTCCGAGGAAGGTAATCGGTCCGACCAAAGCTGTCGCAATGGAGACGAGGATCGCAATCACGATGAGAAATCGCTTGATGACAAAATCATAGGGAATCCCCAGATTGATCGCCTGATCCCGGCCGAGCGATAACACATCCAAATACTTGATGTAACGCCAGAAGTAAATTGCAATCGCGATGACCAACAAAAAGCTGATAATCAGCAAATCTGTTTTTACGTTGTTGAAGCTGGCGAACATCTTGTCTTGTACAACTAAAAACTCATTCGGATCGATCAACACTTGCATGAACGTGGACAAACTACTAAACAACGTGCCCAAGATCAATCCGATCAATAACAGGAAGTAGATGTTTTGCCCTTCTCTTTTAAACAGGAATTTGTAAAGCAGTCCTGCGAAAAGTACCATCCCCCCTGTTGAAATCAGGAAGTTCACATTGGCGTTCATCAAAGAGGTTGCAGAACCAAAAACAAAGATCACAAACGTCTGGATGAACATATAGAGCGAATCCAGGCCGATGATGCTAGGCGTCAAGATTCGGTTATTCGTAATTGTCTGGAAGACCATCGTGGAAAAGGCGATGATGCATCCGGTTAAAATGATGGCAAGGATTTCTTTGGTCCGCCGAGGAAGGACGTAATCCCAGTTGCCACTGGCGTTAATCGTCATGAATATGGCTATTAAAGCAATGGCCACAATCGACAGGGCACCTATCTTCGCTTTCATTGTTCATATGCCTTTCTTCTCATGAGTAAGTACACGAATATCCCGCTGCCTATGACCCCAACCATCAAGCCGATGGAAATCTCGTACGGGAAGATGATGAGGCGTCCCAGGATATCACAGGCCAGTACAAACACCGCGCCAAGCAAAGCGGTATGAGACAAGCTTTTCTTCAGGTTGTCTCCCAGGTACAGCGTAACCAGATTCGGAATAATGAGCCCCAAAAACGGAATCGCACCTACCGTGAGAATCACAACCGATGTCACACAAGCAACGATGATCAGTCCGATATTGACGACCTGCTTGTAATTCAACCCGAGGTTGATAGCAAACTCCTCACCCATTCCGGCAATCGTGAACTTGTTCGCGTACAAGTAGGCGATAATCACCAGCGGAATGCTTATGTACAAAAGCTCGTAGCTGCCTTTCATAATGGTAGAGAAATCTCCATGCAACCAAGCAGACATGTTTTGCATCAAATCGTGTTTATAAGCGAAAAACGTCGTAATGGAACCGACGATATTTCCAAACATCAATCCCACCAACGGGATAAAAATGGAGTCCTTGAATTTGATTCGGTCAAGGATCTTCATAAAGATAAATGTTCCCAAGAGAGAAAAAGCAAAAGCAACGAGCAGTTTTACCCATGGACCGGCATCGACGAATACCAAGAGAGAGATCAAAATTCCAAAGCGAACGGAATCCTCTGTCCCCGCAGTCGTGGGAGAAACAAACTTGTTTCGGGTCAGCTGCTGCATGATCAAGCCGACGATACTCATGCTTATCCCTGCGATGATGATACTGATTAATCGCGGAATCCGGCTGATCCACAGCACTTGCACTTTGTCATCCGTGAGATTGAACAGATCCCATGGCGATATATTTTTGACACCTATAAAAAGTGAAACGAACGAGAGCAAAATAAGTGCTACAACCAAATATCTCTTTTTCATCGCGTCCCTACTCTTCTTACGTTTTCCTGGAGTTCTGTCACGTATTGACCCGAGTAATTATATAGAGAATAATTCTCACCATTATCATTAATAAAGAGATTCATTCTCAATTAGAACTACCTTTGTTATATTAGCACTTCTTTATCGGAAGGGAAAGCTTTTTTTCATTAGTCGGCTAATTTTTTCCTCAACCTGTCAAAATACGGACAAGAACAAGAAAACCGCCAGGGAAAAAACCCTGACGGTCTTGATTTATTTGGATGTGTACGAGCCTTTTATGTTTTGAACGGATCGCTCTCCGTTCCCATCATTCTCAATCAGCACATTTCCTTCGACGGTATCAATGACGATATCGCCGCTCTGGTCCGATATCGTCATGTCACCTTTATGCTTCCTGATATCCATATCACCGGACTGATCGTGAATCTCTACATTTCCACCCGTATTTTCCATGGCGATATCACCTGAATCGTCTTCGATCAGTTTGAGGGCTGACGCGTCCTTGATTCTGATGTCACCGGACTGGTCACGAATCTCTACCTCTCCGCCCGTATTCGTCAATCGAATATCACCGGAGTCATCCTCAATCGTGAGCTTTCCTGTTAGATCCGTCATGTCAATATCTCCTGATCCATCGGTAAGGGCTATCAGGAGCTGTGCAGGAACTGTTACGGTTAGCGTCATATCCACATAATTAAAACCGATATCCGTGTTCGTTTCGGATCGTAGTATTGCGGTATTCCCATCCTTCTCGAGTGTAATGATGATATCTTCGGGTTTGACATTTTTCGATTTGATATTTGCATCTACATGAATTACGGTTGCTTTTTCATCACCTTTGACAATCAAATCGCCTGAATCCGTCACAATATTCAACGCCTCGATGGACTCCGCAGGTAATTCAAGCTGTCTCTTTTCTTCTTCGATCTTGATCACGTTATCGCTGATCGTGCATCCAGCCAAGCCGATTCCCACAGCGATTAGACCTACTCCTATCCACTGTTTCATTTGTTTCATCCGTTTCCCCTCGATATTGGTTATTTTTACAAGATAAGTTCTATAACATCATAGCAAAACAGCGTAGAAGACAAATCAGGCTACAGGGTTGTTCTCTCGTCAGTCCGCAGACGGATATTCTTCTTGGTGATTGGTGAACACAAAGCAAACGCACCCAGTTACATTACGAGCTGGAATTCGTTTGTTTTTTCGTATGTTCGACTGTACTTTTTATGATCAAATGATTGCTACATTTTTCCTATCAGTGTTATGGTAAAAGTAGACAATTCACTTACAAAGAATAACTAACCGTTTCGAAACAGGAGGTTTTATGGCTCGTATACTGATAGCAGACGACTCCCTTGTAGTACGAGATTACATGAAAATCATTTTGGAACGGGCGGGCCATCAAATCATTGCAGAAGCAACGAATGGATTGGACGCCTATCAAATGTATACGGCCCACCTCCCCGACGTGGTGACGATGGATATCAATATGCCAGGAATGAATGGCATAGAGACCGTCAAAAAAATCATCGACACCTTCCCCGACGCCAACATCATTATGGTCAGCACCAACGGATTAAAGCCGCTCGTTTTTGAGGCAATCAACGCTGGAGCGCGCGATTATATTCTAAAACCGATCGATGAAGAACGACTTTTGGCTTCCATTACGAATTCGCTTTAGTCGATCAAACAAAAAACTGAGGCACTGTCGCCTCAGTTTTTTCTATGGGTCTAGCGAATTTCTTCCAACGGGATTCGGAAGGTAAAATGGGTGCCTTCTCCTTTTTGGGTATGAACCTGAAGGGTTCCTCCCAACTGGTCAACCTCTTGTTTGACAATGGACAGGCCAATTCCTCTGCCCGATACGAGACTCGCATGTTCCTGTACCGTGACATGCTCAGCCAATGCCAACTTTAGTTTTTCCATATCGCCGCCCCGCCCATCATCACGAATCGTGACGCACAGGGAAGTATCCTCTTGCCAAATGCGGCATTGAATCTTGCCGCTGCGTTCTTTTCCGCATGCCAATCGTTCTTGCTCTTCTTCCATTCCATGATCGATCGCATTGTTGAATACGTGAACCAGGCTCCTCGCAAAATTCTCGAATCGCTCTGGATCGACCAATACTTCTTCTGCGTCCCATTCGACCCGATCGATGGTCTTGTTCAGACGGATGGCAAGCTCACTTACATAGTCTTCATACCGGGACAACATGTCCTTTATTGGACGGTAGCGAAGCTTGCGGATGCGGTGGAGCAGCTCCTGCTGAGCCTCCCCCTGTACCAGACTGGTGATCTCATGCTCGAAGCTTTCCCATCGCTCTTTTGTAATGGTGTACACATGCTCGTTATGATCCAGGAACCCGATCCCGAGCTTGTGCTGTATGATTGACAAATCCTGTTGCATCGCAGCTTGAACCTCTGCGAACGACTGCTCGGCGCGCATCCCCTCATCGGATAGGCGCTCTTCGGACTTTGCCCATTGAATCAACCACGACTCCAAATCATGCAGCTTTTGCGGTGTATGAATCAAATGTAATTGGCTGAAGTCACCTTTAAACTGATGAATCTGAGCGATCAATTTGAATAGTTTCTCGGTTTCTGCAATCTCTTCTCTCAGAACCTGCTTCCACCCATCCTCAAAAAAAGCGTCAAAAGCTCGCAGTACCTTTTGGAAGAGCGGGAGACTAATCGCCACAGTTACGACCATATTCAACCTTTGCCATTCTCGCTCCATCTTAGATTCGAGCGCCCGCTGCTCACTCATATCGGTCAGGATCAGCATCAAGCCCTCTGGCGAATCGCGCCGATCTTCATAAATCGGCTTACATGCCAGCTTCAACGGAATTTGATTGATTTGGATCTCCGTAGGAAATAGACTGAGATACAGCTCTTTTTGCCCTTGGTCTTTTGCTTCAAAATACTTTTCCAAAAGGGATACAATAAACACGCCATCCTCTGGACGATCCGGGTATAGTAGCTCTGCGACCGATACCCCAGCCAGTTCTCTGCCAAAAATCCGGAGACATTCCCGACTGTATTCGGAGTGGACCAGCAGGTTTTTGGAAAAGGAAAGGAAGCCTTGTCCCGCATTGTTTAACAAATTTTTATTCGCCTGCAAAAGTGCCTGTATCTCATTGGTACGCTCTGTCACAATCTTTTCCAAGGATTGATTCCATTGCTCCAATTGATGATACAGTCTCGCATTTTCAATAAAGATCGCAATTTGCGAGAAGATCAGTCTGAGCGGCTCTGAGCGTTTTTCGTTGAACACATGTGTCGTCTCGTTGTTCTCCAAATAAATGACACCGATCATTTTTCCTTGCTGCCATAGCGGGGAGCATAGAATTGATTTCGGCTTGTGCTTCGCAATGTACGTATCGCGGAAAAAGACTCCTTCAACTGAAGCGTTGTGGAGCACCAGCATCTCTTCTGTACGAATGGTGTAATTCACGACAGCGACAGAGAGCATCCCGCTATGCTCATACGGGACAGACTGCATGATCTCCACGTCCAAATCGACAGAGCCTGCCGCTTCGATGAGCCAGTCACCATCTTTTTTCAGCAGGAGGATTCCTTTCTCTGCACCTGCATTGCTCATCACCGTGCGCAGCATCGTCGCCAACAGCATTTCCAGGCGGAGCTCGCTGGCAATCGTTTGCGACGCCTTGATGACACTCATTAAATCGACGAGGTCTGCTGTCTGGT
Source organism: Brevibacillus brevis (assembly GCF_900637055.1). Classification (NCBI taxonomy): domain Bacteria; kingdom Bacillati; phylum Bacillota; class Bacilli; order Caryophanales; family Paenibacillaceae; genus Brevibacillus; species Brevibacillus brevis. Next base: position 6,386,653 of record NZ_LR134338.1, read on the forward strand.
CAGTCGTGGCAATCTCGGCGGAAGCTCCCAAGCTTCTTACCCGTTGCAAAAGATAAGGGTGCCGTTCCTCAATCTCTCGTGCCTTGGCGACCGCTCCCCAAAGCATGTAAACCTCGTGCGCCTCAGTCATGTATACCTTCGCAATCGTTTCGAGCCCGAGTGCCAAGTAATGCCGGGCAGCCAATTCATTTGCCAGCGCCTCGTTTTGCAAGAAAACATCTTTTTTGGCGAGTTGAACCGCCTGTTCATAAAAAGGACCTGCTTCTTGTTTTTTCTCTGTGACACGCAGCCACTCGGCATGCATCAGCAACCACTTGTGCTGAAAATTTTCCGGGCATTCCTTTGCCCACGTCTTCATCTTTTTGATATTTGCTCTGATTTTTTTCCCATACTTCGATTTTTCCTGTCGGTTAGCGTTCTCATAGAGCCCCGTCAATGCCAGGGTTTGCATAAAAACTTGCTGGCTGACAAGAACTTGTCCGCTGACTGAATCCATCCATTGCTCAGCTTCAGCCAGCAGCTCGGCAGCCTCCAGGTAGTTCCCGTACATGAGATGAACCATCGATTTATAGTAGTGGTACATGTACCGTTTGTAGCTGTTTCCTTCTTTTTGCAGGTTGCTTACATATGCCGCTTCGTCAAAGCCATCATGGCAAAACGCCGTTCGTTCATCGTCCGTCCACCGTGTAAAAGTATGCAGCGCCTGGCGCAATAACAAGAGCCGATCATCGTGATCAACGACCTTGATTTGTTGAATCATATCGCTGTATTCCTCGATTTGCTGCTCCAATTCTTCCACTGGTACACCGCAATAGAGCATGGCCTCCAAAAGACCATGGGCATTGTAGGCAGCATAAATGTTGCCTCCACCGTCCAAGCCGAGCTGAATCGCTTTTTTCAGGAGAGGGATATTCGTCCGCGCATGCTCGCACCAGTGATTGATCAGTAGGGCAAACGCGCCATACGCCTTCGTCATGGCGATCGGATCGGCGAAGCTGTCTGCTACACGGCAAGCCAATTGTCCAAATTCGTAAGCCTCTCGATACTTTCCGAATTGAGCAGCTTGTACGATCCCGTAACCGGTATAACCGTTCGCCGAGGCGACCGCGTTTCCGTGCACGAGTGACAGATGAAGGGCACGCAAAATCGTTAAAGCAAACCAATTGAGATTGACATAGTAAGCAGATGGCCCAGCGTAGCTGATGATGCTCATCGCCATCTGATAATTTTCATCGGGAACATCCGGCAAATACAGCAGCTCATCTATTTTTCTGCCTTTGAGGTGGCGTTTGATATGAAACATTTCCTTCACGATATCGAGCTTGCCAGGCTTTTTGGGAATCGGTACGCCCAATAACCCCAAGGCTTCGCTTGCGATCTCCATGACACGCGGAAATTCAGCCAGTCGCGTATACATGCGAATTTCCATTTCCAAAATGCGTACTCGTTCCCGGTCTGTTTTGGCATGCTGCATCCCGCGTTCAAACAATTGTTTTGCCTCATCCAATTGGTTACAGAGGTACGTCGTCTCCGCAGACAACGCACACAGCTCCATGGTCAGATCATGATTGCGCTGCCAGCCCTCTTCCCCCACCAGCTCGAGGCCGCGTTGGAAATACTGCAAGGCCGACTCAAATGCCGCAGAGGATTTCGCTTTTTGTCCGGCGAGCAAATGACAGTGTGCTACATGCATGCGCTCCGCCTGATCCTCCAGTATCTCTTTGCCCCGATACATATGATCGCAAATTTCAAACAGGAAGCCAGATTCGCTTCCTTGGGACATTTCCCACATTATCCTGCCCAGCTTGACATGAATCTGTCCGCGTTCTGCCTCTGCTAACAACGAATAAGCGGCCTGTTGAATTCGATCATGCACAAAGCGGAAACGAATCCTCATCTGAGACGCCACTTCTTCTTCCACGAGTGCAGCGTATGTCAGATATTCCGCTCCTTCGATCGGATAGATGAGACCTTCCTCAATCGCAGGCCATATATGCTGGATGGCTTCGGACTCCGTTTGATTTCGTGACGTGGCTATCAAATGAAGCAAAAACGAGTTGCCCAGACAAGCAGCAAAAGCGAGCTGCTGCTGAGTAGAATCAGGCAATCTTCTCATTTTTTCTACAAGAAATTCGGCCACATTTTCCGTTGTACCCAGCTTCTCAATTTCGGCCAAATCCCATTGCCAGTTCCTCTCTTCTCTCACATACCACAACAAGTTCCGATCATACAGCGTCTTAATGAATTCTCTTACATAAAACGGATTCCCAGCTGTTTTTTGCATGATAATCGCAACCAGCGGCTTCGTCATGTCCGGATCACTATGCAATGTATCCGCTACTAACGCATTGAATTCGTGTTCGCGAAGCGGCAATAACGTGAATTGGCGCAAAATACGGCTCTTGATGCCTGTCTCGGTCAAAATGGCAATCAACGGATTCATCATACTGCCATCATGCTCACGATACGCGCAAATCAACAGAAAATGACTAATATGCATATCTGCAACCAACTCTCGGATCAGGAAAAGCGAAGAAGAATCCGCCCACTGCAAATCATCCAGAAACAAGACGAGTGGATGGTCTGGTCGTGCCCAAATCCGAATAAAGCGTTGCATCACCCATTGAAAGCGATTTTTTGCTTCTGCTGCAGGCAGCTCAGGTATGGCAGGCTGTTTGCCGATCACTGCCTCAAGCTGTGGAATGACATCCACGATCACTTGACCAAGTCCTTGCATGGCGTCGAGTATCATCTCTCGCCAAGCGAGCAATTCACGTTCGTGACCTGCCAATAACTGCTTGATCAAATCCTGAAAGATTTGAATGATAGCTGAATAAGGTACGGCTTGATTATATTGGTCGAACTTTCCTGATACAAAACGTCCCCGGCCTCTCAAAAACGCTTTTTGCGCTTCCAGCACGAGAGCAGATTTACCCACGCCTGGAGAGCCACTGAGGAGAACCATCCTCGTAGCGCCGTTTGTGACTTGCTCAAATGCATCGATGAGCATCTGGATTTCCTGCTCACGTCCATACAGTCTCTCTGGAATCCGCAAGTGATCAGCACGGTCTTCTAAAGCGAGCGGAAACGGCGTGATCAAACCGTTTTGTTCAAGCTGGTCATAGCAACGCTGCAGGTCTGCCAGTAAGCCAGACATGCTAAAGTAGCGATCCTCTGTATTTTTTGACAGACACTTCATCACAATGTCCGATAGCATCTCTGGAACGGATGGTTTTACACTGGAGGGAGCGAGCGGCTTTCTCGCCATATGAGCATGTATGAGTTCAAGCATGTCCGAAGTTAAAAAGGGCAGCTTTCCAGTCAATAACTCGTAGAGCGTGACACCAAAAGAATAAATATCAGAGCGGTAATCGACGGTGCGATTCATTCTCCCCGTCTGCTCCGGCGAGACGTAGCGAAGGTTCCCCTTCCACTCTTTTGGATTCATCACACTTTGGTATTCTTGGTGGCATTTCGACGCCAAGCCAAAGCTACCAAGCTTTACCTCATAGGTTTCAGGATGAACCAGAATATGATCGGGATTTACATCCTTATGGATGATTCCGTGCTGATGGATTTCCTTCAAGCAGGAAGCCATGCGGACCGCAATGAAGAGCATCTCCTTCAATGACAGTCCTTTCATTTTCATCAGCAAGGAGAGCGGCACTCCCCCGAAATCTTCCGTAATCATTACCGTCTCACGGTTGTGATTAACGAGTTCGATGATCGTTTCCACTGCACGGGATTCCAATGATTGAAGAATGCGATATTCATGCTTCAGTTTCCACAGAGATTCCTTATGGGAAGGTCCTTCCATCGGTACTTTGAATAAGACAGGGAGATTGTCGTTATTTCTGTAACCCCGATATATTCCCATTTTTGAATGAGTGGAAAGAAACTCTGCCACCCTATAACCTGGAACCACGATCATGCCGCTCATACTATCCACTCCATCTTTAGGTAGAACATCCTATCTTTTTAATTGTTGCCCCGGAACAAATAATCTATATTTAATCTATATTCTGTCTTAATATAATCTCTTTTTACTATTTTTCAAGGAGGTATAGTTTTGTCAAATCTAAGTCGCAGTGTAAGTAACCCGCATAATCATGAAGTGGTTACCTTTTTGAAGACAACGGAAGAAACGAATGGCGAATATTTGTTATTCCGTACCGATCTTCCACCTGATAACGGGATTTTTCTACACTATCATACAAAACTTGTCGAAACCTTTGAAGGTGTAATTGGAAATTTAGAGGTAACCATTGATGGAAAAAAAGTAATCCTGAAGCCGGGAGAGAAGCTAAACATACCAACAGACAAGGTTCATGGGTTCCACAATCCCTCTAACGAATTCGTCAGCTTCCATGTCGAAATCCGTCCGGCTGGTACTTTTGAAGCGTTTGTCCGCTGTGGATACGGGCTCGATACAGACGGGCGCAGCTTTTACTTGCCGATTCTCAAGCAATATATCCCGAAAAATATTCTCCTCTTGGGAACGATCTTTGAGATGGGGCAGTTTTACCTCCCAATCATTCCGCGTTTCCTGCAAAAAGGCATGTTCGCTGTGTTCGCTGCACTAGCTCGTTGGACAGGCTCAGATAAATCACTAGAAAAATACTACAAACCCTCTCCAGCTACACCAGTCACTCATACCGAATTCGAGCAAACAGCGCAAAAGACGTTGCAAGGATAAAATGAGAAAGACACCATAGGGATTACTCCAGCTCGGTGTCCTCCACGCTTCTTATATCCACATATTCCAACCTGGATTTGTTGTTTTAACGTGTAAGATCGTGTAACTACTTCACCGTATCAGAGCGTGAAGCTGCTCTTGCACGTTGTCTTGGCACATGCCTCCATGATAACAAATGATACTATTAATTTCCAAGTTATCGAATTTTTTTAATGAGTTTACTGCCATTTCCATATCGAGAGTGGTTTGCGGAATCGGTCCTCGTAGTGCTTCGTTCATGTACACCATTGCATCGCCTGCTATCAATGTCTTGCTATCTTGTACATAAAGGCTGATATGCCCCGGCGTATGTCCGGGAGTATGAATGATGCGAATTCCCCCACAATACGGCAGAATCTCTGTGTCTGCCAGTGTCTTGTGCACCATTGCCTTTGGCGGATTTTCGCAAAGCCATTGCAAGTGCTCGCGTTCCTTTTCAGGCAACATCGCAAGTAAAGGGGCCATGCTTTGGGGGTTTGCTTTGAGGAGAGGGCGTGTGCCTTCAATGTACGGCTGATCTAGCTCATGCGCGTATATTTCAACCTGTCCGCCAAGCTCACGAACGATTTCTGGAAGACTGCCGATATGATCAAGGTCCTGATGTGTCAAAATGATCGCTTGTAAACGCTCAGGTGGTATGCCAGCGCGGCTCATCTCCTGACGAATGGTCTCCCATGAACCAGGCATTCCTGTATCTACCAAAACTGCTCGGTCATCATCCCAAAGCAAGGTGGGATAGATCACCATCGGCTTGCCAAATGCCTCTCCTTGCAACGGAATCATTTTCACACCTGCGTTTGCTTTCATATCCTATTCCTCCTCACACCATTTCATCGCACAACTACTTTTTTATCACGGAGTGAGGAGTCATTTCAACAACAAAATATTTAATTATATCACAAATAAAAATATTTGTCAATGCGTTTTTATGACGTCTTCTTGTACAACAAAAACACCGGAATTACGCGGTCGCTCCTACCAGAGCAGACCGCGTTGGCGTTTTTATCCTCTTAGGGTGTAGTTGTCTGAACAGGCTGACTACCCGTGGATGCATCTTGGCTGCGCTCCCCCAGAACGCCACGGACAGGTTGGATGTCAGGCTCGTCCACCATCAACCGATAAACCGGTACGAACACAGCCGGTGGGCGGATCGGTTCAGGCTTCGTTTCAGGTGGCTGCACGTGTGTACTCGTACCTCCCCAAACCATATAGCCTCCCCACGCTCCGGCACCTAGCAAGACAACTGCGCTGGATATCACCGTTGCTTTGTGCCGAAACAGCTTCACAAACGGATTGGCTGTTTCGCTGCGTACCTCGTCCAAAAGCTTGCGAAAATCAGCATTTCGAATCGCATACCACCGTTTTCGCCATTCTTTATCCCGCAATCTCTTGCCTTTCTCCTCAAGGAAAAAGGCCTTCAATGCTTTTCTGTATGCAGGCAGCAAATACTTCCCTTCGAAAAACATCCGCTGGCCCATCGTCCATTGGATAAAGGACAGTGTAACGGCTTCCCCGCCATTTTGCTGAACATACTCCAGCAATTCTGCAAACTGGAAGCCTTCCTGACCAAAATGATCTTCCCGGTAAAAGACCAGCGGCACCTGCGGGAACTCGTCAGCCTGGAGCGGTTTGCTCAACATATTCTGGATCATTCTTTGCTGCACGGAAATCGCTTCCCGATCCCATTTTCGGAAAAACTCTGCCGGATGTGGCGTGCTTCTCTCTTCATGCAGCTTCGCCAGATTCATGAGCATTTCTTGCTTGTGGCGACTCTCCATATCCAGCGTTCCGAAAAAGCTCTGTGGCTTCTCCTCCAAGAGGGCGATGAGCACTTGGAAATCATCCTTGGATAGCGTGTCTAGCGCGACGAGCTTCATCAAGGACTTGTCCAGCTCATCCAACAGCTCATCGGCATAGCTGCGCGCCCCATCGATGTTTTCAAAGAATTGGTGGATGGTAATGGCCGCAGCGAGCTTTTGACGTTCACGCGTAAATAGACGCAGAACTTTCTCCGTCGTAGTAGAAATAAAAACAACATTGCGCATGGCTTGCGGTTCTGTTTCCGTCCAAAACCGGATTTCCTTTAACATCTGATCCAAGCTGGTCACGGCGGCTACCCGCTCGGTCATATAATCCTCAAAGAGCGGCTTCACCAATTGTGGATAGCCGAAAATCGTCCGCATCATGAAGCCAAACAGCTCCCGATTGCTCGACAAATGCTTGTACACCTCTGCCACGTAGCTGCTCTGTCTCGAGGTCTTGGCCTTCATCAACACGTCCATCAAGAAGCGGATCAAATCCATTTGCAGACGTTCCTGCCTGGTGACACGGTAGGATTCGATTATTTGCTTGAGCGTCTCGCTGTCAGGCAGCTGTTTGGACGAAAGCGCCTCTACCTCGATCCGCATCAGCATTTCCTGAAGCTCGATCAGCCGTTTCTTGCGCGTCAAGCTACTGTGTCCCAAATAGCTGTTCAACGCCTGCCAAACGCCCGCCCGCTTGCTCTGATACACGGACGTTCGTCCCTTTTCAATCAAATACAGTGCGCACAGCTCATAGTACGTGCGAATGTTCAAGGCCAGTGCATGGTCTGCTCCAGCCAGCACTTCCTCACAAAATTCGTGGAACGCATCCAGAATCCGTGGCTCATTCACATACTCCCAAGCAAAGTCGAGGTATTCGTGTCCTCCGTCCTGCAAATCGACGTTCTGAACGCGACCAAGGGAGAAGTCGAACAAAAAGTCTTTGTCGCTGTGCCCCCCGCCTGGGCGTATGCTTCCTTTTTCCACGAACGTGACGTGGATATGCTTCTTGCTCTGCGGCTCGTTGCTAAACGTGAGAAAACCAAAATGTCTGCGCATCTCATAAGGCAGACAACTGTACAAAATCTCCAACATTTGAGCAGCACTCTTGGATGAGGCACTAATATCCACATCCAGGCTGATGAACACCTTCTTTTTCGCTGCGAGCGAGGACATCACCGCAAAAAGAAGCTGTTTGAATAAACGCTCATCGATGCCCAATTGCCCAAGCAGCTGTTTTCGGTCTTGCGACAAGCCTTTTTCTGAAGGGATGTCATCGACGGCAGGAAGCTCCTTGCCCGCTGCATCGTCGTGGCGATCTGCAAAAGTGCGCACTCCGAAGATCTTGCCCGGGTTCTTGATAAACTCGTCCCGGCGCTCTACCGGAATGACATAGTTGTGGCTGAAAAACGTATTGCGCTGCCCAGTAAAGTCCGCCCCGACAAATACACTTCTGCCGAGAACCATCTCTCCTGATTCGGCTTGGAAGCTGACAAGGGCCTCCGGAAAGAGCGCCAGGTTGCTTTCCGCCCGCTCTTGAAGCTGTCGCGGCGCGTCATACACGCAAAACGGATGGAGTGCCTTTTTTATGAATTGGTTATCCAGCCCTGGCGTTTTGGCGACAGTATCGTATCCTTCGTTCGAACGGAAAACCCCTTGTCGCCCGCGGGTGTAGTACTGCTGCAAAATGGGCTGACGGTTGCTCACTACCGCTCCCTCCCCTCGATGTAATCAAGCTGGTGCATCAACCAAATAAACGGTTCATCGACGCGAATCGGTGTCACGACACCACTCACCCTTTGATTGACTGGATTGCTCCCCAGCGCAGATACAGCGAAATAGGCCGTATTCGTAAAGTAAACATCCAACGCGTCTTTAAATGGTCTGTCCACCTTTTCGATGAATCGGCGGATTTCCCCATCGATGTTCTCGAATTCAGTCGTATTTAAATATTGTTCATGGACGAAATTGCGGAAAACATTGCTGTTGGACTTGATGTATTCGCCGTCGTCTTCCTTGATCAGATGCAGCATGTCGCTCTTCGTCAACACGACAGCAGTCGGAATATGTGTCTTGCTCTGCTCCTGATAGCCGATGAAGTTCTCAAACAGCGTAATAACGACCTCACGCGGCTCGTCGTACCTTGCCGTGAATTCCCCTGGCTCATCCCCTGCTTGCAGCATGACCCGATCGCGAATTGTCTTGATTTGCAGCGGATCGACCAGGAACAGGATGCCAGACGAGTTTTTCACATGCGCCGCATACAGCTCCAAATACTCGCGGTCGACCATTCCCTCGCCTGCTACGTCGAAAAACACCAGGATCAACGGTGCCTTATCGCTATCCTTGAAAATGAACTGGAAGATGAACGGCTCCTGACGCTTTTCTTTTTGCGTGGAATCAAGCAGCTGTCCGCGTTCAAACAAGGGTGCCTCGTAGTTCTCACGGAACTTGCGGCTAATCTGCGCATTGAGCGGCATACACGCTGCATCGAAGTGATTCGCAGTCGTGTTCTGCAAGGTATGAATCAATGAGGTCATGTAAACGGACTTACCGACCTGGGACGCCCCGACAATGGAAATAATGTTGCTCGGCGCTTTACCTGCCGTAATCGGCAGCTCGTTGTGGCATTTCGGGCACAGTCTGCGCTTGGAAACCATGCCATACCGGTCGGTCACACCTGCGAGGACGTTATCGACGTACAAATGGTTTTCCGACGGGATGGATTCCGGGTCAATCACCGCTTCCAGCTCGTCGATGGCATCCAGTCCAAATTTATCCCGATACGCATTGAGAATCTCATCCTCCTGCAACGCGTAATCTTCGTCATCCTGGCGATGATGTGTGGCACGGAAGACAACTTCGTCCGGTCCGTATTTGGCGAAGCAGTACGGGCAGACAATATCGTAAAAAGGAAGCCGTTCCTTGACCTGCGGCTTCTTTTCAAACATGTTTTTCAAAAACGACAGCATGGCGCATCCCCTCCTATTCAGGAATCAGTTCGTACATTTCTCCGTATTTTTTCCCGTCCGTAAAAAACAGGCGGACGACGTCTTTTTTTCTGACCTCGATCTCCGGCATCAGATTGACACCGGGCTCGAGATCGCGAATGAAATTGTATCGGGTTCCATCATCCTTGTGGGCGGGAGGAGAGCCTTCTTTTTTTACGTAGCAGAGTACGTCCCGCGCGATCGGAATCTCTGAAAAAATGCGAATCTGCAACGATTGATGCTTGCTGAACCAGCTTCCGCCCCGTTTGAACGAGTAGTAGATTTTGGCCTTTCCTGTGCTGACATGGATCACATGGGCATCGCCGTCTGGCATGAGCAGAATTGGCTTGCCATTTTCCAATCGGCAAGGAAAGATGCGGTATGTGTATCGGCCGATGCCGTCTGTTTTTTCCCGCAGCCCTTTGTGGACTTTGTATTCCTCTCGGGTGTACAGCTTGAACTGACGATCATCCAGCTCGTTTACGTCAAAAGGGGCGCCAAACTGCGTCTTGTGCACGTACACGCACGGAATATCCTGCGCCCAATGCCAATTGAGCACGTATTCGCTCCCTTGATGCTGGCAGGTGACGTCCTTGATGAAGGTGTCTGTTGTTTCCTCCCGATTAATCATGATTCATCATGCTCCCTTTACAGATCAAACCGCTTGCTGCTCTGGTTCCCGGCGTCCAAGGCACGGGGGCTTTGTCTGGTGTTCAGTCTGCGCTTTGCAAAAGACGATCCGTCACTCGTGGAAGCTGGCACAAAGAGAGTGAACAATGTCAGGATGACGGCGAGCAAAGAACACGCCAGCAAACGTACCACCATATCGAGCAAATCGATTGACGACAGACCCATTTCCAAAACAAGTCCAGCTAACAATCCTGATACTGCCCCGCCAATCGTGAAGCTTTTGGCCAGATGGCGATTGTCAAAAACCAGACCCAGCGCCAAGCCGAGCAAAGCACCGATGATCAGAACACTGACCACACGGGTGATGGCGTAAAACATGCTTTCTTCTGTCGCTCCTGTCCGCTCGGAAACAATATTGCGGTCTGTTCGGCTCATATCGTAAATCTGGCCAAAGATTCCTGTCATTTGGTCCGCGTGTTCGACATTGAAGTAGCTGCCGCCAGTCTCAGCAGCGATCTTTTGAAGCAGCGCCGTTCCGTCTGCATCGATTTGGCTCATGCCTACCGTATGGACAATCACTTGGTTTTGCTTGTAGGGCGCAAGTGCGGCAGGGACATCCAGATCACTATAGCCGTCTGACATCAGCACGACGGTACTGTTCGCCATTTGATTGGCTTGCAGCTGGTCCAGCCCCGCTTGCAGTGCCAGGTCGATCCGGGTGCCTCCATCCGTTCGCGGATATTGGAGCAGCTTCTTCACAACCTCATCCTTCGCAGACTGGCTACTCAGCTCAGTGAGGGGTTGCAGCACATTCGTTTGATCGTGAAACGTAACCACCGCTATGTTCATGTCACTGTCCATGCGCTGCACCAAGTCGGCGGCTGCTTTGAACAATTGGTTATCCGGATCAGACGACTGCATGCTGCCTGACGTATCCAGAACCATAATAATATTGTTGGCCCCGCTGGCCTGTTGAAACGATGACCCGTACAGCAGCTGAAGCAACAACGCCACTACGCCCACCATCAAAAACGTGCTGGGCACGAGCATTTTCCAGGAAAAGCCCAGATAGCGCTGCTTCCAGCCGATTCCATTCAGTCGTGGCGAGATCATTTCCGCAATGAGGCACATCAGTCCTACGAAAAAGGCATATTGACCAAAATAAAGTCCCATTAACAACCATTGCGGTATTTCTCCGGACAGCTTGCCGAGCATGACTTCCCCGACCAAAAATCCGATCACGCCACCTACCAGACTACACACTAGCATGAGTAAGCTTACCCTTCTCTGACTCATGACGACTCATCTCCTTCTACACGGCGAAAGACAAACCCGCTGTCCTCATAGGAAGCATGGTATTTCTTGTTATTGCGGTAAAACATCAACTCTTCCATGCCGAATCCACCCATCAGGTTCATTTTTTCTATCCCGCTTTTTTGTTCCTCGTGGATGCAGCCCAGCTTGTAAGTTCGTGTGCTCTCATCCTTGTGCAGCGCATACTGGACGAAGTCGTTGTGAATATCGGCAAAGAAGTACTTCTCTTCATAACGATGCTTTTGCAAGAAATGGAACACTTCGATGTGAACCGCTGCCCGCTCTTCCAGCACCAATGCCAGATCGAGGAACAAATCCTCCTTCGTCAGCACGGTTCGGTTATCGTAAGCAGCCCCGACGTTGGCACGCGCAAGCAGCTCCGCCTCAAAAGATAAAGCAAATGGCGCACGGGTGAGAATCTCGTTCCGGCAAAACTGACACAGCCTCTCCACGAGTCCGGCGAGTCGATTCCCGCTGAGCAGAGCGCCGCTGCCAATATACCGTTGTTCCATGTAAAAATCACTGCCGCGTGAAGCTTCCAATGACCGGATCGTTTCATGGACGACAGATTCGTAATATTCGTCTACGTTTTTGCCCAAGTAGTCAGTCGCTTCTCGAACGCTCGTCTGGGCGATTTCCCGCAGTTGCTTATGCAAGGCTTCCAGCTGCTCGACTTGCTCACCTAACTGCCGGTGAATCTGCTCTGCCTGTTTCTCATAGCTCACAAGGATGGAGAGCATCATCTCCCAATCCAGCAGCTCCAGCTTTTTGCCATAAACAGCGTCCAGCAAATGGCGAATGAAGGTCCGCACACGCTCCTTATCCCGTGTGAAAAACCCTCCTACGCGAATGTCCTGCCGATCCACCCGCTCTTGGTAGAGATCGACCAGCTCGGCTTTCATCTTTTCAACCTGTCGAGATGTCTCGCGAATGCCAGTGCGCAGCTCATCCAGCAGGTTTGCTCCATTGGCATGTTCGGCAGTGAGATAGTAAGCCGCATACAGCCCAAGCCGTTCATCCTCGATGACGGCTTTCTGAATCAAATCAGCCAGGGACTCCTGAGACAGCATGTGCTCCAGACGTTTACGCGCCCCGGAAACGACATTCGCCTCAAAAAAGGCTTGGCTGCTGCCGTCAAACAAAGCCAGCTCCGCTTCGCGCATATTCATACTGCAAAGCTCGCTGTAGCTGATGCCAGAGGTCATGAGCCCCGTCATTTCCTCCAGAATATGATCCTCAGGGAGAATGCCAGCCAGTTTTCGCTGCAAATCATGCGCAGTCAATCCGAGCTTTTCTCTCGCTTTTGTCTTCGGCAAAACCTCGCCGTCCTGGAGTCGCTCCCAATAGCGGTCAAATACTGCGGACAGCACCGTCAGCGCAATTGCATGAGTCGGTCGCTTCACTTTGGATAGACCAGCAGACGCGAACTTGGTCTGCCCGTGGTCAACCGTGATGCTGCGCATAAATTGCAGCTTGTTATAGCCGTCGTTGCTTTCATGGAACTCCGACTCTACCTTTTTGTTGTTCAAAAGCACCAGCTTGCTGATCAGCTCGTAATTTTCCTGCATGCCGCCTTCGATAAACAAGCCGTGCTCTGTCTTGTCACTCAATAGGTACGCCAGCGAAAATAACGGTGCGTTCACATGCTCCACAGGCAGTTTCACAAGATCCTCTGTTACCAAGAGATTCGCCCGATAGCTGTAGTCGCTCCGCTGATAGCGATTGACCTCTTCCAAAAAGCTGACCGAGAGCGCTGTCGAGAACCCGAATGCTTCCCCGTTGTTCTTTTCCTGTAGCAGAACGTACAGATCAACTGATACGTTTTTAAACAGCTCGTTGAGGTAGCCCTTGAGAAGCAGCGTCAGCTCTGGCAAAAGGATCGTGGCAGGGTCATCCGCCCTTGCCACGACAGCAATATTGACTTGCTGAAAAGCAGTGAACAACTTGCCCATTTCCGCTACCCGCACGCTTGCCAGCTTCATCACCTTGTTCAGTTCCATGGTGACAGCTTCATCGAGTAAAAAACGCTCGTGGATCGAGGTACGCATCTTTTTCTTGTCGGCATCTGCCTGCGGCAAGCGGCAGCCGATTACTTGCGGATGCTCCCACGTTTTGTTCTGATACGCATGGACATAAAGAACACCGTGACCATTTTGCCAGTTGCGCTCATTGTGGGCACGAACAGCTCGCAGTGCCTCTACGCTCTTATCCCCGAGAAAGAGGAAGAGTACGGGGTTTTGAATGCTTCGCTGTCCGTTTCCGCTATCCAGTTGTCTTTCCAATTCCGTAACGTATTGGGTCGCGAACTCTCCAATCAAATCCCTCATGCGTCCTCCTCGGTTATTAAACGATCGTGATTGTTTATTGCAGCGTCTTGCGCATATCGTTTACTTTTGACCAAACCTTTTTGTAGAACTGGAACAGCTCTTCACCGTTCACGTATTCGTCGCGGTCGTATTCCAGATCGTTTTTCGTTTCTTGGAAGGTCGCCGCAATTTCATCGAGTTTTACCACCAGTTGTTGCGTATCCTCTGCGGAGGTCATCGCGTCACTGCGTTTTGCAGCCTTGCGCTGGATCGTTGCCATGCTCTTGTGATCCAATGCGCGGAATTTTTCATAGATAGCGAATTCGACGTGCTTGTTGACCTTCATCAGGTTGATGAATGGCTCCCACGCATCTTCTTCCTCATCCTTGTCGTAGACGTACAGCGCACCGCGCTTGCAAATCGTTCCTGTGTAAAGGGCTTCGATGAATCGGGTTACCAGCTCTTCTTCGTCCTTGATGGCACCTACGATCTGCTCCAGCTCCTGGATTTTGGCCTCGATTTCTTCGTATTTGCGCACTTCTTGTTCGATCAGGCGAATCTGTTCAGGATAGCGAATCAGGTTTTCTTTTGCCATCTCTTCATTGATACTGCCGAACACATCACGCGTAAATTCTTGCTCCAGACCATCTTTCATGAAGCCTTTGAGCTCAACCAATGCACGCTTGATTTCACCAGGGCTCAGCTTGGTCGCGTCTCCTTGCGCTTGGTGCTTAGCCAAGAATGTAGCAAGCGAGAACGGCTTCGTCACGATGGATTCATAGCGGTTGCTGGTCTTGCTGTCGCTGCCTTTTTCGCGGATGACTCCGTAGCGCACTGCACGGTCAAACAGTTCGCGTACTTTGGCGTTGTACGCTTTGATCCGTCCGTTTTGGTACGTATCTCCCCACGATTTTTCAGGAATAGGGGATGGGAGGTACGCCCAGTTGTTCTTTTCCGTTTGAACGAGGTGGCGTCCGATACCCTCTCTGTCCAGAATTGTACGTTCGTAGCTTTCCTCGTAGACCTTCAACGGTGTGTAAGCGAACAGTGGAACACCGTTTTTCGTATTCAGCCAGAAGATGCGGTTTTTGACTTCGCTTTCTTTGACGGTAAAGCGCGATCCGCTAATCGCTGTATTTTGATAGTTTTTAATCCCCTTCAAGATCGATGGTGCTTTCAGCGGCACGGATACAAAGCCCCAGGAAGGGAAGTGCATATTGCCGAGATTGTTGCTCAGATGGAAGACCGGAATCGCCTCTTCATCCAGCTTGCTCGCAATCTTGCGCTCTACGATGCGATCGAGTGTCTCGTCCTGACCGTATTTGATCACGAGGAATTCTTCCATCGACTTGGTGATCACCTCACCGAACTTCTCCGAGAGGAATTCGGAAATCGAGCTGACGATATCCAGCTCCTGCTCTTTGACCCACTGATCGGAGTGTCGCAGCAGCTCGCTGGTAAAATCGCGGATCAGGTCATCCGCCTCTTTTTGGTCCAGAATGTTGCTGACGACTTTGGAGATATCCGGCACACTGACGATGTTCCAGTAGTATGTCTTGTTGCCAGTGCGGTCGCTCTCTTCTCCGCCGTTGATCAGGATGTCGCCGTTTTGCTCGAAAATTTGGTTGAGTGCGTTCAAAATCTCAGTAAATACGTTATAAATGCGGTTGTTTTCTGCATTCAACAAACGGTGCAGCTCTTCGTAGAATTCGATCATTTGCTCCAGCTTTTCCTGATCAGCCAGGAGCTGGTATTCGTTGATCTTCGCTTCGATGTAGCTGTTTTTCTTCTTCTCCTTGGAGATGAATGCACTGCGGGCATCGCCCAGCTTTTCATTCGCGTTTTCGCGAGCGCCCTCGATCTCAGGCGGGAAGCTCTCCAAATTCGCCTTGAGGCTCTCTATGTAGGAGAGGATCATTTTCATCAGGCAATAGCCTTTGTCCGAATGAATCAGACGGGACGCATAGAATGGTCCTTGCTGCGGGTGCAGGAATACACGCGTGATCATTTCGCCAAAAACAGAGATCATGTCGCCTGGCATCTGCTTTTTGGACTTGATGTACGCTTCGCGCGCTTTGGCGAGATAGCCTTGCTCCAGCTCGTGGTCGATGCTCACGACTTGCTGGGTGATCACGTTGCTGTAGTTCAGACGCTCGCTGTTTTCATAGCCTGGCAACGGTTCAGGAACGCGCTCTTCGAACTTGCGGGAAATCGAGTCGATGTCGATTCCGAGCTTGCGGGCGAATTTCTCCGCATCCTCTTGCGTCGGTGCTACCGTGAACATTTTTTCCATCTTTTTAAACAAGCGATATGCCAGGTACGTTGTCATCTCTTCGATTGGCAAGACAGCAGAGGAAGCACCGATGACGTTGTATTGGTAGTTGGCTGCGTACGCTTTTGGCATCTGGTTGATGTTCGTACGGATGTTGCTGATATAGTCGTGGATCGCAAACTCTTCACCCGAGCGCTTTTCTTCGCTCGCCATGAAGTTCGTAATGTTCTCCGCGGTTACGTTCATGCAATAATCATAGGCGTTCTCCAATGCTTTGCCTTCGAGATTGGTCGCAGAAATCAAATGGCACAGGTTGAATGGCGGCATTGGCGATTGGACGGTGAGCACGTTGCCGTATTGCTGGCGGAAACGCTCGTTGCGCTCATCCGCATTCATCCAGTAGTCCAGCTCTTTTAAGGCCGCATAACCGTTTTTCATGATGTAGTCGCGTGTGTGTGAGCTGAGGCTCTTGTTCGACAGGTTGACGTCAGGCGTGAACAGGTAGCCCAGCGTATTCACCTTGTCTACCCCCGCACTGCCGAAGTCGCGCTCCAAAATGCCTCGCACGATATAGGCGATGTCGAGGAAGCAACCACTCCCCGTTCCCCCGGACAAACCGCTCAAAAGGAATACGGTCAGCTTTTTGTTCGTGCCCTCGCACAGCATCTTGATCTTTTTCTCAATGGTTTGGACCACCTGCGTAATTTTCGTAAAGAGAAGAAGTCGACCTGCCTGGCGTACACCCGATGCTCCGCTGATTCCGTCCGTAATCGTCAGCTCTGGTGAGAGCCAGTCAGTGATGTACGGCTCCAGAATGCTGCGATTCTGCAACACACCGCCGATCTCAGGATTGGACAGGAGTACGAACTCCGTCACTGGATCGAGTCCGATGCCCTTGTACTTTTTGTTGCGGTCATGCTCATTCGTTTCAAACGCGATGAATTCAATATTGTCCGGCTTTTCCTTGCGCTTCTTGGAAAGCTGGTCTACCGGCAGCTTGAAGCGTCTGTTCACTTGGTATTTCAGGCGCAAAAGCGCATCAATTCCTGTACCGCCAAGACCGATGACGAGCATCGGGTTATCGATTGTATCTACGCGAATCTTGTCACTGACGATTCCTCCGCCGAGGGATACGTCCAATTGTTGAATGTGTTCTCTCACAACTGCTTTCATAATCGACTCACTCCTAGACGATGTAATCTACATATAAGGACTTGTTCACATTCGTTAACGAAATTTTGATGCGATCGTTTTTCTTCAGCTCTTTGCCTTTGCTTGCATCGAGTACACGTCCCGCCTTTTCGATTCGGCAGCTCGAACGGTTTTCGATGATCAGCGTATCGTTTTTCCCTGGTAAAAAGATGACTTTCTCTGTCTCCGCAAACTCAGGGGCGAGCTGCAAGAGCTGGTGCAGCTTCACTTTTCCTTTGAAAGCGTTCAGTTTCTTGTACTGCGGGTTGGACTTTTCGCCCGTATCCTCATCCACGATCTCGATAGCGATTTGGCCCGCGAAGCCCTTGTTCGCCTTGCGATAGATCGACAGTGCGTACAAGCCTGCACCGATCAACAGGATGAGAACTACGGTACCTCCTACTACGGTCATCCACGGAAATGGTTTCGATTCGGTCACAGGATCAGTAGTTGTGGCCGGCTTGTTCGCTCCAGAACCTGCCGTTTGGGAAGCATCTAGAAGGAGCGGCTTCGTCTCCCGATAAAAGCTAGTGTCTTCTGCCTTGATTTTTATCTCGTACGTATGGTCAGCCGGGATTGTGAAGCTGCCTTCGAACCCGCTGCCCGTGTTGTTCAGGACGACCTCATTCGTCTTATTGTCCGTCTTGTCATTAACAATCAGTGTCGCCTTCATCTGCTTGTACAGATCAGGGCTCGCTACCTTCTGTCCATTTGAAACAAGTGCAGCCTTGATCGGTACGACATCGCCAGCCTTGAAGCTCTTGGCTGTGACTGGCTCCATCTCCAATTGCAGATCGTAGTTGAAGATGAGGTTAATATCGATTTTATCCTTCGGGGCACCTTTTACCTGTAGCTTCCAATCACCCTGCTGTGGCTTGACCAGCTTGATCATCGTGTACGCATTGGACTTCGACATTCTGACCTGGTTGGAAGGGATTGGCACTTCCTTGCCCGCTGGGTCATACAGCTTCGCTTCCACCTGTTTTTGCGACATGATCGAGATATTGGCTTCCATGACGCTGCCATTTGGGATTGGGATCGGAATCTCCTGAGCTTGACCGTTTGCGACGAAGCTTTTAACCGGGACAACCTTCAGCTTCAAGTGATTCGCAAAGATTTCGCTTAAGATTTGCGGGAGCTTGTCCGCTGTGCTCGTTTCAAAAAATTTACCATTTGTCTCCGCAGCAATCTGCTGTAGTGTCGTGCGGTTAAGCTGACCGTCTGCGTTCAAGCCAATCGTGTAAATCGGATAGCCTTTGTCCTTGGCCTCCTTCACTGCTTGCTGCAGCTCTTGATCAGACTGTGCTTGGGTACGGCTTGATGCTTTGTTCAAATAATTGTTTCCATCTGCCAACAACACGATGATCGGCGCATTGTTTGGATTGCGTCCCGCATCAAGGATTTTTACGGCTTCCGTTACCCCGACGGAGATATCGGTGTAGGCTCCTTTTTGCAGGCTGTCGATGAAGGCTTTGATATCGTTCTTGTCTTCTTCGGAATTAATTTCAAGCAGTGCCTTTTCCCGCTCAATCTTGTCAGTATAGGCGACTACACCGACTTTGTTCGCTTGAATCGACGTCATGTCGACGAACATTTTCATCGCTTCGTTGCTGACTTTGTTCTTATCGCTTTGGGTCATAGAGTTGCTGACGTCCACGACCAGGACAGCGTCCATATTGTTTCCGCTCGTTTGCGCATAGCCTGGGTGAGTGACGGAGAGGACACTGACCAAGAGCAGGGCAAGACATGCTACGTATCGACATAACATTCGGAATCGTATTATTTTCATAAGAGCTCCTTTTCTTGTTCGGAATCATGTTCAAAAAGTTGACTTTTCAGCACCGAGAAGATAGCGAGAACCGTAAGAAGGAGGAGCGGAATGTAGGCTATCTACATGAGCACCGGACTTCTGAGGTGAACGCCATATTCGATGTCGAATAACCTTTCTTGACTGCTTCGTGATCAAAAGGCGACTTTTTGAACCATCCTTTGTGAAGTGTTGCAAAGAAAGTAAGACTATGACACTATTACCACTAGATTCAAGATATAGAAGACAGATGATAAAAAAGTACTAGAATGATTGCCCCTTACTCGTAATACGATACGACATGATTCTTTGTTACAGATTTCGACAACTTCGTTAGGAGAAATTTTATGTTAACTTACTTTCTGTTGTTTGCGGCTTTTTTGCTGCTAGCGGTCCGATTCCTCAAGCTGCTGCGACTGAAACGGCGCAATCTCTCCAACGCCGAAATCGATCAGCATCTTCATGCCTTACTGAATGAGAAGAGGGATTCACCATGAGAAAACGAATCGGCGTCCATTTTCGCAAAACCCGTAAAACCACTCATACGTACGAAAGAATTCAAGCGTGCACGCGATGCCATACGTACCATGTCCTGTGGGAGACGCATTGTGAGACCTGCGGGAGAGCCTACACACCGATCCGCCAGGTTTCCCACGCTGTGACGCGCCGCTATGTGCAGACACGCTTTTTGCTCTTGGGCTTGTTCGTCTGTCTTGCTGTCCTTTCTGCGGAGACCCTTTTGCAATTAGCTCTCGCAGGAGGGATTGGCTGTGTGTTGTTCGTCCTGTTTTTCGTGATGCAAAAAAAATACGGCATCTATGAAAGAGACGTACAATTTCAACACTTTTTAACGAAGGAACAGGATACGCTCAAGAAGTCACTCCTCCGTCATTTGGAGGAAGTGGGCAACGACGTCAAAGAAGGACACCTCAAGGAAGCTTATGAAAAAACGAGAGAGATCGGACATTTCATCGATTCCGATACGATCAAGATACGGAAGATCATGTTCCTCAATCATTACGTCCTACGCAAAGACATGGAGCTGGAGCTCGAAACGCTCATCCCGTCTATGTACGACAAGGACTTCATGGAATATGTGCGCGAAGTCATCAAGGTCCAGCCTTCGCTTGTCAAAAAATCCGTGCTTACCTATGTTAGACGTTATAAAAATCAAATATTGTTGCTGGAAAACGGGGATCAGCTCATCGGTCAAGTGGCAGGTGCAGCGCTCCGCATGAAGTCTTATGTGGACGAGTATCAGGATCTGATTATCGAATTTATCGATTTTTTGCCTCGCGAGCGCCTTCTGCGATTGGCAAAAATGGTACAAACCCATAAGAATGAAGGTTGGGAACAACTATATCATTCTACCAAAAACAGGGTAGATACGCATTACGCGTTTGACCCGGATTTCAAAGGCATACTGTGAAGGAGGAGCCTTTTATGCTGCCTATCTCTCCCTATCATAGGTCCCTCTGGGTCCGTAATATTTTCCTCGGACTCTTTGCCTTGGGTTTGATCGCTGTTCTGTTCAAGCTCGGATTCGGGTACAAGCAGATTACGTTATATAAACAGGCAAAGGCGTTTTATGAACAAAAGAACCTGCTGCAAGCCGAGGAAACCTTTTCTCGTGCGCATGATATGGCTGTCCTGTCCTACGGGGATGACGAATGGAATTCCATCATGCTCCAGCTGATTTCTATCCGTACCGAGCTGGAAGGGCTTCACCAGTACTCGCGTTCAGCCATCTCGGAGAAAAAGGTCGCAGAGATCGGTCCAATCTATGAACAATACCAAGCAGTCAAACAGAAATACCAGAATCAAAAGGACGTACCAGCGATGTTTTTCCAGCAATTGTCCGCTCACTTGGGTATGGATAAGAGCTTTTCCGATTATTACTTGAATGCCTTGCAAACAGCGAAGGCTCAGGCACAATCGAATCTCGAAAAGGAAAACTATCAGGACGAATCTTTCATCGAAACACTCCTTGCCATTCCAGATGAATACTACGGTGGCAAAGAGAAGAAGCAGGCTGAGCTCTCGGCCTTGTTCCAGGACTATGAAAAGACGAAGCTGCGGAAATTGATCGCTTCGGCTTCTTTTGAGGAAGTCATCACCAAAACAGCTACCAGCATACGCCAATACAAAAAACTGGGTATCGAGACAGATTGGTTAGTGGGTCAGTTGGAAAAGTATGCGCTAGCTGAAATCAAGGAAGTCATCCGATCGAAGGATTTGAGTGCCTTCGTTGACATGGCAGCCGCCTATCGCAAAATCGAGGATGTACTGTCCAGTGATTCACCTGTCCTCGATTCGATC
This sequence comes from Brevibacillus brevis, assembly GCF_900637055.1. NCBI lineage: Bacteria > Bacillati > Bacillota > Bacilli > Caryophanales > Paenibacillaceae > Brevibacillus > Brevibacillus brevis. The sequence goes on from NZ_LR134338.1 coordinate 6,408,019, forward strand.
ACCCGCTATCTGGAAGGCAAGCTCAAGCAGGCAGAACAATACATCAAGTCGTTCGAGTTCACCAAAGCGCGTGAATTGTACGAACAGTTGAATCCGCTCCAGGATACGGCTACACTCCTGTCCGATCTGGAAAAGCTCTGGTTGGAATACGATCCAGTACGCCTATTGCAATTGAGATATCCAGACAGAACGTTCACCGACATGCTCTCCGGCACAGATCGCTGGGGAGCAAAGCTTTACGCATTTGGACTCTCTAAGGCAGATCAGCGTCTTTATTTCGCAGCGAAAATGCCAAATGACTCGCTCCTCTATCTGGATCAGTCGCTCGATGTGGACATGAAATCGGCAAAGGCTAAGATTGACGATACTCTCGGGAGTAAAGAAAAGCCTGTGATTATCGTGAGTGCATCGGGCAAGGAACGTGCTAACGCCTACGCGGCACTGTCTCCAAATTTGACAAAAGAGTCACTCGAAAAGCGCTTTTCGGTCGAAGCTGATGAACTCAGCGTAGATGACTCCGAGCATGTGATCATGAAAAATACAGTGGGAAAAGGAGAAAACGAAATCGCTTTGTTCAAGCTCGAGGACAATGGCTTGACTTACATTGAAAAGCTGGCTGACTTGGAGGAGAGTTCCGAAGAAACGACCGAGGGAACTGAGTCAGGAGAAGTGACTTCCCCTGCTGACGGGTCGACACAAGAGACGGATCAAACTCTCCCTGCCACTAAAAAATCGATGTTTTTGCAGGTCCCGGTGAAGAATATGAGAAGATCGGTCAGGTAGCAGATGGTTCCTTCCAAGTCATCGCAGATCTGAATGGCTGGTACCAGATTGTGTCTGATGGAAAAGAAGGCTGGATACGTGCTACCGAATCAACGCCGTAATCTGTTTGCTGAATGAGGAGCTCCCCTCGCGATCATGGCACACCTTCCTTGATCTGCGTCAGGAGCTTTTTCTCATTTTTTCACATTGCGCCAGGTATCAGATTATTCTATAATTTATTTTTATTTTATAGATAGACAAGGAGTGAGAAAGATGTTTGGAATCGTTCATTATGAAGCATTTCTGATGACCGCGATCATGTTGAACCTGATACCCGGTTCAGACACGATGTACATCATCACCCGCAGCATTTCGCAAGGAAAACAGGCAGGTATTCTTTCGGTTCTTGGCATTTTGACAGGCTCACTCATTCACACGCTCTTGGCTGCTTTCGGCTTATCGCTCATTTTGGCTCAATCCATCGTGCTTTTTAACATCGTCAAAATATTAGGGGTCGCCTATCTCGTCTATTTGGGCATTCGCATGCTCACGACGAAGGAATCACCAGCTTTTGATGCAGCCGATTCCAAGAAGCTGAAGGGTGAAAAGGTCTATCTGCAAGCGATCCTGACAAGTGTCACGAATCCAAAGGTCGCCCTGTTTTTCATCGCCTTCCTCCCGCAATTCGTTAGCGCGACGGAAGCCGGACCACTCCCTTTCCTTATTCTTGGCCTTACTTTTACCGTTACAGGTGGCATCTGGTGCAGTCTCCTCGCCCTGTTTGCTTCCTTCGCTACTCAAAAATTGCGCAATAATCAGAAGTTCTCTGTCATTCTCAACAAGCTGACGGGGATTGTGTTTATCGGGATGGGGTTGAATCTGTTGCGGGCGAAAGCAAATCCTTGATAGCTGAACAAAAACCGGTAAATACACACGCATATCGAGATTCTGTTACGAGCTTCATCGCATATTCCTGCGGAGATAAAAGGTGATCTCTTGCTCTCTCTTGATTGAACGTAAAAATGAAAATATGTTATATTGGACGTAACAGCATCGTATAATAAAAAGGGACAAGGATGTTCCCGCATCCCTGCCCCTGTACAAATAGCCAACCCGCTAGGGCTATTGGCTCAGAATTGTAAGAGTCAAAGAATGACTACCTAACCTCCTCAACGGTCAAAGGTAGTCATTTCTTTTTGTTGATGAAAGTAAGTAACGCAAGCAAGAACATGCCAAACATGAGCATGAGATTGATTGCTTGGTACACTTCCATAATCCCACCCCCTTTCTCAAGGGAATGAGCCAACAACTACCTTTGACGAGCCATGCTATATGTACTCTATCATTTTACGTCGAAATATGGAAAAAGAGAAGGAAATTCCCTTTCTTCTTCTTGATAAGATAAGACTTGAACCAATAATTGGACACTAAGCAGACTGACTCAAAGAGCCAAGAAGGGCATTTATGCCACTTGGCTTTTTTCATGTTCAGAAATTGTTTAGGTCGAAAGATTATGATACCTCTAGGCATTTTTTCACAATTGGAACAGCGGGTGAATCTGTTGTTCTCGACTAGCAAGATTTGTACAACGAAGAATGCCCTTGCCGAAAAAAGTTTAGTGTAACTAAAAATTGACAAGGGGGGAAAGATGAATTGAGTTAACGGTGCAAAAAGGGAGTTGAAGAATGTGCGAGTGCTGTTAAGTGCTGGGTTTATTTTGGCAGGCTTATTCCTCCTTTTCTATCCTCAATGGGAAACGGCGGTATCTGCACAAAAGCAAGAGCAGCTCATCGAAGCGTTCGAACAACTGAGCAACGTCAGCGAGCAAATAGAAACGTCTGCATCTGAGGATCCACCAGCTCCTCAGATACAAGAGCCGCTCGCTATGTTGGAAGGTGCCAGAGGCGTGATTCGGATTCCCAAAATTGATCTGGAAATGATGATTTTTGAAGGCGCGGACAAGCATGCCTTGAGTAAAGGTGTTGGCCTGATCGAGCCAGACAAGGAATTCGGCGTGAACAATGTTGGACTGGCAGGTCATCGCGGGATTACTCACGGTAAGCAATTCAATCGCTTGGACGAACTAACACCTAACGATGAGATCGAGATCAAGACAAAAACGGCGACCTACCATTTCGTTGTCGTGAAAACCTTTGTCGTCGATCGTACACAAGTAGAAGTTCTAGAGGATCAAAAGAAGCCATTGATCACCTTGGTCACATGCACCCCTGTTGGAGCCAAAGATCCGAAGGACAGACTGATCGTTCAAGCTGAATGGAAACAAACGACTTCATCTCAGCCTTAACACTTCCTACTGAAAGACGGAATGAGCTAGTTTTTAAGTACAGGAGGAGCATATGCAAAGGAAATCTTGGATCGTTGTGGTGGCACTTTTGCTCATCATCCAAAACTTTTTCGGTTTCACGACAACCTCGTATGCCCAAACGCAAGGTGAGGTTATCGTTGGTGGGGAGCCGAGCAATCCTACTGATCCGGGCACGGGTAACCCTACCGATCCGGGCACAGGCAACCCTACCGATCCGGGCACAGGCAATCCTACCGATCCAGGCACAGGCAATCCTACCGATCCGGGCACAGGCAATCCTACCGATCCGGGCACAGGCAATCCTACCGATCCGGGCACGGGTAACCCTACTGATCCGGGTACAGGCAACCCTACCGATCCGGGTACAGGAACTCCTACCGATCCGGGCACGGGCAACCCTACTGATCCGGGCACAGGCAACCCTACTGATCCGGGCACAGGCAACCCTACTGATCCGGGTACAGGTAACCCTACCGATCCGGGTACAGGAACTCCTACTACGCCACCTGTTGAACCACCAGTTCCTCTACCAGAGGTACCGGTACCAGTTCCAGACCCTGAAGACAACATCATTAAAGACAACATCATCACCAGCGTAGTCATCAAGGACAAAGACGGAAACAACATTGAAGACATCCGCCCCGATCAGGGCTCGCGTGTTCAAGTTGATTTCACCTGGCAAATCCCTGCTGGACATCCTTACTCGGAAGGTGCCACCTTTACCTTCACTCTTCCAGACAAGTTTCGGACCGATCGGACTTTGACCGAAAATCTGAACGGAGGCTACGGCACCTATGAAGTAACAACAGACGGTACTGTCACCTTCACTTTTAGTGATGCCATCAATGACGGCACAGAGATCAATGACGGAACGTTCTATGTGTGGCGGGAATTCGATGAGAAAAAGTTTGAGGGCGGCACGAGACAGGAGATCGATTTCAATTTCAAGGGTATCGACCCGATCTCTGTCCATTTCAAAGGCAAAAACAACACTGAAATCGACAAGAACGGAAAAGCAAACAAGGGCATGAATCCTAGTCATCTCGACTGGACCGTCGATTTTAATCTGAGTGAAAACCCGATTAAAGGCGCTGTCTTTACGGATGAGCTTCCAAGCGGTCTGGATATCGATATGAGCTCGATTAAGGTCTTCCCATTAGAAGTTCAGTTGAATGGCTCTGTTAATCCAAAGGCTGAGGTAACCACCTTCACTCCTGAGAAATTAACAGAAGGAAACGGGTTCAAAATTAACTTTGGCGACATCGACGGTGCTTATCGCGTCGCGTACAAGACCAACGTCACCGGTACGACAGATACAACCTACACGAATAAAGCCACTGTCACAGGAACGAACCTTCCAAAGGATTTGATCGATTCCGCGAATGTCTCTGTTCGATTCAGCCAGCCTTTGAACAAAAAAGCGATTGGCTATGATTACAACACACAAACGATCACCTGGGCTATTCAGTACAACTACAATGAAAAATTGATCAAGCAAAGCGATGCATGGCTCGAGGATCGTTTTGATACCAGTCATCAAGAGCTCGTGGATGGTTCTTTTACCGTTCATAAAATGACCATCGGTGACAACGGAAACGGAACAAAAGACGGGGCTGCCATCACAGGGTACAACGTAACCCCATCGGCTATCGGCTTCCGCTTGGAGTTTGATCATGACGTGTCGGCTGCTTACGAAATCACTTACCAAACCAAAGCTAAAAATCGGGTCCACCAAGACAGCTACCTCGTGAAAAATGAAGTAGAGATCTATGATGGAACCAAAAAAGATGCATCCCGAGAGATCACTCAAGCAATCTTCTGGAAAAACGCAAAAAAAGAAAAAGTGAACTACCTGGATAAAACGATCGAATGGACACTTAGTCTAAACGAGGACAATCAGGTGATGGATGAAGTCGTCATTACCGACAGTTATGCGGGTCAAGGGCTGACTCTTCTTCCTGACAAAGTAAAAATCAACGATTGGACAAGCGATTTGGAAGAGGGTCCTGACAAAGACTACAGCATCTCTCCGAATCCAAAATACGAAGACGGATTCAAGATTACCTTCCACAAACCAGTCACAAAAGGTCTAGTCATTACGTACCTGACGAAGTTCGATCCTACATCCAAAGAACGTCCATCCGTGTACAAAAACAAGGCTGAACTGAACTGGAAGGAAAACGGCAAAGCACAAGACCCCATCACGAAATCCGCCACTGTTAAACCAGACAACTACACCAGCAATAACGGCAACAAAACGGGTACATACGACGCCCGCACAAAAGAAATCACGTGGACAATCGATGTGAACTATAACCTTCACAAGATTAACAACGCGATCATCCGTGATATTTATACCGGAGAACAAACTTTTGTGAAGGACTCGTTACGAGTGCATAAGTTGCTGCTTACAGGTGGAGCAGACGGCGTGAAAGTGGTCGAAGGACCTGTTGTTCCTATCAAACTCGACCCATTAACCAACGGTTTTGAGCTGCATCTTGGAGAGATCGACTCGGCCTATCGCATCACGTACACAACCAGTTTGGCTAATCTGCCTGTCGGAGAAGTGTACGAAAACAATGCCACTATGCATGATAGTGACATAACAGGCACTCCACTCTATAAAGGCAAGACGACCGTCAGACCGACACACGGTGGGGAGTACGTCCTCAAAACAGGCGTACAAGGTACAGGAGCAGATTCAGAGTATGCAACATGGACAGTAAAAATCAATCCGAGCCAGTCTTTCATTTCAGCAGGTGCTGTATTGACCGATACGCTGTCCAGCAATCAAATTCTGATGAAAGACTCCTTCAAACTTTTTACGACAACCGTCTCTGAATCCGGTGCCCTGGCTATCGGAAAAGAAGTGGCATCCGAGGACTACACGTTAGAAGTGACCGGCAACACCTTTCAACTGACTTTCAAAAACGACCTGCACACTGCCTACATCCTGGAGTACCGCTCCTTTATCAATGCTGATCATGGAGAGATCATCAAAAACGAAGCCTCTTTTGCAGGGAAAACAGTTGTAGGTAAAGGTAAAGACGGACAAGAAGGTGTCAAAGTCAGCTTGTCTGGTGCTGGTGGCGGAGCCGGCACACCTGGTAAAGGCGATTTGAAAATCGTCAAAACAGACGCAGATACGAAAAAAGCTTTGGCAGGCGCCACGTTTGGTCTGTACGACAAGGCGGGGAAAACCTTGCTGGAAACAGTCGTGACCGATGAAAACGGCATCGCCACCTTCAAAGGCTACAAATTTAAAGCGTACAAGTTAAAAGAACTATCCGCTCCTGTTGGCTACGTCATCGCAGACGAGTACAGAAACGGAAAAGACATTACGTTAAAAGCTCCCGCAGGTGCTGACCCTGCTGTTCCAGTTGCAATCGAAGTGACCATCGACAACAAGCTACTCCGTCAAGGATTTGAGTTAACAAAAGTTGACGCGGAGAATGCTGGCAAAACGCTGGAAGGCGCTGTCTTCCATCTACAGGTTGAAAAGGGCGGAGCATTCGAAACGATCGCGGAGCTGACAACCGGCTCTGACGGAAAAGTCTCCAAAGGCGATCTGGCAGAAGGAAACTATCAGCTAGTCGAAACGAAGGCTCCAAAGGGATACAAGCTGGATGCGACTCCTATTTCATTCAAAATCGCCTCCAACCAGACAGAAATTGTAACCCTTACGAAAAAGAACGCCAAAAATATCGGGTCCGTTCAATTGCTGAAAGTGGACCATTACACCAAAGAGCCACTTCCTGGCGTAACCTTTGAGCTTCAAGATGCTGACGGGAAAGTACTGCAAAGTGGACTCACAACGGATAAGGACGGTATCCTTCTCCTCGAAAACATGAAAGCAGGATTCTACCAGCTTGTGGAAACAAAAGCGCTTGCTGATTATGAGCTGGCTGATCCACTGAAATTCGAAGTAACAGATGAAGGTACGGTCTCTCTCACGTTGACCAACAGATTGATCCCAGGATCTGTGAAACTGACCAAAATAAGAAAGGGATACCCAAATCATAAGCTCACAGGAGCTGAATTTACGCTCCGCGATGAAAATGGTCAGGTAACCAAAGACAAGAACGGCCAAGAGCTGACAAAGCTGACAACTGACGCAAACGGTGAACTTCTAGTCGAAGGCCTAAACCCTGGCAAGTACGAGTTTATCGAGACGAAGGCTCCTACTGGTTATGTAATAAACAGCAAGCCAATTGCTTTCGAGATTAAACGGAATCAAGTAGTTGGCGAGCATGTGCTTGTTACTGCCGAAAATGACGTGACCTCCGGTGGAGGTGGAGGCGGTGGAGGCGGCGGTGGCGGCGGTGGCGGCGGTGGCGGCGGAAATCCTGAGCCAAAACCTGAACCGAAGCCAGAGCCGAAGCCAGAGCCGAAGCCAGAGCCGAAGCCAGAGCCGAAGCCAGAGCCGAAGCCAGAACCTAAACCAGAACCTAAACCAGAACCTAAACCGGAAAAGCCAGAGAAACCAGACAAACCGGATAAACCAGACAAACCAGATAAACCAAGCAAACCAGATCAACCTGGAAATCCAGACCAACCTGGCAACCCAGACCAACCTGGCAACCCAGACCAACCTGGCAACCCGGATCAACCTAGTAGCCCAGACCAACCTGGCAACCCGGATCAACCTGGCAACCCAGACCAACCTGGTAACCCAGATCAACTGGGCACTCCTGATGCAAACAACAACACTACGAACCCCAACACTTCCGGGGAGTTGAATCAAACAGGAAATACGAGCAAACCGAACGATTCGGGAGCTGCCAACAACTCCAACGTCTTGGAAACCAGCAACGAATCTCCATCTACAGGCAAAGTATTGCCTCAGACTGGAGAACAGGCTAACCCACTCCCAATCGTTGCAGGTATCGCTTCGATCTTGATCGGTATTTCGATCATGTATCGCAGAAACAAGAAAGCGTAGCTCATCGAAAGGACCAAGTCCAGGGATTTTCCCGGCTTGGTCCTCTTTTTTCCCCTACTCTAGCAATTGCCGAAGAAGCGGTTCACTTTTATATAAAATCTCCAGATGTGTCGCCTCTACGTAATAACGCTCACCCTCCAGTGCGAATACACTGTTTGCCATGACACTCCCATCCCCAGCGTCACTATTGATCGAGCTCACTACTCTTCCATCGACCCATTTATCGGGAGACAGCGAAGGGACTGTTCGCAGGTAATGAATCGTTTCGTGTCCGATGCCAGCTACCAGCGTGACGCGAATGTTGCGGGCTGCGATAATCCCCATCGTTGCGTTCAAGTAGTCCATGTATTGATTTTTCACGACCATCTTTTCATAAGGCACGAAGGCTTCTACCCCCTGTTTTTTCTCCAGCAAATAATCGCCATATGCTGATGACGGGGTGAGATCAAGGAGACTGGGAAAGTGTCTGTGAATAGCTTGTATACGACGAAAAGGGATGCTTTGCTCCAAATAGGCCAGATAAACATTCATGTATAGCTCCACGACATTTCTTTTGGCAGAAACGGAGCGCGGCAGCTTCCCTCCTGCCCAATAGCTGTAGGCGACAGGCGATCCTGCGTTGGGAGTCGCAAAAATGAGCAGCTGATCCACATCATTTTGATAAAATTCACTTTGGACATAGGCTCTAGCAACAAGGCCCCCCATGCTATGGCAAATGAGATTGACATAAGGGGAACCGGTCGTTTGCTTCGCTCGCTCGATGACAGGCAGCAAAAAGCGCTCGGCTGAAATATCGATCTGCCTTCGCCAATCATAAAAGGCTACAAACAATTGTTCATTGAGCGGGTAACCCATTTTTCCAAGCAAACGGATAAATGGCTCGTAAGCCGTTCGGGCAAACCCGAAGCCCCAGTCACCAGTACCCGGAATAATTCGATCACTCATCGACCCAAACAGCCCCGGAACAAAAACAATCGGTGCCTTTTGCGCAAGAAAATAACTCATGCTTGCACTCCTCTCCCACACTTTTGTCCCATGACCAGAAGGAAAACAACATATGTTTTTGCCTATGCCAGAGCAGCTTGGGTGGTTCCCTTTCTTCGATGAGTCTCGTCATTCTTTGCCGAAATGGAACGAATCGTTACAATAATCTTCCCACTTGAGCGTAACAAAGCGATATAATAAAGCGTCTAAGTATTGGCTAAAGTTTTACAGCAAATCTAAACTTGTCGGAGGATTGGCAAAAATGAAGGTACGCAAGTGGTTTATGCTTTTGCTAATGTTCGTACTATGTATTCCAACGATGGGGATATCCGTGCAGGCCGCGCAGACATCCTCTGGCATCAGCATCTATTTGGACGGGCAACAAATCAAAAGTGACGTCGCTCCGTACATTATTCCAAAAGCAAACGTAACGATGGTCCCTATGCGAGTGATCGGTGAAAATCTGGGAGCCGAAGTAAATTGGGAGCCAAAGTCTCAAACCGCAACGATCAGCAAGCAAGATACCTTGCTGTCCATGACGGTTAATCAAAAGAACGCTCTTGTTAACAACAACAGCGTCCCACTCGATGCTTCTGTTCAGAACAAACAAGGAAGAACCATGGTTCCGCTGCGTTTTGTCTCCGAACAATTGGGCCTTACGGTAAACTGGGAAGACAAAACAAGAACCATTCGTCTGCAAAGCGGCAACGTCGCTACTATGACTCCGCCACCACAGGATGTATTGAGTGAAACTGGCGGAATGGAACCAGGCACACCAGTCGTGACAAACGGAGATTTGCGCGGGGTGTGGATATCTACGGTCTACAACTTGGACTGGCCATCTTCCGGTTCTTACGGAAACCCAGCGAAACAACAACAAGAATACATACAGCTGCTCGATGAGCTGCAAGCCATGGGAATGAACGCTGCTTTCGTGCAAGTGCGTCCATCTGGAGATGCACTGTATCCTTCTACACTCACTCCATGGTCGAGATTTTTGACGGGAACTCCAGGGAAAGATCCTGGCTACGACCCACTTGCATTCATGGTGGAAGAAACGCATAGACGCGGGATGCAATTCCATGCTTGGTTCAACCCGTTCCGCGCCACTACGGATGCAAAAACAGACCAATTGCCAGCGAATCACGTGATCAAGCAGCACCCTGACTGGATTGTGAATGCCAACAAAAAGCTGTATATCAACCCAGGTGTTCCTGCGGCACGTCAGCAAATTATCAATGAAGTAATGGAAGTCGTACAGCGCTATGACATCGATGGTGTGCATCTGGATGATTATTTCTATCCTTCCAATGTCGCCTTTGCAGACGATGCAGCTTTCAAGGCTTACAACAGCAAAAAAATCGTGTCCAAAGCAGACTGGCGTCGCGATAATATCAATCAGTTTGTTCAACAATTGAATCAGTCCATCAAGAGTGTCAAGCCTCACGTTCAGTTCGGGATCAGTCCATTCGGTGTATGGCGCAATAGCAACGTCGATCCGACCGGCTCCGATACAAAAGCTGGCGTTACTGCTTATGACCACATGTTTGCCGATGTGCGCACATGGATTCAACAAGGGTGGATTGATTATGTGACTCCGCAAATCTATTGGAGCTTTTCCTTCGCTCCTGCCCAATACGACAAGCTCGTTACCTGGTGGGCAAACGAAGTACAAGGGACGAACGTCAAGCTCTACATCGGTCATTCGCCATACAAGCTGGGAACGGCTGAGGCAGGCTGGCAGAGTGCCCAGGAGATTATCAACCAGTTGAATTACAACGCGATGGTTCCTCAGGTTCAGGGCAGCATTTTTTTCAGTGCCAAGGACTTGCGGAAAAATCCATTAGGTCTGCTCCCAGCTCTTAGCAGCTATTACAACCGCTAGATAAATAGCAAAAATCCCCGAATACCGTAGCAGAGCATACTTGCTACATGTGTTTCGGGGGTTTTTTCTTCTACGTTAATTTTTCTACAATGAACGTGAGTTGCGCTTCCAAGGAGATCGGGTCATTAAAAAAGGAGCCTTTCTGATCAATCCGAAAAACCTGGTTATTTTTTACTGCCGGCAGACCCTTCCAAACATTTGTACCGTATACACTCTCCGGATCGACATCATCTGACCATGCACTAGTAAAAATGTAGTCTCCCGCAAAGTCCGGCAATGTTTCAAGCGAAACTTCCGCATAGCCGATATTGCTATCTATCGCTTCTTTTTGTACAGCATTTGGAGCCTTCAACTGGAATTCACCGTAAAGGATGTCTCCACCCCTTCCGAAGTTGTGCCCAAACGCATAGATCCCCTTGGCGTATGGCTGCAAAATCGAAACGGTTTTATCTCCTACCGCTGCTTGTACCTTAGGTTTTGCTTCAGCAATTTTCTTGTCCCATTCGGCAATCCACTCATTGGCCTTGTCTTCTCTTCCTGTCATTTTGCCAAACTCCCGCAGTTCTTCGCGGATTGGCTTCTTACCGTATTGAATCACTACCGTTGGCGCTATTTTGGTGAACTGCTCGATATTCTTATCCCCTTCAAACACAATAAGTAAATCAGGATTCATCGCCAGTACTTTTTCTACCGATGTTCCGTCGCCCACGCTTTCGATACCATCCAGCTTCCCTTTAAAATACGGGTTTTCCATAGCATGGTCCGTGATACCGATAGGCTTGATCCCCAGTGTCAAAAAATGTCCAACATAGCTGTCCGCAAGTATCACAGCCCGTTTTGGGTTCTTAGGAATTCTCACTGTGCCATTAAACGCCTCGTAGCTGATATATTCGCTGTTATTCTCGTTACCTGAACTTTGCTGCGCAGGTTGAGCAGTTGAATTGGCTGGTGTCTGTCCGCAGGCTGATAACATGCTGATCATGACCATAATAAGGGCAGCCATTATGATCTTATCTAAGCCTGATTTTCTCATTCTCAAAAGAACCTCTCCTTCAATAAAATTTGAAATTGATAATCATTCTCGTGAATTTTAGCATAAAGAGCTTGCTCTGCCCATCTTTTTCGTTTTCCGAGATACGATTTACAATCCGTCACAAAAAAATGCCGCGAAGCATGTTCGCGACATTGGTAGCTTTATTTTTTCGGCATCATGGCATTTACAAACTCACTGATATTACCTTTGGTCAATACATCCCCAGTCGCGACTACTTCATACTGCATCTTCTTTCCAGCATACTCCATCACCCACATGATGCTCTTGTCAGTCCGGTCTTTTTTGGCTTCCTCTGTATAGAGCACCTCGATTTGCCCTACTTTGACTACCTCTTTTTTCTGTTGATCCAGATTGGCTACATAAGTTGTACTTCCTTCTACTCCCTCATAATTCGTGATGTTCAAATTAATATAGCTTTCTCCAGATCGATATGTCGTATACAGATACTCCAATTCATTTGTCCATGCTAACGGCTGCATGACGTATTCTTTCTTCTCTTTTTCCGCCTGCTGATACAAGGCAGCTTTGTCATATTCGTTTTTGATGCCAAACTCGAGTCGGGCATCCAAAAAAGCATGGTGTCCTGGCAAAGTTTCTGGCAAGAATATCTGCTCTCCCACTTTCTGTTGAACATCAGCCAAAGTCTTAAAATCAAATGGAGCCGTCATCGTCACGATCTGTTTTTGAGGATTGTGAGGAACGATGTAGACAGCTGCGGCAGTTCCTGGCTCCATATTATCCTCGATTTCCCAACGTTTATTTAAAAAGGCATCCATTTCTTGATCTGGCTCTTTTACTGTTTTGGCGCCTGATTCTTTTGCATCTTTCTCTTGATACAGCACCTCACCTTGTGGGCTCTTCAACTGATAGAATTGAACAGCAGCATACCCCGACGAAATACTTGCGATTAACCCGATTGCAACCAAAATACTCACCTTGTATTTCACAAAAAATCTCTCCTTCTCTCGTTTGATTTTTGTCATTACTTGATGGCTAATGTCAATCTCCTGCGGGATGCGCGGGTCATTGAACAGGTCCTTAATACTCTCGTGCGATTTGTTTGGACTCATCGTGAGCTGACCCTCCCTTCCCTAAAGGAGAATAAGCGGATCGGAACTTCGCTGACGTACGCTCGAATTTTTTGCGCAGACTCGCAGCGTTTTTGTTCATGATCAAGGAAATTTCCTCGTAGGTCTTTTCTTCCACGCCTCGCAGCAAGAGAAGCGTTCTTTCCTCTACCGAGAGTGTCTGCATGGCAAGAAATACATCCTCACTGAAATAAACATTTTCAATATGCCGCTCGATGTCTGATTGAGACTCTTTGTCCTGCATCAAAAATGGCAACATCTTTGTCCATTTCCTTTTTCTGATGAGATCGATGCAATGGTGGTAGGCTATTTTATAAAGCCAAGCTGCGAACGGAATGGTTGGACTGTATTTTTTCAAGTTGCGATATGCTTTGAAGAAGACCTCCTGTGTGGCGTCTTCCGCTTCGCATCGGTTCCCCAAGATGTGATAGCAGTAGTGAAATATGGGGGTTTGGTAGCTTTTCATGATGGCAGCGTAGCGGTCATCCGCTCCCTGAATAATCTCATTCACGAGTTCTTCTATCTGTTTCGTGTCCACTCTCTCCCTCCTTCCAACTGGTATAACGCACCATATCCCCCTGTATGTGACATCGCGTGCAAAAAAAATGCCGCGAAGCATATTCGCGACATTTGAAGGCCTTTATTTTTTGCCGAGCTCCGGCTTGTCCTGGTAAAAGAAATTCGGCGTATGGATTGAGTTGTCGTACAGACTGTGGAAAATGTGTGTAGCTGTTCCGGAGATCGGCGGAACCAGCCATGTCCAGTCACCAGTAACGGGTCGACCACATTTCTCTTCTCTTTCCTCAAATCGCTTGAATTGCTGGCTCGCCGTATGGTGATCGACAATCGATACTCCTTTTTCCTTGAAGGAGTGCAGGACGGCTACGTTCAGCTCGATGAGCGCTTTGTCTCTCCACAGTGTCGCTTCCCTGCTCGTATCGAGCCCCATGACCTCTGCGACCTTTGGCAGCATGTTATATCGCTCTTGATCGGCGAAATTGCGCGCGCCTATCTCCGTTCCCATGTACCAGCCGTTAAAAGGCGCGGCCAAATAATCGATACCGCCAATCTCCATGCGCATATTCGAAACAATAGGAACCCCATACCATTGCAATTCCATATCAGCAAAGCCCGGCAAATCGGGATGCACGATCGGCACCTCCAAGACCAGCTCCTGTGGAATCTCAAAAAACTGTGGCGTCCGATCCCCGATCTGCACGACAAGCGGCAAAACGTCGTAGTTGGTGCCTTTCCCTTGCCATCCCAAGCTCTCACATAACTTCGTCAACGAAAGCGAAATCGGGTCACCCAGTACGCCGTACTCTGTCTCATATCCCGCATAGCGAATCAGTTGGTCATTCCAGATGCGCATGGGAGCTCTGTCTGCTACAGCAGGTGCAAAAACAGTGATGGTCGGGCGAATTTTCCCGTCATTGGTGGCAAAGTCGATGTGTCGGAGCATGGCCTGCGCCATCTCTTCTTCTGTTTCGACGTGCCGCTCATCTATCACAAGTAACGATTCCCAAAAGAATCGCCCAATACATCGATTGCTGTTGCGCCAGGCCATCTTTGCTCCGTGACGAAGCTCTTCGGCTGTATGCTCATAGTATCCCTGCTGATGAATCAGCTGTCGTACTTCTTGCAGCCGTTGCTCAGTTTCGTCCGTTGTCTTGTCCAGTTCACGATAGCATGTCCGGATAAATTGCTCTGCCGCTTCCATCAATTGAATTGGTTCCATATTACCCTCTTTTCACGCTGAAGGGTGTCTCTTCGCTGTTATTTTCTTCATCGTAGAATTTTGTTACCTACATTATAAAATTACTCGTGCTTGATTACCAATCATGTAGGCATATGGACACATATCTGTAAGAATCATTGCCTGACGTGGTTACTACGCACGATGAATAAGCAGCTTGGGTAAAGAACCCGGTGTTTTTGGATGAAACAATTCCAAATACCTATGTATTCACAACTTTATATCTATTGTTAGTGACCGCTCTACACCCGATATTTCATTTAGTGGGTATAATTTCCTTTTTATATATAGATTGGATATTCGGCGAATCGATTAACATGAGCATTTTTTATCTGCATCGAAAACTTTACAGAGAGGAGGAGACTCTATGCCCAATATTGAAGGTATCACCGTCCAGAAGTCGAATGCGGAACGAAAGAGCTATGTGGTTGTTGGTGCCATTTTATCATGCAGCAGCGGAAGTCAGCTAAGTCGTTTAAAAATGCCATTCAGCCATGGTGTTTTTGTAAAAGGGAAGCCGCAAATGAATATCATGGACTTCGTTCCTAACATAAATATTATGCCCTTTGGAAAGTGCAGCAGCTTGAAAAATCCCGCGGTCGCCTCTGCCACAGCAGCTAATAACGGGGTACTCACGCCGATGCCGTGCACGCCAGTGATGACCATGCCATGGATAGATGGCAAACCAGATAAAATGGTAGGCGAACATCCGGCTTTGCTGAACAAATCAACAAATATGTGTTTCCACTGTGGGCAGATCAAGATTGAGGATGACGGACAGGATTTGGGTGGTGTTACGGTAGGAAATCAGTCGCCAGCAAATAGTGGATCGCCCAATGCCAATTTTGAACAGGGACCAGCTTGTGAGAAGCCACAGGAAAAACCAAGCATGTGGGATCATTTCGTCAAAGGTATCTCGAAGCTGGGAGACGTTCCTGCTGCGATGCAAAAAGCGGCAAGTGAGCTGCCAGGAGCTTTGGAGAAAGCGGCAGAGGATTTGCCAAAGGGTATTGGAGTGTTTGTAAGGGAAGGCTATATCGAGCCAATGCAAGAAGATTTGGATACATTGCGTGATGATAAATTAAATCTCGCGGATGGAATTGCACTTGGTGGCCTTGCTTTGAATGCACTTACGCTGGGGAGAAGTAAAAACATTAAGAATGTAGTCGATGTGACGAGAAAAGGAAAAAGGGCGAATGATAAAATTGATTATGTAGAAGAGACAGGTCGCCTTGGTGGTACACTCTATAATGATAAAGATTTGAGGCTGTTAGGAAACTATCTTGAAAAAAGAGGGGTAACTTTAAAAGTTGGAGATGAATTTCTACCACCTGGAAAAGGGGGAGGTTTTAACTACAATACTGATGAATTAGTATTGAGAAGTAATCCAACACAATATGAGGTTTGGCATGAACTGTCTCATTATTTACATTATAGGAGAATTGGAAAAGACGCATATTCAAATCTACCACGTACTTATGGACCAGTACCTATGAATGATTTAACTCAATTCAACGCTCCAGAGCAATTTGTTTATGACATGCTTTCCAATAGTCCTAAGAGATGGAATTCTTTAAATGAAGCCGAACAACTTCATGCTAACTGGTATATAATGCAATATGGAGGTCTTAGATAATGAAACTATCAAGGGAACAAGCAGAAAAGTTGGCACTGGATTATGTGAATAAAGATAAGAATGAGAACTACAAATTGGTGCTAGTTAGTGTTGAGGTATCTAAAATCTCCCCTAAATATTGGGCGGCTACTTTTGAAGTTAGAACCTCAGAAGGGCATTTGATGGAAGGACCTTTACTTATACTTGTTGACGATGATCTGGAAAAGGCAATGAGTCTAGATGAAGCTATAGAAGCACACTTAGCTAATCGTGATAAATAAAACTTGCCTTGATATTGGAAGTTTCAACTTGTGTAGGAACTGTCCAGTAACGAATAAACCTCTATAATTAATCATCACCAACATAACCTTAGATTTAGGAAATGAAGGAATGTGTTTTCTATTGAGGTTAAAACCGCAATCTTTACCCAGGTTGGAAATATAGTTGCTATTAAAGGAAAGCCGAATGGCAATCTTCAGAGTAAAGTTCTACACGATGAAACCGATAATACTAAATCTTATTATGTTAAAGAAGTGGCATTGGGTAATAGGCAGGATTACATAGTCCGACAGAATCTATAACTATTCAATTAGAGCCAAGGGACTATAAGGCAGATGAATTAATAGGAAAAGATTGATAAGTTACGATGAATAACCAAATTGCTCCGTTTAGGTCATACCTTACGGAGCTTTTTCTTTCGGATGTATCCAGCACTGAATGGACCTATTGTACTCCTCCCCCCGTTAATCGGGATTAAAAATAGGTATGTCCGAGTTGAAAATCAAACATTGGAAAAGAAGCATATGCAAAATTACCTCGCGAATTTGTATTTGATATGCTTTCACATCCTAAAAGGTGAGCAAAGACATGCAAACTGGTACATCGGCAATTTTTGAGGTATCCAATAAATGAGTGTTTGTAAGAAGAGAAGTAGCCGAAGAAGAAGCGAAAAAATAGCTATGGAATACATCGCTAAAAACCCTTCAACACATTCAAATATACTTTAGTAAATATTAATAGTAACCCGAATAGATATATAAGTTAGTCAGTTATGTTCGAGATGCGAACCATTAACAGAGATTTTGGAGACGGTCTTTTGATCCTAGGTATTGATGAGTATGGGAATATTATAATCGTGGGCTTGGTCTACCCTGAACCCATTATTCATCTGTTAACATGTGAATTTAGTAACCGAACCAATGAAAAACAACACGCTATTGATTACTCTTTAAATAGAATGTCAACAGTTGTTACAATCATATGTTTAGGAAAAAAAAGACAGGTGCTTTCACACCCGCCCATTCTCCTAAACAGTCATATGGTTCCACATCTCCGACTTACTCAACGAAACAGCATCTGCTCCAGCCTTCAACGCTTCGTTGACCTGCTCCATATTCCAAATCAACCCACCCAAAATAATCGGCTGCGACAAATGCTCCTTGATATACGAAATAATAGACGGCGCTATCCCCGGCATGATTTCAATCGCATCTGGCTGGTTTTCCAAGACGTTTTTGATGGTCGTAGAAAGAGAGGTCGAATCGATCAAAAAGACTCGCTGGATCGTCAGCATCCCTTCCTTTTTGGCCGCACGAATCATCGGTCCTTTGGTAGTGACAATGCCCGTTGGTTGGATATAGGTGGACAAGAAACGAAAAGCCTCTTTGTCATTGGACAAGCCATTCATGAGGTCTGTGTGCAAAAAAATCGGCTTGCTCGACTGACGGATGATTTCGGCTTCCTCCATCAGCTTGGTCAGCTTTCCGTACATCAAAAGGATCGCGCAAGCACGGGATGCCATCGCCTCTCCCAAGCGATCCTGTTCGGTTGCCGCGATAACCGGATTCGTTTTCAAAATCGTTTGCATGTCCATGTTACTCGCCTCCTGCCCTCAGTAGCCGTTCCACACTTACCTCAGCGCAGCCAAGCTGCTTTGTCTCTACAACCCAATGACCCGCGAATCCATTGTCTTTTAAAAGTGACAGGATCGATGCAAACGGAATCGTTCCGTCCCCCACTGCCAAATGATCGTCCAGTTTGCCAAAGTTATCACTCAGGTGAAGAGCGGACAAATAAGGAAGTACCTCCTGCAATGCATCGATTGCATATCCCGCACGAATCAAATGGGCATGGCCCACGTCGTACACGATCCCCACACGTGAGGAATTTACATGACGGCATATGCGCACGAGATCCTCGACGTTCCACCCCAGCACTTTTGGATAAGGGGGAACATTCTCGACCGTCAGTATCGTTCTAGTCTCTGCGGACAGCTCGGTGGTCAACACGTGGAGTGCCTGACTCGCATTTTCCACACCTCTGGCACGCTCGGTCTCCGCAAGGCGATCTTCTACTTCCCCCGGATGCATCACGACGTGCGTGCAGTCGAGATAACTGGCAATCTCCAGGCAGCGCTTCATCGTGTCCATTGTTTGATCCCGGATTGCCCCTGCGTCCGCCGCTAGATTGCAGCCGCTAATCGGTGCATGAATCGACCAGACAATCCCTCTCTCGTCTCCCAGCTGCTTCAATTCTTTCACTTGCTCCCAGGACCAGTCCAAGAGGTCGGCATGATTCTCTTCACACATAATCTCAATGACCTTCCAATCATGGTGTACAAGCTGAAAGATAGCATCACGCAGAGGCTGATTGAATATCGCATAGGTGGATACGGCAAACGAGCTTTTGTCTCTCATTATTCATGACCCTCCCTCTTATTTCACGCCGGAGTGGATGAAGCTGTTGATAAACTGCCGCTGGAACAACAAAAATGCCAGCAACAACGGAAAAATTACCATGACCGTCGCTGCACTTACCTCGGCCCACTGCGCCCCCGTCTCAAACGATTGGGCAAAAATCGCCAGACCGACCGTTAACGGGCGATTTTCCACGGAATTCGTAATTATCAGCGGCCACATGAAGTTGTTCCAATGGTAGCTGACCGAGACCAGCCCAAACGCAATGTAGGTCGGCTTCGCTAACGGAACATACACCCGCCACAGAATCTGGAACCAGGAGCAGCCCTCCATCCTTGCCGCCTCCTCCAGCTCGTGCGGGATTGTCTTGAAGGTTTGTCGCAACAGAAAGACTCCGAAGGCAGAAGCGAAGTACGGCAGCATAATGCCGATTTTGGTATCCAGCAAAGACAAGTCACGCAGGACGTTGTAGTTGGGGAAAATCAAGATATCTGCCGGGACCATGAGCTGGACCAGGAACAGGACAAACAGCACATCCTTTCCCCAAAATTGCAGCTTCGCAAAGGCATAGGCTGCCAGTGTTGCCGTGATGATTTGTGCCACTAAAATACCGGTCACGATCAAAAAGGTATTGATGTAGTACTGGTCAAAGGGCGCTGCGTCCCACACCTTTGCAAAGTTATCGAGTGTAAAATCTGCACTGAACGACCACGAAGTCGCCAGCTCCCTCGGGCGAAAGGAAGTCCAGACCGCCCAGAGCAAAGGAAACAGCCAGAGAACGGCCAAGCCGTACATGCCAGCCGTTGTGATTTTGCGAAGCATCTGCCATCCCCCCTTAGTTGTAATGAATCTTTTTATCCATACCAAAAAACTGAAAAGCAGCGACTAACAAGAGCAGCACGACCATGACAATCGTCAATGCCGAGGCCATTCCTTGATCCCAGAAAGAAAACGCCGTCTCGTATATGTAGTACAGCAAGAGATTGCTGGCATTATCCGGTCCGCCTTTGGTCATGATCACCAAATGATCTACCAGCTTGAAAGAGTTGGTGAAGGCGATAATACTGACAAACATCGTCGTTGGCATAAGCAGCGGAAAGGTGATGCGGCGAAAAACCGTCCACGACGATGCCCCTTCCATGGAGGCGGATTCGTATAGCTCCTGTGAAATGTTTTGCAATCCCGCCAAATAAAAGATCATGAAATAGCCCGCTTCCTTCCAAATGACCATGAAGATCATCGCCCACATCACATTTTTCTGATCACCGAGCCAGTTCATGTCGCCTTTTCCGAACCACTCCATCACATGACTAAGCGCTCCGTACTCCGGTGTGTAAATAAACAGCCAGATGTTCGCCACTGCAATCATCGGAACAACTGTCGGGTAAAAATAAGCCGTGCGGATAAAGCTCTTCCCTCGTAATGCCTTGTTGGCGAACAGAGCCATAGCCAGCGCGAGAGCCACACTCGTAGGCACTGTTCCGATGGCAAACCAGATATTATTGGTCAGCACCTTCCAAAACACTTCATCTTCCACCATTTGTTTATAATTATCTATCCCGTTAAAAAACGGCTCTGGAGAACCCAGATCCGCTTGATGAAAACTGAGTATGAACGTTTGTATAACTGGATAGAAGGTAAACAGCAGCAGGAAGATGAGGGAGGGAAGGAGCAAGAGCCAGGCGTACATGTTCACTTTCCATTTTGCGCGTAGTTCCCCCATTGTCGCTCCCCCATTGCCTTGCTTGATTTATTTGTTGAACGGCGCCAGCATCTTGTCCGCTTCTTCCTGCGCTTTTTTCAATGCTTCTGCAGGCTGGGATTGACCAGTGATCACGGATTGCAGCGTGTCGTTCAAGAGCTTTGTCACTTTGCCGTTATTGTGTGTAGACAGCTCAGCATGACCGTATTCCAGCTGGTCTCGCGCCACTGCTGCTGCCGGGAAATCCTTGACGTATTGCTTCATCGTCTCTTCTTCGTAAGCAGATTTGCGTGTCGCAACATAACCAGTATCAACACTCCACTGAGCAGCGCGCTTAGGCTCTGTCATAAAGCGAATAAACTTCCATGCTGCTTCTTGTTTCTTTGCATCCGTTCCTTTGAACATGTAGAAGTTACCGCCACCTGTCGGGCTGCCGTAGTTCTTTTTCGCTGGCAAAAACGCTACGCCAAAATCAAACTTCGCGCTTTTCTTCACGTTCGTCAGATTCCCTGTCGTGTGGAACATCATCGCCGTTTTGCCTTCCAAGAAATCAGACGGTACTGTCGCCCACTCATTGACGCCTTCAGGCATGACTTGATGCTTTTTGGACAAATCTACCCAAAATTGCAGGGCTTCTACATTTTCTGGCGTATCCAAAAACACTTTTTTCCCATCTTCGGACATCAAATTCTTGCCGTTTTGCAGAGCAAGTGCTTGGAACATCCAATATGTGAAGCTCGAGGAAGGAATCTCGATGCCATAGCGTCCGTCCTTTTTCAATTTGGCAGCGTACGAAACCAGCTCATCCCATGATGTCGGCGGCTTTTCCGGATCAAGACCGACTTCCTTGAACGCGTCCTTGTTGTAATAGAGCACGATGGTGCTGCGTTGGAATGGAATGCTGTATGTCTTGCCGTCTACTTGGGAATTCGCCAAAAAGCCCGGGAAGAAATCATTTACGTATTCGCTGCCGCCATCCTTGGCAATGAAGTCATCCAAAGGAAGGATTGCATCCATGTCCATCATTGTATGCAGCTCAGTTGAGAGCATCACCGCTACGTCGGGAGGAGTCTTGCCCTGTACAGCTGCCTGTACTTTTGTCGTCGTATCCTGATAGCTGCCCGTATAGACTGGCTTGACTGTGATATCTGGGTTTTCTTTGTTAAATTCCGCTGCCATTCCGTCCACGATCTTGGTCAAAGGACCGCCAACCGCAACCGGATAATAGAAGGACAGCTCTGTTTTGCCTGATGAATTGGCTCCTTGAGCCGCGTTGTTCGTGGACGAAGAATTGCCACTGGAGCAACCCGTGATCAGACTCATACTCATGACGACCGCAAACAAGCTTTTGACAACTTTACGCATCGCAGTACCTCTCCCTTTTCTTTTCTCAATTGGTCGTAACCGCTAGATTTTTTCCGGTTTCTGCATCAAACACGTTCACCTGAGCTGGATCAAAACGAACATGCATGGTATCGCCTCTTTTGCAGTGCCATTGCCCGTTCCATTTGGCCTTCCACAGCTTGTCTCCCACGGTGAATTCCACAATGGTCTCAGAACCGAGAATCTCTACTCCCTGCACGGTGACAGGGAGCTGGCAGGAAGCTTCGGCAGATTGCCCTTCAAGGGCGGGCTGCAGTGACTCCGGACGCAGACCGAGAACGACCGGGGTCTGGTCCGGGATACCGTGAAACATAGGAAGCGGCAAAACATGCTGACCTGCCAGCTCAATCCCTGCCTGATCGCCTGCCCGCCAAATGGCAGGCACCGTATTCATCGGGGGTGCCCCCGTAAACTCCGCCACGAACAAATTCGCTGGATGGTTGTAGACGTCGAGCGGTTTTCCGACTTGCTGGACCTCTCCGTCGCGCAGGACCATCATGCGGTCTGCCATCGTCATCGCTTCCACCTGATCGTGCGTCACGTATATCATCGTGATACCCAGCTCTTGCTGCAAACGACGGATTTCCGTACGCATGTGCCCGCGCAGCTTGGCATCCAGATTGGACAAAGGCTCGTCCATCAGGCAGATAGGGTGTTGACTGACGATAGCCCGTCCGAGTGCAACGCGCTGTCGTTGTCCCCCGGATAATTCCTTCGGCTTGCGTTGCAAAAGATGCGCGATGCCCAGCATCTCCGCTACACGCTCCAACCGCTTGCCCTGCTCCGCTTTGTCTACTTTTCGAACCTGCAAGCCAAACAAAATATTATCTTTTACCGTCAAATGCGGATAAAGTGCGTAATTTTGAAACACCATGGAGATGTTTCGCCCGCTCGGAGGGACTTGGTTCATCGGCTTGCCGCCAATCAACAGCTCTCCCGTGCTGATCTCCTCCAGCCCGGCAATCATGCGCAATGTGGTTGATTTCCCACAACCAGAAGGCCCTACCAGCACGAAAAATTCTCCTGGCAGAATACGAGTGCTCACTTCATTGACTACCTTCTGGCCCCCATACATCTTGGAAATGCGCCGCAATTCCACTTCAGCCACGACTTTCCCCCCTGAACCTCTCGCTGTTTTTTACGTATCACTCGACTATAACAATTGCTTACTAAGGTAATATTTGGGTATTGTAAAGTTTTTGTGCATAGTCGGTAATAATCCCCCCGACTCCCGCCTCGGTTGCCCGCTTCATATCTGCTTCCTCGTTAACGGTATACACGGTCAAAATGATTCCCCGATGCTTGGCGAATCGGATTAGCTCTGGCGTGACAATCTGATGGTTGATAAAGTACTGGGCATTCAGTTGAACCGCGTCTGTTACCTGCTTTTCGGCATACTGCTCCAGCTGTTCCTTTGGCTTGGTCCCGCTCAAGGTAAAGCCCAGTCCCAATTCCGGATTGAGCTTGGCGAAACGCTCCAATACTTCTGAGCTGAAGCTACTGACAATCACATCTTCAACCATGTCGTGCTCCTTGATGGCCTTCGCCATTTCCTTTTCGTACCCAATTCCCTTTGCTTCCAGAATGAGCACCGCTTTGCCCTTGGCCGCTTCCAGCAATACATCCATGGTAGGAATGACAGCATCGGTAATCTCAGGCTGATACCAGGAAGGATTTGCTGGATCGAGCTTGTTCGCGTTCAATTCGCGCAGTTCCTTCAACGTGAAATCCTTTACCTTCCCTGTCCCGTTGGTGGTACGCTCCAGATCAAAATCGTGGATCAGGACAAGGTGGCCATCCTTTGTTTTGTGGACGTCTGTCTCGATGATCTCCACACCCAGCTCCATCGCTTCTTCAAAGGCGTACATCGTGTTTTCCGGCTTTAAGGAAGGGATACCTCGATGCGCCATAACCATCGGAGATTGCGTGATGCTTTTCTCTGGGTATGCAGCAAGCAGCTCATGCACCTCTTTTGGATCGTGTGAGACAACCCCCGCCACACCCATCTCGATCATTTCACTCGCTTGACTCTTGTTCGCCCGATCAATTCCCCACACGGACAACCCGCGATTGCGGAAGTAGCGAATGACATCCTCCGTCATCGCAGTTTGCGAGAGAACGATCACATTGGAACGACTGCTCCTGGCTGAGCGTACGAGCTCCTTTTGCTTCTTTTCGTTCAGCTTGCCTTCAATATGCACGAGGGCACCACGGTATTCATTGTTTTTCTCCCGCATCGCTTGGACGATTTCCGGTCGGGAAGACACAATGTGCACATCAGTGAGATTCTCTTTCTGGAGCAGGCGGTCAACCTCCGCTACCAATTTCTTGTCCTCGATATGAATCACCGGGATCGCCTTGCCCTTGATCTGCTCCAGTACCTCGTCCAGCGATGTGCCGTCCTGGGTGACGACTCCGTTCTTCCCGGATTTTTTCACCGGAATAAAAATGGAAGACGCTTCTGCTTCTAGAATCGCATCGAGCTCGGACTTCTTGTCGTACATGGCAATCACCGTCGGCGGAAGGACAATTCCAGTCTCAGGTTCAGGGACAATCAGCACGTCGTCTTTCAGATCAGAGACGGGAATCTTGTCTTTTTGGGCATTCGGTCCAAACAACAACTCACCAGGAGTCGGCTTGGGCTGATCGACAAAATCTCTGGACGCATCATTCGTATCCTTTTCCGTCAGGCGTTCCATCGAGTGTCCGCCAGCGACTCCCGGATGAGAGGTGACTCCCGGAACCTTCGCATCCATATAAGCCATCGAATCCACCACATTGTACGCAGGGTCCATCAGAATGACGTGGTCGCCGCCATTGGCCAAATAAATGCTGCCTGTCGCCCAATCCGTCGGCAACAGCTCAGGGACGTCCTTCATGGAATCGAACAATTCAAAATCAGGCGTGACGCCATGGCGTTCCACGATTCCGTCAGCGTAGCGAGAAATGACAATCGTCTGGTAAGGCTCAATCATGGTGCCATCCGGAAACGCATGCATCCCTTCATTTCCTCCACGCTTTTCCTCGTCGCCGATCATGTAGCCACCCAAATCAATTGGATCGTTGGAGATATTGGTGATTTCGATAAACTCGCCTGTGCTTTCATCAAAAAGAGGATCATTGACAACTTCTGTGATGAGCAAGGTTTTGCTCACCGCGCTTTGCGCCATCGCGGGCATACTGCCTGTCACCAGACTTGCTGCCAGTAGTGACCACAACCACTTTTTGCTGCTCTTTCCCAACTCCATCTCCATTGCCTCCTCGTTTTCCTACTCGACTTGCACCATGGCTTCCATCGTCGGAAGGATGTAATCTGGCTGAATCTCTGTGGCTTCCAGTTCGCGACTGGTCGTCACACCTGTCATTACCAGCGCCGTTTTCATACCGCTGTTTTTCCCGAGTAAAATGTCTGTCTCCAAACGGTCGCCTACCATGACGCATCTTTCTGGCTGCACTTGAAGCTGTTGAAAAACCTGATCGGCGTAGTACCGAGACGGCTTGCCAGTCATCGCCCAGACAGAGGCTCCACCGGCCGTTTCAATCGCTCTCGCCAACGCCCATGTATCAGGAATGGCACCCCCTGGCACCGGACATACCGGATCGGGGTTCGCTACGATCAGGTGGGCTCCCTTTCGCACAGCGTCAGCAGCTTGTTGCAGCTTTTCATACGTAAATGCACGGTCCATTCCGACCAATACATGCGTCGCTTCCTCCGCATCTTGCACCTGCTTTATATGAAAGCTCGCAATCTCTTCCTCCAAGGCAGGCTCCCCTACAATCAGGACACGCGCTTGCTCCGCATTCTCTTGAAGATACAATCCCGCCGCATAGGCAGCCGTCATGATTTCTTCCCGCCGGGCAGCCAATCCGAGCTTCTGAAGGCGAGTCTGACAAGCTGTTCTTGTCTGTACCGTCGTGTTGGTCAAAAACATGATTTTCTTCTGCTTCTCCCTCAGTGCAGCAAGTGTCTTTTCCACCCCAGGAAGCAGCTCATTCCCAAGAAAAATCGTTCCATCCAAATCAAAAAAATACGCATCGTACCTATCTGTATCTAGCAAATCCCTTGCTCGCTCCTTTCATTCGAAAACACAAAAAGCCCTCATACACGGCAATAGCACAAAGAAACAAACCGAACGAACGGTCTTTTTCGAATCTATTGCTGTATGAGGGCTTTCTCCACGTCTCGACCCACTTACAGACGTTATTTATTTGGTTGATAGCTCGATCATAACAAGTCATTGTTAAGGGATTGTTGAGCTACCATTGGTTTTATGTGAACAACGCCAAAACTAACGAGTGATCGTTAGTCAAAAAAAGATTGCAAACTGTCTAAGAAAGAGTAAAATTCTTTGTAAATGATAATGATATTCATTATCAACATATAATCATATAATTATGCACTCATATCAGATGAAGGGATGTCTTTTCATGATTCAAAAATGGAGTTATCCACTTGCCGCAGTTGTTCTCGGTTCCTCCTTGCTCGCCGCTTGTGGAAACGCACAAACACAAACCGAAGAGAAAAAACCAGAAGCCGCGCAGCCTGACAAGCCTGCCGCTGCTGATCAGTCTGCGACAGCGAGCACTGCTTCTGCTCCTTCTCCTGAGCTGCAAGCCTCTATTGATCAATACCGAAAATGGGTCGTTGACCAAACCGACCAATTCGTAAAAGAAACAGAAAGCTTCACCACCGCCGTCAAAGCAGGCGATCTGGAAAAAGCGAAAAAGGAGTATGCTCCAGCCCGTGCTTACTTTGAGAGAATCGAGCCTATCGCGGAATCTCTCGGCGATTTTGACCCATGGATTGATGCCCGCGAAGGCGATGTGCCTGATAACGAATGGCGCGGCTATCACAAATTGGAGAAAGCACTCTGGGAAACCAAATCGGTCGCTGACCAAGGAAAAGTGGCGGATCAGCTGCTGCAAGATGTGAAGCAGCTCCGCGTGAAGGTAGAGAGCGTCGAAATCGACGTGCCTATGCTGGTAACGGGTGCAGTTGAGCTCTTGAACGAAGTATCGACGAGCAAGGTGACTGGTGAGGAAGAACGCTATTCCCATACAGACTTGTACGATTTCGCTGCGAACGTGGAAGGCGCTCACGAAATTTATAAAGTATTGAAGCCTGCTGTTACGGCAAAAGACGCTGCTCTTGCCAGTGAAATTGAAGCTCGCTTCGCTGATTTGGACAAAGCACTCGCGCCATACCGTAAAGGTGACGGTTATGTGCTGTACACCGAGTTGAAGGAAGACCAGGTGAAAAAGCTGAGTCAGTCCCTCGACGCATTGGCTGAACCATTGTCCAAAATGGGTACGATCGTAGGAGGCTAACAAGATGAATGACAAGCATCCCGCAAACACCGCAGCGAACAAAATCACACGTCGAGAAGCTCTAAAGTTGGCTGGTGTCGGGGGGATTGGACTGCTGTTGGGGGCGACTGGGGTCAATAACCTTATGCCCTCTCCTTCTAAAGATGAGCAGACAAGTGCCACTCCGACCGGTGCAGATGAGGTCATTCCCTTTTATGGCAAGCATCAGTCCGGGATCATTACACCTATGCAGGATTTTATCTGCATGGGTGCTTTTGATTTGACGACGACCTCGCTAGGGGATGTCCGCACCTTGTTTCAAAGCTGGACGCAGGCGGCAGCACGCATGACTGCCGGCAAAAACGTCGATGAGGAGAGCGACAACGCCCTTCTTCCTCCTGTCGACACGGGAGAAGCCATGGGCCTGCGCCCAATGCAATTGACAATCACATTTGGGCTTGGCGCTTCTTTCTTTGACGAGCGCTTTGGTCTGGCAGCCAAACGCCCAGCTCCCTTAGTTGACTTGCCTCGCTTCAACAGCGATGAAATGCGAAAAGAATGGTCAGATGGCGATATTGTCGTGCAGGTCTGTGCCAACGATCCACAGGTCGCCTTCCATGCCCTGCGGAACTTGGCCCGGATCGCTCGAGGCAAAGCTGTCCTCCACTGGCTGCAGGAGGGCTTCCAGCGTACCAGCGCATCCGACCCGACTGGCTCCACACCACGCAATCTGATGGGCTTCAAGGATGGCACGAACAATCCGCAGGTGAACGATCCCGCTACCGCAAATGAAGTCGTCTGGGCTCACACTGCTGAAAGTCCCGCGTGGATGGCAGGCGGCAGCTACATGGTCATGCGCCGAATCCGCATGCGGATCGAGGTATGGGATCGCTCCTCCCTCACCGATCAGGAGAATACGTTTGGTCGCCATCGCATGACGGGTGCTCCACTGGGCAAAGCAAATGAGTTCGACGAGCTGGAGCTGGATCGCAAGGACGCAAAAGGAAAGCCCGTGATTCCCGTGGATTCCCACGTTGCCTTGGCCCATATGGAGGGCAAGGTGAAAATTTTGCGGCGCGGTTACTCCTATTCGAGTGGAATGGATCTCAAGACTGGTCAGCTCGATGCTGGGCTTTTGTTCATTTGCTTCAATCGTGATCCGCGCAAGCAATTCATTCCGATGCAACAAAAGCTCGCATCCGTCGACCTGCTCAATGAATATATCACCCATGTAGGCAGTGGTCTGTACGCCTGTCTCCCTGGTGCAAGTGAGGGCGGATACATCGGGGACACGCTTTTTTAACCAACTACCTGGGATGGAGTGAACACCTTGAAACGCTATCTGTTTATCATTTGTACCTGCCTGCTGCTATGGACATCTGCTCTCTCTTCCGCTGTAGCCGCGCCGCTTGTGCCAGAACAGCTCAAACAAATGATCGCCCTCTCCAGCGATGCCTTGATTAGCAGTGGGGATAGCAACTGGGAAGAAGCAGCTAAAGCGATCAGCAGTATGAAGAGCATCTGGGAGGGCAATTCGGAAGAGAGCTCCGCAGATGCACAAGCATTGACGCAAGCAATCGTGGAAGCAGAGCAAGCCCTTGCCCAAGCAAAGGCGAATCCTGACACTGCAAAAGCAGCCATCTCCAATTTGGCAAAAGCAACAGATCGTTACGTCTCGTCCAAAGAAGAAGGCGGTCAGCCAAAAGAGCGCGCGCACAAGCAAATTGCGGCATTGCTGCCGCTCTTGCAAAACAGCATGACAGCCATCACGGAAGGCGATCTGACGAAAGCCAAGCAATCGTACAACAGCTTCGTCACCGGCTGGTACAAGGCAGAGGGTCTTGTTCGAGCGGAAAATGCCGCAGTCTACGGGGACATGGAAATCAAAATCAGCGGTGCGCGCATTGCCTTGAATACAGAACCACCCGATCCTAAAAAGAGTGCAGAGAAAGTACAGGCACTCATTACTGCGGTCGACAATTATTTGTCAGGAAAGGCAGTCCAACAGCCTGCTGCGAATCCTTCTTCCGAGCAGCCAACCATCTCGTCTCTACTCGCACTCCTTGCATCGGTTGAAACAGATATCGCCAATCAGAACGCAACCGCTGCTTCGGACAAAATGGAGACCTTTATCACCTCTTGGCCCTCTGTAGAAGGCGTAGTCATGACCAAATCGCCAGCGACCTACAGCAGCATCGAAGCCAAGATGGTCGCCGTCCCGACACTCATCCTGTCCAATCCCCCGCAATGGGAAAAGGCGACGGCTCATCTTGCGGAAATGAAGACAGAGCTTGCGCCATTTGCGACAACGTCCTCGTACACCGCTTGGGATGCGGGACTCATCTTGTTCCGCGAAGGACTGGAGGCCATCTTGATCATCGTCTCGCTGCTCACTGTCCTGAACAAGTCAGGCAATGCCGACAAGCGCAAATGGATCTGGTCTGGGTCCATTGCCGGAATCGTAGTTTCCGCCATTCTTGCCGTCATCCTCAGTCTCGTTTTCTCCACCCTCTCCACAGGCAACTCGCGAGAAACGATTGAGGGAGTAACCGGACTGATTGCCGTTTTCTTTATGGTGACGATTGGTGCCTGGTTGCATAAGAAGTCCAATTTGCAGGCATGGAATCAGTTTGTCGAGAAGTCTATCGGCTCTTCCTTGGCAACAGGAGCTCTGTGGTCACTCTCATTCACTGCCTTTCTCGCTGTCGCACGCGAAGGGGCAGAAACGATTATCTTTTATATGGGGATGGCCGCTACGATCTCCATGACAGACCTGGTGATCGGTATCGTGAGCGCGATTGTCGTCTTGGCTGTGATTGGCTTTGTCATCATCAAGCTCAGTGCACGCATTCCGGTGCGTCCGTTCTTTTTTGTAGCCAGCCTCTTGCTCTACTACATGGCGTTTAAATTCGTCGGCGTCAGCATCCACGCTTTGCAAGTGACAGGAAGCTTATCTGCACACAGCAGCGATTACTTGTTGTACGCACCGACTCTCGGCATTTACGCGAGCTGGGAAACGACGATCCCGCAATTGATCATATTCGTGATCGTTCTCATCAATTTGTTCCTGTATTCGCGGAAAAAAACAGCCACTCCTATTCCGCGAGTAAACTAACAGGGATAACTCCAAAAACGCAGCTCCTTCATGAGGGCTGCGTTTTCTTGTAACACCAATATTATTTTTGGCAATCATTCTTTATCGCAAGTTCACATTTTTTCTGTTATCGTTAAATTTTTATGGGACAAGTTATGTTACCATATTACAGGTGTAACCTTCTTTTTACATTTTTCGTCATTAGAGGGTACAAGATTCGATACTAGGATAGGGGTTAGATATGGGGGCAACATCAAATTCTGTTAAAGTTGACGTCAAAACAACGCCACGCGTTCGACAAAATATGGTCTACCTATTAGTAAAACAGCTTCGTCCACATCAATGGACGAAAAACTTGCTTGTCTTTGCTGCCTTGCTATTTTCCTTGCACAAAGTAAGTCCGGATGTCATTGGAAAATCAGTGTTGGCGTTCCTGCTGTTTTGTTTTGTATCCGGCTGTGTCTATATCCTCAATGATTTTGTCGATATCAAAAATGACCGAAATCACCCGGAAAAACAGTTCCGGCCCATGGCTTCTGGTGCATTGCCGCCAGCGCTCGCATTAGCATTCGGTGCGTTTTTGCTACTGGGTTCCCTTTTTAGTGCTTATTACTTTGACCGATTATTCGCGCTCGTACTGTTTGTTTACTTTGTGCTCAACGTCGCTTACTCGCTGAAGCTGAAGCATGTGGTCATTCTAGACGTCATGATTATCTCAGCCGGTTTTGTTTTGCGTGCCATCGGTGGAAGTCTGATGATCCAAACACCGTTTACGCCGTGGTTTTTGCTCTGTACGATGCTGCTCGCGCTGTTTTTGGCCATCAGCAAACGTCGCCACGAGCTGATTTTATTGCAGCAGGATAAAGGTACGCATCGCAAAGTGCTCGACAGCTATTCGTCCGAATTGTTGAATCAGCTGAATACGATTGTGACGACCATGACGATCATCAGCTATTCCTTGTTCACTTTTACATCTGGACGCACGATTCACTTGATGTGGACCATTCCACTTGTGATCTTTGGGATTTTCCGCTACCTGTATTTGATCACCGTCGCAGGCCAGGGCGGCAGTCCGGAAAAAGTTTTGTTGCAGGACAAGCCGATTCTCATTACGGTGTTCCTGTATGTCGTCATGGTGGCCGGGATTATTTACGTATTTGAATTTAAATAAGGAAGTTCAAAAAGTTGGACTTTGAACATGAATTTCCTTGCACAGATAGGTTGTGGATCAGGCTATGCCATCAATTGTTCTCATCATCATTTCCGTGATCCTCAGTGCGTGTGGACAAGTTGCGATGAAGATGGGCGCATCCTCGCTCACCAGCAACAATGACATGCTGCTACTGAAGTTCCTGCACTATTTTACGAACCTGCCGATTATGGTGGGACTTGCGCTTTACGGACTTTCTGCGTTTATTTGGATTGCTGCGCTGGAAAAGGTGCAGCTCTCCTATGCTTATCCCATGGCAGCACTCGGATACGTATTGGTAGCTGTGCTGTCCTTCTTGATCTTCAACGAACCTTTGTCCCTCACACGTATTGTCGGTCTGGCGATTATCGTCGTGGGCGTCGTCGTCATTTCTCAGTCGTAATCATCACGTAGAGGAGTTTTATCATGTTATATGCGGTAGCGCCGTTTATCGGCTGGCTTGTGTCCGGAATAACCAAATTTTTGATTAATTACCTCCGGTTTGGGTCCCGGGCCAAAGAAATGGTCGGGAACGGCGGGTTTCCCAGCACGCACACAACCGTTATGGTCACGACTGTGTTTTTGATTGGTTTGCAGGAGGGCTTTACTCATCCTGCATTCGGGCTGGGTGTGGCTGTGACGTTTATTGTGATCATCGATGCGACTGGATTGCGCAGAGCGGTAGGAAAACATGCAGAGGCTCTCAACAAGCTCGCAAAGGAACATCCGGACGTGTTTCCCGCCAAGCCTTTGCGAGAAAGCATGGGACATACCAGATGGGAAATAGCCGGGGGTCTGGTGCTTGGGGTACTGCTTGCGACCGTATTGCATCTGCTGGCAGCGAACCTCCCTACCCTCACTGGCTAGTAGATTCGTAGACAGGAGATTATGTTCATGAATAACCGTACAGCTACGTACTCGTTCCTGCTCGGGACGGCTTTGCTATTGTTTATGGCTACGATTGTGCTTAGCACATCGGTTTTATTTTTGTTCGGCGTATCCGTGACGGCCGCCAGCTTTTGGATTGGCCTCGTTGCGGCTTTGGCTGCGATGGGCGGGATGGTGTCGGTCTTCGTAAGTTCACGTCGTCGGGCCTGGTTTTTCTCCCTGCTGGCTGGACTGGCGATTGTTTCAGGCATCAGCTACTTCATCAGCGCCAATACGTTTGACCTCTCTTTTGACGGACAAACGTATCATCAAGAAGCAATCGTGAAGATGACCAACGGCTGGAATCCGGTTCATGACCAGCCCATCCTTAAGCCTTCTGGTTCAAAAGAAGTGGAGGAGATGGATAATAGAGAGGTTCTCTCGGCCTTTCACCTGTGGATCAATCATTACGCCAAGGGGCCTTGGATGCTCGATGCGGTCATGTACAAATTGACTGGTCAGATTGAGGTCAGCAAAATATTTAACCTGTTGTTGATTGCATCGTCCTTTTTCCTGACACTCGCTGCCATCCGAACCGCTTTCCCAGAGAAAAAAGGGGCGGCGATTGCCTTCGCACTACTCGCAGCGTTCAATCCTGCGGTGATCACGCAATCGACTTCCTTCTATATTGACGGACAGCTTGGCTCGCTCGTGCTCATCATCTGCGCTCTCGGCTATCTGCTGTATAAGCGCTACCATGTTTGGACGCTACTGGCGCTATGCGCAGCGCTCATGCTGCTGGCGCAGATCAAATTCACGGCATTGGGGTATGCCGGATTGCTCGGCTTGGCTATTCTCGTGCTCTTCTTTTTCTACGATCGCCGTCAGCACATCAAGAGCATGCTCGTGTGGCTTTCGGTGAGTTTGGTTATCACGGTAGGGGTTGTCGGGTACAATCCGTATGTCACCAACACGCTAACGAAGGGGCATCCGTTTTATCCGTTGGCGGGCAAGGGTGCCGTTGATATCATGACCTCGAACAGCCCGCATGGCTTCAAAGACAATACGAGCATAGAAAATTTGGCTATCTCCTTATTTTCCAAATCGGAGAACATCGCAACACCCCATAGCCCTACATGGAAAGTGCCATTTACGGTCACATGGAAAGAGCTCGCCGTGTTCTACTCTCCTGACGTGCGTGTAGCCGGATTCGGACCGCTTTTCGGAGGAGCTGTGATTGTCACATGCCTGATTCTTGTCGCCTTGCTTTTGGGGACTCATCGAAAAAAAGCGGCACCTTTCTTGTGGATCAGTCTGGCGCTCTTCGTGACCGTGCTCATTAATCCGGAAAGCTGGTGGGCGCGCTATGTTCCGCAGCTTTGGTTGATTCCGCTCTTGATTGCGCTGGCAGTCTGGGATGTCCAGAAGGGCTTTTTCCGCCATGCGGGCAAGGTTCTTGTCGTCATCTTACTCGCCAATATGGTGATGGTAAATGCTTCTCATATCATTGGACAATCTGGCGCCAATGCATTAGTGAAAAAGCAGCTTGAAGAGATTAAAGCAAGCAACAAAACGCTGGTCGTAGACTTCCACCATTTCAATGCGGTGAAAGTACGTCTGCAAGAAGCTGGCATTCCTTTCGTCGAGCAAAAGCTGGATAAAGGCGAAGATGTTAAAGGATTTATGACTACGCGTGCGGTTTATCTGTTAAAGTAATGAGTAATCCCCTTCACAACCAAATGGAAGGGGATTTTTGTTTTTACTATGATCGCTGGCCAAGATGTTGACCACTTTGCTCCCCAAAAAGTTACCCACCTGACAGACTGAAGGTAAATCGGAATTGCCTCCAATTCAGCTCCTCCACCTACTTCTTAATTTCCTTTAGCTCTTTAGACAATTTTTGTTGACTTATGAGTATCTGGACCAAAGCAGCACTCGATACAAGTAATAACATCGTAGCCAAGAGGCATCCTCCCATTCACAATAAGATAGAAGTAGAAGGAAAAGACCCTTTCCCTTCTACAATTTATAGAGAGAAGAAATAACCGCCTTACGGTGATTCTTCTTTTTCGTCATTCTTGGTGGCACGTAATGTTACATTAATCAAATCGCGAATTTGTACTTTCAACTCAACATGCTTATGGATCACCGACAAAGTCAAAATTACGATAAGTATTGCAATGATGACTGTAACTGTTTCATTCATTCAATAGCCTCCTTTTAAGTAGGAGTAGCCGTTGATTGGATCAGCTCCACCAACATTAGCTTTAGAGATTGCATACTATCTTCATGTGGCATACGAATAAACCAAGTCATTTTTTTCATATCGGGTTCGTAGTACTGAATTAATGCTTCAATTGCAAGCGGATTTCCTTTTTGAGCATCATCAACTAATTTACAAAAGTCTATTTCGGATAATGTCTCAGCTATTACCACACTACTCCCCCTTTTAAGCCAATAAGAGTTTATTTCGTAAACGTTGTAGGGCCTGTACTTTACATGCGTGTAGTCGAGAGGGAGAAAGTTCTAACCTCTTTGCGACTTCTCTTTCAGATCTTCCCTCAATGACCACCTGTTTAATGATGAAACGTTCTCGTTCTGGTAGACTGTTCAGTAATTCCTCAACAAACATCTGGGAATCAACTTCTTCTGTATGACCGATGTCCCACTTTTCGTTGGTAAACTGAATTTCCATACGATATTTTTTCTTTGCCTCGTATTGCAACTTCCAAGCTGATCGTTTCAACTGCTGCCTTATCTTCTCCTCAAGTGATTGTTCTGACATATAATCCCCCTACCTACTAGGTAAAATAAATGGGTATTTGCTCACAGATTTTTGAGAAAAACGAGAATAAAAGAGATCATATGTTCTATTTTACCACAAAAACTGGCAAATTTCGCCTTGAAATTCAAGATTTTGATACGTGATTGCAACATATTTCTATGAGTATTTAGGATCATTTTCATGCAGAATTCTTTATAGCTCCATGATAAACGGAACTTTTTCCCAGTCAGGGCGTCTAACAAGTACAGCGGAAAATTAACTTAGGGGAGGTAATAGCCGTGGTAAAAACTTCGCTTCTCACATCATTGGCCTTGGCCATTTCAATTGGATTTTCAGGAATTATTGCTCCGTCAGTTTCTGCGAATACTCCTATACCAATTCAAAACGTTCAGTCCCAACCTTTGATTGAACATGTAAAATCCATAAAAACAGAACATAAAGGTATTTTCTCAACTGCAATTACTGAAAAATGGTTTAACCCACAACATGGTTTTCTACGAGAGGACAATTTTGTAAAAGAACAAGAAAAAATCACTTTAAAATCCAAGGTACGTCAATACCCTAACCAAAAATCACTGTTTAAAGAAACAATTGACCGGTATCAAGACAAGGATATTTGGACATATTTAGGTGTTGAGACTTTAAATGGGCAGCAAGTTAAAAAGATGAAAACCATTATTGAGCCGAAAAGTGGTATTTATCACATCGCGTACGTGAGTTCATCGACGGGGTTACCCATAAAAGAAGATAAATTTGATAACCAGAACGATTTATTAGCTACTTATGTCTACTTTTATGATCAAGTAACCGATCCGAATGGTGAGATCTTTGAAGTTAAGGAGAAAAATTTAGATATTGATCTGCAAAAAACGAAGTGAATATCACTTCGTTTTTTGCATTTTCATCTATAAGATTACACTTCGTAGAAATTGTTGATTGCATCAAAGAGTGAGTTATTATTTAGCAGGTTATGCGTAGAACCAGCGTAGAAGACCATTGGAGCTTCTTTGACAATACCAGAGAATGTATCAACATAGTAATCGAACCTGTCAGATCGGCTTTTGCGATAATTATCATCACCTTCCATGGTTACCCCAATTAATGCTGTGGCCGAAGTCTTTCTTCCACCTCCAACAACGTCTCCATCTAAATCATATACCTTTTGACGATTGGCACTATCAAAGACTTTATCCACGTTGTCTTGGTAAGGATCGCCTTGAAAATAGTATTGTGGTTGGATGCAAATGATATCAAAAATGTCTGTTCTGTTTGCAATTACCCCTAGATTATGAGTGATATTCTCTGCGTACGTTCCAAAGCCATAGTATGGCGCCCACATAAACTCTTTTTTATGTGTATTACGTACTCTGTAAGAAATATCATTCAACAATTTAACCATTTTGTTCGAGGTCGGGTTTGTACTGCTGATTTTCTGATCGATTGGGAAAATAGTTTCTGTTCGGAAGTAAAATCCTTCGATACGGAACTTCCATTCCTTTTCACCTAAAATTTCGATACATGTGTCTTCTACTTTTCGCATATAGGATCG
The DNA here is from genome assembly GCF_900637055.1 of Brevibacillus brevis. Classification (NCBI taxonomy): domain Bacteria; kingdom Bacillati; phylum Bacillota; class Bacilli; order Caryophanales; family Paenibacillaceae; genus Brevibacillus; species Brevibacillus brevis. Next base: position 6,445,003 of record NZ_LR134338.1, read on the forward strand.
ATAGTCGGAATAAAAATCATCGATATTTTTAATTGTAGTAATATCGTTACTAAGTGCTGGCAACGAAATATACAAGTCCTTATTGTTTATATCTGACGCTTGGTATTCAGGTAAAAAGTCAGCCAAATCAGCAATCATTTGATCAATTACATCTGCACGGTCTGCCTTGCCCTTTCGATAGTCAAAAAACACTCTTTCCATGTTTCCGAGATGCACAACGAAATCGTGTATGTTAGTACCATCGAATTCATTTAACATGTTAGTTGTTACTGTGCCATAACCTTTTCCTGTATAAAGATGAATCCCACGTATTCCTTTAGACATATTCACAACACTCCTATTTTAGATTAGGCGTAATTTTGACCGGTCATCATTTCGCCTTCACTATCTAGGTAAAAAAAATAAGGGTTTGCTCACCCTTTTGGAAAGATTTTGGAATCAAATTTGTTGTTGAAAGTGGCGTCTATCCGCCTAGCCACTTTTCTCAAATGAATAGGAACAAAAAGAAATGCAACATGATGAATTTATGTCAACCTACTACTAGCTTGGATGGTCTAACTTTCATCAACATTATACTTAATCGTGAATTTTTATTCGCCGTGGGGCGCGTATTTAGTGGACAAGATGCCAGCTTGCATAATTGCAATAATTTTCATAATGGTTATTTGGAAAACTATGGTAGAGTCTACTTGTATTGATTATCCAGAAGGGAGTGTGTATCATGCCTGTTGAAACATTCAAAGCAACTGCACATCTACAGAAGGGAATGGTTGTGAAGGCCAGTTCCAGAAATTTCGAGATAACCATCGATGAACCAAAAAGCTTGGGAGGTACGGATACCGGCATGAACCCGGTTGAACTGGTACTCTCCGCATTAGGCGCCTGCCAATCGATCGTTGCCAGAGTATATGCCCGGAAGTTTAACGTTCAACTCGACGATTTTTGGGTGGAAGTTGAAGGCGATCTCGATACGGATGGCTTCATGAACAAATCTGATGTCCGCCGCGGGTATTCTGAAATTCGATACACCTTTCATATCAAAACCGATGCTCCTAGAGAGCAAGTAGAGTCTTTTGTTGAATTTTTGGAACAGACATGCCCCGTTGGAGATACGATTGCGAATCCTGTTACGCTTAAGTTAAACGGAATTGTTATTGAAAAACCGAGCGAGATAAAGGCAAATGATTAAAATAAGGCTCCCAACCGGGAGCCTTTGTCGTATTTTTGATTTTTACATAAACACAAAGTAAATGACCGCTGCCAGCACCAAACGATAAATCGCAAAGGGTGTCAGCTTGATACGGTTAATCAGCTTCAAGAAGAAACGGATCGACAGAAGCGCGAACACAAACGCGCTAATAAAACCGATGACGAAAAACGGAATGCTGTCCATTGTTATCGCATCCCAACGCTTCAACAGCGACAAAAAGCTCGCTCCCGCCATGATCGGCACCGCCATAATAAACGTAAAATCAGCCGCTGCACGATGGCTCATGCCCAACAGTACGCCCCCGGAGATCGTGGAACCCGAACGGGAAAAGCCAGGCCACAGGGAGAAACATTGAATGAGTCCAACCAGCAACGCTTGCTTGTACGTAATTTGGTCAACCGATTCGATCTTGGCACGCCTTGGTCGGAACCAATCCGCAGCCAGCATGAGCAGAGCGCCCAGCACCAGACCGATTACCACTGTCTTTGTAGAGAACAAATACTCATCGATGTAGTCATCAAACAGAACACCCAGAATCCCCGCTGGAATCAACCCGACAATGACCGTAGCCAAATTCAGTCGAGGCCCTGCTGGAATCTCGCTCTTACCCGCCAGCTTTTTCAAGCCGAGCAAGCTCATGAACCGATCCCACATCAGTACGACAACAGCCAAAATCGAGCCGAGCTGAATGACAATCTTGAAGGTATTCGCCACTTCTGGTGAAAACATCTCTTTCGTTTGGAACAAAAAGTCATCCACGATGATCATGTGACCCGTAGAGGAAACCGGGGCAAACTCAGTCAATCCTTCTACTAGCCCCAGCACAATCGCGACAAAAGCTTCCCAGAGACTCAAAAATTCCACGCTCCTATGAATGATGTCCAAAATCATATGTAGCAGCCGCCCTGTAAAAGAGCAGACTACCGCTTCTAGCATTATAACGTTCATCTCTGGTACAAAGTTACATCATGATAGAAAAACATTCTAGCAAATCCCAGATGGGTGTTATTTCGAAGCGGACAGTCATACCCCTTGCGGGGCGTAGGCCGAAGCGTAGACTGGAAATTCGCTTCTTCCCTCCACCACAGCCACTCACCGATTCACATATTGCAACGTCCCTTCCCCCATGTCACCAAGTCGCCAAAGCGCGATTTTCTCAATGCCCGCTTTCTTCGCAACTGCGACCCATTGAGACAGTGTTACTTCATCAGCATACCAAACCGTGTGCTTTTGGCCGTCCTCACCCATATAGTCGAAGTACAAGCTGCCGCTAGCTTCATCCCGCTTTGGCGGCTCGATACTCGAGATGGCAAGATCCGCTGCCTGCTTTTCCGTCACAGCCGTCACTTTTCCATCACTAGCCCAGTCAAATCCGCCTACAGACAGGGCCATGACCTTGTCGCCCGGTACTTTTTTCATTCGATGGGCAAGCTCCTCGATAAATGAATGATCGGCTTTAGGACCTGGCTCCGTAGTCGTACCATACAAATTGTAAGCCATCATGACGTAGGTAGGACCTATTGGCAATGCCAAGTCTTCAATCGGAGCGCGTGGCTCCAACACAATACGAAGCGACTTCCCTTCCTGCTCCATATGCTGATACAAGGTATGGATAAAAGTAAGGAAGTTGTCCCAGTCTTTCTCGTCAATTCTCTCATAATCGATTTCTAAACCATGAAAGCCATTCTGGATCACGGCATTCTTGATCTCCATAATGTGCTTGGTACGGCTAGCATCTGTCGCCATGAGCCTGCTGACAATCGACGGGTCCTTTTGAACCTGCGTACCATCACTGTTCAAACGATCATTCACAATGGTCAAATCGAGATCAACATAGCTGCCCTGCTTCGATGCTTCCTTGATCGCAGGCATCGCCTTGGTCATGCGGTCAGTAAAATGCAACTTGTCATTTTCATCAAAATACGCCGCGAAGACTTGCACACTGGACAAGCCATCCGTCATCCTGCGGAAATCCTCCAAACCGGATTCCCACTGCCAGTCTACTACCCATGCAGACAATTCCGTCGTGTTGTTGGCTGCATCTACACTCTCCAAGCCCTCGGTATCATTCCATTTCATCATGTACCATACAAGGATGGCACACACTACTATCAGAAGAGCAGTCAAAATGATCGATCGTTTCTTGATGGTTGACACCTTACACTGATCCCCCTTGTTTCGGATTTTAAAAGGTGTCGATGACCCAGTCCATTGTGGCAGAAAAAGCTTTCTTGATCGAACTGACGACTCCTGCAAGCCCTGTCTGCACATTACTGAACAGCATCTGCTGCTCACCATTTGGTTGCTCCAGGGACCCAATCTGTACGTCCGCAAACACCCCGTCATAAATGTCGTCCTTTTTGTTCACTTCACTATAGGCCGCTTCCAATGCGACACCACCACTGCTAATGCTTGGATCGATCTGTTGCTTATCCAAGAGCGGTATCTTGTCCACGGAAACACTGAGACGGTCGCCTTGAACAGTCATTTCGAATGGACGCGTATTTTTTATGTTGATCGGGTATTTTTCCAGCTCGGGAGCACCAGACTCGCCTTGCTCTCTCGTATAAACAGAGGCACGGTCGAAGGTCAAATCTTCAGGATTCCAAACCACTTGGCTCAATTCTGTCTTGAAAAGCTCCTGAACCTCTCCTTTTTCCTTCTTCTGCTCGACGCGCAGCTCATTATCATGCAGGACGACCCGTACAAAACTGCCTTTTTCCCGATCATAGCGCAAATAAATGGACTGCTTGCCGATTACATTCCCTTCCAGCTTGGCAGAAAGCTTGATATCCTTCTGGCTGTCGCTGTTTTTTAAATATAACATGCCAGAGCCAGCAGCTGGAGAGGTCAAGACGATCTGATCCTCCATAAATTGCGCGGCACCACCGAGACGGTCCCACTCTTTGGCCTGCTCTTCATCGCCGCGAACGAAGCGAATCTTCTCGTCGGTGTCTTTTTGGATGCGCATCAACAAATGATTCGTGTACCAGTAAGGTTCTGGCTGCACGCGGGTCAGGTTGTACAGATCGCCCTCGCTGTCGTTGTAGGCGGTTCCTTCCCGGTTAAAGTGCATCGTAAAATACTTTTTGATATTCGCATCGTTCGCATCCGCTACCAGGCGATTCATGCCGCCATACAGGGTGTTCGCATGCATGATCATATACGCACCCGGGACAAAGCCCAATTGCTCCATATACGTATCATTCATCAGCTTGTAGTCTTCGCTGATTCTCGCTTCCATCTTGCTTCTGTCTTCCATCGGGATCATGTTGCTGTCACGAATAAAGTCCATCAAGTAGTGGTTATAGTAGCCCACCTTTGTTTTATTCGATAATTCACTCTCATCCTTCACCCCGATGAAATTGCCCTGATCATCAAATACATTGATATATGTCAATCGATAGCCGTTAGAGCCGAGCTCCCAGAAACCATTTTCCATCATTTTTTTCATGTCCTCGGGCTGGAGGAACTTGTTTTCGCTATTCCCCATCTTGTTTCCGTAAGACAATGCCGTTGCTTTGAAGTTGTACTTCTCCAAGAGCGGCTGGGCAAACAAGCTCGAATCGTTGCGGCCATCTTCAAAGGCCAAGAACAGAGCCTTGTCCGGAAGTGGCTTCTTGTTCTTATAAAAGTCCAAAACATCCTGCTGCGAGATGGTTTGATAGCCTTGATCGTAAAGCGCCTGAAGCTGCTCATCCAATTGCTTCTTGGCTACCAGCTTCGGTGTACCTGAACGGCCTACGCCAAAATAGGAGATGGCGATAAAGCCTTTTTCATTCGTCCAGTTTGCTTTATTCGGTTCCTCGTACTTCTTCCAATCAAAAACGGCATTGTATAACATGACACCCAAGACGACTAAGATAGCGACCTGGATCAGCGTCTTGATAAATTTATTGCGATCTTTTTTCCGATAGTCCAAGACATCACTCGTCGTTTTCCCCATAACTCCTGACACCCTCACTCCCTTTGTCTTTCCCACTTAAAAAGGCAACCCAAAGCCTTTTTTGTTCTTCTTTCGGGCTTCTTTTTTCAATCTCGCTTCGACGTCCTGCGGCGTTTCTCGGGTACCCCAAGTCGATTTCCAGAAGGTCACCCAAGCCACAGGCATCTGCCACAACAGCACCAGCTCATAAAACACACAAAAGACAATCCCGAAAATCCACAGCTTGCTTCTACGGAAAAACAGATGGGCCAAACTCATTAAGAGCGCCATCAACAGCAAGCCCATTAAAAACGTGCCCGGGAAAACGTGATGAACGAGCGGAACGTATACGAGGTTGTACAGTACGATGACGGGAGCAGCGATAGGAACAATCAGACCGATGTAAAAGAAGATCGCCATAAAAGGCTCCTTGCGCCAAATAAAGCCGCTGGCACGCAAAGATTCCCTCAACCACGAACGCTTCCAGCGCATCTGCTGCTTCAAAAATACGTTCATGTCTGACGGCACAATCGTCGAGCAAATCGCAGAATCCTGATAGCCTGTCCGATGTGTTCGCAAAATAAAGTTGGTCATGCTTCGGTCATCGCCAAAAGTGGCAGGCTGCCCGAGAAACTTCTGATTCAGCCATGCTTCAGAATGCTGCAAAATCAATTCCTTGCGATAGCAAGACAACGGCCCAGACAAGCAGGTCACACTGTCAAACCACGACTCAGCCGCCTTCATGATGCGAAAAGCAATGTAGTAACGAACCGTTTGCAGCTTGGTGATCGCGTTGGTGAACTTGTTTTCCACATCCGTACGCCCTGCGACACCACCCATTTTCGGATCTTGAAAAGGCTGTACGAGGTTGCGGATCGCAGTCGGCTCCAAAAAGCTGTCTGAATCAACGAAGACAACCAAATCGTGCTTCGCCATTTCCACACCTTTTACCAAAGCGACCCGTTTCCCGCCGTTTTCCGGAAGAATGTGCATCTTCACGCGTTCACGGGTCATATAGCGCTCGGCCTCGTTATGAATCATATCGATGACCTTTTGAATCTCTTCTGCTGATCGGTCCGTCGAACGGTCGTCTACTACGATGACCTCCAGCTTATCAATTGGGTAATTTTGATTCACACAACTCAAAATCGTCCGGTGAATCCACTGCTCTTCGTTGAAGCACGGAATAATGATGCTCACGCCCGGTGTATAGTCCGGATTGACGGGAACCTCCCGATAAAGAGCACCGAATAAATACCGTGTCAGCAAAAAGGCAGCAGCAATCAAGCTGTACAAATACAAGTAAATGTTGTATTTGAAATAAATCACGCTCTCCGCTCGCATGAGCACGATAAACGCCGCAGCGACAAACAGGGAAGCACTTGCGATATAAATCGCGTATCCCCAGCGCTTTTTACGAAAATACTCGGTCAGCGGTTTGGAAAACTCGAAGGCGAGCATGAACTTCTGACGCCCGTCCTCTTCCTGCGTAAACCGGCGAACGACAGTTGCATCCAGCTTCACGGTTGACTCATAGCCTTCTGGCATCGTACCTGGCGGAATCGTGCAATGGATCATAAACACTTGTCCCACCTGGATGTCTTCCATCTCCGAATCTAGTTCAACTAATAGTCCAGTCGAAGAAATGTCGACGGCTCTGGCCTTGTTTCCATCCTTGACCCGCTGTTTCTTGGTCAATAGCGTCACTGGGAAATCCGCCATATAGCGCAGACTCAGCATCCGAATGCGATTCAAATATTCCGGGTTCTCCAGGTTTCCTGGCTCACTCGTGTCTTTAGCACCGCGGCGGTCCACTTGGACACGAATTTTCTCCGGGTCTGGCACATTCGATAGCACGCGCCTCTCTGTCTTGGAAACCGTCAGTACTTCTTCGATTTTCTCTTTCTTTTTCGGCTTTATTTTCTCTATCAACTGTTTCATCACTGTCGCTCTCTCCCCTCCACTGCCTACAAGCTCCAGTAATGAAATCCACTGTTTTCAAAGTCAGCTTTGGAATAAGTCTCTTTTATATCGATCATGATTTTTGCTTCATTCTTGCCGTACATCGCGGCAAAATCAGCAACTCCCATCTTGGCAAAGGCAGCATGCGGCACCGCTACAACCACCATGTCCAAGTCGTGGAGAGCCTCCATCTCTGACAGCTCGATGCCGTATTCCTCGTATGCCTCCCGGGGATTCACCATCGGGTCTACGACCAGCGGGCTGATCCCGTACTCCTTCAGTTCCTCGATGATGTCCGTCACCTTGGTATTGCGAATATCTGCGCAGTCCTCTTTATAGGACAGGCCTAAAATACCAATCCGTACATTTTGAAGGTCGAGCTTCGAGCGAACGGCCATTTTGATGATCTGTTGGGCGACATATTTCCCCATGCCATCGTTAATATGTCTGGCCGCCAAGATAATGCGGGAGCGATAGCCGCTGTCTTCTGCTTTGTACGTTAAATAGTAAGGGTCGATACCGATGCAATGCCCTCCGACCAAGCCCGGTGTAAAAGGGAGAAAGTTCCATTTCGTTCCTGCCGCTCTCAATACGGCTTTCGTCGGGATATCCATCTGATTGAACAGCATCGCCAGCTCATTCATAAACGCTATATTGACATCCCGCTGAGCATTTTCAATGACTTTTGCTGCTTCCGCCACCTTGATGCTTTCCGCTCGATAAACGCCTGCCTTAATCACGAGCTCGTAGACGCTTGCCACGATTCCCAGCGTTTCTTCATCCATCCCCGATACAATCTTTACGATGTTTTCCAGACGATTTACCTTGTCTCCCGGGTTGATGCGTTCAGGTGAATACCCGATCTTGAAGTCTTCCCCACAACGCAAGCCCGACTCCGCCTCCAGGATTGGCAAGCATACATCTTCGGTTGCCCCTGGATAAACGGTTGATTCAAAGACAACGATTGACCCTTTTCTCAACTGTCTGCCAACCATGCGGGATGCACTTTCTACATATTTCAGGTCGGGAACATTCCCGCTTTTGACCGGAGTAGGCACTGCTACAATATAAAACCGTGCTTCTTGCAATCTATTTTCATCTGAAGTGAATTCTATTGCTGCGTCACTCGTTAGCTCCTGATTCACGTCAGCATCATGAAAGTTTCCCTTTTGATAGGCTGCCACTTTCTCTTTGTTTACATCGAAGCCAATCACATCAGCACGCTTGGACAGTGCCACCGCAATCGGCAAGCCTACGTACCCAAGACCGACAACGGCAATTTTTTCTTTCCTCTCCACAATCCCTTCGTACAAATTCATAAGCTGGCTCCCTCTCCCTGTTCTATTTTGGCATTATTGGCCAAACATCTCTGTCATGGGTACAAACGTGTATCCTTTGCTTCTAAGCTGGTCAATTGCGGTCGGTAGCGCCTCTATTGTGTGAATGTCATCGAGCATGTGCAGCAGAATCACGCTTCCGCTCCGAGTCTGCTCCATAATGGCTTTCACGATATCGTCCGCACTCCGTTTCTTGTCGTAATCGGTTGGCGTCACATCATAAATCGTAATATCTTTGTAACCCGTTGCTGCAATCGCCTTTAGTGTCTGTTCGTCGAACGCCCCTGTTGGCGGTCTGAAATACATCGTCGGCTTCTGCTGAATCGCTTCGGTAATAATCTGATGGGCTTTGACAATCTCTTTTTGCAATTCTTCCGGTGCAATCTTGGTATTTACCGGATGAGAATAGGTGTGGTTGGCTACGTCGTGTCCCGCTTCCGCAATCGCTCTCGCCAGGTTTGGATTTCGCTCTACACCATCTGCGCGAAGGAAAAAGGAAGCCTTTACTCCTTTTTTGTCCAAGATATCGAGAATCTTCGTAACTGTTTGATCCGTACCCCAATCATCGAAGGACAAGGCGACCATCTTCTTGTTCGTTTCTTTTCGATAGATGAGATTTGGCTTGGACTCCTGATAAGCCGGATTTATCTTGGCTGCATCAAAACCCGGAATTTCTTGCAGCGGCTTTCTCTCCCCGCCTTGTGCAATCAACTCGTGCAATGGAACGAATCTGTAACCGACATCAGTAGCAGCCTCTGCTAGGAGCCGGATGTTCTGTACGACAGACTTGTTTTCCTCTGTATCCATCGCTATGATGCCGCCGCGATTCATATATTTTCGTAAATAGCGGCTCTTTTCAGCTTCCGTCTCTTTTTGCCAATTGTGCAGGAACAGACTGGATGACACGACGGCTTCTTGTCCATTGTGAGCAGCTACCAATCGAAGATCGTCGTTGTAATCGCCCGACTTCGTTCGGATATACCGCGGTGTTTTGTCCGTCTCTCTTTTGATGACGTCATTGGTCAATTTGATATCTTCGTACATTTTCTCGTAAGGCTGATCCTGCAAATTCGATTGATTCAACGTGTTGTTTTCGATCTCGTGACCTCTAGCGACTATTTGCCGCGCAATGTCCGGCTCTTCCGCTACCCTCATGCCTGGCATGAAAAAAGCTGCCTTGATGTGGTACTTGTCCAACTCATCTAGCAGTCTTTTCATCGTGTCCTTATCTGCCATCCCATTAAAAGTAAGAGCAAGCTGTCTTTGCGTCGTGTAGACCATGGACACTGCCTTGCTCTTTTCCCCTTGGTAACGCTCGATTTTTTCAGGTTTGACTGGTTGCGGGCTGTCATCTGTACTGCTTTCGTTCCCCTGAAACGGTGAGCAGCCTGCCAACCATGCAACTATCGCTACAAGTGAGATCCAGTGGAATAAACGGAAACCACTGACCCCTTTCTTATGACTAATCATGATTGTCCCCTTTTCGTGTAAGAAATGCCCTTTACGCATAAAAAAACGACTATTTCATCTGCGTAACAAGTGAAGTGTAATCAAACACTTTTTGCACAGAAATGAACATAGTCTGTCTCTACACGCTAGCCTAACATAACCGCCTATGCCTAACAACTATATGAAGCGGTTTCATTTATGACAATTTATGGTCCCGGTGACGATCTCCTTCCGGACGCTGCTTTCAAAAAAAAGACGAGCCACATTGGACTCGTCTTTCATCTGCTATAGCTTGATCGCGATTAATTTTAGTTCGGTCAGTTCCTCGACAGCATACTTGATGCCTTCGCGGCCAAAGCCACTGTCTTTTACACCGCCATACGGCATGTTGTCTACGCGGAACGTCGGAATGTCGTTGATCATCACGCCTCCGACCTCCAGCTCTTCCGCTGCGCGCATAGCTGCGTGAATGTCACTCGTATAGATGCCTGCCTGCAATCCGAATCGGGAGTCATTGACTGCCTCAATCGCTTCGTCCATGGTCTCAAACGGAGTAACGACTACGATTGGACCGAATACCTCCTGGCAGGAGACGGCAACATGTGAGCCTACATTCGTCAGAATCGTAGGGGCAAAGAGGTTGTCACTGACAGGCTTACCGCCAGTAACTACATGTGCGCCTGCTTCTACTGCTTCCTGTACCCATGCTCCCATGCGTTCATGATCCTTGGCGGAGATCACAGAGGACATGTCTGTCTCTTCGTTCAGCGGATCACCCAGCACGAGCTTTTCTGTGCCAGCCTTAAACTTCTCCAGGAACTCTTCGTACTTGCTCTGGTGTATATAGACGCGTTGCAGCGAGATACACACTTGACCGCTAAAGGAGAAAGCACCCGTCACGCAACGATCAATCAGCGCTTGCGTGATTTCCACGTTGTGGTCGATGATCACTGCGGAGTTGGAGCCAAGCTCCAAGGTCACGCGCTTGAGTCCCGCTTTGTTTTTCATGGCGATTCCAACCGCAGGGCTTCCCGTAAAGGTGATCGCGGCAATTCGGCTGTCACTGACCAGCTTTTCACCTACGACTGCGCCTTTTCCAGACAAAATGTTGAGCGCTCCTGCTGGCAAGCCCGCCTCTGCGAAAATATCGGCCAGGATCAGCGAGCTAAGCGGCGTCTGACTTGCTGGCTTCAGCACGACGGTATTTCCTGCGGCAATGGCAGGCCCGACCTTGTGTGCTACGAGATTGAATGGAAAGTTAAAAGGCGTGATCGCGCCGACTACGCCGATCGGCTTGCGTACCGTAAAAGCAAGACGTCCTTCACCACCCGGTGCTGCATCGAGCGGCACCGTCTCTCCGTGAATGCGCTTCGCTTCTTCTGCGGCGAACTTGTAGGTCTGGATCGTCCGAGCGATTTCTACACGACCTGTGCGAAGTGGCTTGGCGGCTTCCTGTGCGAGGATGACCGCCAGTTCCTCCTTGCGTGCTTCCATAATCGCAACTGCACGCTCCAGTATCAAGGCGCGCTGACTGGCTGGCATTTTCGCCATGACTTTGGCTGCTGCTTTGGCCGCCTTGATTGCCTCGTCGACGTCATGATCGTCTGCCTGAGCGATTTCAGCCAGCAGTTCCCCAGAATAAGGGGAGTAGAGTGGCGCGTATTCTTTTGCTTCTTTCCATTGTCCGTTGATGTAGAGATGCTTTTTCATGAGTATGGAGAACCCCCTCGGGCGTTTTAGTTCGTCACGTATTGGCTTTTCAGAACATCCGTCATAATGTCCAGTGCCTCTTCCAGTTGCTCGTCTGTAATAACCAGTGGAGACAGGAAGCGCAGCACGTTGCTGTGGACGCCAGCCGAAAGCACGATGACGCCAGACTCGTAGCAGCCTTTAGTCAAGCCAGCAACGAGCTCTTTCGCTGGTTGTTTGGTTGTTGGATCGATAAATTCTACAGCGCACATCGCACCCAGCCCGCGCACCTCTGCGATCACAGGGAACTCTTTTTGCAACGCATGGAAATGCGCCTTGATCTTGTCCCCGATCACCTGCGCACGACCAGACAAGTCTTCGCGCTCCATTTTCTCAATGACCGCCAATGCGGCTACACAACCGAGCGGGCTTCCTCCATAGGTACCGCCGATCTCACCTGGGTTTGGCGCATCCATGATTTCTGCGCGTCCCGTAACCGCAGAGATGGGCAAGCCTGCCGCGATGGATTTAGACATGGTGATGATATCTGGCTCGATGCCGAAATGGGTAGAAGCAAACATGGCGCCCGTACGACCGAAGCCTGTTTGAATCTCATCGGAAATAAATAGGATTTGATGCTTTTTACAAATGTTGTAGACACCTTGAACGAAGGACACAGGCGGAACGATAAAGCCGCCTTCTCCCTGAATCGGTTCCATAATCACGGCAGCCACTTCTTCCGGTGCAACCTCAGTCAAGAGGAAGTCCTCGAACTGACGCACGCAGAATTGCGCGTACTCATCATCTGTCATGGATTCCGGCTTGTTCAGTGGATACGGGAACTGCGCTTTATACGTAGCTGGAGCGAATGGACCCATCTGGAATTTGTACGGCTTCACCTTGGAAGTCAGTGACATGCCCAGAAGCGTACGACCATGGAAGCCGCGGCTAAAGGAAATGATGCCTGGGCGCCCTGTGTATTTGCGGGCGATTTTTACCGCGTTCTCTACTGCTTCTGCCCCGCTGTTTGCGAGCATCGTCTTCTTTTCAAAGCTGCCTGGCGTGATTTGCGTCAGCTTCTCAGCCAAGGCCACATATGGCTCATACATCCCTACATGGAAGCAAGGATGAATGTATTTGTCCAGCTGCGCTTTTAGTGCCTCAACTACTTCCGGTGGGCAGTGTCCGGCATTCAGTGTACCGATCGCTCCGGCAAAATCGATGTACGTATTGCCATCCACATCCGTAACCAATGCACCTGAAGCTGACTCTACAAAAACAGGGGTGTTGTTGCCGACACCTTTTGGAACGAACTGCTTTCTTTTTTCAATCAGAGCCGCTCCCTTTGGACCTGGCACACCAGCAGCTACGTTTACAAATTGACGTTGTTTGGACATATCGTTTCCTCTCCTCGTTCGAGATGGTATTAGTTGGATTGCTTGCTTGTAAACTCAACCACGATATGTAGCAATACCTATGCCAAACGCCAGAGCTTGATGAAATCGCGTTTCCGGCACTCCAAGCACATCGAATTATTCAAAAATGAATCGAAACACTCGAATATTTGATTCATTTTTGAATTAGCTATTCATTTTTGAATCACCTGGTGCGAATCTGATATTTTTGCAGCTTCCGCACGACAGAGGGCTGGCTAATGCCGAGAAAATCCGCGATTTCTCCCGTGGTCCGGCAGTGCTCGGATGCGTAGCGCAGCCATTTTTCCTCTACCTGCTCCAATGCTTCGCGAAGCGACATCTTGGAAGTAGCCAGACTCGGCTCCATGGCTGCCTGCTCTTCCCCTGCCAGCCTGATTTCCGCGGGCAGATGCTGAGAAGCGATCACATCTTCGTCCGCTGTGACCACCATTCTCTCCAAGACGTTCTCCAGCTCGCGCACATTGCCGGGCCACTCGTACTGCATCAAAGCATGTGTCACGACAGGGTCCAGACGCTTGTCCATTCCGTATCGTTCATTGAGCGAGCGCACGACGCGCTTCAGGAGAGCCGCGATATCCTCTGGCCGATTTCGTAACGGCGGGACGTGGATCGGGACAACATTCAGGCGAAAATACAGGTCCTGCCGGAACTTCCCTTCCTTCACCATCTTCTCCAAATCGCGATTGGTGGCGGCAATCAGACGAAAGTCCACGTCGCGGTACTGCGTGCTCCCAACACGCTGCAGCCGTTTTTCTTGAATCACCTTCAACAGCTTGGCCTGCAAGGTCAGCGGCAGTTCCCCCAGCTCGTCCAAAAGAAGAGTCCCTTGGTTCGCCATCTCGATAATCCCTTGCTTGCCCTGCTTGGCGGCGCCTGTAAACGAACCAGCCTCATAGCCAAACAGCTCGGATTCCAGCAAGCCCTCCGGGATCGAGCCACAGTTGATCTCCACGAATTGCCCACCCGCCCGACGGCTATTGCGATGAATTTCTTTCGCGATCACATTTTTCCCCACACCCGATTCCCCGAGGATCAGGACAGTCGAATCGACAGCCGCAACTTTTTTGATGAGTCGCTCAATGGCTTGCATCGGCTGACTCACTGCCACGAAGCCCTCCTGGTGCTTTTCGCGCAGCTCCTCAATCTCGGTTTCAAATTGCTTGAGCTGCTCTGTCAGACCTTCGTAGCGGCGTTTCAATTCCATAATTTCCGTCAGGTCATGGGAATAGCTGATGATCGAATGCATGCTGCCATCCTCGTTCCAGACGGGAAACGCCGTCACCATCAGCTTTCGACCGCCGGGTATTTCCTGCATAATCGTCTGCGGCGTCTTGGCATCCATGACTTTTCGCGTGACAGATGGAGAAAAGACCTTCCTTTTTTCCAGCTCGATGACGTTTTTGCCCAATAGCTCTTCCTTCGCGATGCCGTACACATCATAGGACGAATCGCCAACCAGCCGGATGTAGCCCTCAGGGTCCGTGATTAACAAATGATCGCGAGACGTTTCAACAATGGCCTCCAATACGCGGCTCATCCACTTCTCCGTGCTCTCTTCTTTCTTCATCTCTTCGCCGCCTCACGTAGGTTATGATTAAAAACATAACATTCACGACTGTTTTATATGAGAGGGACACATTTAAAACCTGCAAAAATCCCCCTAATGTTCATCCATATACCCTTCAACATGCACGTGCCTTTCTTCATTCTAGCAGAAAATGATTTTCACAAAAAATTCATATTCCAAACGACAATTTATAACATTATTTCAAATAATTTTATTACATTAACGATAGAAAAAAGGGAGGCGATACCATCATTAGGATACTCTTAGTTGTTATTCTTGGGCTTTTGGCATTCAGTTTCTTTGATCTTGACATCAACATGGGAATAAACAGAAAGATTACCGTAGGCATTACAGTCGTTTTGGTTTTTTGGATGTCCTATCTTCAATATAAAAATCAAAGGAAAGGCAAATGAATGAAAAGCAAAGAAGCTAGGGGAAACCGTTTCGTTGGAAAGGATGGTAGGAATGACGCCTACAGTCGGAGACATCTACTGTGTTTTTGTCGAGAAACTGCAAAAGTACACAGCTTGCCAGGTCACATCGATAAAAGAGCCTGGCACGAGTAACGCCAGCCTCATCAGTATCCTCGAACTCGACTGGAGCAGCGATACACTGCCTGATGAATCAGAGCTGCATCAGATGAAGCCCTTATATTGCGACTACTTCTTCTGGAACAACGTACTGGAGCACAGCTATGTCGATAATGTCGTGCCTAAAGGCTACATAAAAGTAGGGAATATACCACCTCTCGTGACAGAAGAGACAAGGAGCTACGGCAGTTGGGATGTCGGAGGGAGCCTGTATCGTCAACATAAATGGAATCAAATTCCCGAGGAGCGTCGCCAGCAGTTCAAACAGGCCGCAAATGATGACACGATGATTTCACTGGGCGGGGAGAGCCTGCGCCGATCAACCAACGTCCTTCGTGCCGACATCCTGCGAAGCTTGACGGACATCTCCGAATTGGAAAAGCTGCCTTGCCTGACAAGCATCCATGCAGAGGAGCCTAACGATTCCTTGCTTGCCTTTATAAAAAGCAATCCGTTTATTCGGGAACTACACCTGGAGAAAGCCGGTCGCTCCTCTCTTGATCTGACAGGAAGCCATCTCAGTAAATTCTCTCTCCAAAACGCGGACGGGCTGGAGTCACTGCATCTAAACGATTGTCTAAGAGAACTCATACTGAACAAGGCCATTTCATCCAACCTGTTCATAGAAGCCGAGCAGGATGGGTATTGGCTGACCGCCTCGTTCTCAGATTCGCTGCCGCTTCACCGCGGACTCGACCATCTAGGAGGACTCCATCTGCGCAATGTGACGGAGCTGGACTTGCAGCCACTCGTCCAGCGGTATCCTTCGCTTCAGGACATCCGTCTGTGGGGCAAGCCTGGTACCCTCAGCAATCTGGGCAGCATCAAGCACTTGAAGGAGCTACTGACGTTTACGACCTACGATCTGTTTGGCTTCTCCGGGGACGAGTTCCCTTCGCCAGATCAATGTCCCAAGCTCTCTACGCTCTGGATGACAAGCCTGCCAGCAGAAGCAGCCAAAACCATTAAAGCCGCCTACAAAAAAGAAGTGAAAAATGGGCTGGATTTGTCCATCACCAAGCCGCGCAAGCCCGAA
This sequence comes from Brevibacillus brevis, assembly GCF_900637055.1. NCBI lineage: Bacteria > Bacillati > Bacillota > Bacilli > Caryophanales > Paenibacillaceae > Brevibacillus > Brevibacillus brevis. The sequence goes on from NZ_LR134338.1 coordinate 6,461,204, forward strand.
TGGCTGACCAATAATTTAACCAATCCGTTTCGTGATTGGGATGGCAGAGAGCACATCTCAAAGGCCCACGCCAACAAGGCAGCCAGTCTCTATAAAAAAATGAACACCGCGATCAGCGCGCTCGAAAAGCAAAGCAGCGAAGACGCGACGAATGCGGAAGAAATACAAACTGCTTTGCGTGCATGGGTCAAAGAGTACACAGACACTTTCAACAAAATGGATCGCCGGACTGGCTTTATTGAAACGGTTGAGCGGGAAGAAATTTTCGTTGTGCTCGTTGAGCTGCTTCAGTCGGCAAAACGGAATTTTGCTACTACGGGTGTGGAAGTAGATGTGGACGAGCTTTTTGCTATTTTTGATCAGACACGTGATTTTTGAGGGAGAAAAAAGACGCCGCCTCTCCTACAGGAAGGCGGCTTTTGGTGCTTAGGCATTCTTTTTGATTACCCACGTACTCATGCAACGCTGTCCGGCTACATTCACCGTTTTGATTGGCTCCAGGAACACGCCTTGCAGCTTTTCCGTCATGCCCACCATCATCCGTTCCTTTACGAGAAAACGGGTGCTTCCGTCCGGCAACAAATAACGTTCATTTCCCAGTGGCTGTACAGCATCCTCAATCCCGATCGAGGAAGCAAGACGCATGAATAGAATGCCTCCTGGCTTCAGTACCCGCCACAGCTCCTCTAGCATCTGGCGAAAATGCTCTTCGTTTTCAGCAAAATGTAGAACGGCATTACTGATGATGAAATCGAAGCTTTCGTTTTCAAAGCTCATGCACTCAATCGGTTCCACACGAGCGCGCTCTGCTGACCAGTTTGGCGCCAATTGCGATGCCACCCGCTGTACAGCCTCAATGGCTTTTGCCGATTGGTCAACCGCGTACACCGAATAGCCATTTCGCAAAAAGTAGACCAAATTCCGCCCCGAACCGCAACCGGCATCGAGTATCTGCATTTCCTCCGTAACCCGTCCCTTTAACAACTGATCAAACAAGTAAATATCCATATCGCCAAACTGCTCGGCCAGATTCATATCTATCACAGCCTTTATCCGATTTTTCTTCAGTGTACCAATTTGCTTGTCATCTTCCAACGATGCCCACTTGGAACGGATTTACAAAATGATAGTTGACACCTGTTGACTACAATTGTAATCTTTAAAAAAGAATCAACGACTACAAATGTAATCGAAGGAGGTAGCTTACTTGGACGAGCAACCGCGAATCTCCGATGCCGAGTGGGAGATTATGAAGGTCATCTGGGCAAAGTCACCCGCTACAGCAGCCGATGTCATCCACGCCCTGCGAGACAACAAGACGTGGAAAGACAACACAATCAAAACCTTGCTCAGCCGCCTCATGCAAAAGGGCATTCTCACCTATGAGCAGGTCAATCGCGTCTACTATTACTCTCCTGTGCTCACTGAGGAAGAATGCAAGCGCCAAGAGCGCCAATCCTTTCTGCAGCGCGTGTACGGCGGGGCCTTAAAGCCCATGCTGGTTCACTTTTTAAAAGAAGAAAAGCTCTCCTCCCAAGAGATTGACGAGCTGAAAAAAATCCTTTCCGAAAAGGAGATATAAGCTGGTGGATTGGCAATGGCTCACACTCACCCTCAATCAAGGATTTACGTGGACACTGTATAACTCCATCGAGGCTAGTCTTCTTGTGCTCCTGATCTTGCTCTGCCAGCAGCTCGGCAAAAAGCATTTCTCCATCCGCTGGCACCACGCCGTATGGTTCCTGCTTCTCTGGAAACTCGCGGTTCCTTGGTCGACAGACAGCACGATCAGTTTGTATAACTGGCTGCCTGCTTCGCCTTGGACATCCATACAGGGAGCGCATCCGCCTACGGAACCGATTGTTCTCCCTACAGAGGCTTTGCATCCGCATAAATTTGCCCTCCAACCAGATGCCTCTCTAGCAAACGAAGCGAGCTTTTCCTGGATCAGCCTGCTTTCCCTCATCTGGATCGGCGGTGTCGCCATTTTCGCTGTCACCATGACTCGCAATACATACCGATTGCTCTCTCAGCTAAAAAACGATGCGTTCGTACAGGATGAAGCCATTTTGCGCGTCTTTTCCCAATGCAAAAAACAGATGGGCGTCACCAAGTCCATTCCCCTGCGCATGAGTCACCAGATGACAAGCCCTGCCTTGATGGGCATCTGGCGACCGCAAATATGGCTGCCGGAAAATCTTTTGGACAAGCTCAACGAGCATGATTTGCGCCACATTTTTTTGCATGAGCTGGCACATTGGAAAAGACGAGATATTCCTGTAAACAGCATCATGAGCGTGCTGCTGATCCTCAACTGGTTCAACCCGTTGTTATGGTACGCCGCTTCCCGCATGCGTCAGGATCAGGAAATGGCTTGTGATGCCTTGGCTTTGACTTATTTGCAGGAGACGGAGGTACCTCGCTACGGATACACCATGATCAAAATGCTCGAGCTGAATGCCCGGCCCAAACCAATTCGCTTCACAGCCGGGTTCTCCAGCTCCAAAAAACAGGTGAAAAGGAGAATAGAAATGATTCGTCACTTTCAAAAACGAGCGTATACGTGGACCCTATCTGGTATCGTGGTCGTCTTGGCTTTAGGCGTCTTCACTTTGACTGATGCAAAAAAAGCGCTAGGGAACGAGCAGACCTTCGTCGTCCCCGCAGAAGGTACAATCAAAAGCCCTATTGATCAAACAATAGGCTTGAGAATCGTAAACGAACTGAATACGCCCGTTCAGGCAGCCGCGGCCGGTAAGGTGGTCAAGGCTGAATACGATACACAAACAGGGAAAGGCAACCAGATCATTCTAGAGCATGAAGGCGGGTATCAAACGGTTTATTCACACTTGGAAAAGCTGGAGGTCACCGCTGGAGCTACTGTGACCCAAGGCCAGCTCATCGGTCTGTTGGGAAGTACGGGACGCAGCACGGGACCGCATCTTGCTTTTCAAGTTCTCGAAAATGGTGTACCCGTTGATCCGACGAAGCTGTTGGTAGACATAGAAGCAAAAGAATAAAGACGAAAGGCCACAGAAAAACATCTGTGGCCTAACTTGTTACTTGCTGTGCTATAAACGAAAATGCTGTTTCGCCAGCTCTTTGAATCTCGCATTGTCGATTTCCTCTTTAGTAACGGCTCCATCCGTCCAATGCGTAAAGGACGTATTTGTTAAAGTAACATTGCCTCTCTCTGTAAGCTGTGTAAGTAAAGGGCTTTTGTTGAAGGGAGACTGTTCATGTTCAGCGATAATCGTCTGAATCTCGTTTAATTCCGTTTCATCCGTCACCAGCTTCTGCGAATCAAACGTATAGCCGATTCTCCAGTCCGTATCCTTGTGCCGCAGCTTCATTTCGAGTACATAATCGCCATACTCCGTCTGCTCTTTCTTGATCCGAAACTCACCATTGCGCGAAGAAACGGTCTCTCCGGTTAACGGAACAGGCTTTAACGGCAGGTTCGAACCAAAACCCGTGTCGAGCAAATACGTTTGCCCCTCATATGTAAGCAAAATCGTGGCATGCGTTCGACCAATCGTGTAGTACTCGCCAATGTCCTGCCTGTAAACAACTCCGCGAATCAGATGGGCGTCAAAGCCATTTTCCAGCAAGAAGAAATACAGCATCGGATTGAGCTCGTAGCAAAGACCGCCTTCGTTTCTGACCAGTATCTTCTCCATGACGGACTCTCTAGAGACTACGCTTGTTCGCTCTTCCATAATGCACAGGTTTTCAAAAGGAATCGCCAATGCTGTCAGATCAAGGAGGCGATCCAATGTCTCGAAGGTAATCGTTTCATTTTCTGGCATACCGATCCTTTTCCGAAATAAGGCATTCAGTTCACTCATGCTTCTTCCCCCTAATTAGGTTCTCCCTCAAGTATACGACACGCTCCAGCACGATTTCCTTATATACCGAGCAGCTTCAGCTTTCGATACAGGGTGCGAAGCCCGATCCCGAGTTCTTCGGCCACCCGCTGCTTTCCTTTCAAATCACTGCCGTGCTTTTGCAGCGAAGCGCGAATGGCGTCCGCTTGTGCATCGGCGACCCTCGCTTTGATAGCTGGACTTGAATGCGAGGGAGCCACTGAAGGACGAGCACGAAGGCGCGGAGGCAAGCTGTCGACAGTCAGTACCGTGTCTTGCTCCATGTTCATGGCGTACTCGATGGCGTTTTCCAGCTCCCGCACATTGCCCGGCCAGTGATAGTGCGTGAGCTGATTGATTGCCTCTCGTGCTATCCCGAAGAAGGTGCGCCCTGCTTGCTCTCCGTACTTCTCCATAAATGAAACGGCCAAGAGCTCGATGTCTTCCTTGCGCTCTGCGAGTGACGGGACGTGTATCGGAATGACGTTCAACCGATAGTACAAGTCGGCACGAAACGCTTTTTTCTCCACGAGCTCCTCCAGGTTCTGGTTCGTCGCCGCGATGATTCGTACATTGATGGGAAACGACCGCGTGCCGCCGATGCGTTCCACGACCTTTTCCTGCAAGACACGCAGCAGCTTTGCCTGCAACGAGAGTGGCATATCGCCGATCTCATCCAGAAAAAGCGTACCTCCCTCTGCCATTTCGAAGCGCCCTGGCTTTCCTCCCTTTTTGGCTCCGGTAAACGCGCCGTCCTCATAACCGAACAATTCGCTTTCGAACAGATTTTCCGGAATGCTGGCGCAATTGATCGCGACAAACGGGTAGTATGCTCGCGTACTTGCCTCGTGAATCGCTTTTGCCAGATGCCCTTTGCCTGTCCCTGTTTCGCCGGTAATCAGTACCGTAGAGCTGCTGTTACCGATTTTCATCGCCATTTCTTTGACCTGTTTGATGGCTGGACTGTTTCCCACGATTTGAGCAAGGCTATCCGCTTTGCCAGACGAACGGCTCGGTTGATGATCCATCAAACGCGGAATGGTTAGCGAGCCCCTCTGCACGCGAAGCACGCCGCCAATGAGCTGACTGTTGACGATGATCGGCGTGGCCTCGGTCGGAGCATCCAGCTTGTCAACGAGACAATTGGCAATCGGCAAGGAATGCGCGGCCATCCGTGATAATGACGGCAGCAACATCCGTGAAACCTCCGCAGGCAGCAGTTCATGCTGGGACAGCAGTCTACGCGCGCTGGCGTTCGTGTGAATGACATTGCCATTTCGGTCAAATGTGAAGTACGCATCGGCAACTGTATCCAGCGCTCCCTCCAGCAGCCTCATGGAGTCATCAGACGATTCGATCTGTCTGGTCGCATGGGACTGTACAATCGCCGTAATCATCTCGCTGACTTCTGTCAGGATTTGCTGGTATTTCTCTGTATGCTTGGACAGGCGATTTTGACCTTCCTTCGTAAAGGATGTGAGGGAAACGACCCCGATTGCATGATTGGCTACCTTAATAGAAGAGAGCAGCTCTACTTTGGCGGGGCAGCTGTCGAGAAAACGGCATCCTTTGCACATTTCCATGGAGCCGGGTTTGTCTACCACATACTGTCCTTTTGCCAACACGAACTCAATCGAGGGCACATGCACATTTTCGCCTTTTTGTTTCAAGTAGCGCTCTGTACTCACGACCAATAGGCCGCGCTCGTTAATCACCGCAGCATCCACGTTCAATATATCTGAAATGCTTGTAATGACCTTTTCGATGGCTGGTTTGCACAGATCCAACGAAACCATGGATATCCTCCCTGCTTATTGTCCTTGCCCTCTATTTTATGAAACATTTAGACAATTCACAAACATTTTACCCCTGATGTTTGCCAATAATGACAACTCATTGCCACTTTTGTCACTGCCATGACGGTCCGACACGCACGCAGAATCTCGTGAAATCAGCTTTTTTAGCAATCAAGCAAGGAGCATGTAACTCGGCGGGGTTCATTTCGTACTTGGCACAGTGATTGCAATATAAACTTTTCAACTAGGGGGAGTGATCAACCATGGTAAACACGAACGAGGTATTCAATCTGCAAGGAAAGGTAGCATTGGTGACAGGTGCTGCTTCCGGTATCGGACTTGCAACAGCGAAACGACTGGCGCAATTCGGAGTAAATGTCATGCTGCTTGATATCAACGAAGAGCTCGGAGAAAAGGCGGCACAAGAAATCGTAGCGGCGGGCGGGTCAGCCCGTTATTTTACATGCAATGTCGTTTCCCAACAGGATTGTCGTGAAGTAACCAAAGCGATCGAGGAAGCGTATGGTCGCATCGATATTTTGTTCAACAACGCAGGCGTGATTCGAAGAAAGACAGTCGTCGAGCTGGAAGAGGACGATTGGGATCTGGTCGTCGATGTCTCCTTGAAGGGGGCTTACAACCTCTCGAAATTCGTCATTCCGGTCATGGCGAAAACAGGCGGAGGCAGCATCATTAATACGGGCTCAGGCTGGGGTATCAAGGGCGGTGACAAGGCTGCGGCCTACTGCGCGGCAAAAGCTGGCGTCGTCAACCTGACACGAGCAATGGCGATTGACCACGGTCCGGAAAACATCCGTGTGAATTGTGTGTCACCTGGCGATACCGACACACCTCTATTGCGAGAAGAAGCGCGCCAGCTTGAAAAGGAAGAGGGAGCATTCCTCGTCTCCTCTGCCCAAGGGCGTCCGCTGGAGCGTCTCGGTTCTCCGCAAGATATAGCCAATGCTGTCCTGTTTTTTGCCAGCGACCTGTCATCCTGGGTGACTGGTTCCGTACTGGTCGTCGACGGCGGCGGTTTGGCTTAATGGATCGTTAATCCGACTGAATATTCCAACGAAGAGATGGAGGAACCATGAGATGAGCGTACAACGTTTTGCCCACCCGTATATTCCGAATTCTGCCCCTGAAGTCAAAGAGAAAATGCTTGCCGAAATCGGCTTTTCCAGCATCGAGGATATCTATGCGGACATTCCCGGGGAGCTCCGCCTAAAGGAAAAAATGAACATCCCGAAAGCTTTGACCGAATACGAGCTGGAGCGCCACGTCAACCAGCTGATGAACAAAAACCAAACGACGAAAGAAAATATCAGCTTCCTCGGCGCAGGCTGCTGGCCGCATTTTGTTCCCGCTGTCTGTGATGAAATCAACTCCCGTGCGGAGTTTGTGACGGCATATGCTGGTGAGCCTTATGAAGACAAGGGGCGTTTTCAGGCGTTGTTCGAGTACCAAAGTCTCGTAGCTGAGCTAGTCGATATGGATGTCGTGAACGTTCCGACCTTTGACTGGGCACAGGCTGCTTCTACTGCTCTGCGCATGGCAGCGCGTATCACCAAACGCACAGAGCTCCTGGTCTCGAAAAATATCCATCCCGACAAGCTCCTGATCATCAAAAACTATACGTCTCCTGATCTTACCGTCACCTTGATCGATTTTGAGAACGAAACAGGCAGACTTGACCTGAATGATCTAAAAGCAAAGATAAGTGTAGATACAGCAGCGGTTTACTTCGAAAACCCTACCTTCCTCGGCTCTGTGGAAGTAAACGGACAAATGATTGCGGACTTAGCTCATGCAGCTGGTGCCATTTGCGTAGTCGGCGTCGATCCCATCTCTCTCGGCGTGATGGAATCTCCGGCGAATTACGGCGCGGACATCGTTTGCGGAGATTTGCAGCCGCTTGGCGTACACATGCATTACGGCGGCGGGCAATCCGGCTTTATCGCAACACATGACGATCCGACCTACGTCATGGAATATCCGTCCCGCTTGTTCGGAATCGCTCCGACAGAAGTCGAAGGCGAATACGGCTTCGGAGACGTCGCATACGACCGCACCTCTTTTGCCAAACGTGAAAAAGGCAAGGAGTCCGTCGGAACGCAAACCGCACTATGGGGCATTACCGCAGGCGTGTACCTGGCGACGATGGGACCTGTGGGCATGGAAGAAGTCGGGCAAGGAATCATGCAGCGCTCCCAATACGCAGCCAAGCAGCTCTCTTCTCTTCCTGGGGTCGAGGCCAAATTCGCCGCTCCTTTCTTCAAAGAGTTCGTGATCGACTTCTCGCAAACGGGCAAAACCGTCAAAGACATCAACGCTGCGCTTCTCGCCAAAGGAATTTTCGGCGGAGTTGATTTGACTGAACACTACCCGAAATTGGGTCAATGTGCGCTCTACTGCGTCACGGAGGTTCATACCCAGGAGGATATTGATACACTCGTTGCTGCCATCAGGAGCATCTTGTAATCAAGGAACTTTTTAAAAAGGAGGAAACCGACCATGAAAACATCCGAAGGAACAATCGACAAAATGAAACGGATTCCGAGAGACCATAAGGTACGCCGCTTCCACCAAGCGAAGTGGGATGAGCCTGTCATTTTTGAACTGAGCCAGCCTGGCGAGCGTGGCGTCGAGGTACCACCCGTCGAGCCACAAATCGTGGAGACCGTAGGCGATGGCATCTCTCAGCTGCCAGACAGCCTGCGCCGGAAAAAACGGCCGAACCTCCCCGAGATCAGTCAGTACCGCGTGATCCGTCATTACTCCCGGATTTCACAGGAGGTTCTGGGGTCGGATTTCAACGTAGAGATTGGGCAAGGCACCTGCACAATGAAATACTCCCCGAAAATCAACGAACGCTTCGTGCGCTCGCCGAAAATGGCGGAGCTGCATCCGCTGCAAGACGAGTCCACTGTCCAAGGAATGCTGGAAATGACGTATCAGCTCGATCTGTACCTGCGCGAAATTTCGGGAATGGACAAATTCTCGTTCCAACCGGGTAGCGGCACACAGGCGTTGTTTACCCAAGCCTCTATCGTGCGCAAATACCACGAATCTCGCGGCGAAGGTGAGCAGCGCAACGAGTTTATTACCACCCATTTTTCCCACCCGTCCCAAGCCGCGACGGCAGCAGTCAAAGGCTTCAAGATCATTTATGTACCTGCTGACGAAAACGGCTACCCTGATCTGGAAGCGCTAAAGGGCCTCGTCTCGGAGCGAACCGCTGCCTTTGCCGTAGCCAATCCAGAGGATACAGGCATTTACAACTCCCGCATCAAGGAGTTCACGGACGTCGTCCACGCCGCAGGGGGGCTGTGCTGCTACGATCAAGCAAACGCCAACGGCTTGCTCGGCATTACCCGCGCGCTGGAAGCAGGCTTTGACATGTGCTTTTTCAACCTGCACAAAACCTTCTCTGTCCCACACGCTTGCGGCGGACCTGCAACAGGTGCCATCGGTGTCACTGCCGAGCTTGCGCAATTCCTGCCAGGACCGATCGTAGACTTCGACGGAGAGCGTTACTTTTATAAGCGTGATTTGAAAAACAGCATCGGGAAAGTCCGCAGCTTTTACGGCGTACCACCTGCTGTTCTGCGCTCCTACGCTTGGGTCCGTGCACTTGGTGCTGACGGCTTGAGGGAAGTTGCTGAAATCGCTTGCCTCAACAACAACTATCTCTATCACAAAATCCTGCAAATCCGCGGTGCGAGCGCGCCCTATATACAAGGCCGACGACTGGAGCAGGTTCGCTATAGCTGGCAGCAGCTAAAAGAAGACACGGGCGTCACGACATACGATGTTCAGCGCCGCATGGTCGACTTTGCCCACCATTACTGGACCAGTCACCACCCGTACGTCGTGCCGGAGCCGTTTACGCTGGAACCAACAGAGTCCTATTCCATGGCAGAGCTCGACGAATACGTCGCGGCACTTACGCATATCTCGCAAGAAGCCTATGAGAATCCGGAGATCGTCAAAACAGCGCCGCATAATAGTACAGGTCACCGTGTCCTGGAGTCCGTGCTCGATGATCCTGATCAATGGTGCATCACATGGAGAGCTTATTTGAAAAAGACGGCACAAAATTAGTTCACGTTAGGGGCAGGGCGGCACGTACGCCCTCTCCCTTTTCCTATAGAGGCAGCACACTTTTTCCGTTTCCCAGCTTGGTCGGCAAGACGTATTGCACACCATATCCGTTAGGGGGATTCTCGTATGAGGAAGAAAAGTTTGTTTCCTGTCGCTCTTTTGGTAAGTTCGCTCCTATTCTCCATTTTGGGAGGCTGCGGGTCCAATATAACAACACCACCTGCACAACCAAATGCAAACGCTTCCACTAATTCCTCTACTCCCTCCACTCCACCTGCACAGCCTGCTTCCGAAGTGAAACTCAAGCTCGTTCATGAAGGAAAACTCACTTTTGCCATGAGCGGCCTAATCAAACCACTTAACTACAAGGACACGAATGGCGTACTGACCGGATTCGACGTGGAAATCGGCAATGAGATCGCCAAACGGATCGGACTCGAAGCCAATCCGGTGACCAATCCTTGGGAAACCATACTGCAAGGGCTGAAGGGCGGCAAATACGACGCCATTATTGGCAGCATGACGCACACAGAAGAACGTGCCAAACAAGTAGACTTCACAGACCCCTACTACATTTCTGGCGGGCAGATTTTTATTGCGGAAACAAATGAAAGCATCAAAACCAAGGACGATCTAAAAGGCAAAATCATAGGTGTTGTTCAGGCAAGCACGCACAAAGACGCCGCGGAAACCTTGACTGACAAGACAAATGTAAAAGGCTATCCCTCAGATATCTACGCCTTGCAGGATCTCCTCCCAGGTCGAGTCGACGCTGTGATCACCGACCGTGTCGTCGGCACCTCTGCGATCAAGAATCAAGGCCTGAAAATCAAAGCGACGGGCGAGGTTCTGAACAAGGAAAACATCGCGATTGCTGTCACCAAAGACAACCCTGAGCTGACCAAAAAAATCAATGAAGCCATCAAAGCCATGGTTGAAGACGGTACCTACGAGCAAATCAGCATGAAATGGTTCGGATCGAACCTGTTGAAATAACGCGGGAGGTTGAGCAGCCATGGGTTTTGTGACCAGTATCCTTGATATTTTTACGATTCATGGAAAAGCTTTTTTGGAGGCAGCTTGGGTTACCGTTTCACTCACCGCCGTATCCTTGGCGATGGCCTCTGTGATCGGACTCGTTTTCGCCTTTTTCAAAGTATCCGGGATTTTCGTCCTGCAAAAGCTGGCCGACACCTATATCTTCATCGTGCGCGGCATGCCGTTGATCGTCCAGCTCATGTTCCTCTACTACGGGATATCCAGTGTTATCGTGCTCTCTGATTTTACGGCAGGTGCGCTCGCGCTTGGCATCCACTCTGGCGCCTACATTGCCGAGATTTTTCGGGGAGCCATCCAATCGATTGACCGCGGTCAGATGGAAGCTGCCCGTTCACTCGGGATGCCGTACAGTCTGGCGATGCGCCGAATTGTTTTGCCACAAGCCTTCAAACGGGCCATTCCGCCGCTTGGCAATCAGTTCATCATCGGGTTAAAAGACTCTTCACTCGTCGCGTACATTGCCGTTACAGAGCTGTTTAACCGTGCCTTGTCTGCACAGGCGGAGAATTTCATGCCTTTTGAAACGTACTTCGTCGTCGGACTGTATTACCTCGCGCTTGTCGCTATCTTTTCCTTTATTTTAAACCGTGTGGAAAAACGTCTCGATACTTGCAGAACGCCCGTCAGCACTCCGAAACCAAAAGAGGTGGCAGCATGATCAAGGTACGCAATCTGGCCAAGTCATTCGGGAACCTGCATGTGCTCAAAAACATCACGCTGTCGATTCAAAAATCAGAAGTGGTTGTGTTGATCGGAGCGAGTGGGTCAGGAAAAAGCACGCTGCTCAGATGTCTGAACTTTCCGGAAATAAAAGACAAAGGCGATATCGAGATCAACCATCAGGTCATCGATGTCAAAAACAGTGATTTGAACAAAGTACGCGAGCATGTCGGAATGGTTTTTCAGCATTTTAATCTGTTCCCGCATATGACCGTGCTGGAAAACGTGATCGAAGCACCAATCTACGTCAAAAGGAAAACCAAGACGGAAGCGACCGCAAAAGCCATGGAGCTATTAAGCCGCGTCGGACTGACAGACAAAGCAAACGCCTATCCCGAGCAGCTCTCCGGCGGGCAGAAGCAGCGTGTGGCGATTGCCCGTGCCCTGGCAATGGAGCCCGATATTATGCTGTTTGATGAGCCTACTTCTGCCTTGGACCCCGAGTTGGTAGGCGAAGTTCTCGCTACCATGAAAGACCTGGCTCGCGATGGCATGACAATGGTCGTCGTCACGCACGAAATGGGCTTTGCCCGCGAGGTAGCTGACCGAGTCATTATGCTAGCGGACGGAGAAATGGTCGAAGAAGCTCATCCCCATGAGCTTTTCACGAATCCAAAGCATGAACGTACCAAACGATTTTTACAACAAATTTTGTAAGCCAAAGACGAGGTGGAACCCATGCTACAAAGCCGTGAATCGATCCTGCAATTGACCGATGAACTAGTCAGCATTGAAAGTATCGTGAACACGACAGGCGAAATCGCCGTTGCTACCCATCTGCACGAGCATCTGAAGTCATTCCCCTATTTTCAAAAGCATCCAGATCAGTTGATTCTCTCCCGCACGGTCAACGACGAGGTGGAGCGCTACAACGTCCTTGCTTTTGTCAGGGGAACTAAGGAGTCGAGCGCCAAAACCGTTATTTTGATGGGGCACACGGATACGGTCGGCATCGAGGATTACAACCATCTGAAGGACAAAGCCTGCCATCCGACTGCACTCATGGACGCCTTGAAAGATGAACCACTGCCTGCACTGGTGAGTGAGCAGCTGGAGTCAGGTGATTGGCATTTTGGGCGTGGCGTGCTCGATATGAAAAGCGGCGTAGCGAGTCACGTCTACTTGCTGAAGTACTATTCCGAGCACCCGGAAGAGCTGGCGGGCAATCTCCTGCTGCTTGCCGAATGCGACGAAGAAGACAGCTCGCATGGCGTCCTCTCCTCCTTGAAGGATTTGAAAAAATGGCGAGAGGAGCACGGTTTTGACTATATCGCGCTGATCAACTCCGACTTCGTCGCCCCGCGCTACGATGGGGACCCGAATCGCTATATCTATAAAGGAACTGTCGGCAAGCTGCTGCCTTCCTTTTATATCACGGGCTACGAGACACATGCGGGCTCTTCTTTCGAGGGGCTCGATCCCAACTTTATCGCCGCAGAGCTGACCCGTCAGATCAGCTACAATCCTGACCTGTGCGACGAAGCATACGGCGAGACACCTGTCCCTCCTGTATCGTTGAAGCAGACGGACTTCAAGCCGACCTACACGATCCAGACCGCCCTATCGGCGTATGTCTATTACAATTTCTTCATCCATTCCTGGTCTCCGAAGCAAGTCTTGGCGCTACTGAAGGAGCAAGCCGAGATCGCTTTTGAAAACGCACTGACTCTGTTGCGTGAGCGTCACCGCCGCTTCTGTGAGAAGAGCGGTCAAGCTTGGACTCCACTCCCTTGGAAGACGAGAGTTTTGGTCTACGAGGATATGAAAAAAGAGCTGATCGCCGAGCATGGGGACGCCTTCCTCTCGCACATGAAGCAGTTTAAAGAGGCGCTTTTGCAAGACAAATCCTTGGATGTACGCATGTTCTCAGCTCGTGTGGTTGAGGAGGAGGTCAAGTGGATGAAGGACAGAAGCCCTGCAATCATTCTGTTCTACTCCTCTCTCTACTCTCCCTGCATCGAGCTCGTTGGCAAAGATGAACGGGAGCAAAACTTGATAGATGCATTGGAGCAAGCCGTTGCAGCTGTCCAGCCTGATTATGCACACCCTATCGTGACGCGCAACTTTTTCCCGTATGTTTGCGATATGAGCTGCGTAGCCCTCTCAGACGATGAGGAAGGCATTCTCGCGATCGAAGAGAACAATCCGAGCTGGGGCAGCAAGCATCACGTCGAGTATCAGGACATTCGAGACATCAATGTACCGTGCATCAACATCGGTCCGTATGGGTACGATGCCCATAACCGTTTCGAACGGATGGAGATTACGTATTCTACAGAAGTGGTTCCCTCTGTGACGAACGAGATTATCAAGCGACTGTTGAAATAATGAAAACGCCAGCACCGATTCCGAAGTGTGCTGGCGTCTTTTTTGTTCACGAATTTTTTCAGAACTGGTTCGGGAACTGCTTGATGATTCCTGCTGTCAGCACATCGGCAAACGCGATAATGTGATCCTCACCTTGATCAAATGCAGCAATATCCGCTTCCCAGTCCTTTTTCAATCTCGCCTGGAGATTATCATTGAGCAGCTTCAGATGCGTGTACATCATCTCTTTTAGTTCCTTCTCTGTCCAATTGGGGTTGGCGCTGCTTAAGAACTTGGCGATATCATCCGCATTCCGGTGCCAGTCCTTATCAAGCTTTGCCACGGTAGCCTGATCGCCTTTTTTGGCTGCATCAATGATTTTGCCGCCTATCATAATATGCTCCGTCAGCAATTCGGTAAGCTTTTTACCTGCTTGCTCTCCGTAAAATGGCTTCATTGCGTTCCCGATATCCACCTGGTTTTTCAAGAGACGTGCAAGTATGGCGTCTTTGTCTTCCAGCCCTGCCAAGGCGCTGACCATATATTGATGGTCCCATTGCAAATGGTCGATCCAGAGCTTTCTCATATCCCCTTGCAGCTTTACTTCTTTCGGCTTTATACATTCTGCCTGCTGTACATTTCCTTGTGATTCCTTGGCTTCTGCCATGCCCGGCACACCAAGTAAAGCGAGGCACATCAATAACAGCGTTACTTTTTTGAGTAGTAAAGTCATTTATTCCTTCTCCTTTTCTGGTAAATAGTGAATCCCGCTGTTATTTTGAGCAAATTTGGCTTTTTCATGCGTCTAACACATCAGCGCTGCAAATTGACACTTGTCGGAAGCATCCTTATAGTTGTCTTATCAACAGTTGCCCTGACTGCTTAACCTAGGAGGTTTCGCAATGAAATTGGATGAGTATATCGGCGTCATCGTAAAACGAACGGATTTAAAACTGAACAACTATTATCAAAAAGTATGCAACCCGTATAACATCACCATCGATCAGTGGATGATTTTTGTCGTGTTATGGGAAGAAGAAGGTTTGACCCAGAACGAGTTGGCTGAACGCACCTATAAGGATAAAACGAATATCGCGCGGATGCTCTTTCTCATGGAGGAAAGAGGATTTATTCATCGCGAAACAGATAAAAAGGATCGCCGCTCCCTTCGTGTCTATCTGACTGAAAAAGGGCGACTTTTAAAAGACGAGGTCCTTCCTCCCTCCATTGAAGCGTACGAGAAAACCATTGCAGGATTGACCGAAGAAGAAGTGAACCAATTTCGAAGAACACTCAATATCATTTATGAGAACGTGAAAAACTTGTAAAAACAAAACATATTGCAGGATGTCATTTTTTGTATATAATTAGTTGTTATAGCAACAGTTTTTATAACAACTTTCAAAGCAAAATATATACAAAAAAGGAGTAAAAATGATGAGCACAGAAGGGATTTGGAGCACGCATTACCGAGCGTTGACGATTGGGATTATTCTTGTGGTGACTGCTACAGCATTTGAAGGCTTGGCTGTCACAACAATCGCCCCCGCTCTTTCCCGAGAGCTGCAGGGTGAGGATCTTTATGGGTGGGTATTCAGTGCATATTTGTTGGCTCAGTTGATAGGAACCGTGGTCACAGGTCAATTCGTCGATAGAAAAGGGCCTGCCCAGCCTTTTATTGTCACTATCGTGCTCTTTGCTGTTGGGATTGTTGTTGCTGCAATCGCGCCTGATATGCTTACTTTACTGCTTGGGCGAGTGATGCAAGGATTCGGTGCCGGTGCCTTGGTCAATTGCGTGTATACCATGATTACTTTGCGTTACCCCGATTCCCTTCGCCCTCAGATTCTCGCTGTCTTCTCCAGCGCTTATATCCTTCCAGGCCTGTTCGGACCGTATGTCGCCGGGATTATTGCTGAACAGTTGTCGTGGAGATATGTCTTCTGGTTGATCCTTCCCTTTATCTTTCTGTCTGCACTCTTAACCACCCCCTCTTTCCGAGGCTTACAGCCGCCACAAGCAAGCGCGGCAAACAATCGCAGTCTTCTTCTGCCCTTTTTCTTGGCCTTAGGGACTGGTGCCTTGCTTTTTGGACTCGGCAAAATTCCCTCGATCTACGGTTTCCTGCTATCCATCGCAGGTTTGCTTACCCTCAGTGTGCCTTTATATAAACTGATGCCTGAAGGAACACTCCTCGCACGCCCAGGCTTACCTGCTGTCATCGCATCTCGGGGTCTGTTTGTCGCTGCCTATTACGGCACACAAACGTATCTCGTCCTTGGACTCACTTCGATTTTAGGATTAACCGCTGACAAAGCTGGTTTAGCTGTTGCCTCCGCAGCAATCAGTTGGTCGCTGGCAGCTAATGTACAAGCAAGGCTGGACAAAAAAGACCAAGGGGCTGGTCGAAAAAAACGAATTATCATCGGTCTCGTCATTATGCTTATCGGAGTAGCTGGCACTGTACCGCTGACATTGATTCAACAAGACCTTTTCGGGATCGTGGTCGCGATTTTTAGCCAGATCATTATGGGCTTCGGAATCGGTTTGGCTCACCCGACAAGCGGTGCTATTGCGTTTTCTCTTGCAAAACCTGGTGAAGAAGGAAAAGTATCTGCTGAACTATCTATCGCCGATACGTTTACGCCAGCAATTGTCATTGGGGTGGGAGGAGCCATTGTATCTGTGATGACTGCTTTTGCGTTTTCACTTTCTGTTGGTATTACCGCTTCCCTGCTCCTCCAGACGTTCATCGTCCTACTGGGGCTGGCATCTGCTGCCCGACTGGCGACACGTTCCTTACCTGTTCAAGAAAAAAGAGACACTTTGGGGTAGCCTCACGAAACGGATCGTACGCTTGTGCCAAACGTGACCACACCCCCTGTAGGAAAACCTACAGGGGGTTCATCTTATCAGGGCCAATCTCCTGTATAAGTATGGTTTCATGGATTTTATGTAAGAAATTGAATTGCCTGACTTAAGGAGGTAGCTGTAATACGGAATCAAAAGCTCCTCCGCTTACCTTTTGAGCCAGTAGTCTTTAACCCTGAGGATCGCCGTATAGAATGACTCGCGCAATGCCGATAAAGTATTCAGATTCCCTAATGATATGATCGAGTATCGTTTTAGCTATCGGATTATTCTTAGCAGCTGAACTATCCATTTTAATCTGACGGCACAGTTCAATAAATTTCATGCTTTCATCTAGGCAGTATGTTACAAGTTGGATCACCTGTTGATGAAGCTGGGCAGGAACATATTGACTGCGAATCACCGATTCTACATAACTCACGACTTCTTGATGAGTTCCCGTCAGAGCTTGCTCCCATTGTTTTAGCGCCTCCACATATTGGTTCTCCAAATTTGTTAGAGCCTCTCGAATGACAACAGTGTGCTCGCTCTCTTGCATTTTCCAAAATTCCGCTTCATCCAAAATCCGTAGTGGCATTTGCTGACCATAATAAAATTGCATCCCCATCCTCCCCTATTTTAGAATGCTCTCTTCTCACAATATGGGGAAGACGCGAGGGTTATGATTTGGATTACCACAATGCTCCATCTGTGCTGACATTGTATGACCGTAGCTTTGAAATGGGCGATTCTATTCAGCCTCCTGCTTGTACCGGTTTTTTAATTCCTCGAGGCTTTTGTCTGTCTTGTGGAATCGTCTTTCCAGCCGATCCTGGACTACTCTGGGCAATTCATTTTTCAAAATGTGTACAATATAAAACAGGGTTCCGATAATGACGAACATACTCAATATCAAGGTAATTTCTGGCGTAATGATAAAAAAGCACACACCGCCTATCAAAACCGTCAGTAGAATGTATCCAAACCATCTCCCCATGGCTCACTCCCCTTTACGATTCATAAACCACCTATATTTTACCAAATCATATAATCACTTGTCCTTGAAAAAAGGGTGCCCTCCAGTAGTGATATCTACGTGAGGACACCCTGCTAATTTCAATTGACTTCCGTGTAACCTTTACCCAATAATCTTGGTCTTTTTCGCATTCTCCATCGACTTTTCAATGATTCCGCTCAGCGGACGCTTCAGCGCGAGCGCCACAAACAGGCTGATACCGATAAAGCCGAATAGTACGAGTATATCCCGGATCGCCGTTTCCCAGAGGATGCCGCCCACTCCTTCACGCAACAGGCTGATCGCATACGTGAAGGGCATGTATGGGTTAAGCGCTTGGAAAAACGGTGAAGTCATGCTGATCGGGAACGTACCGCCCGAGCTGGAAAATTGGAACACCATGAAGATGATCGCGATGCCTTTGCCCACGTTGCCGAAAACGGACACCAGCGTATACGTAATCGTGACGAACACCAGGCTGACCAGCATGCCGAATAACACAAACGGTGCTTTATCCGCTACATAGGCCCCGAGGATGTAAATATCACCGAGCGTAACGAACAACGCCTGAAGCAATCCAATTGTCACAAACGTTCCCAAGCGGCCCAGGTACAACTGATACGGCTTGTACACTCCGTCTGGATTTTCCGCATTCGGCTTCAGCAGAGAAATCAACAAGGTCGCGCCTACCCAGAGAGACAACACACCGTAAAACGGTGACATGGCCGAACCATAATTCGGAATCGGGTAGAGGCGGTTTTCCTTGATCTGCACGGGACTTGCGAGGAATTCGCTCTCTTTTTTAATGTCGCCGCGCAATAGCTTGGCAAGATCGGCGAAGTGGTTGTTCGCCTCGACCTCTCTCAGCTTGTCAGCCGCCTGCCCAATGGCACTCTCCAGCTTGGGCAGATCATCGCGAACCAATGCGGCAACTCTGTGGACGCCCGCCTCCACCTCCGGGAGCTTGTAGCGCACAAAATCAGCCAGCTTGGTCAAATCCGCCTCCGCTTTGGGCAGATCGTTCTGGACGAATGCCGCTGCCTCGTCGAGCTTTTTCCCGATGGCAGGAAGATTGCTCTTCAGGAATGGAGCTGCTACGCGAATGGCATTTGCAAAAGCATCCGACTTGCTTCTGAGCGTTTGCGCGAGCTCGTGGACCTTCGCCCGTATTTGCGGCATCTCCTGCTGGATTCGTTTCAATTCTGCCAATCCCAGCTCCAAGCCCGTCTTTGTCTCTTGGAGAATCGCTTCGATATCCGGAAGTTTTTCTTGGGCTTTATGCAGTAGATCGGCAGATTCTCCTGTGATCACCTTCAGCCTTTCAAGGCCCTCGGATATTTTCGGGACGATTTCGCTATCGTAACGGGACAGGATGTCTCCCAATTCCGCGCTGACGTTTTTCGAGAGCTGATTCAGACTCTCGACCAAGTCTTTCGCAGGCTGCTTTCCTTTTTCCAGTGCGCTTGCAATCATGCCGAGAATCTCGATTTGCCGGTTCATTCTGTTCTCAATCGTGCGCAGCCTCTCTGCGAAAGGACTCAATGGCTGTCCGGGAATATAACTGTTTACTTTCTCTACAAGCGATGCGGTATGCCCCAAAACATTCACGGCTCTGGATAACCTGTCTTTCACGGCATTTACCTCACTCGCAGTAGGCAAGCGGTCCGGATTGATTTGCAACAGCCTGTCTGTGAGTTGTGTGAGCGCATCAGATGCTTGCTGGGCTAAGATGAGATTTTGCTTGATCAGCGGTGCAATCGTTTCAAAGGCACCGTCATGCTGCGTAAAAAAGTCATTGAGCTGATCAGCAACAGCCGCGCCCTTATCAGTCAGATCAGCGATACGCGGCAGCGCATCTTGAGCAGCCGAAACGATCTCAATGGCTTGACTCGCCTTTTCTGTGGCCGTAGTCACAGCGTTTGCGACTTTATCAAAATTTTGATCCAGCTCTTCAATTCGTCCAACCGCTTGCTCAATCACCGGCAGCTTGTCTTCCATCGCGATAATGACCGACGCCGCCTCATTGATTTTCGGCCAGTTTTGCTGAATTTTGAGCACGGCTTGTCCAGCTTGATTGATCTCCGGGATTCTTTTTTCCACTTCCAGAATGATCTGCGCTTTTTCGTGAATCTCGGGAAGCTTCTTCTCAATCTCCAAAACCTTTTGCCCTGCGGCACGAATCTCGGGCAGGCTCTTTTCCAGTTGGAAAACGCCACTCTCGATTTTGCGGATGGTCGGCAATTGCTCTTCAATTTTAATGCCGATCTCTGTAAGCTTCGTCAGCAAAGCTTCACTGACGCTTTCCGTAAAACTCTCGTTGATCTGCTTGGCAATCGCCGACACACCTGACGAGGTGATTTTGGGAGCGACGGCGTTCACCTTTTCATTGACGGTATAGATCACTTCGGGCTTTTCCAGGTTGCCGTGGACAATTCCCGTGATTTTTGTGGAAAAGTCAGCCGGGATCAGGATACTGGCATAGTAATCGCCCCGCTCCACACCCCTTCTGGCCTCTTCTTTGTCCACAAAGGTCCACCCTAGTTTCTGGTTGTTCTGCAGGCTCTTTACGAGCTCCTCCCCGATGTTGATCTTGTGATCGCCAACCGTGGCTCCCTGATCCTCGCTCGTCACCGCCACCTTGACACCTTGCGTATTGGCGTAAGGGTCCCATACCGATTTGATGTTGATCCAATCGTATAAGCAAGGGAGGAGAATGATGGCGATGATCAGAAAAATCCCAGTCGGGACCTTGAAAATGTTAATCCAGTCTGTTTTGTAAATCTTCCATATAGACCGCATGTATGTACCACCTGGTAGGAAAGAATGGATGAAGCATGACACTTACATGACAGTTTACCATGAAAGGAAATGGGCGGGAATGAGCTGTCAGTAGTAGCATGAGCTGCTGCACGCCAAATTATGATAGACATCGTTAGCGCGCTGGACTCACCATGTCAAAGCTCCAATCCACATTTTCATACCTTTTTACAAGCTGACTGGCCGTGATCGTTACCGGTTGATTTTCCCTACCTTTGGGGAAATCATGGATGGTGATCGAGCGATCCTCTTTTTTCATTTTCACGACGCCCAATCCGATTGCATCAATTCCACGGTATTCATAGGTGTCCTGGTGGTATGTGACCTCTGCCTCAATGATACCTACGTATCCGGATGTGCCGGGAGCTGGATCAGGATCGGGCGCGATGCGAAACGCCTTCAAGACGAACGTATTCCCCTCATTGGTGAAGGTGACTGGCTGGCTGTTGAGTTCCGCAGGCGTAAATGTCAGGAGCAAATCGGACGGTTCTGCCTTCTCGATGTAGACGGTACGATATGTCAGCTTTTTGTTTGGTTCAATTGGACCGTAAAACTCGCCATTGGCTCCATTCGTATCCATCACTACCTTGCCTGTCTCATCGACGATTTCCCACATGACTGTCGCATTCGTTCCGAAGAAATCCCATAGCTCTTCGGCGGTTACTTTGTCATCGTAAAGCGAATTATTGACCTCCACCATCGCTTGCACTCTCGATTCCATACGGGCACGCTGTTGCTCATTCATTTTGGAGGAGAGGATCAGCTTTGATTCTATCGGCGTCAGCACTAGTCGGTCAGCCTCCAAGATAAATCCTTGCGGTGAGGTGTATGTTTTATGTATCGGAATCGTTTGCGTTGCCGATTTGCTTTTTTCCAAAGAGACGGGGACCTTCAAATGCCAGCTTCCATAAACGGGATTTCCCTTCTTATCGTCTTTTGCTGAGGCTTCATCGTGCAGATCCACTCTATTTACTTTCAAGTTGAGAATCAAATCATTTGGAATGTTCTCTGGTAGATACAACGTCTCGAATCCGTATGAATGCTGCACCTCGGTTCCGATGTATTTCCCGTTTTTGTCTGACAGAAAAATCCGGTTGTCCTTGTTATCAAACTCAATCGAAGCCTCTAGCTCTTGATTTTGTTCTGTGAAAAACCGAATCGACACGTACATTTTCAATGGATCGACCAAAATCTCATCTATCAGCATGGTAATGCCTTGATCGGTTACCTTTTGATTCACTTTTTGAGAAAAGCCCAGATCGCCTCCACGCTGCATCTCCGCGTTAAACGACTCGGAAAAAATCGATGTGACATAGTGCGCGAGCGTAGGAGATGAGACGACACCCACGGTTAGGGCAAGCAGCAGGACAGCTGCAGGAATACCTGCTCTTTGCCATAGTCGACGGCCAGGCCAGTTTTTTCGACGCATCGTTCCTTGTTGCCGCTCTTCTATCTGTAGCACCTCCGCCATGACTTGATCGGTGAAAGGATCTGAGGCGGATACGATTGGCCAAGGTTTACTTAAATCGGCATCCACTTCGTCGACTTCCTGAAACAGCATGGCCTGACAATGCTCACATCCAGCGATATGGTCTTGAAGCTGCTTTCCTTCCTCGTGTGAAAGCTCTTGGTCGACCTGATTGATCAGCCTGACACAATCAGTACATTTCATGAAGCTCCCTCCTTTTCCCCATGAGCTCACGCAGCTTTTTTTTCGCGCGGTACAAGTGAACCTGCACGGTTGTCACCGGAACCTGCATCGTCTCGGCAATTTCCTGATAGCTCAGCTCTTCAAAATAACGCAGTGTAAGCACGATCCGGTAATGGGAGGCGAGCTCTCCCATGACATCTACTAGTTCATTGTGCTTTTCACGCGCCAAGTAAAACGATTCCGGGTCTTCTTTACTGGTATGGACCGTATTGGACTCCTGGAAAGGTACGCTCGGATGCTTCTGGGCATCCCGCCATGCTTGCAGACAACAATTGATCGCGATTTTGTTTAACCAAGCTGAAAATGAACGGCTTGCATCGTATTGCTGCAAGCTTTTATACGCATTGACGAATGCTGACTGTGCGAAATCTTCTGCATCCTCTGGGGAATTGCCCATCCGCACGAGTAACGAGCACACCCTGTTTTTGTACTTGTTCACAAGGTGGGCAAAGGCATGCGGGTCGCCTCCCAAGACTTGCTTCACCCACTCTTGATCCTCCTCCATGAACTGTCGCTCCCTTCTATTTCTATCACCAGACATTCCGTTCACTTCTACTGTCCAGCAATCATTCTACCTTTACTATGAAAAGATCGGTTTTTTTCTTACAAGGATGGATAATTTTTTTCCGAATAGAAAAAAGCCATCTTTCTCTCCAAAGCTAGAGGAAAAGATGGCTTTTCTTTTTACTTTCTCTTCTCTTGACGCACCAAATACAAGAAGTACGGAACACCGATGACCGCCGTCACAATACCCGCGGGAATCTCGATCGGAGGATTCAGTCCCCTCCCCAATGCGTCTGCAATCACGAGAATCAACGCTCCCAAAACTGCCGCACCTGGCAACAGATACCGATGCTGATGACCGAACAACTTTCTCGCCATATGTGGCGCAATTAATCCAACAAAACCAATCGAGCCAATCGCCGCTACACATGCGCCTGCCAATGCAACGGCGAGCAGCAAGAGCACATAGCGTGTCCGTACGACATTCAGCCCGAGCCCGGTGGAGCTCCCTTCATCCAGACTGATAATGTCCAGCTTTCGATGCAGGGCAAAGCTAATGGGAATGAATACGAGCAGCCACGGCAGCAACGCATAAATTTCATCCCAGCCTTTTCCCCACAAGCTCCCCGCCAGCCAGACAAGAGAATCATTGGCTTGCATCGGATACTTCACCATGATGAATTCCGTCAGCGCTTGACAGATCGCCCCTACACCCATGCCGACCAAGGCAAACGTCGTTGGCTGTGCACCGCTTTTCCGAGCGAAATAGATGAGGGCAATCGCTACCGCCAGTGCTCCCAAAAACGCGACAATCGGGAGAAGAATTGGTGAAGCAGTCGGAAACAGAATGATGACCACAACCGCGAACAAGCCCGCACCTTTGGTTACCCCTGCAACATCTGGAGATGCCAGCGGATTACGGATCATTCCTTGCAAAATCACACCAGCGATCGCGAAGCCCGCTCCTGCAAGAATCGCGAGCAACGCCCGCGGCAATCGATAGTTTTCAATCATAAACGTAAGCGGCGAAGATTCTCCCATGATCACCCGGATGATTTGATCAGGGCCGATAAAGATCGGGCCGATTCCCATGCTAAGCAATGCTGCCACTAAGACTAAGGCGCTGAGGCCAATCAGGAGCAGGGTATTTTTTCGTGAAGTCATACCATTTCCCTCCCCTTTTTTCTCGCCAAGTAAAGAAAGAACGGGGTTCCCAGAAGCGCCGTTACAATTCCTACAGGAGACTCAAACGGATAGTAAATCAAGCGAGCCACTACATCTGAGATTGTGACCAAGACAGCGCCCCCAAGCGCAGACACAGGGATAACCACCCGATAGTCCGTACCGACGAGCCTCCTTGCGATATGTGGAACCATCAGTCCGACGAAACCAACAGCTCCGGCGACAGCAACAGAGGCGCCTGCCAAAATAACGACCACAACATAAGATAGCAGTCGGACGCGGGCGATTTTTTGCCCCAATCCCATCGCGACTTCCTCCCCCAGTCGAAACACAGACAATGAGCCGGACAGCCAGATCGCCAGCAGTAGTCCCACAATCGACCATGGCAAAATCAATTGCACATCCGTCCAAGCCGCTCCGCTAATGGAGCCAGACAACCAGTACAGTACATTCGATATGTGTTCGTTAAAAATAATAATTCCCTTCGTAACGGAGGTGAGCAGCAGGTGGATGGCCATACCTACCAAAGCGATCTTGAGATTGGTCATCCCTCGGGAAGCTGCGAAGCCAAAGACAACAAGTCCCCCGAGAATCGCTCCGCCAAATGCAAAATAGATGAGATTGGCTTTCCCGATATCCGGTAATAACACAATCGCGAGTACGACCACCAGACAAGCCCCCGCATTGACGCCAAATACTTGCGGGGAAGCCAGTGGATTGCGGGTAACGGCCTGCATCACAGCTCCTGCCACAGCCAAATTCGCCCCGATGATGGCTCCCAGCACTGCTCTCGGAACTCGGATGGTTTGGAAAATCAAAAGCTCCTTGGAGTACTCACCCGATAGCCAATTCGTCACTAATGATCGAATCTGCAGCGAAGCTACTCCAGTAAACAAGCTCAGCAACAAACCAATGAGCAAGAGGATCGCCAAGCCGATCGCAATGAGGACAAAGGTACCTTTTCGTCGTCGTATCGTTGTTTTCTGCAATACAAGCCACCTCGATCAACTACCACGTGCAGGAACACGGAAAAGACCAGATCAGCGATCGGTCTTTCCAGCATTTGCATCGTATGTGTTCTTATTTATCCTTACTGTACAAAAGGTTCACTGCCTCTTCGACAATACGTTCTGCGGATTTCAGTCCGCGATAGCGCGTCCAGAGGTCGCGATTTACTTTGTGTACTTCCTGATTTTTGACTGCGGTGATCTTGTTCCAGAGCGGATTTTGCTTCCATTCGTTCAACAGCGCGTCGTCGGCCTCCGCCAGGAAAATCACGTCCGGGTCCCACTGCACCATTTGCTCCAGACTGATTTTTACCGTTGGTTCTGGCGCATCTTGAATCGCATTTTTGATTCCAATCATTTCGAGCAATTCGCCATCAAACGATTTTGCACCATGTGCGGACAGCGAATCTGCGCGGAACACACCCAGCATGACATTGCGGGAATCATCAGTTGGTACCTTCTTTTTAAACTCTGCGATGATCTCCTTGTGCTTGATCAGGCGTTGTTCTGCTTCTTTTTGCTTGTTCAGCGCTTCCCCAATCGTGGCAAACGAGCTCAAGTTTTCCTGATACGTCGAGTTGCGGCTTTTCAGGATGATCGTCGGTGCGATTTTTTGCAAATCCTTGTAAATGTCTTTGTGGCGATTCAAATCAGCGATAATCAAATCCGGCTGCAATGAGCTGATGACTTCCAGACTCGGCTGTTGACGTGTCCCAACAGGGGTATACTCGATTTTTTTGCCGATCAGTCCTTCTACATCCTTATCCTTCTCCTGCGCGATTCCTACAGGCGTCACTCCCAGCTCCCATAGTCCGTCCACAAAGGAGTACTCCAGCGCGACGACTCTTTTCGGGTCTCCGGTCATTTCCGTTTCGCCCAACTCGTGTTTTACCATGCGCTTTTGTGTGGTTTGCGCGCTATCTTGACCTGCTGCTGGCTGTTTTTGCTCTGCGCTTCCGCATCCGGTCAGCAATACCGTACCTGCCAGTGCAAGCGTCCAAAGCATATGACCGAGACGTTTTATTCCGTTTGTTCGCTTCATTTTTGTCCCTCACTCGATGTAATTGATAATGATTATTATTACCGATTAAATGCGCTTTTTATTGTAACAATCCGCTGCCGCAAATGAAACATTGTGCTTATTAAACCTTTTAGCGCAATAAAGGTGATTAACGTCATTTTGTTCATGCTTCGCCATTACGAAAAAAAGCCGTTACGCCTGAACAATCGACGTAAACGGCTTTTCGCCACGATGCTATTTGTTGTGTTGCGTATGACATACTTCAGACGTCTGGCTCAGCTTTTCTAATGCTTCTTTGGCTGGCGCATGATTTTCCGCCATCGCCAACGCCGTCTGATAAGCTGCCACGGCCTCTTCCACTTGACCCAATCCTTCGTAGCAGAGCCCTTTGTAATACCAGGCGTGAAAACTTCCCGATCCCTTCAAGGTCAGATGACGAATGTTGCTCTCACCTAGCTCCAAGCAATGATCAAATGTCATCAATGCTCGTTTATAGTCCTTTTTCAAATATTGAATGATCCCTTTGTACAAATGCAAATCAACGTAGTCAGGATAAATCTCGATTGCCTTCTCAATTCCTGGCCACGCCCCCTCCGCACTGCCAATCGAGATCAACGTAGAGTATTTGAGCTTGTAAAGAAGCGAAGGCGGCATCATATGGTTTTCGAGAAACCCGATAATAGACAGATTCACGAACTTGAACGTTTTCTCATGCTCCTGGATACGTGAGAATTCACTGGCAAGATGATACTCAATCCATGGAGAGTGGTCCTCTTTTTCCAATTCCTTCATTAGCAGCTGAATATTGCGCTCGAATTTTTTCTTTCTGCCAGTAAATTCATTCATGTAGCCGTAATGGTATATCCGTACAGGCAAGATTTGAATGTGGAGGTCTTCGGTCAGATTGGGAAGAACTTCTTCTACGTTGAGCGTTTCATGGATGGGAAAATGGAAGCGAAAACCGATGCTATTGCGAAACAAACGTGAGTGAGCGATATGAAAAGCATCGTCTTCATTTTTTTCATCTCCAATGTAATTTATTAGATGGATATAAAAAAGAGAATCTTCTTGCCCGCGAAGCAGCTCTTTCACTTTCTTGCTGTCTTCCTTATTCATTTCCTCATCGGCATCCATCCACAAAATCCAGTCGCCCGTTGCTTTTTCCAGTCCAAAGTTCCGCGCTTCTGCGAAGTTATCCTGCCACTCATACGAGAGCACGACCGCTCCGAATGACTTGCCTATCTCTATCGTTTTATCGGTACTCCCCGTGTCTACGATAATCATTTCATCCACAAGATCTTTCACGCTTTCCAAGCACTTGTGAAGGCACTCTTCTTCGTTTTTTACAATCATACATAAGGAAATCTTGGGCGCCTCAGACACGCTGCTCATCTCCTTTTACACACATCACTGAGATCGTAGTCTATCCCCCCTTTACTCTATGAGCGGACTGCTCCTTTCAGAACGGCGCCATCTCCTTGGTTTTTGAACCTTTTGCATGAACAGAGCATAGGTAGTTGTAGGCAGATATCACAAAGAAAGCAGGGATCGTATCCATGCATGACTCATGCCCTTTGTGCAACAGTTCTCAGGTTGCGCTTTTCCACCAGTACGCTACCTTCTCGCTCCTAACATGCAAAGATTGTGATCTCGTTTTTCAGCCTCACCTCGACCAAGTCAACGTGACACAGCTGGTTGCAGACATTTACGATGCGAGTTGGGTTTCCATGCGGGATCAATACGCCAAAAATACATTTACAGAACATGCGATCTTCCATACATTGCTGCTCGATATGTGGTTTTCGGAAAAAGGGAAGCTGCTCGAAATTGGTCCAGGAACAGGAGAGTTGTTATTCCTTGCTCGTGAGGCTGGGTGGGAGGTTATTGGGGTAGAGCCGTCACACCAATCATGCGCATACGCCCAAGACCGGTATGGATTACAACTGGTTCACTCGTTATGGAACTCCTCCGTTCTCGCCCCAGAACACATTGGTACTTTTGATGCCATCGTTTTTTGTCACGTCTTTGAGCATATTTCGCATCCGAAGAAATACCTTGAAGAATTGAAGGGGTTTCTTAAACCAGGAGGAAAGATCATTTTTAGCGTGCCGAACAAAAACTCGTTCACCAATAAATTGTTCGGGGTGTATTCCCCGCTGTATACCGAAAATGACCACCTCTTTCATTACTCCCGTGACAATCTGATCTCATTGCTTCATCAAGGTGGCTGGGAGGTTCTCTCCATCTTTTCTCGAGAAGAAACGAATCGCTTGGAAAACCATCTGCGCAAAACCACGCAAACACCTCTACCGATCCAGGACATCATGAAGCTAGCTGTGAATCTCCAATCAACATTCCAAGGCCATGAGATCTTCTGCATTGCAACACGCCAAGCGCAGGAGGTGGAGCACGCAGATGACCAGAGCCAAACTGACTCTTTCTATGATTGTGAAAAATGAGGGCAATCGCTATTTGAGACGAGCGCTAGAAGCACATAAAGACTTTATTGACGCAGCCGTCATCATCGACGATGGCAGTATTGATCATACCGTGGAGCTTTGTAGAGAGGTTCTCAAGGGCATTCCTCTTCACCTGGTTCAAAACGCAACCTCCCAGTTTTCCAACGAAGTTGCCTTGCGCAAACAACAATGGCAAGAAACGATCCAGACTGATCCGGGATGGATTTTGAATCTGGACGCCGATGAAATCATGGATAGCTCCTTCCCCTCGAAAGTTTCCGAGATTTTGGAACAGCAGACATACCAGGCGATCTACTTTCGTTTGTACGATATGTGGAGCGAGACGCATTATCGCGAAGATGTGTATTGGAATGCCCATCATTACTACCGTCCTTTTATGATCAAGTATCGCCCTGACTTCCCATACATATGGAAGGAAACCCCTCAGCATTGCGGCAGATTCCCTCTCTCAATCAACCAGTTCCCTTACCTGTGCCATCTATCACGCGTGAAACATTTTGGCTGGGCCCGACTAGAAGACAGACAAAGCAAGTACAACCGCTATCAGCTCCTCGACCCCGACGCCAGATATGGCTGGAAGGAACAGTATGAATCGATCTTGGATCAACATCCCAATCTGTTGGAATGGGTGGAATGAAGATGATCGTTCGCGATATCGAAAAAGCTTTGCAGCAATCTAATTGTAATCACTGGCGATACAACTCACTCACGTTGAGCAAACAGGCCCTCGTACATACATGCCGTCATATCAAAAAAGAAAATGAGAAGTGCCAGATACTTCAGTTGGGTGGAGGTGACTCCGCTCTGTTTTGGAAATCACTTGGCGAGCTTGAGCTGCTCCCGGTTCAAGCAACCATTGTGGAGCATCATCCGATTCGTGCAAAGGAAATCAAGGAGAGTCTAGGTGATGTACCTCATGTCAGCTTGGTGACCAGCTCTTTGAAGCAACTATCCGAAGAGGAATGGAACAAGATCTTCGACAATCCAACAGAGAGCAGGAGCTTGTGGCCTGCCATCGGACAGCATGTTCCTGAGAATCAGTTTGATCATTTTTCTATTCAAAACGCATTTTACGCGGATTTGGACCAACTATCGCTTTCCGTTCATTCAGTAGATGTCATGGTTGTAGACGGTCCGCATGGCAACGGCCGCTCTCTGGCCTATCCACTATTTGTTGACACGCTCAAACCAGATGCGCTTATTCTCGTAGATGATTTTGATCACTATCCCTTTCTGACTCATCTCGGAAAAATCTATCACTACGAAGAACTTTTTCGAGAGATAGCCGGAAATCGTCGCTGGGTATTGGTAAGGCTTCAAGGCACCAAAAATTAATGGGCGGCTACCCATTTAGACAGACACCGCCATAGGCACCTGTGCATATCCTACTCTCGAGACAGTTTGATAGGGTGGTTACATACTAATCAATCCATGAGGTGATGATCATGTCCCAAGCATCGATCCCTAATATTACGCCTGTTATCTCGATTACTCTAGACCAAACCACTTCGCTATTGCTTGCCTCCATTGCTTTAGAGGAGCTGGCTTTGGCTCAAATTCTGAACGCAGAGGCTGAAAAACTCCAATTTGTTTTAGGTACCCTTGATCCAGGGCTCGAACCAGCACCAACACTCTCCGACATCCTGCTCGTCAATGCAAGCGTTCGTCAAACGATACAAGATGTCATCAAAAAAGATATGCTCCTGCAATTCAAATTGGAAAATATCGTGGATAATCTTATTCCACAGATTCCTTCGATTTAATAGGCCTCATTCGTATGGAAACTATCCCAATACCACTGGTCCGGGTCAATCGATCCGGGCTTTTCGCATTCCCTGCTTCCTTACGCATGTGTACAAATAAACAGTTCAGTGGGACACACACCTATGCATACACTTACCGTAATGAAGACAAAGGGGGGAATAGCTAACGCTCACGGTTTAGAAGTAAGCGATAGGCTTACGAGTAAAACAGTTATCCATTCCTTCAAAGAGGTGATCTCATGTCTCACCCTACCATTCCTAACATTACCCCCACCATCTCCGTTACGATTGAGCAATCCGTATCTTTATTGCTGACATCCATTGCTATGGAGGAATTGGCTTTGGCGCAAATTATGAATGCAGAGGCGGAAAAGATCCAGTTTGTGGTAGGTGCATTGGGGATTACGCCTGGGGTCGTCCCCACCATCTCTGACATTCTTGCCGTTGACAACAGTGTTCGCAGAACGCTGCAAGATGTCATCAAAAAAGATATGCTCTTGCAATTCAAGCTGGAAAGTGTGGTTAACATTATCCCGGGCACCTGAATACGATTAAGTTGTCATATTAAGATCGCGGTTACATAACATGTACTGCGAGGAAGTTTCCATTTATTCACTATCAATATACGCGATCCTATGACGACCCTATCGTTTTTAAGCACGTTGTAAGAAACTTGCCCGAAGGCGTTCTATGCAAATAACGGGAAGCAGATCGCCTTCTTCTTCGGGCAAGTCTTATTATGTATACAAAATCAGACAATCAAAGGATGTAGATAACGATGTCAATGCCCACGGTCCCCAATATAACACCGGAAATTATATTGAAACGCAACGAAGTATTAAATCTGCTTCTCACCTCTATTGCGCTGGAGGAAATCGGACTTTCTCACATTATTAGGGCAGAGGGGGAAAAGATCCAAAAGATCGTGAAGGAGCAAGGCCTCTCGCTCAATGATGCAATTACCCTAAACAATAGCGTAGAACGAATGCTGCGCAATGTTATCAAGACAGAGATGCTTTTGCAATTCAAGCTGGAGGACATTATTAAGCTGGAGCAGATGCATGATGATCATCAGGATGACTTACCTGACTTGCCCGATCCTCCTTGCCTCGAAAAATAACTCCCCT
Organism: Brevibacillus brevis; assembly: GCF_900637055.1. Taxonomy (NCBI): domain Bacteria; kingdom Bacillati; phylum Bacillota; class Bacilli; order Caryophanales; family Paenibacillaceae; genus Brevibacillus; species Brevibacillus brevis. The sequence goes on from NZ_LR134338.1 coordinate 6,492,536, forward strand.
TGCTCACACTGCTTTTCATGGGGATTCATAATTTTATTGAAGAGGGATGATGATGACCTTACAGGATAAAGTTCCATCATATGATGTGCCTACGCGCGAAGAAGCTTTGAGTCATTTGCTGCAATCGATTGCCCTAGAGGAAGAAGCCTTGTCCAGATTGCTAAACGCCGAAGCTGACAAAGCCCTTGCTTTCGTTGGCAAAAATCTGGACTTCCCTAACAACCCCTCCAATGATGAGATCATCACCTTTAATCGTACAGTCATTTCGATTCTGGATTCGGTGCTGATGGCTGAATGGCTTTTGTTAAAAAAGCTGGATGCGGCCATTCACATGTACCCTGTGGCGCTTAAATCAAATTTTGAGATGGAACAATCTGATTTCGCGGATGAATTGGATGACATCACCATCGACTATTAACGATTGTTCATTTCAGGAATTCGAGGTCAATTGCCATGAAGAACAGAGGTATCGATGACCAAACCGTTCTAAAGCTGACCTATTCCCTCGTCCAGTTGGTCAAAGGATTGGAATCCCGCTTTCATCATGCCAAAGATTATGAGCTTATGCTGTTTAGCTACCAACTATCAACGATGATCAATCTGCTCGTCAGACTGCATACCCACATACATAATAAGCAGATTGCTCACAGCTTTCTTTTTGAATCGCGTCCCCCTCTTCATCCCACTAGTGAAATGTCCACACATGTCCTTGCTGCGATTGCCCGGTTATCGGAATTGGTAAAGACATGGAGGTTTCCACATAAACAAATCGCCACATTGATAGAAAATCATCTGCAGCAATTACAAGCTTTTTACTTGATAGAAGACCATTCTCATCATCAAACAAAGTATATGGAACCGGAAGAGAATTCCCCCTACATCAAGCCGATGCAATTGGAGCTAGAAGAAGATTTACCAAATGACGAACCGATACGTCTGGATCTGGGTGAGCAAACGAAAACTACTGACGCTCCACCTATGCCTTCCCCAACCCCTCCATTGCTCGCAAACAACGCACGCATCGATACAGCCAACAACCGGAAACCAGTACGTCCAAAACCCCCATTATTAACACAGGCTGCATCCGTCCCTACTCCCGATAAAAACAAAAACAAATCTATGCGTCCCAAGCCTGTAACCACCGTGGCGAAAGTGCGTGGACAGAAAAAAATGCTGGCTAAGCGAGTGTCTGCACCTGCAAAGCCTCCCTTTGTATCGAACTCCGTAAAGGTACGTATCGGGAATGTCACCAAGGTCATCCACATATAAACCTGAATCTAATGAAGGAGTAAGGGATATGGATCGTTTGGAATTGATCGAAGTGACCGGCAACAGTTACGTGGTCTCCGGAAAATACGGGATCGGTGTCTATTTGGATAGGCCCAGCAAAATCGCTGTTTTCATTGATAGCGGACCGAATGCCACGGTCATCGAGGAAGTATGCACGAAAATCAGTAATCGAGGGTATCAAATCCTTGCCGTTGTTCATACACATGGTCACGCTGTTAATCACGGTGGCAATCTCTATTTGAAAAAGAGGTTCCCCAACATTCGCATCTATGCGACACATCTGGCATCCTATCTCATTGAAAATCCGCATCTCGAGCCTTTGGTTTTCGACGCAGGTGGAGAGTCTGATGCGAAGCCTGATCAAAATAAAGAGAATGCGCGTGCGCTCGTAACGGATTATCTTCCATCCACCGATGGTATCTTTCACGTCCATACCATTCCATTCAAAATCGTCTCCTTACCTGGACATTCACCGGGAATGGTCGGCATTGTCACCCCTGATCATGTCCTTTACTGCGGCGATGCCTTATTTGGTCCCAAAACATTGAACAAGCAGAATCTCCTTTTTTTTAACGATCTGAGGGCTGCAAGGAGAAGCTTCAAGAAGCTTTCGATGATGAAATTGAACGCTTATGTGCTTTACCATGGTGGAGCCTTTAAGACAGTAACGGGTTTAATTAACAAGCATCTCACCCTTATGAAAAACACTTCTGCTTTTCTTGAAGCATTGATTCATGAGCAGCCAAGCACTCTCGAACAAGTCGTCCAAAAAGTCATGAAAAAGTATGAATTTGAGGATGACTTGCACCGCTACGGTTTGACTACTTCGATTATCCGCTCTTATTTAAAAGAGCTGCAGCAAGAGAACCGAATTGTCGCAAAAGTGGACAATGGTTTACTGCTATTCAGCAAACCTGCGGCAACCACTTGAACAAGGCTATAGATGGGGGTGTACCATGGGTAAAAAACGTATTTTAATCGGTAGTCCCATTCAACAATTCCCAATCATTTTGGAGGAATTCCTTCAATCGCTCACGGAGCTGACTACCAAAAACGAACTGGTTCATTACATGTTCATTGACGATAACAAAGACCCACTATCCAGTACACTCTTGGCTGATTTCGAGAAGGAGAACAAACGAACAGTCATCCTCAAAAACACAGACGATGACACGTATGTCCGGAATGAAATGACCCATTATTGGACGGAACGAAATATTTGGAAAGTAGCCCAAATGAAAGATACGATTATCTCCTATGCGCTCAAAGAGGGTTTCGATTACTTGTTTTTGATCGATTCCGATCTCGTTTTACACCCTCACACCCTGCAACAATTGCTTCAAGCCAAGAAAGATATTATCTCCAACATTTACTGGACACGTTGGCAGCCTGATTCGATTGAGCTTCCTCAAGTTTGGCTGATGGATCAATACACGTTGACACGCGAAGGCACGTCCGAATCAGCGGAGAACCAAAACTTTTTAGAGATGCTGCGTAAACCGGGTGTGTATGAGGTAGGAGGCCTCGGTGCATGCACGTTAATCCATCGAAAAGTCTTGGAGGCAGGCGTCAGCTTCAAGCGAATAGCTAACTTGTCGTTCTGGGGAGAAGATCGGCATTTTTGCGTTCGGGCTGTTGCTATGGGCTTTTCTTTGCATGTAGATACACACCTTCCTGGATACCACATCTACCGTCAGTCGGATCTGGCAGGAGTGAGTGAGTATCGCAAAAAAAATGGCATGACAGCGGGGAAAGCGAATCAGATTTCCATCAGTTTATGCATGATCGTCAAAAATGAAGAAGACGCTCTGGAGCGTTGCCTCTCCACCGTTGCGGATCTCGTCGATGAAATCATTATCGTCGACACGGGTTCAACAGACCGCACAAAAGAAATTGCGTCCAACTATGGCTGCACCATTTATGATTTCGAGTGGATTGATGATTTTTCAGCTGCACGAAACTATGCGTTCAGCAAGGCAACATGCCCCTATATTTTGTGGCTGGATGCAGACGATATTCTTCTGGAGAAAGACCGTCAGCTCTTCCGCGAGTTGAAGTTTACGTTGAATTACAGCATCGACAGTGTCACGATGAACTACAATCTTTCTGTGGACAGCAATGGGAATGTGGCATACAGCATTCGCCGCAATCGCCTCGTAAAACGCGACCGTGGTTTTCGCTGGATCGGGCCCGTCCATGAGTATTTGGAAGTGAGTGGAAACGTCATCAACAGTGATATATCCATCACGCATAACAAGCAGAAGGAATACACGGACCGCAATCTGCAAATCTATCGGCGCAGGGAAGCCAAAGGGGAAGAATTCTCTCCACGGGACTTGTACTATTATGCGAATGAATTACGCGACAATCAGTATCATGAAGAGGCCATTACTTTTTACACCAAGTTCCTGAATACCCAACAAGGCTGGGTAGAAGACAACATTAACGCTTGCTTGAAGTTGGCGAATTGCTATTCTCATCTATACGAGAGACAAAATGTTCTGTCCTCGCTATATCGTACGTTCAACTACGATCGCCCACGGGCTGAAGCGTGCTGCCAGATTGGAGCCTTTCATGTCGAAGATAAAAATTGGCTGCTGGCCATTTTTTGGTATGATCTCGCAACAAAAGTGGAGCGACCTGCTGAAAAACTCGCACACATCGACCACGTTTCCTGGACGTGGCTACCTCATCTGCAACTCTGCTTATGCTATTCTCAAATGGGGGATACCGAGAAATCACGTCACCACAATGATATTGCCTACTCATACAACCCAACCCACCCTAGCATTCTCTACAACAAAAAGTATTTTGAGTCTCTGACCTGACTCCTAATCGTGGCATTGGATCACCCACTAGCTGACTCCAATGCCACGATTAGGAGTGTTTTTTACGAGTGTTTTGAATCTCTACAGAAAGGAATGATAAGATGTCTCAGGCAAATATCCCCAACATTACCCCTACCATTACCTTAACCAGAGATGATGCCATTAACTTGCTTCTCTCATCTATTGCGTTAGAGGAATTGAGCCTCAGTCATATCCTCAACGCCGAGGGCGAAAAGCTACAGTTTGTACTCGGTACTCTACCAGGAATATCTTCACCACCCGCAACGATCAGTGACCTCCTTACAATGAATCAGAGCGTGCGTGACACGATCAGAGTCATTACGCAAAAAGAACTTCTGCTAGATTCCAAGCTGAATTCGATCTTGTCCATCCCCATATCCGTTGGGGCGACTGGAGACACTGGTGCTACAGGTGCTACAGGAGCTACCGGGGCTACCGGAGCCACTGGGGTGACTGGCACGACAGGCGCGACTGGACCTGCTTTCACCGCTGAAAACTTCTCTGCCTTCTTATCAACTGTGACCCTCAGCGCATCTTCCCAATTAGTGAACTGGTCAACAGCCAGCCCCTACTATAGCAGTCCAAGTTTCGATGCTGAAACTGGCACTTACACAGTGCCAACGACTGGAACTTACGCCATAAAAGCAACCATTAACTATGAAACGAGCACAGCCATTACCGCTAGTTTAGACGAGGGAATCACCCCTGCATGTGAAGTACGGAGACTCACCCCTGCTGAAACAAGTCTCATTATTGGTGATTTCCCTATCCTCAACCTAAACATTGCGCTCGTACTCACATTAAGAGCTATTTTGGGGGCTGGAACAATCACCCTCGCAGGTGACGTTCAACTCAATGAAGGGGATACGCTCGGTTTGTTTTATGTAGCCAATGGATTGACTATTAACCTCAACTTAGGAGGCGGCGGCGAGGGCATCGTCTGGTCCATTCATCGTCTCAGCTAACACCTCATTCCTTACGAAAAAAGCTGACTGCACTCTAACATGCAGTCAGCTTTTTCTTGTCCGAGGCATTCCCCAGCTTACACCTTTTTCACAAATTCGGATTTTAGCTTCATTGCGCCAAAACCATCGATCTTACAATCAATATCATGGTCCCCATCGATCAGGCGAATGTTTTTTACCTTTGTTCCTATTTTTACAACTAATGAAGTTCCTTTTACCTTGAGGTCTTTAATGACCGTTACTGTGTCGCCATCGTTAAGGACATTTCCATTTGCATCTTTGATGACTTTATTATCTTCATCATTATCGTTACCTGCTTGGAGCGTCCACTCATGACTGCATTCCGGACAAATCAAGGAGCTTCCATCTTCGTACGTGTATTCTGAATGACATTTTGGGCAATTTGGCAATTGACTCATCTTTGATATAACCTCCATTCGATACTGTCCATTCGATACTGTCCATTCTATCTTGACACTCCCCATACCTAAAGGCGGGGGATTCTTGGGTAATCACTCCTAACGGAGTGAATTTTACCAAGCTATCCCTGTGTGTCCCACAGTTTAGTTGACTACGCCAACAATCGAAGTCCTTCTTGCTCAATATTGATCGCAGCGTTTTGGTCACGATCATGTTGTACGCCACAGTGCGGGCATATCCAACTGCGCAAGTTGAGACTTTTGACTTCTTTGTTGCGGTATCCACAGTTTGGAGTTGAGCAGAGCTGGCTTGAAGGAAATTGTTTTCCAACAATGGAGACCTTTCTTCCATACCATTCTGCCTTATACTCCAGCATCGTACGAAACATAGCCCACGAAGCATCTGCAATGGATTTGGCTAACTTGTGATTTTTGATCATATTTTCCACTTGCAAGTCCTCCAAACAGATCACTTGGCTTTCGTTGATCAGCTTGGTTGACAGCTTATGTAGGAAATCGTTACGGGTATTTGCAATTTTTTCGTGGAGTCGAGCTACTTTGGTACGCGCCTTGTTCCGGTTGTTGCTGCCTTTTTGTCTACGAGATTGAATCCGTTGCCACTTCGCAAGTTGTTTTTCATACTTGCGATAGTATTTGGGATTTGCCACCTTCTCACCTGTAGAAAGAATGGCGAAATCCTTAATCCCAAGGTCAATCCCAACGGTTTGTTCTACTTTTGGGAGTAATTGACTCTCTGTTTCACACAATACGGACACAAAGTATTTACCTGAAGGATTACATCTAATCGTAGCCGATAGGATTCGCCCTCCAACTTCTCTGGATTTCGCAAACGATACCCATCCCAGCTTAGGAAGTTTGATGCGATTCCCTTCTATTTTGATGTTCATCTTGCATGTATAGGATTGCTTTGGGTTCTTCTTGCTCTTGAATTTGGGATAGCCTTTTTTCTCTTTGAAAAACTTTTTGTAGGAGGAATCCAAATCTTTTAAGGTTGATTGTAGGGCAGTGGAGTCCACTTCTTTCAACCATTCGATTTCTTTTTTTAGTTGCGTGAGCAAAGCAGAACAGTCGTTGTAATTCAGCGTTTTGTTTTCTTGTTCGTAAGCATCTTTTCGTTTCGCAAGAAAGTGATTGAATACAAAGCGAGTACATCCAATTGTCTTGTTGATGAGTGTTGCTTGTTCTTTGTTTGGATACAAACGGAATTTGTAGGCTCTATGCAAGTTCAATCATTCCTTTCTTTTTGAGACTCGATGTATTTCTTAATTACATCGAGTTGCACCGTGCCAACCGTTGCTACAAAGTAGGAGTTTGTCCATAGCGAGGGAAGTCTGCTTTTGAGATGTCTAAATTCCATCCGCAACACTCTGGATGTATAACCCTTCAAATGTTTTACGGCTCGGTGGATTCCGAATTGCGGATCGCATTTGATCAGCAAATGAACATGATCAGGCATGATTTCCATTTCAACAACTTCCGCACGTAGTTCCACTGCCTTTTCAAGAAACAACTCTTTTAATCGAATGTCTACTGGCTCTTTCAAAACCTTTTTACGATACTTCGGACAAAAAACAACGTGATATTTACAGTCAAATACGACATTGTGGTTACTTTCCACTGATCTACTCAGAACCATCACCCATGGTTAATGATACCACTTCGTTAGATCGAGAAGACATATCTAACAGAGATCGACAAAAAAAGAACTATTTTTGTTTGCTCTTAGCAGAGCAAAGTGCCTTATATCCCCATAGCTAAAGCAAGGGGTTTTACGGCACGAGTGATAAGACTCCGAGCCCGCAGCTGGAGGGGCTTTACAGTTACCCCGTTTTTTTAAGCATAATGTTTGATCCAAGGAACTACGATTAAACTAAGCCGCATAAGGAGGAACGAACCATGAGTACTTCAAGCTTAAAAATCGGGATTATTCTGGGCAGCTCTCGCCCAGGCCGAGTCAGTCCCCAAGTAGGTGCGTGGCTCAAAGGAGTTGCCGATCAACGAGGAGACGCAGCGTATGAAATCGTTGATATTGCGGACTTTCACTTACCGTTCTTTGGCGATCCGAATGGTGAGCAACAAGTAGCCGCATGGGCGGCAAAGCTATCCAGCCTGGATGGATTCGTATTCGTTACCGCCGAATACAACCACAGCATCACAGGGGTTTTAAAAAACGCACTCGACCTCGCCCGCAAGGAATGGTACAACAAAGCGGCTGGTATCGTCAGCTATGGTTCATCAGGCGGAACTCGTGCAGCAGAGCACTTACGTGGAATCCTGGGGGAATTGCAGGTTGCCGACGTTCGTACACAACCTGCCTTCAATCTATTTACTGATTTTGAAAATTACACGGTCTTTAAACCATCCGAATTGCACATCCCACATGTAAACGACATGTTAAATCAAGTGATTAGTTGGTCAACGGCATTGAAATCGGTTCGAGACTAATAGAAAAATGACTAGCAGCGATATCTGCTAGTCATTTCTTTTTCGTTCCTCACTCATAGCGCAACGCATCAATCGGATTGAGCCTGGCTGCCTTATGAGCCGGGTAGAGCCCGAAGAAAATACCGATGGCACTGGAGAACCCGAAGGCGATTACGATACTTTCCCACGATAATAGCGGCGGCACATCGACATATTGCGAGGCAAACATGGCTGTCCCGATACCAAGCAGTACCCCAAGTGTTCCGCCAATCAGGCAGACGATCATCGATTCGATCAAAAACTGCAGCATAATATCTCCGTATCGTGCCCCTAACGCTTTGCGAATGCCGATTTCCCGTGTCCGCTCCGTGACAGATACGAGCATGATGTTCATGACGCCAATCCCACCGACAAACAGCGCAATCCCGGCTGCGACACTAAAAATCGTGGTGAGCGTGCCGGAAAAGGAATCCATCTCCCCCAGTGCATTCTCGATACTATCGATTTGGTAGTAGTTTTCGCGATCGTGCCTGCGGTTTAAGTACTTCTCTGTCTGCTTCTTGGCTGCTTCCATTGTTTCCTTCGACTTGGCTTTTACAGTTATCGTATGAACCATCTTCAACCCGGCCACATTTTGCAGGTAGGTAATCGGTATATAGGCAGTCTCGGATTGACCATTGTCAAACATCAGCTTGTCTTCCCTCACCACGCCAATGACGACGGCTGATGCTGTTTCGTAAGTCAAACGCTTCCCAATCGGGTCTTCACGTCCGAAAAGTCCTGCCGCTAACTCTTCGTTTAAAACAATGACGCGCTTCCCTTCTCTTACTTCCTCCGCAGTAAAATATCTGCCTCCAACTATTTTCAAGTTTGGTTGAACCTTCAACAAGTCCTCATTTGTTCCATGTATCCTTGCGTCCTGCTCCTTTTTCGGGCCACGAATCGTTCCAGAAAGAGAGAGAAACGGCACGGCCTCTTCAATGTAGGGCGATAGTTTGGGAAGTGCATCTGCATCCTCCACTGTCAAATCAGTAAGTTTGCTTCCTTGCCTCGGGTCCCAGCCAAAATAAACGCTGAAATTCGTAGCTCCCAGCTTCTCCAACTGATCGGTATAGGCTTGTTGACTGCCGTTTCCAAGTGTAATTACGGCAATGACAGACATGATTCCGATGATGATCCCAGACATCGTCAAGGTAGCTCGGAGCTTATTTGACCCAATCCCTTCCAGAGCCGTACGAAAGCTTTCGAGTAAATTCACGTGAGGATCACCTCCTCGGACGGAGTAGCAAACAATCGCTTCTCCACTCGCTCATCCCGGATGATATGACCATCTCGAAACGTAATGACCCGTTCGGCATGCTGGGCGATATCAGCCTCGTGCGTGACGAGCAGAATCGTTACCCCTTGGGCATGCAGCTCCTGAAAAATCGCCATGATCTCGATGCTGGAACGACTGTCCAGATTCCCCGTCGGCTCGTCTGCAAGTAAAATGGCTGGCTGGTTGACCAGCGCTCTGGCAATGGCTACCCGCTGTCTTTGACCGCCGGACAACTGCGTCGGTTTATGATCCATCCGCTGTCCGAGTCCGACACGCTGCAGCGCCGCTGTCGCTCTTTTTTTGCGTTCTGTCATGCCGACGCCCGCATACATCATCGGCAGCTCTACATTTCGCAGCGAAGTGGCACGTGGCAACAAATGAAATGATTGAAAGACAAAGCCAATTTTTTGATTGCGTACCTGCGCCAGCCCACTATCCTTCAACTGCGTAACATCAATTCCATCCAAGACATACGAGCCGGAGGTTGGCCGATCCAGACAACCCAGCATGTTCATAAACGTCGATTTTCCGGAACCAGAAGGTCCCACGATCGCTACGAATTCACCTTGAGCCACATGTGGATATTGATATTTTGCAAAGCGAACAACTCCAGCTCATCTGTCTTGTACTGCTTGGTTAACCCCTCAATGTGCAGCATATGTATCCTCCTTTACTCCGCAAACTCTTCGGGAGATGCTTGGAAGACCGCTTCATTTTCCTGCAAGGTTTCCGGCGGATTCGCTACCAATTCTTCACTGCCATCCAATCCGCTTTCAATTTGAATAAACAACTCACTTTCAATCCCAGTCGTCACTTTTTTCTTCTTGGCCTTGCCATTTTCCGCTACCCAGACAAAGGAAGATCCATCTTGATCCGTTACTACTGCCTCAATAGGCACTTGCATGGCGTTTGCTGCTTTTTGCAGGACGATGTCCACATCCACGTGAAAGCCTGGCTTCAAATACTCCCTCGTCTCATTCAGATCGACAGCGACCTTCACTCTCGTCTTCTCTCCCTCCGGTCCTTGACTGGTTACGGCTATAGGAGAGATGCGCGACACCTTGCCCTGCAACTGTTCTCCACCCAAGGAAAGGCCTGAAACCACTGCATCCTGTCCGATTTTGATTTTGCGCAAATCAGATTCGCCTACCTCTGCTTCGACCATGACGTCACTTGTATCTCCAATCGTGAGGATTTCCTCGCCTTTACTCAAGTACTTCCCTTTTTTCACCTTCGTCGAGAGCACCGTCCCGTCAATCGGTGAAACAATGCTGCTTTGCACACGTTGCTTTTCATATTTCGCTTTTTCCAAATTCAGCTTTTGAATTTGCGCCTCATAGGAGCGAATCTCCGACTTGTCTGGCCCTTTTTGCTTCAAGAGTAAATCTTGCTTTGCGACCTTCACGCTTGATTCCGCTGTTTGCAGCTTTTGCTTCGCCTGCTCTACAGCTTGTTGAGTAGACACGCCAGCAGTGAACAGCGATTGTGTTCGTTGGTAGTCTTTTAATGCCGTTTGGTACTCGCGTTCATGCTGGGCAAGCTGCTCCTGCAGTTTCGTGACTTCCTCAGGCTCCACACCTTTGGAGAGCCTTGCGATATTCGCTTCCTGAATGGTGATTTGCGCCTCGATATCCATGATTTCATTGCTGACATCGGACATGTCGATATTGCCAATTACCTGCCCTTTCGTCACTTTGTCTCCCTCCTTGATGGAGAAATTCCGCAGATCGCCTGCATAGTTGGCGAACAATGTATGTTCATTTCGCACTTTGACCATGCCTGACGTCAAAATGGTGCTTTCCAAATCGGCCGTTACCACCGTTAATAACGTGACAGGAACACCACTCTTCTTTTCGCCCGAAGAAGCCGCATAGCCGCCAAGCCCAGCGACAAGCACGCCTACCCCCAGCCAGATCCACAAACGTTTTTTCATATTCCTTACCTCCCCAAAAACTTTAAACCCCGATCATTCTTAGCCAATCAAAAAACCCCACTTTTTCTATTACAGGTTCCACCCTGGCTCGTCACCCGATCAGGATAAGGAATACTGTTAAAAGAAAAAGTGGGGTAAAACTTAAATTTTTTTAAAGTGAGGGATTCTATTCGAAAGGTAAGCGTACTTCAAAAATCGTCCGGATCAAATTGCTCTCGGCAGAAATCGTCCCTTCGTGGCGCTCGACGATATTTTTGGCGATAAATAGCCCAAGACCTGTGCTTCCGTTTTGATGACTTCGGGCCTTGTCTCCCGTGTAAAACATCTCGAAAAGATGCGGCAGATCTTCCGGGGGAATCTCGTTGCCATAATTGATAATCTGCACAACGACTTCGTTGCCCGCAAGATAACCATTGATATCAACAAACTGACCATCGTGTCCGTAACGGATGGCATTTGTCATGATGTTCTCGAAAACGCGCGCCAAGAGTTCGCCATCTCCGCGAACTGTCAATCGAGGTGCCACATTCATTCTGGTTTCCAACTGATTTTTCTCCAAGGAAGGGTATAGCTCCTCGTTTAACTGCATGAGCAGTTCACTCAGGTCAATCAGGTTTTGTTGGATGGTGAGCATGCCGTAGTTCATTCTCGTAATTTCGAAGAGCTCATCGATCAGCTTTTCCAAACGCTGCGACTTGGTAAAAGCAATATTTGTGTAATGCCTGGCTTGTTCCACTGTTAACTGCTCGTCCCGCAAAATGATGTCCAAATACCCTAAAACAGAAGTCAGCGGCGTCCGAAGGTCATGCGCCAGATTCAAAACCAGCTGATCCTTGCTGCTTTCGGCAAAATCTCCTCTTTGTACGGCTTCCTGCAATTTTTCACCCGCCAGATTGATGTCCTTGGCAATATCTGCGAACTCATCGTTTGACGGTATTTGAACATGATGGGTAAAGTCCCCATTCGCCAGATGATGAATTCCTCTGGAAATCTCCTGAAAATAGATGGCATACCGTTTCGTTAGCAAGAAGAAAAACAGTATGGCTAGTGGAACAAAAATAATCAAAAAGAAGTAAATGTCCCCTATTTCCCGCATAAAATAGCGAATCGGCGTTAAAAAGCTTTCAAACCTTACCTGTGTTCGATAGTAAAGCTGAAGCGTTTTAAAGATCACATAGGTAACCGCACCGGATAGAAGCATACTTAGGCCCAGAAGCTTGACCATTTGGAACCGAAAGCTTCCTATCATCTTAGCCATTAAAGGAATACCCCACGCCCCAGACCGTTTTGATCCACTTGTTCTTGGTTTTTTCTTCTCCCAGCTTCTTTCGCAAGGTGCGAATGTGTACCATGACTGTATTGCAGCCTTCATAGTACGCTTCGCCCCACACCTGCTGGAAAATATTATCCGCACTAAATACCTTCTTTGGATAGCTGGCCAGCAGGTAGAGAATATCAAACTCTTTTGGCGTTAACTCAATCGTTTCTCCGTACAGGCTCACGGTTCGCTGCTCTGGATAAATGACGAGTCCACCTGCCTCTAAGACCTTGTTACTCGCCACTGCTACTGCTGGCTGATTCAGCTGCTTAAAGCGTCGGAGCTGGGCATTCACACGGGCGACCAATTCCATTGGATTGAATGGCTTGGTCATATAATCATCTGCGCCCATCACCAATCCCGAGATTTTATCCAGATCGGACGCCTTGGCACTCAAAAAGATGATCGGCATATTGTGCTGTTCACGAATGAGCCGGGTGACCTCATAGCCATCCAGCCCAGGCATCATAATATCGAGAATCGCCAAATCAATCGAATGCGTCTGCACAGCTTGGAGTGCTGCCTTTCCATCCGCTGCGATAATTGTATGGTAACCTTCTTTTTTTACATGCAAGGCAACGAGCTCAGCAATCTCCGCTTCATCGTCGGCGATCAATATGGTGACGTGCTTCATCGTTTTTCCCATCCCTTGTATCCATTTGCTACCATTATAGCAGGTATGAAAATACTTTTCTGTTATCTCACCATGATATCATTCATACAATTATGGATAATAATTACTTTCAGTTTGTTTTGACTTTACGGACTTTTCTATGTTACTATATTCATGTCCATATCATATCTATCATAAATATACTTGGGGGTAATTTATGAAAAAACTAATGTTTGCTGTTGTTTCTAGTTTGTTGGCGCTCACGGTAAGTGCATGTGGAAGTGGCACAGATCAGGCTGCTACAACATCCGGGCAATCCGGTGCAAAGAAGTACGTTTTTGGTACAGATGCAACATACCCACCCTTTGAGTTTGAAAAAGACGGAAAATACGTGGGAATTGACATCGACCTGATCAATGCGATCGCCAAAGAAGAAGGCTTTGAGGTAGAAATTAAGCCGATGGACTTCAAAGGAATCATTCCGGCTGTTCAAGCGAAGCAATTGGACGGTGCCATTGCAGGGATCAGCATCACTGATAAGCGCAAAGAAATTTTAGATTTCTCTGAACCTTACTATCAAGCAGGTCTTTCCCTGGTCGTGCGTGAGGACAACACAACGATCAATGGAGAGGCAGATTTGGCTGGCAAAACGATTGCTATCAAAAAAGGCACGACTGGCGCTACCTTTGCTGATGAGCTGGGGAAAAAGTACGGAGCCACTGTCAAATACTTCGACGATAGCCCTTCCATGTTCCAAGAGGTTCAAAACGGCAACGCTGATGTGACCATCGAGGACTATCCGGTTATCTCGTATAAAATTGCGGTAGACCCTGCATCCAAGCTGAAAATTGTAGGCGATCGTCTCAATGGTGACCACTACGGCATCGCGGTTTTAAAAGGCAATAAAGAACTGCAGGACAAACTCAACTCCGGTCTGAAGAAGCTGAAAGAGAACGGGAAATACGACGAAATCATCAACACATACTTGAGCACAAAAAAGTAAAAGGCGCAAGACGCGCCTTTTTTTCACCTTAGAAAGATTGGAGTTGTCCAAATGAGCAGTAGTTGGGATGTCATTGTCGATGCACTTCCTGTCTTGGCCCAAGGCTCTGTGGTCACGTTAAAAATAACGGTCATTTCTCTGTTTTTCGCCCTCTTAATCGGATTGCTTTTTGGTTTAATGAGCACGAGCCGCTCCAAAATACTCCGCGGCATTGCAACCGCTTACGTTGACTTTCTCCGCGGCACACCGCTATTGGTTCAAATCTTCTTTATTTATTTTGGATTGCCGCCTGTCCTTGATATCAAAATTCCAGAGACAACCGCAGGTATTCTTGCACTCAGCCTCAATGCCGGAGCGTACCTGGCTGAAATTTTCCGCGGAGGGATTCTCTCCATCGATAAAGGGCAGATGGAAGCTGCTCGCTCCCTGGGACTCACGCACGGAAAAGCCATGCGCCTGGTTATCTTGCCCCAGGCTGTTCGCCGCATGATCCCTGCTTTCGTCAACCAATTCATCGTGACGCTAAAAGACACCTCTCTCTTAACCGTTATTGGTATCCGTGAACTGATGAACAGCGGTGAGATTATCATTTCTAGCAACTTCCGCTCATTCGAAATTTGGGCTGTAGTAGCGGTCTTCTATTTCCTGATGATTTACATCCTCAGCCTGCTATCCCGTTCCCTTGAGAGGAGGTTCGCGAAATGATTCATGTAGAGAATTTGAAAAAGAGCTTTGGCTCGTTGGAAGTCTTAAAAGACATCTCGACTACCGTTGAAGAGCGCGAAGTTGTCTGTGTCATTGGTCCCTCCGGCTCGGGAAAAAGTACGTTTCTGCGCTGTCTGAACCAGTTGGAAGAGGTGACATCCGGCAAAATCACCATCGAGGGCATGGAGGTTACCTCCCCCAAAGTGGACATTAACAAGCTGAGAGAGCGTGTCGGCATGGTGTTTCAGCGGTTCAATCTCTTCCCGCATCTCACGGTTTTGGAAAATATCATGCTCGCACCCAAGCACGTCAAAAATTCGGAGCGCCAGCAAAATGAACAAAAGGCGCTGCAACTCCTCAAAAAAGTAGACTTGGCGGACAAGCGAGACGTGTATCCAGATCGGCTGTCAGGCGGTCAACAGCAGCGCGTAGCCATTACCCGTGCGCTCGCCATGGACCCTCACATCATGCTGTTCGATGAACCTACCTCTGCACTCGACCCCGAAATGGTCGGAGAGGTTCTTCAGGTGATGAAGGATTTGGCCAAAGAAGGAATGACGATGGTCGTGGTTACGCATGAGATGGGCTTCGCCCGTGAAGTAGCCGATCGAGTAATTTTCATGGATGGCGGATACATCGTAGAAGAAGGCACGCCTGCCGAGATTTTTGACAATCCCCAGCATGAGAGAACCAAAGCATTTCTCAGTAAAGTGCTGTAGACAAGCAACGGGCATGATGCGATTTTTCATCCATCATGCCCGCTTGTTTTTTCTATGAAACTCCCCTATACATACTCGTTCGCCAGCATCAAAAACACGCTGGACGTCCAGGTAAAGGCCCGGTCCCTCAGTCCATCACCAGTCAGCGCATCGAAGTTTTCCGCCATGCCACTGCGCGCTGCCATTCGGCAAAAACGTCCGGCAATCTCCTGAGAAAACGCTATTTCGCCTGCTCGCCGCAATCCATCGACCAAGAGCATCGTCACTGGCGCCCAGATCGGGCCTAACCAGTAGCCATCAGCGCGGTAGAAGGAACTGGTTGGACTCTCCGTAGCCAATCCATTCTCTGTCAAAAACCGCTCCTGCAAGTCAGCAATTAGCTTGGCCCGGATGTCCTGCGGCAGCTTTTCGCCTAGCACGAGAGGCATATAGCGAATCAAGCTGTCCCCTCGGGTAGGCTGATCACTTCCAGAGTGGGTTGCGAAGAAGTTTTCGCCATTCCAGTGCTTCTCCAGGAGCCGTTGCAGCGTCATTTCGGCCTTTTCCTTCCACTTCGCTGCCTCTTCGTAACGTCCCAGTCTCTTCGCCAAATCCGCCAGCACATCCATTTGCAAAATCAAATACGCAGGCAAATCCGGGCTTTCAATCGGTGCCCCATCGAGAAAAATCGTGCTGTTGTCCCAGCCGCAATCATAGCCGTGATTGTACTGTGGAATCCCGTCCTGATCATCATCGCGGTAGCGGAACCACCAATCGGTCCAGCGACAAAGCGGCTCGTACACCGCTTCCAGCATCTCGTTTGTAATCGCGTCGTTCCGATCCAGCATCCAGCGCAGCGTCCAGCCGTGAATCGGAGGCTTGCAGCAATTCCACAACGCATACCGATCATTGATAAAATCGGGGAAGACACCACTCTCGTCCTGCCTGTCGATAAAAATCATGAGCTGATCCCACGCCAGCGGCAAGTTTGCTCGCGTCAGTGCCATCGCATTGAAGCAATGATCCCAGCTCCAGATATTCGTCATCCAGTTTTTGGACATGTACATGGCGGACCGTGGCAGATAGCCTTCTGGTCTCACCACACAAGACCAGGTGATATACGCCGCGAGCTCTCGTGCTTCACTCAAGCCTTCGCGATGCTCCTCAGAGACAGAGAGTGTCCGTTCCAGCCACTCGTCGTACTCTTTTTTTACCTGCTCCCATCCATCGGCAAAAGCAGGATAGCTGCGCTCCTTCCACACCGTGTGGAACTCCTCCAGTACGCCTTCCAGCACACCCGTTTCCTCGTCGGGAAGAATGGTTACGCTCACTTTCTCTTCACGAGTTGCCTTCGTGGGATTCACCGTCAGCGCTCCAGCAAGTGGAGTCACTCGCAAGCGAATTTCCGTGGAAAAGTGATTGATTTCCCAGCATCCCGCTCCTACTTGAATCGCGTAGTCTACTGCCGTCGATTCCAGCACCAGTCGCAATCCAACGCCTTGACCACGTATCTGCACCAGCTGCGGCTCGCTCATGCACAGCTTCACTTCGCCCTTATCCCCGCAAAGACGCAGCAAGGTTGGCGTAGCCTCCGTCTCAAATGGAATCGCCACACCATCGGCTACCATTTCTATTCGAAAAATCGCGCCATCGTGGTTGTCTCCTCCACGAATATTGCGCAAATACAGCCCTTCTGCTCGCTTGGTGTTACCCAATCGCGAGAGTACGAGATACGACCCGTATCGGCTAAAAGGAACGATTCCTAAATCAAACTGCATATGTCTCACCTCGTGGTTGCTTGTTCGATCGTTTACGATCGCGCTTTTCCAGCAGACGACTCATTCTGGCGTTCATCCACCAGACAGGCAGACTCGCTCCCAACAAGATCGGCAAAACAGGAATCGCCAGCAAGAGAATCAAGAGAAGGAGCAAGCCTCCCATCGTGACGAGCGAATGCAATGGAAAGGCCGCAACCAGCCAAAACGATTGCTTGAGCGTCCTCTTTACGTCTGCATCCTCCCGAACAAGCAGGGAAAAAGCGTGGCAAGAGGTAGCCGCATGCAAGAATCCGATCCCCGCAAAAACGGCCGCAATCGAGAGCCCCCACAGGGAGCCCAAGCGAAGGAAAAACACCACATCGACCCACAGGATTGCCCCCGTTAGCACCTTCCCTGCCCCAAGCCATTGGCTCCTCCAGAAGTAGTGGCGAAAAGCATGCCAGAAGGCGGACGGAAGCCCACGGTCATTCCACTTGCCGCTAAGTACGTCGTGCAGAGCAGCTGTCGCCGGGAAGATCCCAAAGACGATGCCTCCCATGAGCGTGCACGCCACCCACATGAGATGCGCCGCCGCCATCCGCAGCAATCGCTCACCAAATTGATGAAATGACCATGCCCAGTCTTCCCATTTCGCCCGAATCCCCACTGCGGCTCCCTCCTTACTTGATAGCAACGCCAGCTGAATTGTCTACGATATATCGTTGAGCGAGGAAAAAGAGGAGCAACGGCGGAAGCGAGATCAGGAACGTTACCGCCATCAGCCCGGTAGCCTCTACTTCATACATCCCTTTAAATTGCGCCAGTCCCAGCGTCAGCGTGTACTGACTTTGGTCATTCAAGAAAATGAGTGGACCCAAATAGTCGTTCCATGTGCCTAAGATGTTGAATACACTCACCAAAATCAGAGCAGGCATCATCAACGGCATAATAATCCGGGCGTAAATCTGAAACGAACCCGCACCATCAATACGCGCCGCTTCATCCAGCTCACGCGGAATGGTCAAAATAAACTGTCGCATGAGGAAAATATAAAACGCTGACCCGAAGAACGAAGGAACAATCAACGGCTTGAGCGTGTTGATCCAGCCCAGGTAGTTGAACTCCATGTACAACGGGATCATCGTCACTTCCCACGGAATCATCATCGTAGCCAGAACGACCATGAACAGAAAGTCTCTTCCTTTAAACGTGAACCGGGCAAAGCCGTACGCAACCAGTGAAGACGATATCAACTGACCAACCGTGGTCAGGATCGTCACCGTCAACGAGTTTTCCAAATACAGATGAAACGGCTGCGACATCCACGCATTCCCGAAGTTCTCCCAATGCAGCACATCCGGAATCCATTTGGGTGGGTACTGCAAAATCTCATCGTCCGACTTGAGCGCAGTAGAGATCATCCAGTAAAACGGTGCGAGAAACAGGAAAGAGAAAAAAATCAAGCTCGCATAAGCGATCGTTTTGCGTATCAAGCTTCTTCCCCTCCCCTGCGGTTGTCACCCTCGTAGTACACCCATTTGCCGGATGTTTTAAATACGAGGAAGGTCAATACCAAAATGATCACAAACATAAACCAGGAGTTCGCCGAAGCATAACCCATCTTGAAGTATTTGAAGGCGTTGTCATACGCGTACATGGCATAGAAATACGTAGACTGCAACGGTCCGCCTCCTGTGAGCAAGAGCGCTAGACTCAGCTGCTGGAACGCACTAATGATCGTCATAATCAGGTTGAACAAAATCGTTGGGCTCACCATTGGCAGTGTTATGCGGAAAAACTTTTGCACCGCCCCCGCCCCATCAATCGAAGCCGCCTCATACAAGCTCTCCGGGATGCTTTTGAGCCCCGCCAGGAAAATCAATACCATGGAGCCTTGCCCCCACAGACTGGCGATTACCATGGCAACGAGCGCCCACGACGTATCGTTTAGCCAATCTGGACCTGTAATCCCAACCAGACTGAGCAAATAGTTGAAAATGCCGTATTCCCCGTCGTACACCCACGCCCAAATCATCGCCAGCGCCACACCGGAAATCACGCTCGGCAAGTAAAATACTGTGCGGAAAAACCCGCTGCCTTTTACCTTCTGATTCAGCATCATGGCCAAAAACAACGCGATAAACAAATTCAACGGGACAAACAACAGCGCGAATTTAATCGTGACCCAGAGCGATTGCCAAAACAATGGATCGTCCGTAAACATATTGACGTAATTGTCCAAGCCGACAAACGTAACCTCACCAACGACAGGCCAATCAAAAAAGCTCATGACGAGCGAAAACAACATCGGTCCCAGCGTAAAAGCGAGAAAGCCGAGAATCCAAGGCAAGATAAAAAGATAGGGCGTAAGAAACGCCCTTCCCCTGAGTTTTTTCGGTTGAACGGTCATGGCAGGCTGTTTGTGTGTCACGACACTCTCTGTATTCAATTCCCTGACCCCTTCCCGTTATTTTTGTAGAAACTTCTGGGAGTCTTTGACTGCCTTATTCAGTAATTCCTCGGCATTTTGTCCCATCATGATCGCATTGACCGCTGCGGAAAGGTTCCGGTTGATTTCGTTCCAGTGTGGATTCAACAGGAATGCTGGCGTGTCAGTAGATTGCTCCAATGTCTTATAGAACGGCGCGTAGAGCGGGTCCTGATCGAGCTTCTTCTCTTGTACGACACTAATACGTACAGGCAAGTCAGATGTACGCATCTTGATCGCATCACTGGAAACGAAGAACTTCAAAAACTCCCAAGCCAGTTCTTTATTTTTGGAATCCTTGGCGATCGATACAGAGGAGGTTGCAATGACACCCTTACCAGGCTTGCCAGGGAATTGCGGCATCACGACCGTACCAAAATCGACATTCGCCTTCTTGTACGACTCGAGCGACCATACGCCGTTGTCATACATCGCGAGCTTGCCCGCTTTGAACAAGTCGTTTCCGCTCTGCTGGTTTTTGCCACCGACGAGCAAAGCGCTCTTGTCTTTCGTCAAATCACTGAAAATTTGCAGGGCTTCTGCTGTTTCCTTGCTATTCATGTAGCCTTCGATGGTTTTTCCGTCTGGACTGATGAAGCTGCTGCCGTTGCTCCACACGAACTGCTGCAAATCGTACGTATCCGGCTCCGAACGAACAGCGAATCCGTACTGCTTCTTGTCGCGAACAGTCAGCTGTTTGGCTGCTGATTTGAAATCATCCCACGTCCAGTCGTCTGTCGGAAGTGGTACATTTGCTTCGTTAAACAGCTTTTTGTTGTAGAATACGACCCGCGTCGAGAAGCCCGCTGGGAGACCGAACAATTTTCCATCGAATCGATTATAGTTTAAGAGGCCCTGGTAAAAGTCGTCGATTGCCACGGATGGGTCCTTCTTTACGTACTCATCCAATGGCTCGAGCGAGGCGTTGTACGTTGGGAAATCCCACATGTACATGACATCCGGCGGGTTTTTCGCTCCGAATGCCGCTACCAGCTTCTGATCAAAACCATCTGCATATGCCTCGACTTGTACCTTCACACCCGGATTTTTCTGTTCGAATTGTTTCGCGATATCTTGTTGGATCTTCAGCATTTGGTCCGTATCCCATGTCGCGAAACGCAATGTAACCGTTTCCTTTTTATCAGACGATGCTGGCGTTGTCGCACCTGTGTTACTAGACGTGCCGTCTGTTCCTGCTGGCTGGGCTTGTGAACAACCGGCTCCGACGGCCAAAAGAAGTGCCATGCCAGCTGCCATCCATTTTGACGCAACCTTTTTCATCTGTGCTCCCCCCTAGATTTACCCCTCATTTTTCTTTATTTTAATGAAGGAAAAAAAACGGTGAAACCGCCAACTGTTCGCAATAGTGTGTGAATTTGTTTCCTTTTTATCGCTTTGTTTAGGTTTGCGCGGTGGAGTGGACGATTGTTCGACTGGACTCCTCCTTTTGTTTGAAACGATAGTGGCTCGGGGTCATCCCTGTACATTTTTTAAACCATTTGCTGAAGTATTTCGCGTCAGGAAGACCGACTCGCTCAGCTACCTCCTGAATGGACAGAGCTGTTTCATCCAGCATCGCTCGGGCCATTTTTACCCGGCGTTTATCAAGAAACTCTCCGAAGCTCTCGCCCACTCCCTTTTTAAACATCACGCTAAAATGACTGCGGCTTAGTCCCACCTGTGAAGCTACCTCACTGACTGTCAATGGCGTATCCAGACGATCGAGCGCATAATGAACGGCCTGCTTGATCGGTTCCTGCCACGGGTCTTGAATGACGCCGTACTTGCGCGCCCGCTCCGTGCGCTGGTAAAGCATCCGTACCGTCTGAATCCACGCTTCGAGTCCAGCAAACGGGCTTGCTGTCTCCCAGCTCGTCACCTTTCCAGCCAGCTTCCATTCCACGAGCAAGGATTCTACCTGCCTGCCAGTACCTGCGGGCGTCAGCAAAAAACGGATATCGCCACATGCGATCCACTCCCATTGGCTGTCCAGCTCCCGTGTAATCCATGCGCGCTCCTGCTCCTCGCCATTTACACTGCTGCCCATCCCTTCCAAGAGCCATACACGCATGGAATCGTTCATCCACGACCAGTGTGATTGCAGGAGGGAGGACAAGCTTTGCTCGAAATCCCGGCTCAAGCCAGTCAACCACGAACCGAATTCCCTCTTCCATTCATCAGGGCGTTCACGAATTTTTTCAGGTCGCGCACTCTCGCCTGCCAGCTCAGTCCGCAGCTTTTCCAACAACGTACCCCATTCCTCATCCTGGAACTCGGTCTTCAACAAATATCCGGATACCCCGAGAGAGATTCCCTGCTGAGCAAAAGAAAAATCGCGGTGACAGCTGAGCAGGAGCACCTTTGTTTGTGGAGCCTGCTCCTTCACCCGCCTGCACAGCTCCAGTCCATCCATTTCCGGCATGACGATGTCCGTAATCACCAGCTCGGGCTGTACTTGCAGGAAAGCCTCCCAGCCTTTCCGACCATTCGGTGCATCCGCTACCACTTCCATCCCGTAGCGACTCCATGGCACCATTGCCTTCAGTCCTCTTCGCACCAGCACTTCGTCATCCACAATCATTACCTTGATGCTCATCAGGAATTTCCTCCCTTTTCGGCCATGTGATTTGAATTGTGGTTCCTTCTCCTCTGACAGATGAAATCTTCATGCCGTGCTCCATACGGAAATGAAGCTTGAACTTCTGATCGACGTTGTACACGCCAAGTCCTCGTTTGCTGGAACGCTCCAGATCAGGATCGAGAAGTCTGGCCAATCGCTCCGGCACAATTCCTGCGCCGTCATCTTGCAACAGCAGCGTCACAAGCCCTTCTTTTTCACTGACACTGATCCGAATCGTTCCGTGCCCGTCTTCGAATGCGTGGAAGAAGATATTTTCCAAAAGCGGCTGAAGTGTCATTCGCGGGATCAAATAGCGACGGTAAGCCTCTACTCCGGTCTGTTCGAATTGAAAAACAGGACCGTAGCGCAGCTCTTGGATTTGCAGAAAATGCTCGACGGTTTGTAGTTCCTTTTCCAACGGGACGAGCTCCTGCGTGATGTCGAGGTTGCCCTCCAGCACTTTGATGAGATGATAGAGCATATTGCCGATTTCATTGGCACCAGATAATCTTGCTTTCCATTGGATGGAATTGAGTGTATTGAATAATAGATGCGGGTTGATCTGGTAGTGAACGGCCCGCAGCTCTGCTTCCTTTTTTAACTGCTCGGTTCGACTCACCTCGGCGATTAGCGTCTGAATCCGCCTCACCATCTGGTTGAAGCTCACCCCTAACCGCCCCAGCTCGTCTTCTGTGTCTACCTCTGCCCGCGTCTGCAGCTCGCCTGTTCCGACCAAACGCATCGTTTCTTGAAGTCGTTTGATTTTGCCTGTAATTCGTCTGGAAAATAAATACGCCAAAAGGAGTGCCAGCACTGCCGAAAGAATCAGCGCTGCGATAAAGAAGGATTGCATCACTTCCGCAGAGCGGTTCATTTGCTCGTACGGCAAACGCACTTGAATCACCCAGTTGTTGGACTCCAGCGGCTTGTTCCAAACGACATCGCTCTCTTGCTGGACAAATGTACCCGCCGTCTGGTAAATCAGCTCGCCATTTTTGGCTGTAATCGTCACGTACGCACTCATGTCCTTTTCCAGCTGTTCAAACAACTGAAACAGCTTGCCTGCCTTCATTTCGATCAATATCCGACTATCTTTCAACACACCATAACCGCTGAGAACGGGAACGACCAGACCAAGCACCTTCTCCTGATTCCGCAGCTCCGCCTCATCCTGAAAACCGACGTAATGCCGCGGTGTGTAAAACCCAATCCATTGCTCCTCATCCAGCTTGGCGGGCAGTCCCTTCCACCACCATTCCCGCATCAGATCCTGTCCATTGATCACATTTTCTCCGAAAAAGTAACCGGAGGGCGTCACGATAAAAATGCCTTTTGTATCAAGGTTGCGGTGCGCCCCCAGGTATCGCTCGAAGTTTTTTTGTTCCAGGAAGCCTGTGTACGTCTTCGGCTGTTCCTCCCGCATGACGACCAACGTCGGGTCTGACACGTACGTATTGATGTCATAGGCCATGTATCGCATTTGACTCAGGTAGTTGTCGATCTGGATTTGCAGCTGGGTAGCGATATACTCGCCTGACTTGCTAAATTGCTCGCGAACGACCATCGACGATTTCCAATACGCCATACTCCCTAGAGTAATCAGCGGAATAATGGCTGCAATCAGCATAAAAGCGAGCAGCTTGACATGAATGCTTCTGCGCGGAAAGAGCGACCATGACTTCATGTGACAGGACCACCACCGAATTTTGATTAGTTGCACTATTCATTCTTCAACTAAATTGTACAACGTTTCGGCGATGCCTTCGAGAACAACATCGTTAGTCACACAAGTTCCGCTTATACAGCTGAATCGGAGAAATCGTATCCTTTGAAAAAGGCGTTAATCTCATTTGGAACTGGAACTCCTCTGGACGCAAGGCATGCTGCTCCGATTGCTTAGGTCCGCAGCTATTGCTACCCAACCCGTTGTGCCGATAATCGAGATGCAGTGTCACATACTCTCGTTTTGCGAGATCTGTCGTGTGCTTCGCTTGCTCCAGATCGTCCGTATCATAGCGAAGTGCGCTAAATTCCAAGGTCGGTTGACCCATCGCGAAAAGTCCAATGCCTCTCTGATCCGTGATCGACATCCATTTGACGTCCGTGCGATTGCCATTTTCCTGTGGAAACACATACGGCGTGTACAGCTCATCCACGCTCGCGTGATACACCCCCATGCGATTGGCTTCCTTGCTGTCGATATACGCCTCTCCCGGGCCACGACCATACCACGAGACACGCTCCATATCTTTGGCGACCAATAGCTTCAAGCCGATTCGCGGCAGCATCGCTGGCGGGGTGCCTTTGGGTGTGCCTTGAACATCTACCTGCACCTCGCCATTTCCGAACACAGTATACGTGTAGCGGCACGCAAACCCCCAGTCGTATACAGGCGGAGCAATCCGTACATCGCAGGTAATGACCACCCGATCTTCTCGCTCCTGCAGGATGCTTACATGCTCCACGCGGTTTTGCAAACGATCCAGGTACACCTTGCGCCACTCTTCGACTACGTACATGTCATTGTCAATCGGAGCACGCCAAAACGTGAGACGAGGTCCTGCCACCAGCAGCTCCTTGCCAGCAAACACCCAGCTCGTCGGCACACCGCTCCCTTTGTCAAAAACGAACTGAAAATCTGCTCCAGTAAGAGTGACCTCCGTTTTCGTTTCTTTCATATCTACTCTGCCGAACACAGGCTGATGGGGAGCGACCGTAACCTGTTTGGCAGCGGTCACTGGCAAGGCAAATTGTGCCCAAGCTAGCTCATGTCCTGCCTGTACCCAGCTCTCATCTTGATCCAGCACAAAGGAGAGCGTCAGCCAGTAGTCGGTTCGATCCTGTACCTGTGCAGGCAAGGTATACGGAACAGCTACAATGGTGCGGCTTCCTGCTTCTGTATGTGGCAGCGACAGCGTTCCGCTCTGCACCACTTGTCCGTCTGCTGTCACACTCCAAACCATTCTCACGTGCGCAAGCGTGCGGAAATCATAGCGATTCGTAATGGTGACGAGCCCGCTTTCCAAATCAGTCGCTTCTACGACGATCGGCTCAATCACTTTTTTGTATTCAAGTAATCCAGGGGATGGGGTGCGATCTGGACGAATCAGGCCGTCGATGACGAAGTTGCCATTTGTCGGGTAGTCCCCGAAGTCTCCTCCGTAGGCATAATACTCTCGCCCATCCGGCGTAAATTGACGCAAGCCGTGATCAATCCATTCCCACACAAAACCGCCCTGCAGGCGTTGATATTTGTCAAACACATTGGCGTAGTCGCGCAAGCCGCCGGGTCCATTCCCCATGGCATGAGCATACTCGCACATGATATGTGGCTTTTGCAGATGTTCATTTTCACCGTGCTGAATCATTTTTTCTACCGAGGAGTACATGGTGGAGAATACGTCGCACACTTCTGCTTCGCGATCCTCTTCGTAGTGGATGAGGCGGGTCGGGTCCGCTTGTCGGCACCAAGCGGCCATTGCCCGGAAATTGCAGCCGAAGCCGGATTCGTTGCCGAGCGACCACATGATGATCGACGGATGGTTTTTGTCCCGCTCCACCATACGCTCCATGCGCTCCACGTATGTCTGCTCCCACTCTGGATCATCGCTCAGCTGACTAATGTTCCCGGTTAACTGGAAGCCATGCGTCTCCAAATCGGTTTCGTCCATGACATACAATCCGTACTGGTCGCACAAATCGTAAAAGCGCGGATCGTTCGGGTAATGCGCGGTACGAACGGCGTTGATGTTGTGACGCTTCATCATGAGCACATCTTCGCGCATCGTTTCATACGGAACTGCACGCCCAAGATCGGGATGATGATCATGGCGGTTCACACCGTTTAGGCGAATCGCTACACCGTTCACGAAGAAGTTGTTTCCTTTTACTTCGATCCGTCGGAAGCCCACGCGAATCGGGATGACTTCTGTCTTTTCGCCCGACTCCTGCTCAATCGCAAGCAGCAGGTGATACAGGTTCGGCTCCTCCGCCGACCATTTTTTCGGCTCCTGCACCGGAAGCTCCAAGATCACGACCTTTTCCTGCCCGGCTGCCAGCTCGCCTGCTTCGGTGTCGGTCAGCGAAGCGACTAGCGTATAGGATTGATCCAGCAGCTTTGCGGTCACGCTCACTCTGTCATAGACAGCAGCGGAACTATTTTCTACATGGACACGTACGCGCAGCACACCATGGCGGAATTCATCATCCAGATCAGTCACGACTGCCACATCTCTCACATGCAGCCTCGGTCTGGCAATCAGGGAAACATCCCGGAATATCCCGCTCAAGTACCACATATCCTGATCCTCCACATACGTACCGTCCGACCATTGGTACACTTGCACAGCCAAGCGATTCCTGCCTTCCTGCAACAGCTCCGTCACATCAAACTCAGATGGCAAGCGGCTTCCTTGGCTATAGCCGACTTCCTTTCCGTTCAGCCACACATGAAAAGCGCTGTCGACCCCTTCAAACCGCAGGATTACCTGCTGATTTTTCCAGTCAGGCGCAACCGTAAACTCTCGCAAATAGCAGCCTGTCGGGTTCTCTGACGGGACATGCGGCGGATCCACGGGAAACGGATAGTACAAGTCCGTATAATGCGGTTTGCCGTATCCTTGGAGCTGCCAATGCCCCGGCACCTGAATTCGGGCCCACTCCGTCGCATCATAATCGGCGGCAAAAAAGTTTTCCGGCACATGCAGCGGTGATTCTGCGTATGCAAACTGCCAATGCCCATTCAACAATTGAAACCACGGTGTCGCGCCTCTTTCATAGGTCAGTGCTCCCGATTCTTCCGGGTAGGACAAAAAGTAAGCCCGCGCCGCCAAGCGATTTCGCTCTAACAGCTGATGATTTGCCCAGTCATACCGTTGATGCATCGATGTACACTCCTCTTTTTACAATTTCACGATTTCACGGTTCCTTGTTCCTTACTCGTTGCTTGCAGGGCCAAGGCGCCAGCACCGAGCATTCCTGCATCTGCGCCGAGCTCGGCCAAAACGATCTTTGTCTGTTGATGAACGACTTCCATGGCGTACCGTTGTACACTCGCTTGTACGGGGGCCAGCAACAGCTCCCCAGCCCGGCAAACCCCACCCCCGATCACTACGAGCTGCGGGTTGCACACGTTTACCAGCACAGACAAAGCCCAGCCCGTTACTTCACACGCTTCGTTCCATGCGCAGGCCGCCACCGCATCACCTTGTTCCACTGCCATAGCCACCTGCTCAGCCGTAATCCGCTCGATCTGTCCATCGCACAGAGTAAACAGAGGAGAAGCTTTTGCTTGCTGTGGATTTGCATCGAGTTCCTTGTCCAAGCGTTCACGGGCCAGTCTGGCAATACCGGTGGCAGATGCGACCGTCTCTACACAACCGAGCTTGCCGCAATTGCATGGAGCCGTAAGCCCTGGATAACACACATGACCAATCTCTCCCGCGAATCCGTGACTGCCGCGGACGAGCTTGCCTTCGTTAACAATCCCTGCCCCTATCCCCGTACCAAGCGGCACGAAAACGAGGTGACTTACTTTCCTGCCCGCACCGAAAATGGCTTCCCCGAGTGCAGCTGTCCGTAAATCGTTTTCAAAAAAAAGCGGCAGCTCCACCAGCTTCGCGAGTGGTGTCCGCAAGTCTGCGTGGTGCAATTGAAAGTTGGGCGAGTGAACCGATATCCCATTTTTAACATCAAAAGGACCAGGAAATCCGATCCCTACTGCCTCTATGTGAACGGGTGATTGATCCCGCAGTTCTTTAATCAAGGCAGCCATTCGCTCGATCAAGATAGGCAAGTTGTTATGAACCTTTGTTTCCTTGGCAGCCCGGAGGAGAATTCGCCCATTCTCGTCCATGACCGCCCCTTTCATTGTCGTACCACCGACATCGAGGCCAATTACATGGCGCATGCTGCTCCTCCCTT
Source organism: Brevibacillus brevis (assembly GCF_900637055.1). Classification (NCBI taxonomy): domain Bacteria; kingdom Bacillati; phylum Bacillota; class Bacilli; order Caryophanales; family Paenibacillaceae; genus Brevibacillus; species Brevibacillus brevis. The sequence goes on from NZ_LR134338.1 coordinate 6,520,879, forward strand.
CTGAACCCGTTCTTCTACTCAACTCGCTCCACATGCATCGGCTGACTTCTCAACCTCTGCACATCGTCCGGTTCGATCATGCCCGCTCCAAACGACCGTGTATTCGCGGCGCCGCATGCCATCCCCAGCCAAATCGCATCTGGCCAAGCCAAGCCTCGCAGCCGTCCGACAAGGACACCCGCAAGCATGGAATCACCGCAGCCCACTGTATTTTTCACTTCGGTATCCCCTAAGGGAATCGCGGAAATACGCCACGTCTCCTTGCCATCGCCGAACCACGCGCCCTCCTCCCCTAACGAGAGTAGGACTCGCTGGGCACCGCGCTCACGCAGCTCGCGTATCGCTCTGCAACGTGCATTATCGCTATCCAGCGAAAATCCGAGAATCGCTTCTGCTTCCGGTCGATTGGGCTTGATGAGCGAGGGTGTTGCTTTTATTCCTTCCAGCAGTGCCTGGCCGCTTGTATCGAGCACGCAAGCGGTTCCTTTCCCGGCGATACCTCGGATGAGTGCAGCGTATGTTTCGGCTGGAACGCCGCCTGGCAAGCTTCCGGAAAAAACCATGTACTGCGCCTGATCCGCCAGCTCGATCAAACGCGTTTGCAAGCGACTGATCTCTTCTTCACTGGGCGCAGGACCTTGCTCTAGCACTTCTGTCACCGTTTTTTCCTGTTCGTCGAGAAAAGCGAGGCACAATCGGGATTCTCCGCTCGTTTCGATAAAGGAGGACATAATCCCCTCACGTTCGCAGCCTTCCACGATGAACCTCCCGTTGTGACCGGCGACAAAACCGCTTGCGACTACATCCTGCCCCAATGCTTTCGCTACACGCGCTACATTTAGCCCTTTTCCGCCGGGCAAGCTCAGTACATCCCCCGCGCGATGCAGCTCTCCTGCACAAAAATGCGAGAGGCGATACGTCTTATCGATGGCCGCGTTCAGTGTGACCGTTACGAGCATGCTATCTCACCTGCACAGTAACGAGCGGCTGCCCCATTTTTTGTTTGAACAAATTGATCACTTCTACAGGGGTTGGATCAACGCCGCGGATCAGAGCTGCGTACAACGACACAAAGTCAGCCAAGTACACGATCGAAAACAAGCGAGCCATTCGGGACACGCCGTGGGAATGAACCACCCTTACCCCACCAGCCCGCTCACGCAAAATGTCAGCGCTGATTTCTACACGTTGGGTCGTCTTCTCGCTGTCCTCCTGATCGCGAATGAGCGTAAAATGAACGCCCTTCAGCAGCGCGGACGGCGAATCCCAACCCACAGCCTCGTCGTGGTGAAGACTCGGAATGGCGTTCCAAAATGCCATCAGCTTGCTGTTTTCCCCGAGCTGGTTTTTCCAACGCCATGCAGGAGCATCGAAAAACGGCAGCGTTCCGTACACAACGGGTATCAGTCCATCCATCTCGATGGCGATTTGTTTGGCTTCGTTTTTCTCAATCGGAGAGTCCGTACCGTAAATGTGCTTCCACTTTTCGAACAGGGCAATCGTCTCTTCGACCTCCGCACGCTTGTCGGAAATCAGCCCGAGCTTCGTCAGGATGGCGAGAATCGGCAGGAAAATGTAGCCGAGTACGATTCGCGGCATCATTCCGCCCGGCACGAGCAAGCACGCATGATTGTGTTCACGAGCCATCTCCAATACTTTTCCGCCCGCCGTAATGACAGCGATCTGGGCACCTTTGGCGATGGCCGCTTCGTAGCCGCTGACGACTTCTTCTGTATTGCCGGAGTGGCTAACGACGATGACGAGCGTTTTCGCATCCACAAAAGCCGGAATGGTGTAGCCTTGATTTAACTGAAGCGGCACTTGCAGCTCGTCAAACAAATACGACTTGATTAAATTGACGCTCGCAGCCGAACCGCCACCAGTGCCAAGCACGACAGTGCTTTCAATTTTAACAGAAATATTAGATACATCTAAACTATCAGATAATTGCAGGCCTGTTTTAAACTGTTCATCGTAGCTTTCCGTATCTTGCAGGGCAGAAATCGTGTCCAGTTCGCGCAACGCTTGTGCATCATCGAGGTTTATACGCATGTAAAATCGTCCCTTCCTGTCTTTTTTTCGTTAACGTACATTCGCTTTTCCAACACAACCGCACATCTCCATCTTGGCGAGCGCGACTTCTTTGACTGCCTGCTTGGCCTGCTTCATATAGGTGCGCGGGTCGTTTTCCTGCGGGTTGCTGTCAAATACGCCCTTGATCGCTTGTGAAAACGCGATACGCAGCTCTGTCGCTACGTTCATTTTTGCCATGCCGAGCTGAACCGCCCGCTTCACCTGCTCCTCGGGAATTCCCGAGCCGCCGTGCAACACAAGCGGTACAGAAACACGACGAGCAATCTCTTCGATGCGAGCAAAATCAATGCGCGGCTCCCCTTTGTAAATCCCGTGAGCCGTACCAATGGCTGGAGCCAGCGTATCCACGCCAGTCAACTCGATAAACCTCTCGCACTCAATCGGATCAGCTAGCGCAGCATCTGCATCGTCGACGACGAGATCATCCTCCACGCCCCCGACCTTGCCGAGCTCTGCCTCCACATTGACACCGCGCTCCCTAGCCAGCTCCACTACACGCCGCGTCATCTCCGCATTTTCCGCAAAGGGATGCATTGACGCATCGATCATGACCGATGTATAACCCGCTTCGATACATCGCACAATCAGTTCCTCTTCATGACAATGATCCAAATGCAGGGCAATCGGCACCCGGGCCTCCTCTGAGGCTACCCGGGCGATTGCTGCTACATACTCCGGTCCGAGATGCCGGACCGTTCCGACTGTGGTCTGTAAAATGAGCGGTGCGTCTGCTTCGCAAGCCGCCTCCACTACTGCTTGGAGCATTTCCATCGTGTGTACGTTGAATGCCCCCACACAATATCCTTGCTCCCTTGCTGTGCGCAGCATTTGTGTCGATGATACCAACGCCATATCGATCCCCCGTTTCCTTTCTGATCTGGTAGTTTACCTGGTCACGCCCTGCAAGCTCGCCAGCTCCAGGTTGATGCCCAGCTCCGCATACTTGCTGACAAGATGCTGTGCTGCCGCATCCGTAATAATCCGATCGACATCGGACACCCCGGCGAACTTCGCCAAATGCGTTTCTCCGAACTTGCTGTGGTCAGCCAGCACGTAGACTTTTCTGGCGCGTTCCATCATGACTTGGTTGATTTGCGCTTCTGCCAGATTGAGCGTCGTCAGCCCATTTTCCGGATGAACCCCATCTGCCCCGATAAAGCATTTGAAAACAGAAAGTCCTCGCAAATTGTCCGCTGCGACAGAACCAACGAGCGCAAATGATTTGTGACGCATCTCTCCACCGATCAAGATGACGTGATGCTTGCCTTGACTGTTCAGCTCCATGGCGATGTTGACCGCATTCGTCACGACCGTCAGATCATTTAAGCCGCGCAGCAGCTTGGCGAGCTCCATCATCGTGGTCCCTGCCCCGAGAATAACTGTGTCCCCCGGCTGTATGTGTGACAGCGCTTGATGGGCAATCGCTTGCTTCTCTTCGCTTCTCTCTTCCAGCTTTTCCGTGAAGCTGCGCTCCAATGGCAAGAAATTCGTAATCGTCGCGCCTCCGTGAATACGCGTCAGCAATCCGTCGTTTTCGAGCTTGATCAAATCTTTTCGGATCGTTACTTCAGACACATCCAGCGCCAGACTCAATTGGCTGACGGTTACGCTCTGTTCTGCTTTCAATTGTTCGAGGATCTTGCTGTGCCGTTCGGCTGCCAGCATATGACTTCACTTCCTTACGATCATAAATTATATTGTTTCGTTTTGTTTCTTATTTCCTTTCGTTTACTTTCACTTTGATCTTAGCATTGAAGAAAAACGAATGTCAAATGTGTTTGTTGAATTTTCTAAAAAATAAAAAACCAGTCTTGTCCCGGTTGAATACCGAAACACACTGGTTGCTTCATGTTTATCCATGAAAAGAGTCGGACCTCTCTATCATTCGGAATCAATGTAATGGTCAAGAATACGCTCGATATAATCCATCACCTCACGACTCATCCCATAAAGGGAGGGAGTCTCTCCATCACGAGGACGAATAAATTCCCAATATTTTAGAGACAGTTCTTCATCATCTGAAAACAGCTTGTCACTAATGTCCATCACTTGGGCTGCAAGCCGACGGGAATCCGGAGAATCGGCAGGCTCATTCAAATGAGAGCCAATGTCATTCAGCAGCTTGGCCCATTCCAACGCTAACGGATCGTCATTCTTCAAGTCAGGAAGCTTACGTAATTCATCCTCCGTAAAATACCCGCTGCGATATTGCTCTTTGCTTATCTTTTCGGGCGCATTCAGTTCTTTCATAAAACGCATGATTTCTTCGATATCGACATGGTCAGTTACTTCTAACGCGTATTGAACCGTTGTAAGCAGCGTTTCAATATATTGGAGATGCTTTTGTTTGGCATGTACAGCTTCAAGCTGTCTGGCAATGACCGTTTTCCATGCTTGTCCCTTGACGGTGGTCGCCGTTTCAACTGGTTGAGGCGGCGACGATTTTTCCATGATAGCCTGGATCTCCGACAGTCGAAATCCCATCTCTTTCAATACGGAAATTTCCTGCAGCTTCATGATGTCTTCTTCGCAGTACATGCGATATCCGGACTTGGGGTCCCTCGAAGGGCACAGCAATCCCAACTGTTCATAGTAATGCAAAGTTTTTATCGTTACTCCGGTTCGTTTGGCTAATTGCCCTACGCTATACATGCTTGTAGCCTCCTGTTTTCCGCCAACCGATGGTCCTTCTCCGTACGATACCTAGCGTGAGCAGTATAAGAATCCCAACAAGAAGCGTCATCACAAAGATGATAAATAGTTCTCCCGTACCCGGCACCATTTCTTCGTAGGTGAGGAAGCGCGTCTCCCGCTGAAGGACGATGAATCGGGTGGTGAACAGATAAGCCAGATGAAAGCCAATAGAGGTCCACAAGCTGTCCGTCACAAGGCGCAGCAGTTGAAGAATGAACCCAAAGGTTAGCAATAAGATGATATAGTCGACTGATATGGAGGCGGGCTCAAATCCTGTGAGACGGTGCAGTCCGGTTACAGCTACCGGTGCGAGCGTGAATAGGACAGGTTGAAGAAATAAAGCGGCGATTCTGCTAAAACGCTCCCCCAGCGCACTATACACGGCGCCGCGAAAGGAAAGCTCCTCCGGCAACGCTTCATAGAAAAAGGCGATCACTACATTCAACATCGCTGTTGACAACAACTGTATCGAGAAATGAAATTCCGTTATGTGTATCCAACCTAACCATTCGGCAATAGCGAAACCCGAACCGGAAAGGATAATAACCAGCCCCGCTCCAGCCATACACGGGAGGACAGCTTGCTTTACCGACGACAACCCGATCGCACGAAACGGTTTGCGCCCTGACTTCTTCAGCAGCCAATATAGCAAAGGCACGACAATGGATGTGAGCAGGACCGCTTGCAAGCCGTGTACGATCAGTTGGGAGCCTCCCATGCGCGATACGGTCTGTCCAACGGCGGTAGCCGCAAACAGAGCAACTACGAAAATTCCCCAACTGGACAAAACAGCTGCCCACCACCTCATTCCCTTGTTCTTACTACTGATAGACCCTCTATCCTGTTCTGGTTGCATTCTGTATTCCTCCCATCCTTTTGTTAGATCCAGCATAATCCCTCCCCTTAAGGTAAGAGTCAAAACTTTTGGGGCTTCATTTTTCTGAAGGGCTGGACAAACAGGATGGCTATTGGAGGATACTCAGCTTTCGTACCGACTTTCCAGCATGAAATCAATAAACTTCTTATGCGCCCGTGAGAGCCACTTGTTTTTATGGTAGGCAATTTGCGCATAGAACAACAGCTCTTCCTCGCACGCTATCATTTTCACTTTTTGCTCATTCAACAACGCTTCGACGCTAATATAGGGCATCAAGCTCACGCCAAGCCCGTTCGCCACACTCTGCTTGATCGCTTCCATACTGGAGAATTCCAGGTGGTGCTTCGGCTTTATCTCCCTTTTTTCCAAGAATCGTTGAAAAAACCGCCGCAGAGCACAATGCTCTCCGCTGAAAACCATACATTCCTCGCCAGCATCCTCTATTTTCTCAAAGGAATGGTCGCGTCCCCCGATAAAAACCAGCCGTTCCGTAGAGAACTGCTCCACGACCAGATTCGGATCATCGAGCTGTGGCTCCAGCGTGATCACGATATCCAATAGACCTTCATGCAGCTTTTCCCGCAAACGAATGCAGTCGTCCATCACAAATGAAATATTTACGCCCGGGTAGCTCGCTCTGTACTTGGACAAAATGTCGCCCAACCGATAGATCGTAATTGTCTCCGAGGCTCCGATGCGCAGCTCTCCTTGCAGTGATTGCTCATTTGCCGATATATCCTTGATCTTCGCATAGGAGACCAGCAGCTCCTCGACATACGTGTACAGCTCGCGGCCATAGGCGGTCAACTGAATTTTCTTTCCGAGTCGATCAAACAAGGGGACACCCATTCCTTCTTCCAGCTGCTGAATATGAGAGGTAATGGTCGCCTGCGAATATTGCAGGGCTTGCGCAGCCTTCGTAAAGCTGTTGAAATCGACGACTGCCTTAAAGGTTTGAAACTGGCGAATCTCCATCCTCGCTCCCCCTTGCCCGCATGTTTATTATTAGAAATTCTGAAGATCATCTTCAGAACTTTCATTTTTACTAATAACCAATGATAGCATATGATTCTTGGTAAGTACCGGTACGGCTTGAACGATTCGAATAGAGGAGCTGATTTTCGATGAAAAAAGTGTGCTTGTTATTACCGAATGGCTTTGAAGCAGTAGAGGCTAGCGTATTTACAGACGTAATCGGCTGGAACAAGGAAGAGGGCGACGGAACAACGGAGCTGGTGACGGTGGGAACGCGCAAAGAGTTGAAATGCACGTGGAATTTTACCGTGATCCCCGAGATGGTGATCGACGATGCGGATGTAAATGACTTCGATGCACTGGCACTGCCTGGCGGTTTTGAGCATGCAGGCTTTTATGAAGATGCTTATCGCGAGGACGTTCTCGCTTTCATACGTGAATTTGAAAAGCAAGGCAAAGTGATCGCCTCCATCTGTGTTGGCGCACTGCCCCTCGGGAAAAGCGGGATTTTGCAAGGACGGAAGGCAACGACTTACAACCTAAACAACCAGCTACGGCAAAAACAATTGGCAGCGATGGGCGCAGATGTCATTCCGGATCAATCCATTGTGGTCGACAACAATGTCATCACCTCTTACAATCCATCGACCGCTTTTGATGTGGCATTCACCTTGCTGGAGTCGCTGACATCCCGCGAAAACACCGACAATGTGAAGCGCTTGATGGGGTTTCTTGTATAATAAAATCGGCATTTTGCCCAGTGCTCTTGGGTAAATGCCGGTTTCTTTCTGCTATTTAACGAACAAGCTCGCCAGCGCTCACTGTGTCTAAATGAATGAGAATATCAAATGCTTGCCCAAGCGAAGTTGTTACAGTGTTTGGTTTGCTTGGATCAGCAGAACCGAATCCGATCAAAAACGGCTGTTCTTCCTCTAACCATTTTTGGGTGAGACCTGTAGCATTCCGTAAATCAACAAAGTATTGATCCTTTGAGACTTGATCCAGAGTATGATTGAATGTTTTTGGATCATTCAATTGAATGGTAGCTGGAACAATTTTATTTTCAAGGTTAAACGCGTTATAATCGCCTTTCCCGAATGAAGTTCCAATCGTTACATATTCCTTTCCATAATGCTCCAGTAAATGCTGACCGGCGAGCTTCGGGTATACCTCTTGCAACATATTGTTCTTTGCGATGTGCCCATTGTGAGCCCATACGATTGTTTTTCCCAGCTGTTCATGAGCCCACTTCGCATTCTCAAACATCGCGATATCATGCTTCAAAAAGAATTCAGATGGATTCTCCGAGAAGTTGAAAAACATGCCAGTAAATTGCTCAATGACCTTGGCGTGTTGCTTAATCCTTGCAAACTCCTTGGATTGGCCGTTCAGACTGCTTTTGTTTTGTTCCAATATTTCCGTGATTTCTTTCGCTTGCTCCTGATGTTTTTCCTGAATGGCCTGTGGCAAAGCTGAATAGGTTTCCAGGTCCTTCGTAACTTCGGCAAGTTCCTTCATTTTATTATTCACACGGGGCAGCAGGTCAGGCTTATATTTTTTTATATACTGTCTGATCTCATCGTATACATTTTCGCTGACATTTTGTACATCCATTCCGACCACCCGCAGTTTCTTTTCGTTCTCGGGATCGGCATTGTACTCACGCATCCATTCCAGCATGTCTACGATTTCTTTTGTTTGAAATATAGGCATTAGGAATTTACTCGGATTCCCTTCTCCTGTGAGAACGTAATGATCAAGTTTCAATGCGTTGCCCCAGTTTTCTTCTAATACAAGGGTGGTAAAGCCCATTTCCATGACGAGAAATTCAACAAACCGGTGTTTCATCGTATAAATTTCACGACTTCCATGATTTGCCTCACCTAAACCTACGATTGAAGCAGAACCGATCATTTGGCGCAGCGGTTCAATATCTTTAAGATCAGTCCCAGGCTCAGCGCTATTCAATTGAAAAGAGTTCAGCTCTAACCATTCTTTTGGACTTAGATGTTCTGCCTTCTTCCCTTGTTGTTCGCTGTCCATCTCGGTTAATGGAGCTGTATTCGTGCATCCTGTTATGAGTAGACCACAAATCGATACCGCGACGATGCTACTTCTGTAAAAGTTCATTTCTCTTTCCTCCTAAAAACTTCGTTGGCGCAAAGTATGGCATGGGTACTGCCTGTACAACAAGTAGCGTTTTGTCATAAGTTTGAGACGCCCTGTTACCAGCGGTTTCTCCCTGCCCCATATGACAATTTGTCATCAAAAAAAGCACCGGATCTTGAAGATCGGTACTTTTGAAATAGCATCCAATGTCATATGCTGCAATCGGGGGATAAGAATAAGCCATCCATCACACCCTACTGACAAAAGGAGTGGTGAATCATGGAGAAAAAGCGAGGTTCTGCCGAGCACGAGCCCACAGTAGCACCAAGCATGAACGGTCATGATCCTTTGGAAGAAAAAGCGACGGAAGAAGAAGTGGAAAAAGGGGATTACACAAAGGTAACGCGGCTGTTCCTGGATCGAACGCCGGAAGAGTAAAGACGGGATTTCTCCCGTCTTTTTGTCATCTATAGGATACTCTCGATTCTCGCCAGTTCAATTGCTTCTTCCCGGTTGCTGACACCGAGCTTCGAATAAAGGGTGGAACAGTAATTCCGTATCGTTCCCTCCGATAAATAGAGTTTGGTGGCAATCGATTTGTAGCGAAGCCCATCCGTTAAAAGCTGTAAAATCTCCCTTTCCCGTTTCGTCAATCCATACGGATCATTCGGGCTGTACTTCTCTAACTGCTCACGTTGGCGCTTCATCTCTTCGAATACGCGCGTGGCGATCGACTGATCAAGCCACGTTCCCCCGCTATAGATGAGCTTCATCGCTTCCATCATCTCTTTTGGACGAGTAGACTTCAGCATATATCCTTCCGCCCCATGCTCCAATGCTGTTGCTGCCTGTACGGAATCCCCAAACGTTGTCATGATCACAACCTTCATGTTCGGCCAACGTTTTTTCATTTGAAGGAAGGCCTCCAGTCCGTTCATCCCTTGCATCTGCACGTCCATTAACACGATATCCGGCTGGTGTCGCTCACACTGTTCTAAAGCTTCTTGCCCGTCACTAGCTGTTCCCACAACGATAAAGTTGTCCTGCTGGCTTAAGATTTGCTGCAAGCTGTCGGCAATCATTACCTGATCGTCAACAATAAGCAGGCGGATACTTCCCTGTCCAGCCTCTACCTGTAAAGGAACATTACAAATGACAACAGTTCCTTGCCCTGATTGCGAATGAACAGACAGCGTACCTTGCTGTTGCTCAAGCCTTTCCTTCATTCCCTTTAGTCCTAAGCCGAACTCGATGGATTCTATTCCGTTGCCATTATCTTCGATTTGTAAACGGAGTTGCTGACTTTCGAAATACAGATCAACAGATATCACACTTGCTTGGCCGTGACGAACCGCATTTGTAAGCGATTCTTGCAGGCAACGATATAAACAAATGCTCATTTTTTGCATAACAAGCGTCTCACTGCCGATCACACGGAAGTTGACCGTTACACCTGTTGCCTTCATAAATTCTTCCGTCAGTTCCAGTAGGGCCTCACTTAACGACTGGTTGAACCGAGCATGAGAGAGCTGATGCAAATGCTTTCTGATATCATCCAGGCTGCCTTGTGCTATTGAGACAAGTTTATCGACTCGTTCGATCTGTGAATCAGGAACCGAGGATCGGAGTGATTCAACGCCCACAAGCAAAGAGGTTAACGAATGCCCAATCGTGTCATGCAACTCATGTGACAGCCGATTACGTTCCTCGATCAGTGTAAGCTCTTCGATTTGCTTAATATGCTGCTCCAGTAATTGCTTCTGTTCTTGAATGATTCGAGCTTGCTTATGAGACTCAATTAATATGCTAAACGCCATACCAATCGCAAAACCAAAGCTGCAACTAAACATGAACTCGTACGGGAGACGATTGGTAATCAACCCGTTCAAAGCCGGAAAAATAATCCCACTAGAGATTCCCGTCCACATATACGTTCTGCGACTACTGGCCACACCAATAATGATCACCAGTAAAACGAAAGACCAAATCAATCCAGGCGCTACATAGGCCACAAATAGATAAAAAAAGCCTGTCATTACGACTTCAACAGCCAGATACCCATTTTCTTTTTTATATGGAATGATCAATGGAATGGCATAAACCAAAAAGGCAATCAGGATGATGACTCCGAACGGAACGGCTACCATTGCCGGATACATAACATCTGCTATGACGATGATACCTAGCCAAATCGTTCGCAAGGCAAAAATCACCCAATTGTACCAGAACCATTTTTTTATCATGGATAACATTTGTCATGTACTCCTGCTCGTTTGAATGGTAAGGAATTTCCCGAATGTTTCTGACTCATCATGCATCATTATTTCCCGATTCGTCAAGCAGAATGAGCAGTGTCATATAGCTCCTATGACATTCTATCATGCCGCAAATATGATGGGTCGGCACGATGTCATACATAGATAGAACGGTATTGTCACTATGTGATTTTACAGCCTAGAGAATAAGGTAAATGCGTGAGACAACACACTTCAACTTAAGAGGAGCGAAAAGAAATGAAACCATTCCACATGCAAAAAGGAGCGTCACTGACTTTATCTGCCTTATTGATAGGAACGCTGATACTTCCTACCTACGGTTGTGCGGAAGCGGGTGTGAACCAGACAATCACGCAACAACAGAAAACAGATCATGCCAAAACGAAAGAAGCGATTGATAAAGCTGCTGCCAGCGAAAACATTCCAGGCGTCATCTTTGCAGTAATGAAGGGAACGGATTTCTGGTCGTATGCTTCCGGCGAAGCGAATATCGAAAGCAAGAAACCGATGGAAGCTGACTATTCCTTTCGAATCGGGAGTATAACGAAAACATTCGTCGGTGTAGTTGCTCTGCAACTAGCTGGGGAAAAGAAGCTAAGCCTCGATGACTCGTTGGAAAAATGGCTACCAGGTGTCGTGCAAGGAAACGGATATGACGGTAACAAAATTACGATTCGTCAGTTATTAAATCATACGAGTGGAGTTGCAGACTACTTAGATGCTGAACTTAGGCAAAGTTTACTCCAGAACTCCACTCAAACGTTTACAGCCGAACAACTCGTTTCTCGTGCATTAAAGCAAAAACCGACCACGGGTGGATATTCGAATACCAATACAGTGCTGATGAAACTCATTATCCAAAAGGTCACAGGAGAAACGTACGCAGAGCAAATCAAGAAACGAATCATGGAGCCGCTTCAACTAAAAGAAACGCTTTTACCGGAAAACTCACAATCCATTCCGGAAAACAGTCCGAATGGATACTTTAACAATGCCGATACATTAATGGATATGACGGATCTTAACCCTTCGTTTGCAGACGCAGCAGGGGGGATGATCTCGACTGCGAAAGATTTAACAACGTTCTTCAGTGCTTTATTGGGCGGAAAATTGTTAACCCCTGAGATTCAGAAAGAAATGATGACCACTGTTGCTACTCCACACGGGAAGTTCGGACTCGGTATTCAGGAAGTAACATTGCCGAATGGCACTACCATATGGGGTCATCAAGGCGGCATTCCTGGATTCACCAACTTCGCAGGTGGAACAAAAGACGGCGAGCATGTGATCGCGATGAGTATCAACGTATTAGAAGGTGCTGTTCCTCATATGGAGAACATCCAGATGACTGAATTCTCGGGACAAGCCAAGCAACCATCCACCCCGGATCAAGCGGCTCAAAAACATGGGGAAGAAGTGAAACACTTCATTGATGAGAAAGCAAAAAGCGAGGAAATCCCTGGCATAGTGGCTGCTGGGTTAAGAGACGGAGAATACTGGTCTTATGCAGCGGGTGTAGCCAACCTCGATCATAAAAATCCGATGGAGCCAGACTTTACTTTCCGCATTGGCAGTGTCACAAAGGCGTTTGTTGCTACCCTTGTCTTACAGTTGGCTCAGGAGAAAAAGCTGAATCTGGATGATTCGGTAGAAAAATGGCTCCCAGGTGTGGTAAAGGGCAATGGGTATGACGGCAACAAAATCACGATTCGTCAGTTATTGAACCAAACAAGCGGGATTGCAAGCTATACGAGTACAGACATGCGGTACGCTACCTCATTCCCTCAATATACCGTTGATGACCTTGTACGTATGGGACTGGCAAAGCCGCCAGTATTTCAACCGGGAGCAGGCTGGGATTATTCGAATACAAATACCGTGCTAGCTGGTCTTGTTATTCAGAAGGTGACAGGAGAAACGTACGATGTGCAGATGAAGAAACGCATCCTCGACCCGCTTCAGATGACAGATACATCCTTTAGTGGCAGTAATCCAAAAATCCCGGGCCAGCATGCAACAGGCTATAACATGAATCAGGCAGGGAAGCTGTATGATTTCACAGAGTATAATCCTTCATGGGCGAATGCTGCGGGGGAAATGATCTCGACGGGCAAAGATTTGACCACCTTTTTCAGTGCGCTTTTGGGTGGAAAACTATTAAATGACGAGATGATGAAACAAATGACAACAGGTGTGGACTCACCTTTTGGCAAATATGGACTTGGACTTTATGAGGTGACACTGCCGAATGGAAAGACCTATTGGGGACATGGCGGCGGCATTCATGGGTTTGAAACGTTAGCGGGTGGTACCTTAGGCGGGAAGGATATTTTGGTAACGAACATCAATGCGGTCGGCCCAGAACCTGTCATCGCTAATAATGCCATTTTCGAAAAGGAATTTAGCCGTTGAGTTAAAAAGGAAAAATGATAGAAGGCTTTTGCTTTGGGAACTCCAAGGGCATTAAGCCTTTTTCCTTTTCATCTTTTATCTATAAATTTATTTATGGATATGCCAATAAAACATAATTTGTTTTATTGGCAACTCGACCCTAGAATAGCATCTGTACCCCCCATCAAAAAATACAGGAGGCAATATAGATGGCAAAACAAATCTTGATGGTAGTCACCAATCATACAGATATGCAGGAAGGCAAAAAGACAGGAATCTGGCTGTCCGAATTTGCGGAAGCTTATCTGGCCTTCGAAAACAAAGGCTATGAAATCACCGTAGCAAGTCCATTGGGCGGAGTTGGTCCGATTGACCCTGGCAGCGTGGACGACCAAACACCGCAAGAAATCTTGGACGCCGCCAAGCATCTGGAAAACACCAAAAAGCTGGATGACGTAACAGCGGACGGCTTCGAGACCATTTTCCTCCCAGGTGGTCATGGCACGATGTTTGACCTGCCAGATAACCAAAAGCTCCAGCAATTACTGCGAGATTTTTATGAAGCAGGAAAAATCGTAGCGGCTGTTTGCCACGGTCCTGCCGGGCTCGTGGGTGCGACCTTGTCCGATGGCCAGCCGCTAGTCGCAGGCAAGCGCGTGAATGCTTTCACAGACAGAGAAGAAGCAGCGACAGGCTTGGGGTCCTACCTGCCTTTCCTTCTGGAGAGCAGAATCCGTGATCTCGGTGCCATTTTTGTGGCGGCACCAAACTGGAGCACACATGTAGAAGTCGACGGCAACCTGATTACCGGACAAAATCCTCAATCTACGCTCGCTGTCACAGAAGCAGTAATAAGCAAGTTAGGGGAATAATACACGTGAGGCTGATAGACGAAACACATATCAGCCTTTTCTTTAAACGAAAGGAGGGCTACTTACCGTGGCAACAGAAAATATGACCCGTCACTATGAACAGGCACAGGCCACTCGCAAAGGATCGACTCTCGCCTTGTACGCTCTGACACTCGGAGCATTTGCGATCGGGATGACAGAGTTCATCATTATGGGGCTACTCTCTGAGGTAGCCACCAGTCTGAACGTTTCCATCCCGATGGCTGGATTCCTGATTACCGGTTATGCATTGGGTGTCGCTATCGGCGCTCCCATCATCACGCTGGCTACCCACAGAATGCCGCGAAAAGCACTTTTGCTGTTTCTTATGATTTTATTTATCGCGGGAAATGCGCTAGCCGCTCTCGCACCGAACTATACGGTTTTGATGCTGGCTCGCATCCTGGCTGCTCTTACCCACGGGTCGTTCTTCGGAGTAGGTTCGGTCATTGCCGCTGAGCTGGTTCCCAAGGAAAAACGCGCGGGTGCCATCGCGATCATGTTTACCGGACTGACACTGGCCAATATTTTGGGTGTACCGATTGGAACGTTTCTAGGGCAAGCCTACGGCTGGCGCTCTACCTTCTGGGCGATCACGATGATTGGGATCATTGCCTTGATCGGAATTGTCATGCTCGTCCCGAAGGTCGCCAACGCAACATCCAGTCTGCGTCAGGAGCTCGGCGTGCTCAAACGCCCAGCGGTTCATATCGCGCTTATGATGACCGTATTCGGATTTGGTGGCGTATTTACTGCGTTTACGTACATTTCGCCAATCCTGGTGGATATCACGGGCTTCTCACCCAGCTCTGTTTCGTACATCCTCGTCTTATTCGGCGTAGGAATTACCATCGGGAATATTTACGGTGGAAAACTGGCAGACCGCAAGCTGTTTCCTTCCCTGCTCGGAATACTTGTCTTACTGGCGCTCGTTCTCGCTGTGTTCAGCTTTACCGATCAAAATAAGCTGCTCACCTTGATAACGGTATTTATTTTAGGGATTGCCGCATTTGGTACGGTTCCTGGCTTGCAGCTCCACATGCTGAACACAGCCAAGGAAGCTCCTACGCTCGCTTCGACACTGAACATCGCGGCCTTCAACCTGGGAAATGCGCTTGGTGCCTATATTGGGGGCGTTGTTATCGATCTTAACTTTGCAGGAGGTCTCCCTGCCGTTCCTTGGGTCGCTTCGCTCGTGACGGTCATCGGAATTTTGTTTACGATATGGGGAGCACAGCACCAGAAACGTCTCAGTTAAGAAAGGATAGCCAATATGGTGGACTTTGAATGGTACCGAAGCTTTATCAGCATCTATAAGCATAGCTCCGTATCGGAAGCTGCCAGAACGAGAATGATGACCCAACCAGCCATGAGCCAGCATCTGGCCTCCTTAGAGGCAGAGGTAGGTGAGCCATTATTTACACGAGCTCCCCGAAAAATGATTCCTACCGAGAGAGGCAAAGCGCTCTATACACAGGTGGTTCCGCTCATCGAAGCTTTGGAAGAAACCACGCAGACCCTCAATACGAACGCGGCTACATCTTTACCCGTGATTCGAATCGGGTCAGCGCATGAGTTTTTCCGTGAGAAATTAGCTCCGTATATCGGAAGCTATCAAATGCGCGTCATCGCCTATCTCGGTGTCGCTTCCAAGATACTCGAATTCCTGCTGGAGGAAAAAGTAGACCTCATCGTCATGTCGCAAAAGCTTTCCGCGCCAGGCGTCGAATATATTCCCTACATGCAAGAGGAATTTGCTTTGGTGGCACCTCCCGATTACAGGGAACCAACGTTTGACGACAAGGAGTCTTTTGAAGCGTGGCTATGCTCCCAGCCGTGGATCAGCTATGACTTGGATTTGCCGATCATCCGCCGTTTTTGGCGCGAACATTTCCAGAAGCGTCCACAAACGCATCCGACACACGTCGTACCGGATTTGCACAGTGTGCTGAAGGCTATTGAGCATGGCGCTGGCATCAGCCTGTTGCCAACGTTCATGCTGGATGATCATTTGTCCAGAAACAAAGTAAAGATCATGTACCCGTCCTGTACTGTTTATAACGATTTGTATCTGGCCTACCAGGTGAAAAACCGGAATCTGCCTCATCTGAAGACATTGATTGAAACGCTGAAAAAGGCGGTATGACAATGGTAGATAAAGATAACGCCGCTCCTGGCAAATGGAGCGGCGCAATTTTTAAACAGTTTAATGCTGTACGATCTCGTTTAACCATGATCTAAGATTTTCTTGCATATCTGGGTATGTTCCATCTTTATTTTTCCTCAATGTTACCCACTGTAAATGATGAGGGAGATTGCATATTTTTAATCGGAGCTCATTCAACTCTCCCGTATGATCCTCTAATAGTAGCAACCGTTCACCCTCTACTGTTTCCTTTCCAAACGCTTCATATTTTACTTCATTGATTTTTGTAGTGGTATGCCAGTGCGTGTATGTGCACCAACGGAAATTTCCTGGTAGTCCATGCAATTTCATATTCAATTCTTCCATATCTTCTCTTTTTACATATGATCCGATTATTTCAGAATCTAATTCGATTCTCGGATCAAACTCTTTACAATCAATGATAATCTCATAATCTGCATTTTTTTCATTATGATAGTGAAATAGGATTTCTCTTATGTTGTTTAAGGCAATTTCCTTCCCGAAGTAAATTCCTGATTTTTTCTCCATAAATGATCCCCTATTTTATAAATAGTTTCCCATATTTTAATACGACTGATGTAATACTTGGTCCTTTAGACTATCATTTATGGTATTGCTTTTTTATCAATTGAGTAGTAAAGTGATAATAAGCTCAGCGAAGGGAGGCAAACTAACATGCGTAATAACACCATAGGCTCATTAATCTGGTTACGCTTGATGCGGTTTACCACCCAAAGCAACCAGCTGTCAAATGAGTTTCTCAAACGCTTCGATTTAACAACAGCGCAATTCGATGTCCTGATGCAAATTAGCGTCTACCAGCCTCTTACCCAGTCGGAGTTAGCTGAGAAGGTAACCGTTACACAAGGTGGAATTTCTCGGATGCTCGTACGACTTGAAAAAGAGGGCTACATTGTACGCAAGCAAGATTGGAAAACGAAAACGATCAGCCTAACCAAAAAAGGGGAAGCCGTACTGGAACAAGCCTTTCCGGAACAACTAGCGTTTCAGTCGTCATTCTTCGATGAGGTACTGAGTGAAGAAGAACAAAAAACGCTTTACATCCTAATGACACGCGTTCATAAGAATAGCCAAAAAAAAGAATTACCGCCTGTGTAATTTTTTTTACACCATCACTTGATTAGTCAAGTTAAACAAGGAGGTCTACCATGTACACCATTCCAGGCCATCACCATGTATCTATGTTAACCAAACATGCTCCATCAAATAATCACTTTTACCAAAACGTATTGGGACTGCGCAGAGTGAAGAAAACCGTCAACCAGGACGATCCGTCGATGTATCACCTGTTTTACGGAGATTTGACAGGCAGTGCCGGAACAGAGTTGTCATTTTTTGAAATGCCGATGGTAGGAAAAACCGTACGCGGCACAAACGCCATCACTCGAATCGGACTGCTCGTTCCGTCACGGGAGAGCTTGACCTTTTGGAAAAAGCGCTTTGAGCAACTGAATGTTCACCATGGCGACATTACCCAGTACGCTGGCCGCGATGCCTTGCATTTCGAAGACCCGGAAGGCCTGCGAATGATCCTAATCAATAACAACGGCGAAGGAGTTCCGCCGAAATGGGCGCCGTGGGACGAATCCGTGGTCGAAGAAAAGCATCGCATTTTGGGAATCGGTACGGTTGAGATTACCGTCCGCTCCTTGGACAAATTAGCCAGCCTGTTGACAGACACGTTCGGCTATAGCGAAGTATCGCGCTCAGAACAAGAAGCCATTTATCAATCCGTCCCAGGAAAATCCTTCGGAGAAATTGTCATTAAGCAGGAAGAGGGAACCCCTGAAAAACCGGGTCGTGGAAGTGTTCATCACTTGGCGATTCGTGTGAGCAACGATGAGGAACTGCAATACTGGGATGACGCCGTTCGAAAACGCGGTTTCCGTTCAACAGGGATTGTGGATCGATTCTACTTCAAAAGCTTGTATTTCCGTGAGTCAAACGGCATTTTGTTCGAAATTGCAACAGACGGTCCTGGCTTCACAGCAGATTCATCCGTCGAGGAGCTCGGAAAAGCTTTGGACTTACCTCCATTCCTCGAAGAACGCCGCGCAGAAATTGAAGCGAAATTGACACCTATAGACTAAAAGGAGTGAATCAACATGGAACAATATCGTATCGACACCAAAAAGGGACTTGAATTCGGCTTATATTCGATTGGCGACCATGTCCCGAATCCACACACCGGCTCCAAGATTTCTCCTGAACAGCGCATTAAGGAATTAATCGAAGCAAGCAAGCTGGCAGATGAAGCAGGACTTGATGTATTCGCTGTCGGCGAAAGCCACCAGACGTATTTTACGACGCAGGCGCATACCGTCATTCTGGGTGCAATCGCGCAAGCTACGAAAAACATTAAAATCGCTAGCTCCGCCACTGTATTGAGCACATCTGATCCGGTCCGCGTGTATGAGGATTTCGCTACCTTGGATCTGATCTCCAATGGTCGGGCAGAAATTGTTGCCGGACGCGGTTCCCGAGTAGGAGCGTATAGCCTCCTCGGCTACGATGTGCGCGACTATGAGGAATTGTTTGAAGAGAAAATGGACCTTCTTCTCAAGCTAAACAACGAGGATCGTGTTACGTGGGAAGGGCAGTTCCGTGCACCACTACAAAATGCAACAATCCTGCCGCAGCCATTACAAGGACGTCTTCCCATCTGGCGTGCCGTAGGGGGACCACCTGCAAGCGCGATTAAAGCCGGTCAAGCTGGCGTGCCTATGATGCTAACCACACTCGGAGGTCCAGCCATCAACTTCAAAGGCTCTGTCGATGCTTACCGGGAGGCTGCGAAGCAAAATGGTTTTGACCCAGCGACCTTGCCAGTAGCGACAACGAGTTTGTTTTATACAGCCGACAAAACTTCAGATGCGCTTCGCGAGTTCTATCCGCATCTAAATGGTGGGTTTATCGCCTTGCGTGGCGGTGGCTATCCGAAGCAACAGTTTGCGCAAGCGGTCGATTATCGAGATGCGTTAATGATTGGCAGCCCTGACGTCATCATCGAAAAAATGCTCTACCAATACGAAATGTACGGACAACAACGCTTCATGGCGCAAATCGATTTTGGCGGGGTGCCATTTGATAAAATTGCGAAAAACATTGAACTGATCGCAACGAAAATCTTGCCAGAAGTGAAAAAGCATACAACCAAATCGTAACAAAAAGGAATGGCACCTATGAAAATCGTCGTATTAGTGACGGTTATCTCAAATTAAAGATACTCTATACAATGCAGTTCTGTTGTTAATGCGGCCTGCTGACCGAAAGCTTCCAAGACGCGGATCTTCTTCTCACAAGAAAAGAAGGTCTGCGTCTTTTTTATTTTTCCATCATAGTTAAAATTATCCTCAGTAGATTATAATCATGAAACAGCAGATGAATCACACGTAAAAGGTGGCGTGACGACTTGTGAATATTTGGAGGATACTGGACATTGATCCTACCGAAGATATTTCGACGATTAAAAAAGCCTACGCGAAAAAGCTGAAGCTGCATCACCCGGAAGATGATCCGGAGGGCTACCAGCAACTGCGAGAAGCATACGATATGGCCATTAAAATGGCGAAGAAGGGCCAGAGAAAACCAAAGGCAGAAGTGACATCCATAGCCGATGCAGAAACCCCTATACAACTGGAAGAGGATACTCCCATCCTCACTGTTCATCGTCGGCTGTCCTTTCAACATATTGACACCGCACCAGATCGCAATGATCCAGTTGTACAGATAGACACTTTTATGGAGCAAGTAAAAGCTTTGTACGACGATTTCCCTTCCAGAATCAATCCTGAAAATTGGACAAAGCTGCTCCGTTCTGACTTAGTATGGAATATACATCTGAGAAGAATCGTCAGTGATCGCCTGTTTCACTTTCTGCACGAGCACCATCATTTGCCCAAAAGCGTCTGGTTAATACTAGAGGATGGCTTTCAATGGCGGGAGCTTATTCAAGAGCCTTTTTATATGGACAAGCACTCGAAAAATTTTTGCCAATACTATTTGAAGCAGCTAGACGATCCAGGATTGCGTTTTGACACTTTGCTTGCGGCGCCCCATCTCGATCGTGATATATTCTTGTCTTACCGCGATGCAGCTTATCAAGCCTTGAAAGAAAATCAACTGGAGCAAGCAAGCAACTCACTTAATGCGGCTATTGCCTTATTTGCCGATGACCCCGAATTGCTTCGCCTCCAGGGAGAGTATTGCCAGCGAATCGGTGACACGGATGGTGCACTCGACGCTTATTCCCGAATCATCAGCATTCAGCCAGACGATATCGACAGCTATCTGGCTCGAGCCTACATATGGTACCACGAACAACATGTCACCGAGGCTCAGAAGGAATGCGAGTACATCCTGTCTCAACTTCCAAACCATCAGGAAGCACTAAGCCTGCTCGGAAAGTGTCAGCTGAAGCTGGGTAATGAAGCTCAGGCAAAAGTCACATTTGAACAGCTGCTCGCAGCCAGTCCACACGATTACGAGGCGCTCATTTTGCTCACCCAGATTCGTGGAAACATGCTGAAACAAGTCAAGAAGCTGCCAGCCAAAGAAAGGGAGCATGCCTTGCAGCAATTGACTTTGGAGCTGGGAGAACGGAAAGGCTTGAATAAACAAATAATGCCAGCCATTCATTTTCAAGTAGCCGTAGCTACGGTGACCCTTGCTCTCATCATGCTTTTTCAATCTCTTCTATACAACGCATATGTAGATCATACGAAGTCCGCTCCCATTTCCAATGTAGAGCTTCATCAGAATGGACTGGTCAAATTATCATCGCCAGAGGCTTTGAAACAGATTGGACCCAACCAATTCGTTCAGGCCAAGCTAACGAATCTCCGTAGTCTAGACATCTATCAATATACGAAAACAGATAAAGACGGAAATAGCTACACGACATACGAAAATTATTTGACGCTTAATGAAACCGGAGACATAGGAAAAATTACTCCTTCAGGTTACGTAAAAATCGGCTACTTGGGCGATACCCCCATCCTCGTCATTACGAAGCATAGTACGATCGAGATTGAAAAAACCGGAATCTTAGATTTTGAAATGGGCCAAGTAATGGATATACCGCCTAAGGTACTGATGGACACAAAGAAAATGTTACAGCATTTGGAACTGACTCCTTTGTTCGATTTCAACAAGCTCAATCAGAATCAAATAATTGAGGTAAAGTATTTGACGATCCCGACGATCCCAAGTCCGAGCCCGCCGTTGGAGATCTATTTCTATGGGCTGATTCTTTTGGTCTTGTGTCGTTACTTCTTTGGGTCACTGTACAATCTGTATATCATCACTCGAGTCTATTAACAAGGAGTGAACTTTTTCATACATGTTCACATTCAAGCGTAAAAAGGAAAAACAATTTCACTTCTTTACCTGCAGTATGCATTCAGCTATTGGGATTGGGGCAGATACGGTCTACATCGAAATAAAAGATAACTATAGCAAACGGGGAATAAGAGACGCCGCGAGTCAGAAAGAGAGACTATCGTGGATGCTAAAAGAAGGCGAGCGGAAAGAATTTGCCCGGCTTCACCATTTTTTATCAGCGTTATCAGAGTCAGGACGAGTGGAATATATCAACTCTCTGGAACCAGATCAGGATCGCGTCGGCAAGGCAAAGATCGTTCATTACTATCTGCGAAGACTCCCAGATGAAGGGATTGCCGCCTATGATTATGCCTGGGTCTCCTACTTAAGTGGTACGAGATGGGAAGGCGGCTATATCAGCAAAGAGGAAGCTCGGCAGTTTAAGCTACAGGCTGTGAGACAAGCGCAACAAGCCTATAACAGCTGGAGCGAGTTTATCACGGGATATATCGCCGGCTATCAATTTATGACTGCGAAAACATCGCTGGATCACCTGCGCCAAAATGATTGGAATTTTTCACGCTCCCTTGTTTCCAAACACTGCATGCTATCGAAATCTAACTGGCATACCGACTTTTCAAATTTTAGCTAATAAATAATAGCTCTCCCCATTTTGGGTGAAGAGCTTTTTTACTGCCGCCACTTCGCATTATGTTACAATTATTGTAAGAAATTCGACACCGATGGAAGCGAGTTGATCTTATGAAAAAGAAAGTCATCCTGGCTGGCGGCACTGGCTTTATCGGCAAGTATCTGGCAGACAAATTCAATCAACTTGGCTACGAAGTAAGGATCATCGCAAGAACTTCCCCTCATATAACGTGGGACAATCACGCGAAAATCGTGGAAGCTTTGGAAGATTCCGAGCTGCTCATCAATCTGGCGGGCAAATCCGTCAACTGTCGTTACCATGAAAAGAACAAGGAAGAAATCCTGAATTCTCGGACAGAGACCACTCACATACTTGGCAATGCTGTTCTTGCCTGCAAAAACCCTCCTTTACTCTGGATCAATTCCAGTACGGCCACGATTTACAGGCATGCAGAGGATCGCCCCATGACAGAAGCAACAGGGGAGATTGGAACAGGCTTTTCCGTCGACGTCGCCAAGCAATGGGAAGCTGCCTTCTTTTCCTTTGATTTGCCGCATACGAGACAAGTAGCCTTACGTATGGCGATCGTGCTGGGCGAAAACGGCGGGGTTATCGATCCATACAAAAATCTCGTTCGCTTTGGACTCGGGGGTGTACAAGGGTCTGGCAATCAGCGTTTTAGCTGGATTCATGTCGAAGATATCTTCCAGATCATTCTCTTTTTGAAGGAGAGAACTGACTTAAGCGGCGTATTCAATTGTTCTTCTCCCCATCCCGTCACAAACCGTGAATTCATGCAGCATTTTCGCAACGTGATGAATCGGAGCTTCGGACTGCCTTCTCCCAAATGGATGCTGGAAATGGGGGCCATGATAATCGGAACGGAAACAGAGCTGGTGTTAAAAAGCCGCTGGGTTATTCCAGAAAGGCTTGAGCGTGAAGGGTACCAGTTTCGCTTTGCCCATATCGATAAGACGCTGCAGGATATTTTAAAATGACCGACAAACCTTCCAGGAACTATGTTCTCCAGGCAAAAAGCAAGCAATTTTACTGGGAAGGGGATGGGCAGCTTTCCATTAAAACATTTCGTAATGGAAGAGCGCATTACAAGACAAGTAAAGGCTTTTTTGCTGTGGAAGAGGGCAGGTATCTCTTGCTGAACGAAGGGGAGTATACCATTTCCATCGAGGAAGCGGAGGATGTAGAATCGTTTTGTATTTTCTTCAAGCATGGTTTTGGCGAGGAGATGTTAAGCACGCTCGTAGATTCAACGGATCGACTTCTCAGTGATCCTTATAAGGAAACGGCTTCGATCGGTTTCTTTGAAAAAACCTATCATACGAGCCATACACTGGCTTTTCAGTTAGCGACTTTGAAAGAGAGTCTCACCTTCCTTGAACGGGACTCCATCGGTTATGAAGAACAATTTCACCAGATTATGCGGACCCTATTGCTCGGACAGTTCGATGTAAGAAAAGAAATGGACGCTTTGCACGCGCTTCGACAATCGACTCGCGAAGAACTCTATCGAAGAATCAGTACCGCCCATGATTATATACGCGCTTTTTATGATCAACCTATCAGGCTCGATGAGATCGCACAGATTGCTTGTCTGTCTCCTAACCATTTGCTGCGAGCGTACGCCCAAGTGTATGGCAAAACGCCCCACCAGCATATTTCGGAATACCGGATACAACGAGCCAAGCAGCTGTTAGCCAAGCTGGACTTCAGTATGACAGACATCGCCTTTGAACTTGGATTCAGTAACCCCGTTTCCTTTAGCAAAATGTTTAAGCAGCATGTCGGCGTTTCTCCACTGCAATTCAGAAAAAAAGTGATTTTGGATAAGAAATAATCATTGGATTCGTCTATCCTGAAGTGGATACGTGAACAAATGGGGGATTTAATCATGAACACGAACCTGATTCAAAAAGTAGGGCAAATCGGCATCCCTGTCAAAAACCTGGAAAAAGCCGTCCATTTTTACAAAGAGCAGCTTGGGCTCCCTCTTTTGTTTCAGACAGGCAACATGGCGTTCTTTGAATGTAACGGACTTCGCCTCATGCTGAGCCTGCCGGAAAAAGAGCAATTTGCACACGCCAGCTCCGTCATTTACTTTCAAGTAGATGACATTCAAACTGCTTTTGAAGAGTTAAAAAGTAGGGACGTAACGTTTATCGACGAGCCACATCTCGTAGCCAAAATGGGGCAAACGGAAACGTGGATGACCTTCTTTAAAGACACAGAAGGGAATACGCATGCCTTCGTGAGTGAAGTACAAGAGGAGACCGTTTCATTTTGAACGGTCTCTTTTTTATTTTCCCACAAATCCACCGAAGCCGAGGACCTGACTCAAGAAGTTTTTATTCATGTTGTTCCCTCCCATATTTTTTTGCAATATCCACTGTTCATTCCCTTACACTTCCTTAACATGGGAAAAGTCATTTCTCAATATAAGCGTGATAGGATCGTACAAGAAACAAGCAGCAGCTTTAAAAGGAGACTTCGTATGAAAAAATGGATGTATACGCTAACGGCGTCACTCGTACTCTCGATCCTTTTCGGTTACGGTCAAACCCATGCTTCCGGTACGAATTCAGCTAATGTCCATAATGGTAAAGCACGTTCTGTAGGCAGCCTTTCCTTCATTGGAGAACAAACCATTCCATATGGCCAGCAATTTGAAGGAACGACTATTGGAGGACTTTCAGGTATTCATTATGATCCAAAACAAGGACAGTGGCTCATCATCAGTGATGATCGGTCTGATAACAACCCTGCGCGATTCTACCAAGCAAAATTAGCCTACGATCATAAACAGTTTCAACCGGTTCAGCTATCAGGTGTAACATTTTTAAAGCAGCCAAATGGAAGCTATTATCCCAATCAAAAGCAATTCGCAACGCAAGGTGGAGAAATCCCGGATTTGGAAGACATCGCGGTAGACCCCAAGGATGGAACCATCTGGTATACGACGGAAGGCAGCCGATCACATGGCATGAATCCATCTGTTAAGCATGCGTCCAGAGATGGGAAGTATTTATCTTCGTTCCCGGCGTCAAAGCTATTCACTATGAATCCAAAGCTCGAAATCGGACCTCGCCAAAACCAAACCTTTGAAGGTCTCAGCTTTTCGCCAGACGGTTCATCGCTTTGGGTTTCCATGGAGAACGCTGTCTATCAGGATGGGGGACTCCCAACGGTAAACGCTGGGTCGCTCTCGCGTATAACGCAATATGATCGCAATGGAAATATGAAAGCTCAATATGCCTATCCGGTTGATGCCATCCCTGCAAAACCGGGTCCTGGAAAGTATGCGGATAATGGCGTAACGAGCATTCTCGCTGTCAATAATCATCAACTCTTGCTTACAGAACGTGCCGGAGTTGAAGGAGCAGATGGAACCTTCAAATTCCATGTTCGTGTATATGAGATTGATACAACAGGTGCCACCGACATTTCCAATCTCGATTTGTTACTTGGAAAGAATATCACTCCCGTTAAAAAACGGCTGGTCCTCGATTTATCCAAATCAGGTCTACGGCATATCGATAACATCGAAGGAATAACGTGGGGACCCAAGCTTCCGAACGGGCACGACAGCTTGGTTCTGGTTTCAGATAACAACTTTGCAAGTACACAAACCACTCAGTTATTAGCTTTCGAAGTGCTACCTAAAAAGTGAGCAATGGGGTATAGGAAAAGGGGCTTTCCCTAAAAAGTCATGAAAATGACTAAGGGATCGCCCCTGCTTCTATTTCCTTTATCCTTTTACC
The DNA here is from genome assembly GCF_900637055.1 of Brevibacillus brevis. Lineage (NCBI taxonomy): Bacteria > Bacillati > Bacillota > Bacilli > Caryophanales > Paenibacillaceae > Brevibacillus > Brevibacillus brevis. The sequence goes on from NZ_LR134338.1 coordinate 6,547,123, forward strand.
GTAGCAATCGGCGCCACCTCAGCCACAATCTCAGCCATACCATGATCCACATGCGACTGAATCACCGGAGTAATATCTTTATAGGCATAAGGCGCCTCTTTTTTCAGCTCTTCCTCCCATTTTTTCAAAATATCGCTCCGTCCGCGCAAGTCCGCCCGCTTCGGGTCAATCGGATTGATCACGCGGAAGTTAGCAAGAAACTCGCGAAATCTGTCATCGTCCACTTTCACAGCATCGCCGCGAGAAAGTGCACGACCTGCACCATGGCTTGCGCTAAACAGACTTTCCCGATTCCCTAACCCCGCCAAAATAAAGCTGTGCGATCCCATGGAACCAGGGATAAACACAGGTTCGCCCGTATACTGAAACGGCGTGCCCATCATTTGCTCGGCCGATTTTGCCGTACAAGACCCTTTTCGATGCAAAAATCCGCCCATCTGCTCCAGCTGCTCCTCCCACAAATAATTATGAGGCGCATCGTACAACAGCTTATGTTCAAAATCGCCCAACACATCGGAAATCGATTTGTACATCATTAGGCCCAGCATCAATCGATTGGCAAACGCAAAGTTCGCCGCATTGTGCAGGAGACTCCAAAACATTTTCCACTGCGGTTCGAAACGCTCCGAAAGAGGCAGTGGATACATGCCGTTATCCGGGTGCTTTAAGGAAGTCGGGTACATCCTTTTCAGCATCTCTTTGATCCATGCACCGCTGTTATAACCAATGGAAACAGAGCCGGTATGAATCATAAGGACAACTTGCCCTTCTTTTAGCCCCCACTGACTGGCGATAGAGCCCTGATGCACTTTTTTGACCACCTGAATCTCAAAAAAATGATTCCCGCCACCAAGCGAGCCGATTTGTGCATCCCGGGAAAGCTCGGCAGGGCCGAGAAAGTCATCGAGTCCAATCGTCGATTCCGCGATAAAAGACCCCATTTTATTGACATGGTTCAAATCCAGCTCCTGCTGCTTCTCGTTGTAATAGCGCCAAATTCCCTCGCCATTCGCTTCCTTGTGGCTGTCCAGTATGCCGATCAGGCCTTCCTTGAACATTTTTTCCCGCATCTGCCGCGTCATGGGAATATTGCGGCCCCCTTCGAAAAAAACATGGCGCACATTCCGTTCAATGGCATCCAGATTTGTGTGAATCTGCTCCTCGGACAAATCCGTGACATACAGACGCATCCCGCAATTAATATCGTTGCCAATCGCTTGCGGCAGCACAAACCCACGCGTAAACAGCGTCGTGCCTACAGGAATGCCGCTTCCTTTGTGAAAATCGGGCGTAATGGCTACTTCCAAAACCCCGGTATTGGGATCGTCAAAATAATCGGGTGAATGCTTTTGCAGCGTTGCAATTGTTTCATTCACCTCTAAAAGTCGATGCAGCTCCTCTACCGCATTGTTTTCTACTTTTACTTCCGGATTGATGAAATATTTAATGGGTGTGTTGCTCAATAGAAGACCACCTTTATTCGTTTTATAGGAACATACGTTCTTTATTTGCCAATAGAAAAAGCCGCTATCATGCTGATTTCGTCCTTCCTGGATGAAAAAACGCAGCATGGAATCGCAGCCTTTACGCTTGGGAGCTATTGTGTTATCACAAGGGCGTTATCAACAGCCTATGGGAAACGGAGTTGGCTCACTCTTACACAACGCAATCGCGTAAAAGGCACACCTATGGAGTTGGATTTTATCGCTACATGGTTTTGTTTCATGCTTAGTTACGTATGCGAACATGTTGGAATCCTCCTCCTTTCGTTTCTTGCTCACGATCTTACCATTGGATAAATTTTACTGTCAAGCCCCCGAATTATCGAGGGCCCGAGTGATCTTTCCCTTTTACATCGAATCTAGTTCGCCTTCCATAAACTTGATCAGGTACACCTCCGGCTGCGCGAGGAACTCTGTAAAACTGCACAAGTCCGCATACTCCTTATGCTCCTCATCATAGCAGCCTATGCTACCTTTTTTCTTCGGATTCCACACAAGGTGCAGATGGGAGTAGTTGTCGATTTCGGCAGACAAACGCAGCAGCTTTTGCCGACCGATTTTCATTTCAATCGTATCGGTCAATGTGAAAAAGTCGATGTACCCAATGTCATACTCATTCTCCGCCAGCTCAAGACGCAGCTCTTCTCTGGTAAGGAAGCCAATCAGTTCTTCGGTCAGCTTAAATTTTTGCAGCTCGTACTTTCTGTTCTCCACATCATGCAGCTCGGCAGGTTCCAGCGATTTCAAATACGCAGCCAACTCCGTATCTTTGTTGCTGACCGCGATGGTATAAGGCCGCTCGCCACCCCTTTCCGCTACCATAACGTCCGCACCGCGTTCAACCAAATACTTGACCATGGCGGCATTCCCCAAGCGCGTGGCAACTGTTAATGGGGTCGCTTGATACGGATACACCATATTCGGTTTGTTATAATTGATGTCCACCCCATGATCGAGCAAATAGGCCGTGGTCGTAAGGTCATGATCCGACACGGCTTTACGCAATACATCGCCGCCATGAAGTCTTATATCCAGTCCCAGCTCTTGAATGAGCGGGATGTTCTTTTTGTTGCCATAGTAAGCCTCCGAATAAGCGCCTGAGCGCACCTGATTGACCATGTCCAGCTTGGCGCCTTGCGCTACAACATAACGAACGAGCTCTTCCGTGCAATAGCGTACGGCCATCAAAAAAGCTGGATTATTTTTGACATTCAAATTAACGCCATGCTCTACCAGCAGCTTAACAACTTCTAGCTTCTCTGATAAAATCGCCAGATCCAACGGGCTTAGCGTCGTATATTTGCTAAGCACGATGCCCTTTTCTATATCCCATCCGGCCGCAATCGCATCTTGTAAAGCCGGGATATTTCCTTGATAAATATGCATCGCGATTTCTGGCAGCTCTTCGAAACTCCCGATATCTTTCAACTTGATCATCGATTACCCTCTCCTGACTTATGTCTTATGAAAAATATAGAAAATGATTTGGCAAAAAACAACAAATAATTACCTTATTCTTTTTTATTCGATTGAAATTACAGTTAATTCTGTCTATATTTGACGAATCTGCTCGATAAAAAGTATTTTCCCAGTAAAAGGAGTAGTTTTACGAGAAGAGAAATACTTATGCAAATCGTCTTATACATACTTTTTTAAGGAGAGTGGACTGATGAAGAAGATGCGTACTCTCGCTTCTCTTACGCTTGCAGCATCACTCATGCTGAGTGGCCTTCCTTACAATGCACTGGCAGCGGCGGAGTTTAGCGAACAGGATTGGGAAAAAGTAAACGAATATACCAATGCGGAAGTAGAGCTTGGCTCCGAAATCTCAAAAATCTCTCCTCTGTTGAACACCAGTTCCAGCAAAAATGTGAGTGTCATTATTGAGCTGAACAGCGAGCCTTCGATTGTAGCTAAACATGAAGAAGGTTCAGAATCTTCCGTTAGATCGTTGCGAGCAAAAGTAGAGGAGGAGCAAGAATCTTTCCTCGATGAAGCAAAAGACAACAAGGTCAAACTGAAGGTAAAGCGCAAGTTTGAGCATGTATTCAACGGCATGGAAGTAACGGTGTCCGCCGACGAGTTGGAAGAACTGGCTGAACTGCCACAAGTGAAACGCATTTATCAAAATACGTATTATGAGCTCCCCGAAATTGATGCCATCAGCGAGAAACAATCGTCCACCAAATGGGATCAGGCCCCTCTCCAACAAATCGGTGTTCTCGATATGTGGAAGGATGGTCTGACAGGGAAAGGATTGAAGGTCGGCGTCATCGATACCGGTGTTGATTACAAGCACCCTGATCTCAAGGATGCCTATAAAGGCGGATATGACTCCTTCGACAATGACAAAGACCCTTATGAAGAAGCGCCAATCCCTGTAGAAGATGACCGGGAAGGAACAGGATATGAAGGCTCCAGCCATGGAACGCACGTCTCCGGCACCATCGTAGGACGAGCCAAAAACAGGGCATCCGACGTGCAGGTAAAAGGGGTTGCCTATGGTGCAGACCTCTACGTCTACCGTGTATTGGGCCGAGGAGGCGGTAGCTCCGCTCAGGTTATCGACGGTATCGAAAAAGCCGTGAAAGACGGTATGGACGTTATTAACCTGTCGCTTGGCGCCGCTATGGAGAAGAACTCTGACTCTCCAGATGCCATCGCTGTAAATAATGCGGTACTGTCTGGTGTGATCACGGTTGTATCGGGCGGGAACTCCGCCGACGATGAACGCGGCAGACATTATTACACCGCGGGATCACCTTCTGGAGCGAGGCTGCCGATCACAGTTGCAGCGGTAGACTCCCCTACCGTGCAATATGACGGCTCAGCAACCTCGTCCTTCGGAGCCAATTACGAATTCCCTGTGATGGCATGGCAGGTCAGAAAGGATAACTTCGCCTCCATCATCGGAACCAAACCGCTGCCAGTCGTCTATGCCAACCTTGGCTCTCGCAGCGATTTTGAAAAGGTAAATGTAAAAGGCAAAGTCGCTCTCGTATCCCGTGGTACTCTCGGCTTCACGGAAAAAATCGAAAACGCCCGAAAAGCTGGTGCTGTCGCGATCGTGGTCTTTAACGGTAACGACGCGGACGGAGATGGCCAAGCCGATCTGGATATCCGTGATCGCGAGGGCTATGTCAACACGATCCTGGGCGACCAGATCGAAGCGATCCCTACCTTTGACATGAAGGGTCTGGAAGGCCGGACACTGGCAAAAGAGCTGCTGGCTGACCCTGAAAAAGCGAAAACACTGACGTTTACGTTCTCAGGAAACTACCCAAGCACAAATGATCCGGGTGACCGCATCGCCGGATTTAGCTCACGCGGTCCAATCATGGGCGACGATTACAGCATCAAGCCAAATCTGGCTGCGCCAGGTGTAGCCGTTCTGTCCAGCTATCCATCTTGGAGCAAGCTGATCCCCGACGCCAAGTACGACAAGGCATACGCACGTCTAAACGGTACAAGCATGGCGGCTCCGCACGTTTCCGGTCTTGCCCTGCTGTTGAAACAGGCACATCCGGACTGGACACCTGCCGATATCAAGGCAGCGCTCGCGAACACCTCAAAACCGCTGTATAGCCCAGACGGCACACTGTACGATGTGTACTCCCAAGGTGCAGGCCGCGTAAACGGCTACGCCGCATCGAAAACACCTGCTGTTCTGACAACGGTAGAGCAGCTTACCATTTTGGGCGAAGATTTCGAGCCGAAAACCATTCCGTACTATGCGGACAACGTTTCCTTTGGCTTGCTGAAGGCTGGCAGCAATACCGTCACGAAAACGCTCCAGCTGAAAAACCTGTCCAAGAAAGAAGTTTCTTACGAAGCAGAAGTGATCATGCATCCGTCCGTTACGACAGATCCGTACAAGCCAGGCTCCAAAACGCCAGATGTCGATGACATCGATGTGGAAATCTCCGAAGATTCCATCTCCGCTAAAAAAGGCGATGCGACCACATTTGAGCTCAACCTGTCCGTTGACTCCGATGCAAAAGACGGCGTGTATGAAGGGGAAGTCCTGCTGAAAGCGAAAGGCAACCCTGACCTGCGCCTGCCGTTTGCTGTACACGTGGGAGACAAGCGCGAGGATACCAACTTCGGTTTCGACAACCTGAAGCTGTCCGATACGACAATCACGCCTGATGGCGATGGCAATGAGGATTCGTTCACACTCGAAGCAGAGCTGCAAGCCAAAGACGTGAACCAGATCTCTGTTGAGGCATGGGACATGGACGATAAATATGTCGGAACTCTCGCATCCGTGTTCAACAATTACGCGCTGATTGCACCAGGCCCTATCACCTTCTCTAATCTCGATGGTACCTACTACGATGGTAGCCAAGTAGCGAAGAAGCTCGATCCAGGCAAATACAAGCTGAAGCTCGTCGGTCGAAGCGTTGACCAAAGCAAGCCGAAGGGTGAGCAGATTGTAAAAGAATACGAGGCTTGGAAATCCTTCATGATTAAGGCATCGAATAAAAACGCGGTCTTGTCCAAGGTAGTTGAAGAAGCCGTAGAGCAATTTGAGATTGAGATTGCGAACACCACAGAGCTGGATCAGCCAGTGCTTGTCCTGCCGGAAGAAAGCGATGATGTGACTTATCAGGTGACGAAGAGCTCTGATGAGACCTTTATCGATGACGAGGGAATTTTGAAGGAACTGCCTGCCGAAGGGGAAGAGACCGTTACGCTGTATGTGACGATTACTTCTAAGGAAGATGAGTCGGTTACGCAGACTGTGAAGGTGAAAGTGACGTTGGAGGCGGTAGTAGAGTAGTGTTGGTTTGACGTTTTTAGATGAATGAAGGCTCCGCCACTCATCATGGCGGAGCCTTATCTTTTGCCAATTATACCGGCCATTACAGCTTGTTCAAAATTTCCTCTTTGATAAAGGCTCTGACCTCTTCGCCGCTCTCCAGAGTGAGGACGTGTTGTGCTGTTTCCTGTAGCGACTTGTAATCCAGCTTTCTCAGCAAATGGCGGGCACGGAGAACGGAAGTGGCACTCATGCTGAATTCATCCAGTCCCAACCCGAGCAGAATCGGGATCGCCAATTCCTCTCCGGCCATTTCTCCGCACATGCCGACCCATTTGCCTTCTTGATGGGCCGCTTTGATTACCTGATTCACCAGCCGTAAAATGGCGGGATGGTACGGATCGTACAAGTAGGCGACCTGCTCGTTCATTCTGTCCGCTGCCATCACATATTGAATCAAATCGTTGGTCCCGATGCTGAAGAAATCGGCTTCCTTGGCGAGCTGGTCTGCGATCATCGCGGCAGCTGGCACCTCGATCATGATTCCTACTTCCAAATGATCGTTAAACAAAATGCTTTGGTTGCGCAGCTCTGCCTTCACTTCTTCCAGGATCTGGTTCGCTCGACGCAGCTCGGCTATAGTGGCGATCATTGGATACATGATCTTGATATTGCCGTATATACTTGCTCGGAGCAAAGCGCGTAACTGCGTCTTAAACAGTTCCACGCGGTCCAGGCACAGCCGGATGGCTCGATAGCCTAGAAACGGATTTAATTCTTTCGGCAGATCGAGGTAGGAAAGCTCCTTGTCCCCGCCGATGTCCAATGTTCGAATGACAACTGGTCGCCCCTTGCCCATGGTCTCTGCAACCGCTTTGTAAGCCGCAAACTGCTCTTCTTCCGTGGGGAACTGCTCCCGCCCCATATAGAGAAATTCGGTACGAAACAGTCCGATCCCCTCGGCGCCGTTTTCAACGGCCTGCACGGCGTCCTGCGGATTCCCGATGTTGGCTGCCAATTCCACGCGGTGCCCATCAGCGGTAACACTTTCTTCATGAACCAGACGAGCCCAGTCCGCTTTTTGTTTCCAGTAGGCCTGCTGTTTGGCTTCATAGGCTGCGACGACAGCTTCGTCCGGTCGAATGTGTACCTCGCCTTCAAGGCCGTCGACAATGACCAGATCCCCAGTTTGCAGCTGCTCTGTAATGTCCGACATACCTACCACCGCCGGGATTTCCATGGTGCGTGCCATGATGGCGGAGTGAGACGTGCGGCCGCCTATATTCGTTGCAAATCCTTTTACCTTTTCCCTGTCCAACTGTGCCGTATCGGATGGCGTCAGATCGTGTACAACCAGTACCACCGGCTCTGCGAAATCCGCTGGCAACTGATCGTGTATGCCGAGCAGATTCTTCAGCAGACGCTGGCTGACATCGCGCAAATCCGCCGCCCGCTCCCGCATGTACTCGTCGTCCATGCTTTCAAAAACGGCGACAAAGCTGTCACGAACCTCCTCCAAAGCTGCTTCCGCATTCACTCTTTCGCTTTCCAGCTTCTCCTCAATGGCACCAATAAACTCCGGGTCCTGCAAAAAAAGCTGGTGGGCTTCAAAGATTCTCGCTTCTTCTTCGCCTATCTCGTGGCGGACCTTCTTCTTGACCTGCTCGAGCTCTAGATCTGCCGCTCTCACACTTTCCCGAAATCGCGCAAGCTCTGCGGCCACCTCATCTTGGTCAAGGATGCGTCGTTCATACTGAACCATCTCTTCCTTTTGTACAACAGCTCGTCCGATCACGATTCCGGGAGCTGCAGCGATCCCTTTTTGCAGCATTACAATCGCTCCTTATCGAAGCCGCCCCCCTGGGGTCAAGAGGGGGGGCTTCCTGTCATGTTACCCGTGAACCGACTCGAGCAATTTGCCAAGCTCCTCCATTGCTTGCTCCGCCTGTTCACCAGTGATCTCAAGGGTGATTTGCTCTCCCATCTTCGCACCCAGTGTCATCAAGCCCATGATGCTTTTGCCATTGATCTTTTTCGTGCCCTTGATCACGTTTACCACGCAAGGAAACGAAGTAGCCTTTTGCACGAATAATGTTGCCGGACGGGCGTGCAGTCCAGTCGGATTTTGAATGGTGAAAGTATTGGTCAACATCTGGTTCCAGCTCCTTTTACTCTACCGCGTCTTTTTTCAGTATTTTTAGCATGAGTGCCGTAACTATTGTTCCGGCAAGAATGGAAACAAGGTAAAGCGGCCAGTTGCCGATTACCGGCAAAACGAATATTCCGCCATGAGGGGCAGGCAATGTGCATCCAAACAGCATCGATAACCCGCCGGCTACGGCAGAGCCAACTACGAGCGAAGGAATGACGCGTGTCGGATCAGCCGCGGCAAACGGGATCGCGCCCTCCGTAATGAAGGTTGCCCCCAGGACATAAGCCGTTTTGCCCGCCTGCTGCTCTTCCATGGTAAATTTCTTCTTGAACAGCGTAGTCGCCAAAGCGATTCCGAGCGGCGGAGTCATCCCGGCAGCCATAATCGCTGCGTGAGGGGTGAAGTTGCCCTCGGCAATCATTGCAATTCCAAACGTAAAGGCTGCTTTGTTGACAGGGCCACCCATATCAAAGGCCATCATTGCACCCAAGATCACACCTAGGATAACGGCGTTACCAGTGCCCATGTTTTTCAGCCAGTCACCCAGCGCCACATTGGCCGCGGCAACCGGTTCTGATACGACGTACACCATGACAAAGCCTGTAAGCAAAATTCCAAGCAGCGGATACAGCAGCATCGGCTTGATGCCTTCTAACGATTCCGGCAGTCCGGCCAACAATTTTTTCAATCCGACCACGATATACCCGGCCAGGAACCCTGCGATAATTCCTCCGAGGAAGCCGGAGCCGGATGTAGCCGCGAGCAAGCCCCCCACCATACCCGGAGCAAAACCAGGGCGATCAGCGATGCTCTTGGCGATAAACCCGGCCAGTACCGGAATCATCAGCTGGAACGCTGTTCCTCCGCCGATGTCCATCAGAACTTTGGCCAGCGGATGGAATGACGGATCGTTTGGATCAACTGCCTTGATCCCAAACATAAAGCTCAGCGCAATGATAATCCCGCCGCCAACGACAAACGGAAGCATGTTGGACACGCCATTCATCAGGTGCTTGTAAAAAGCGGGCTGCTTCGCCTTTTTCTCCGCCTTTGCTTCTTGAATATGGTCCTGGTAGCTGGTCACGCCATTGCGGTAGACACTTCCCTTTTGCTCTACTGCTCGCTGAAGCAGTTCTTCGGTGTTGCGGATCCCTTCCGCAACCGGCACTTCAATGACGATCTTGCCAGCAAAGCGCTCCATCTCCACCTGCTTGTCGGCAGCTACAATCACAGCCGTCGCTTCTTCAATATCCTGCAAAGAAAGCTTGTTTTTCACGCCTCCGGAACCGTTTGTCTCCACCTTGATGGCAATCCCCAGCTCGGCAGCCTTTTTCTTCAGCGCGTCGGCAGCCATGTACGTATGGGCAATCCCGGTCGGGCAAGCGGTTACCGCGACTACTTTGGTCGGCTGCTTCTTTGAGTTCTCTACTCTCTCCTGTTGTTCTTCTTGCTCCTTGTCCTCTACAGCGCTTTCATCTTCGCCCTGGATTTCTTTTTCTTTGCGCGTGATAATATCCAGCACCTGTTCCTTCGTCTCGGCCCTCGTCAGCTCCTGACGAAATGCTTCGTCCATGAGCATCTGGGAAAGCAGCGCCAGTGTTTCGAGATGGGCTTGATTGGCGTCCTCAGTAGCCGCAATCATGAAGAAAAGATGTGCTTTTTGGTTATCCAACGAGTCAAAATCAACGCCCTCTTTGGAAAAGCCGTATGCAATGCTGGGAGTTTTGACTGCTGCTGTCTTGGCATGCGGGATGGCAATTCCTTCTCCAATTCCGGTGGAGCCTTGTGCCTCACGCTTGAGAATGGCTTGCTTCATCTCTTCCCTGCTGTTGAGCCGTCCAGCTTCGTCCAATTTTTCAATCAACTCATCTAATACCGCTTCCTTGGAGGAAGCAGAGAGAGGGAATAGAATCGTGTCAGCTTTTAACAAATCGACAATGCGAATCTCGTTATTCATCGTTGAACCCCCTTTATCAAATGGCGGTTATTGTGATTTCCGGAAGAAATGCTTGTACCTTCTCATGTGTGCAGAACCCTTCCGACAGGGCAGTCGTGCTCCCCGCAGCTACAGCAAAACGAAACGCGGCTTCCGTATCCATTCCCTGCCTATAGCCATAAAGGAAACCGGCAACCATCGAGTCTCCGGCACCGATCGAATTGACTGGTTTGCGCTGCGGAATCTGGGCGAGATAAGCCGCTTGCCGATTGACAAATACAGCACCCTGACCAGCCATCGACACGATGACGTTCTGTGCGCCCATTTGCAAAGACTTACGTGCCATATCGATCGCCTCTGCTGGTGTGGCAATCGTCACCCCAAACAGTTCCCCCAACTCATGATGATTGGGCTTGATGAGAAACGGCTCTTCCGACAAACCGGTTTCAAGCGCTTTCCCTTTTGCGTCGAGGAAGATACGGACGCCCTTGCCACGCAGCCGCTTCATGATCGTCTGGTACATATCGGACGGCAAGCTTTTTGGCACGCTTCCCGCGAGTACCAGATAATCGCCGCTCTGCAAGCTGTCGATCTGTTGCATCAGCCTTTGGAGCGCTTCATCCGGGATGTCCGGTGAGACTCCGCTGATATCCGTTTCGGTCTGCGCCTTTATTTTTAAATTGATTCTGGAATCCTGTTCGATTTGGATCAAGTCATGAGAGATGCCGGCTTGCTCGATCTGCTGTTGAATAAACGCTCCCGTAAACCCACCGACAAACCCCAGCGCCGTGCTGTTTTCCCCGAGTATGCGGAGAACCTTTGATACATTTATGCCTTTTCCGCCTGCGACCTTCCATTCTTTTTGCGCCTGATGAATGGTTCCTTGCGACAGAGCAGTGATCCACAAGTGGTAATCAATCGATGGGTTCAGGGTTACTGTGTAAATCATGCTTTCACCACTTTAAGAGTTGATAATCTGCCGTAAACTTGTTGTTCCTCTTGGCTCAAACCGTCATCCGTGATTACCGTGATGCCTTGCAGGTCTCCCACTTTGGCAAAGGTGACCCTGGAAAACTTGTCAGAGTCGGACAAGACAAATCGCTCGTCAGAAAACTGCAAGGCCAGCTGCTTGACGTATGCCTCATCCGGGTCAGGTGTGGTCAGACCGTGATGCTGGTCAATGCCGTTGATCCCGAGAAAGCATTTGTCGAATCGGTATTGACTGAGCGCAGTGATCGCATCACGCCCCACCATCGACAGTGTAGCCGCTTTCAATTCTCCGCCCAGCAGGATCGTCCTGATGTTTCGCTTGATAAGCTGAAGGGCAATGTCCACCCCGTTTGTAACAACCATGATGTTGTCGTAAGGTAAATAGGGCAGCATCTGATACGTCGTGGTTCCCGCATCGATGAAAATCGAGTCGTGTGGTTTTATCAAGCTGGCGGCATATTTGGCGATCGCCAGTTTCTCCCGTTCATGTTTGACCGATTTTTCCAGAATCGTCGGCTCTTCGATTTTGCTCTGCAGCACAGACGCCCCGCCGTGCACGCGTTTAAGCAAGCGCTGTTCTTCCAATTCGCTTAAATCTCGCCGGATTGTCGATTCCGATGCCCCAGTCGCTTCCACAAGCTCATGAATGCGCACAATATCTTTTTCTTTCACTAAAGTTACTATCAGTTGATGACGTTCAGGGGTTAGCATCGTATCCTCCCTTCTCCTAGTTGCACCAGGATTGATTTTGATTATACATCCAAATTCAATCAAAAACAATCATTAATAGTCATAATCAATCAGGGATCGTTCACTCCTTTAACAGACAAAGCCACCCCAAATCATCGGAGTGGCTTCCATATGAATCTAGCATGAATTTAGCTTGCCGAATGAACGCGGCCCTGACTTACTCTGCTTTCATTTTTTCAAGGACAAGCTCTATCGATTTCTCCTTGATGTGGGGGAAATCACTGATGATCCAGTGAGGAACGACATATACCTGATTGTTTTTGACTGCTTTTAACTGCTGCCATAAAGCGCTGTTAGTCAACTCTTGAAATCTCTTATCGGATTCTTTGTCTGGACCCTTAGCTGGATTTCCGACCTGAATGAAAATATGATCTGGATTCAGCTCCGGCAATTTTTCCATAGAAATAACTTCAAATTTTTTCATAGCTTCAACTTGCGGGAGCGGCTTCAATCCCAAATCGCGGGCAATCGTCGCGCCAAACAATTGATTCGGGCCGTGAACCCGATATTCTTTTGCCATGACCCGCATGTAGAGCACCGTTTCATCTTTGCCAACCTTTTTTGCCAGCTTTTTCTTGGCTTCCTCGGCTTTTTGATCGTAGCGGGCCAACCATTCGTCGGCTTCCTCTTCCTTGCCAAGCATGCTTGCTAATTCACGGAAAGCAAGCCGCCAATCATCTTGGTCTTTTAAAATGATTGTGGGAGCTATTTTCGATGTGTCGTCATAAATTTTAGCATGGACTTCTCTACCTATGATCAAATCAGGTTCTGCCTCCAGAATCGCTTCCAGATTCGGGTCATCTCCCAAATTTTTCACGCCTTCAAACGAGTTCCCCTCCATGTATTCCAGGTTCGTTTCTCCCTGGTAGGATGTCATGGCATAGGGCTTGATGCCAAGAGCGTAAAGAGAGTCAGCCAGCCGATAATCAAGCACTGCTATTTTCTTCGGCTCCCCTTTTATGGTCGTTTTACCGGAATAGTGTTCAATGACCCGCTGTGCGGATGATTGATTGTCACCGGCAGTAGACATTTGTTCCTGGCTAGCACCGCAGCCAGTGAGGAACAAGCAGCTTGCCAGAATGAAAGAAAGTGCTGCGAACAAATAAGTGCTATTCTTTTTCATAAATAAGTGTCTCCCATTCCTATCCTCTTGTTATTTGCTAATGATAATCATTTTCAGTATATCGTAGTATAGTATATTTATTTTCTTTTATTTTTTCAAGCTTTCCATCCTTCGCTCTGCTTTCCCGTCCAGTTTTGTCCTTTTTGCAGCTATAAAAAGAACCTCCAATCCAAAAACGGTGAAGTCCCCCTGTCAAGTAGACAGTGAAAAAACAAAAAGCTTAGACACCAATCTGAACTTAGGTTGGTGTCTTCTTTATGCCACAGAACTTTGTAGATATTGCCTATATTCTAGGGGCGTCATACGATTTAGCCTTTTCTGGTACTCTCTTCGTATGTATTGAATTTATGGAGATAGTACATCTCTGATTTTAACATTCCCCAGAATGATTCCATTGGACCATTGTCGATGCACCTAGCTACCCTCGACATGCTCTGAGTCATTCCTGTATCATCTAGTTTCTTCTTGAACATTTTGTTCGTGTATTGAAATCCTCGATCACTGTGAAAGATGAGTTTCGCATTAGGATATGCCCGATTGGCAATGTTAAACGTTCTAAACACAAGCTCGTTGTTGTTGGAGTGCCCGATCACAAAAGAAACAATACTTTTATCCGACAAGTCCAGAATTGCGCTCAAATAAGCCTTGCTTTGAAGGCCGTACTTCACTTTCGTTACGTCTGTGAGCCACTTTGTACCGAATTCCACGGATTTGAAATCCCTGTTCAAGACATTTTCTGCCGTGATTTCAGGTGTTGTCGGAATGTAATTCTTTTTTTTACGGCATACGGATTTCAATTCTAAAATACCCATGAGTCTGTATACACGTTTATGGTTGATAGAAAGATGGAACTGTCGATTCAGTTTTATGGTCATCTGGCGATAACCAAGAATACCATTTTTTTCTTCCTAGGCACGCTTAATCATAGGCAGCAACACTTTGTTGAATTTCTCATTTTTACTTTCTTTTCTATTTCGCCACTTATAATACGAGGAACGCGGAATTCCTGCGATTTCACAAAGCTGGCTAATGGAATATGATTTACTGTCGTACAGATCACGAATGGCAAGATCGGACTTGGTTTATTGTCGCCACCTTTGAATTTCGTCTAGCTTTTTTAGAAAATCGATCTCCATTTGCTTTCTGCTATTCTCACCTTGAAGCAGTGTATTTTGGGCTCGTAGGTTCTCAAGCTCAGACATCTCGTTTTCAGATTTTCGTTTCCCACGTTTGTCCTGGAGCGCATCTACGCCAAATTTGATGTATTTATTTGTCCATGAGTAAACCTGCTGATAGGACACCTGAAATTCCTTTGCTGTTTGGGCATGATTTTGCTGATGTTCTAAGCAAAATTTCACAATTTTGATTCTTTCTTCGAAAGTAGTCGCTCGTCCTTTTGTCATGATTGGTGTTCCTCCTGTTTCGGAATATTTCAACTTTTCATGACCATTATACTTTAGAATCCAATTACGCAGTTGGCGCGGGTTGATTTATGCCATATCGCTTACATATCTCCATATGAGAAGGACCGCCAACTAGATAATCCTCGACAGCAGATTTCTTCAGTTCTGCGGAATAAGTTCTATTCTTAGAAGTACTGAGCAGCCCATTTGGGCCTAATGATTGATAGGTTTGAAGCCATTGTTTCATGGACGGAAAGGTAACATCTAGTACACTTGCTAAATGATTTAGAGAATCTTCCCCGCGAAGATATTTTTCGATAACTGCAACCTTTTCTGGTCCAGCTATTTTTGCTTTATGGGACATAAAAAATGCTCCCCTTCAGGTAGACGGTTTTATTATTTCAACTGTCTACCTGAAGGGGAGCATTTCACGGTTCAAAGGTTCAATATTAATTTAAATAAGTATCGTTTACTGGTTATTTGCAGTTAAATAAACTGTAATTCTTTCCTAATCTCCTCTTTTGAAAAAGAATTATATCTATAATGAGCTAATTGCATTTCATATAAACTTTCGATTAAATCCTCGTCATAAGTATTCATGAATGTTTTAAATACATCTTTCAATTTATTAGAGAATATTAGATTATATTTATTTTTAAATACTAATGCTCTTAACAAATTTAATTCTACTTGGGGATTTTCTTCAAGAGTAATATCTAACTTTGAACTCTTTATAGAAGATTGGAAAATATCATCATATAAACGATTCTTATTAAAGTTATAAACAATACCATCTATATTTAAATAAACGGACTTAGCCAAATTTTCCTCGC
Organism: Brevibacillus brevis; assembly: GCF_900637055.1. Taxonomy (NCBI): domain Bacteria; kingdom Bacillati; phylum Bacillota; class Bacilli; order Caryophanales; family Paenibacillaceae; genus Brevibacillus; species Brevibacillus brevis. Next base: position 6,562,574 of record NZ_LR134338.1, read on the forward strand.
TTGGTTTTAAATATTTATTCTTAAAGGCCCAAGTATTATTTAGGTCCCATATATCGAACTCAATGTTTGATATATTGAACTTAAATCCACCAAATCTATTTTTACTAAAATTATACTCTCCAATTAAAGTGTCGAATCTTTCTTTATTTTTAAAATTAATAGCTATATCAAAGTCTCTAGGTATTTGAGTACATTCAGGAAATAAGCATAAGTCTCGTATCGACCCTCCAAAAAACAGAAGATCTCCAGTTGTTGATAATCGTTCAATAAAATCTAGGGTCTGTGAGTTTCGTCCAAGTAATAAGATTATGCGGTTTTTTATGTTTTTCTCATAAATACTCATCAATATCCCTCTCATTTTATCATGGCAATTTTACCCCTAATAATTCTTGGTGCAGATTCACAGCATATCCATCCGTCATACCTGAGATAAAATCTGTGACTAATAAGAGCCTATTATATAAAGGTAGATCTTTAAATTCAACTGTCGGATTTCCTTTTTCAGATATTCGTTGAACATGTCTAAAGTTTTCTGATATCAAATTGACTAATTTATTATGCTTTGTTTTAGTTTTCTTTAGATCATCGACATTAACCACAGCATTAACAAACAAATTTAGTAGGTCAGTTAAAACTCTATCCCCTACTAACTCTAAGGTTAAGACTTCTTTATTAGAAAATACGTGTTCAGATGCTACCTGTCTTAATTTTTCAGAAAGAGTTCTGGCCGTAGAATTTGATAATAAATCACCTTCAAACGTTCCATTCATTATCGAATCATAATTTTCTTTAAACGTCTCAACTACTGCAAAAATCATTATACCTTGTATAGTAACTTTAAAATTTTGTACATTAATTAACTCCTTGCTTGGTACTTCATTTAACAATGCCTTCTTTCGAAGTTCTTCTAAATGAAGAAATTCTTTTGGATATAAGTCTTCAAATTCATTCTTTAATTCCTTATATACTTTATCCCAATCAAATACTCGTTTTTTTACTGCATCTTCAATATCAGCTGTTAAATAGGCTATATCATCTGCCGCTTCTAAGATATATGTTGCTGGGTGTCTGCAAATGCCTATACCCGTTTTTTCGGAAATCTCGTTGAACAACTCATTTTCAGAATAAAAATATCCAAATTTCTTTTTCTTTCCTGACAGTACAATGTCATGATTAGAAGCCCACGGATATTTTATTAATGTAGCCAGTGTGGCATAAGTAAAGTTAGCCCCATACTGGTCATTCAAAAACTGCAGTTTACTCAATATTCTTATTGCTTGTGCATTACCTTCGAAATAAATAAAATCATTTTTCTGTTGAGAAGTTAACTCTCCAAATTTCTTTTCTACTACCTCTTTGAATTCCCTTGAGTTAAACCAGTTATCAAACCAATTTCTGATTATATCTTCTCCATAATGCCCAAATGGAGGGTTTCCTAAATCGTGTACTAAACATGCTACTTCAACTAGAGAAGCTAATTCTTTCGCTTTTGGAAAATCACTAAATCTTTTCTTTTCAATTAACCAATTTCCAATATTCCAAGCTAATGATCTACCTAGGGAAGCAACCTCTAACGAATGTGTTAGTCTAGTTCTAATAAAATCATTATTTTGCAATGGAAAAACCTGTGCTTTATCTTGTAATCGTCTTAAAGAAGAAGAATAAATAATCCGATCATAATCTTTATCAAATTCATTTCTATGGGGAAGGCTTTTACTTTCTGATTTTCTTTGTCTTTCTCCACATAACAACTTATCCCACTCTAACATGCCTTTTATTTCTCCCTCTCTGTTTATAAATATAGCTTTAACTATTCAATATTGAGGGAGAAAATTCCTCCAAAACAAATATAGTCCAACCTTCACAGCTATATTGATTTTTACCAAACCTTAAAACCAATCTTATGATAAGGCTCACTGCAATCTGTCTTACTACAAAATAAAACTTGGAACCGTCAATCCAAAAACGAATCAAGGTTCCAAGTTTTATTTAATAATCATTTCTTTCACAATCTCTTCTTCATAGAATCATTAATCCCATGATGGAAAAGATTGATTGCCATTAACTAATTAACTATAAGCCAGTTCTTTTTCGACGAGACCAAGCACCTCGTCTGTCGAACGTTGGATCTCTTGAAGAAGCTCTTGGTTTTGCAAGAGTGACACGCCATAAGAAGGAATCATTTCTTTGATTTTCGGTTCCCACTCTGCCATACGTTGTGGGAAGCATTTTTCTAATACCTCAAGCATAACCTGAACAGCTGTAGAAGCACCTGGAGATGCGCCGAGCAATGCAGCTACGGAGCCATCAGCAGCACTAACCACTTCTGTACCAAATTGAAGAGTACCTTTTCCTGCTGGTGTATCCTTGATAACTTGCACGCGTTGACCGGCTACCACGATATCCCACTCTTCGCTTTTCGCGTTCGGAATGAACTCCCGTAGTTCTTCCATGCGCTTTTCATGCGATAACATAACTTGCTCGATCAGGTATTTGGTCAATGCCATTTCTTTTACGCCTGCCGCCAACATCGTCATGACGTTGTTAGGTTTTACGGAAGTGATCAAATCCATATTGGAACCTGTTTTTAAGAACTTTGGCGAGAATCCCGCAAAAGGTCCAAACAGCAAGGATTTTTTGTTGTCGATGTATCTGGTATCCAGATGCGGTACCGACATTGGAGGAGCGCCGACCTTTGCTTTACCATACACTTTTGCATGGTGCTGCTCTACCACTTCCTGATTTTTACAAACCATGAACAATCCGCTTACCGGGAAACCGCCGATATGTTTGGACTCTGGAATACCGGTTTTTTGGAGCAAATGCAAGCTTCCGCCGCCACCGCCGATAAAGACGAATTTGGCAATATGGTCTTCGATGTTACCGGTAGCCATATTGTACACTTTCAATTTCCACATGCCGTCGCTCGTACGTTTGATATCCTCAACAGCATGGTTGTAGTTAATCGCGACGTCTTTCGTCTTCAAGTAATCAAACAACATACGTGTCAAAGCACCAAAATTGACATCCGTACCCGAGTCGATTTTGGTTGCAGCTATTGGTTCATTCGATGTGCGGCCTTCCATGATGAGCGGAATCCATTCCTTCAGTTTTTCAGGGTCATCGGAGTATTCCATCCCTTGAAAGAGAGGATTGTTTGCCAGCGCTTCAAAACGCTTTTTCAAAAAGCTTACATTCTTTTCGCCTTGTACCATACTCATATGAGGTATTGGCATGATAAAGTCTTGCGGGTTTTGGATGAGATTGTTTTTTACAAGGTAAGCCCAGAATTGTCTGGACAGCTGAAAATGTTCATTGATTTTAATGGCTTTGCTAATATCTATAGACCCGTCAGCTTTCTCGGATGTATAGTTCAGCTCACAGAGTGCCGCGTGGCCAGTACCCGCATTATTCCATTCGTTAGAGCTTTCTTCCCCTGCTTTTGCGAGTTTCTCAAAAACTTTGATTTCCAACTCCGGTGCCAATTCTTTCAGTAATGCCCCCAGAGTTGCGCTCATGACCCCTGCACCAATCAAAATAACGTCTGTTTTTTGCTGTATGGAGCTCATAATACCCTTCCTTATCTACTGTTTTTGTAAAAAAGAAGTAGTAGCTCCTTGCCCCGTTGCAAGACGCTACGAAAACATCTTACCTTTCACAACTATAACTATATCATAGAAATTATTTATTGATTCAATTATCTATTATAATTAGAGGATTAATAACTATTTAATGTTGGTAAAAAAGGGAGGATTCCGTAAACAGCACCTGAAGAACACGTAAAAACCAAGGCCTAACCTTCGTTTCTTGCAGGACTCTAAGATTTGGTTTGTTGTTACCAGTGAGGCGCTGACCATATAAATTTTGCTGTACTTATGGTAAAACTTAGGAAAACCTCATGGAGATGGAGATGAACTCTTTGACCCACCTGACAAACGACATTCCGTGGCAGCGTTTGACGACAGCCTATGGAAGAGGGACGGACATTCCGCGGCTTATAGAGACCGGGCAATATGCGGAATTGGCCAATCTAATCGAGCACCAAAGCACCTTGTGGCAAACAACGCCGTGGGTACTGCTGATACTCCTGCAGGAGCTTGCCAAACAGAAACCAGAGCGGGTCTCTTCTCAGGAAATTCAGTTGTACTTGGCTGTTGCTTCTGCTATAAACGTGGACGAAATGGATTCACAAAATACAGTTGAGACCATGAACGAGCTATTGGACGAAAAGTATTTATGGCCAGAGGACGAGGAAGATGATGAATTATGGTGGGAAGAAGAGGAGCCGAGGGGCTATGAGCAGGAGGCATTTTTCAGCTATTTTTCTTTCAGTTATTCGCTGCTAAAGGATGCCATTCCCGTTTTCACCGAGATTATGGAAGGGAATGACAAGCTCGCTCCCGATATTCGGGAGCTGCTGCTTATGCTCCAATCAGAAGGGGCTAGTGCTGTCGAATAGTTGTAGGAGTCCCCATGATATTGCCCACCCTGTCACCTTATGATGGGGTGGGTATTCCTAGCTGCTGCACGTAATATCGATGTGCAACTTCTGCAATGCAATCCTGGTCTTCCCAGAAGCTCTGATCGAGCTTATCCATCTGATCTGCCTCTTCCCCGGTAAGGAACTGTGGAATATCCCAGCGCTGGGTGAGGCGGTTGTCTTCCGATAAATGCTCGATGCAGGCATATCCCGACTGGACGATTTCGAGTGCATGGACTGCCCCGATGGCTTGTAAGGCCCGTACCGCGTAGATATATGCCTCTTCTCCCCAGTTGCAAAAAAACTGCAAGAACCCGCCGTTATACACATCAGCTTCCAACAGCCATAAGGCGGCAATCTCTTGTTCCTGCGAGGTTAGTGTGTTCCAGCCCGAAGCATTCTTTTTTTGCACAAAGGCTGAGGCAAAATCAAACCAGACGTCATGGATATCCACCTTACTCAACTTGTACTCCCCCTTCAAGATCGCTGTGCACAAACGACACGAAATACATTAATCTTATATGAATACATAATCGTTTGGTAGATGGTGGTAGCTTCGCGTCGCTGGCATCTAAGAAAAAGAATCGTTTAGGAGGCTGCAATGGATCAGGTACTTATCGAACAATTGGATCGCTGGCATGAAGAAGACGAACAGCAGCGAATTGTGGACTTGCTGTTAACCGTTCCCGAGGGGGAACGAGAGTATGACGCAATCAGCCGACTGGGCAGAGCTTATAACAACCTGGGGCTATATGAAGAAGCGCTCAACCAATTGGAGAAAATTGCTGAAGCAGGTCAACAAGATCCAGTCTGGCACTTTCGAGTAGGTTTTGCCCTCTATCATTTGAAAAGATATGAAGAGGCGGCACAGTCATTCCGTACCTCAGACAAGTTAGAAACCGGTAATCAGAATACCGAGTCATGGTTAAGGTGGAGTTTGCAAAAAGCGGAGAAGCAGCAAAGACAGGAGCTTCGGATGGCAGCCAAAAAGGCAGCGGCTGTTGAGGGTTCGGCATCGGAGGAAGTTCCTTTTTCGAACATGTCGCTTGATGACTTTTGGGACGACAGCGAGTACGCGAAAAAGGCCTATCTATCCGAGCCACCCACGGATGAACTAATCGCCTCAATCGAGGAAGAGCTCGGATACAAGCTCCCTGCCTCCTATCTTGCACTAATGAAGCATCAGAACGGCGGCATTCCGAAGAACACGTGCTTCCCAACAGAGGACCCAACCTCCTGGGCTGAGGATCACATTGCCATTACGGGCATTCTAGGCATTGGCCGAGAGAAAAGCTATTCGCTCTGCGGGGATCTTGGCAGCCAGTTTATGATTGAGGAATGGGGATATCCCGACATTGGAGTTGTGATTTGTGATTGTCCTTCAGCAGGTCACGACGTAGTCATGCTGGATTACCGGGCATGCGGGAGAGATGGTGAACCCGAAGTGATTCACGTCGATCAGGAAAGCGATTATGAAATTACGTTCCTGGCTGAAAATTTCGAGGCGTTTATCAGGGGCTTGGTGAGCGAAGAAGAATACGATACCTCCGCGGAGGACAAGGAAGCAGCTCTTTACAAAGTAGCCCACGGGAAATTTTCTTCCTTGCTGGAGGAGCTGTGCACGCCAGTATCGGAAGTGGAACAAATTGATCAGAAAATACGCAGCATTTGTACACGGATTGTAGAGGAAAAAGGCTTTTTTTCTTTTCATGCGGATGAACTCTCGTATCTGATGTACGATGTGCAGTTTTGGCTATACACAAAGTCATACCCTGATACCAGTCATGAACAGTACCTGGCTGTCTATGAGAAAATGATCGCCTTTGGCGGAGAATTCGGTCAAGGTGGCTATGCTCCGGGATGGATTAGCGAATGGCTGGATCGTCGCAAGAAGGAAGGTCGGATCGTTCAGGAAAATGGACACATCCGGTTTACAGATCAGTTCGCAGCGGAAGTGATTCAGCAGCTACGAGAAGCCTAAAATGTATGTAAGCAACAAAGAGCCCACGAGTCGCGGGCTCTTCTTTTATTTCAATTGATTGCTATGCCGTACTACTCATGAAAGTCGAGTCCCGATCTGACTTCTTTCACATACCCTGCCCGAATGACGAAATCTCCGAAGTGTTCGCCTTCCTCGCGTTCCTTCGCATACCGATTTAAAATCGGCCGCAGTTCATTCAGTATTTCTGCTTCTCCGATGTTTTCACGATACAGCTTGTTCAACCGATTGCCGGAGAAACCACCACCCAAATACATGTTGTATTTACCGACAGCCTTCCCAATGAAAGAAATTTCCGCCAATGCAGGTCTTGCGCATCCATTTGGGCATCCTGTCATGCGAATGACGATCTCCTCATCGCGCAAACCCGCCTCATCCAAAATCAGCTCGATCTCATCCAGCAGTGTCGGCAAATAACGCTCTGCCTCAGCCATCGCAAGTCCGCAAGTCGGCAACGATACACAAGCCATAGAGTTTCTCCGCAGTGCAGAATAGGAAGTTCCATCGGTGAGCCCGTATGCTTGAATGATCTGTTCAATTTCCGGCTTCTTTTCACTGGTGATATTTCCAATAAGGAGATTCTGATTCGGCGTCAGGCGGAAATCCCCTGTATGAACCTTGGCAATCTCCCGCAGGCCGGATTTCAGGAGGTAGTTGTCCTCGTCTTTTACACGGCCATTCTGAATGAAAAGGGTAAAATGCCAGTTATCGTCGCTCCCTTTTACCCAACCGTAGCGATCGCCATTATGCTCGAAGTGATAGGGGCGTGCCTTCTCCAGCTCCCAGCCCAGTCGTTGCTCCAATTCATGGATAAACCATTCGATGCCGCGGTCGTCGATCGTATATTTGAACCGTGCGTGCTTCCGTACCGCGCGATCCCCGTAGTCTCTCTGAATCATGACCGTTTTCTCGGCGACATCCAATACTTGTTCCGGTGTGACGAAGCCGATCACCCGCGCCACCTGCGGATACGTTTTGGGATCGCCGTGGGTCATTCCCATTCCGCCTCCCACCGCAACGTTGAAGCCCAGCAGTCGACCTTCCTCATGAATCGCGATAAAGCCCAAATCCTGCGAAAAAACGTCAACATCGTTGGCAGGCGGTACGGCGATGCCGATCTTAAACTTGCGCGGCAAATAGACAGGACCATAGATCGGTTCTTGCTCTACCCCATCCCGACTGTCGACAACCTTTTCTTCATCCAGCCAGATTTCATGATAGGCGCGGGTCCGAGGGTCGAGATGATTGCTTATTTTTTTAGCCCATTCGTAAACCTCTTGATGAACTTCCGACTCGTACGGATTCGGATTGCACATGACGTTGCGGTTGACGTCCCCACAGGCAGCCAGTGTACTTAACAAAGCCTCGTTTACTTCTTGAATCACCTGCTTCATATTCCACTTAATCACGCCATGCAGTTGAAAAGACTGACGAGTCGTCAGGCGAATCGTTCCATTCGCAAACTGCTGGGCGATATCGTCCATCATGAGCCATTGCTCTGGTGTGACAACGCCACCAGCGGCACGCACGCGCACCATGAATTGATAGGCTGGCTCCAGCTTCTGTTTGCTCCGTTCGTTGCGCAGATCTCGGTCATCCTGCATGTAGCTGCCATGGAATTTCATCAAGCGGTTATCATCCTCAGGGATGGACCCAGAAATCCTGTCTTCCAGCGTTTCCGCCAGACTTCCCCGCAAGTAATCGCTTCGGCGTTTAATGTCCTCTACATCGCTGTGAGGAGCACTGTTTGGCGAAAGCAAATGATTTTCTGACATGGTTTCGATCTCCCCTCTCATTCTTTCTCAAAAATCAGTAGACATCTCGCTGATATCGTTTTTCCTGCTGCATCCGTTTCAAATACGCAACGGCTTCCTCTGAATCAAGTCCGCCTTCTTGTTGGAGAATGGTGACCAGAGCTGCGTGAACGTCGTGCGCCATCTTTTTCTCGTCTCCGCATACGTATACATGCGCCCCATCCTGGAGCCATTGGTAAAGCTCCTTGCTCTTTTCAAGCATCCGGTGCTGAACATACACTTTTTCGCTCGTATCTCGAGAAAACGCGACATCCATATGCGTCAGTACGCCCTGTTTGAGCCAACGCTGCCATTCGAGCTGATAAAGAAAATCTGTGGAGAAATGCTGATCGCCGAAGAAAAGCCATGTCTTGCCCGTCGCCCCAAGCTCCTCCCGTTCTCCCAGGAAGGCACGGAATGGAGCGACACCCGTGCCGGGACCAACCATGATCAACGGGATGTCCGGGTTAGCCGGAAGCTTAAAGTTTGGGTTATGCTGTACAAATACAGGCAGGGTATCACCCGTTTCCAAACGATCCGCGATATAGCTCGAACAAACGCCGTACCGCTCACGCCCATGAGCCTGATAGTGAACATTGCGAATTGTCAGATGAACTTCGTCCGGGTAGGACTTTAAGCTGCTTGAGATCGAATAGAGACGCGGCGGCAGCTTTCTAAGTATGGAGACAAATTCTTTGGAAGATACGCCCTTCAAATCGTAGTCCTCTACCAGGTCTAGCAAATCCCGATTTCGAATATAATCGCGAAGCTCTTGCTCCTGTCCTTCCGCAAGCAGTTCCTGCAACCCGTTTCCTGATGATAGCTTTACTGCTTGTTCCAAGAGAGGCTTGGTGAGAACCGTGATTTCAAAATGACTGGACAAGGCCTCTTCCAACGTGCGCTCTTCCCCGTTTTTATGAATAGGAACGAGCTCTTCCGGCTTCCAGCCCATTGCCTCAATCAGCTCACGGACAAGGTCGGGATGATTTTTAGGATAGATCCCCAAACAGTCACCCGGTTCATACTCGAGATTGGACCCCTCAAGGGAAATTTCCAGATGGCGGGTTTCCTTATCTGATCCCCGTCCGTTCAGATTCAAGTTCTCCAAGACCACAGCCTGAAACGGATTCGACCGTGAATATTCGGTGTGTGTCTCTGACCCGATCGCTGCACCGCCCACGATTGCGCTTGCAGCAGCAACCTGGGTTGCCGAAGCTTCACTGAGAGAAGCCAGAACCTGATTCATCCATTCGGAGGCTTGCTCGTCGTAATCCACATCGCAATCGACCCGGGGAGTAAGGCGCTTGCCGCCTAGCTCTTCTAACCGTTTATCGAACTCTTTGCCGGTTTGGCAGAATAATTCATAGGAGGTATCGCCCAATGCCAGCACGGAAAACCGCAGGCCCACCAATTGCGGCGCTCTTTTGCTGTGCAGGAATTCATGGAAGGAGATGGCGTTGTCTGGTGGTTCACCATCCCCGTGTGTGCTTACCACAACAAGCAGGTTTTCAACCTTTTTCAACGCATTCGTCTTGAAGTCGCTCATGGAGGAAAGAGTTACGTGGAAGCCGTGCTCCTGAAGCTTTCCGGTCAGCACCTTGGCTAGCTTTTGGCTGTTCCCGGACTGAGATCCGAAAAGCACAGTGACCTCCTTGGAAATGACTTGCCCATTCGCAGCTAAAGCGGTTTGAATCCCAGCGGCCATCGGTGCTTCCACTTTGTGAAGAGCTGCAAGATATCCGCTCAGCCAAACCTTTTGCACCTCTGAGAGCGTGGGCAGCAACCGATTTAGGAGCTCTACTTGTTCCTGACTGAAAGGACTGTCTGTCACCTTAAGTACCAACGATATGCACCTCACAAGAGAAAAAATTAATTCCGAGTAATCTTATATGATTATTTACTTTAAGCTACCACAGTGAGTAGAACCCGAGCAATTGGGATTCGTTATTGTCATCATAAGTTTTCCTAATCATTGGAAAGCAGCACAAAGAAACCCGGGCCTAAGATAAGGGACCGGGTTTGCTATTCAACTGTTACGTAGTAATAATAGGCCTATCTAAAAGCGTAGCTTTCGAAAAATAGCCCTCACAAAATGTGTTAAACTACTAAAAGCAACCACCTATTTATTAAGGGCCAGCTTTAGAAATGAAGATCCATGAATGGCTTCCTGGAGGCATTTGATGAAACGATTGTTAGTACCAACGATTCCCGGTGGAATCATAACCATCCTGATCTTTTACCTTGATTACTTCCAATTTGATCTCGTCGATAAATTTCTTCTGTTTGCGGCTTTCGTCATTGTACCTCTTGTAGTTTTACTATTGGGCTATGAGGAAAAGAATACACTTCAACGGCTGATATATACTGCAATCAAACTGCTTCAACTTCCCGCAGCGCTTCTCGTCTTCGCCTCTGTAATGGGCAGCCAAGCGTGGGGGATGGGGAGCACGGCCATACCAGGGAATCTTTCCCTCGGCTGGTTGTTGTTCACGTTACTACTCTGCGTCTATGGCCTGAGCTTGATTGTGAATCACAAGGGGAGAGCAGCGGAAATAGCGATTGGTGCTGGACTCGTTTACTTTTTCATCGGGGGCATTTGGTTCACGCTGTATCAGTATCAGGTTGACCTCTACCAAGTTAAACACGCAACACACGCCCTCAGTTCGGTCCACTTTCATTTCTCATCTGCCATCGTTCCGATTTTTATCGGTTTCCTCGGACGGATTATGACAAAGAAAAGCTGGTATCCATGGGTCGTTGCCATCGATATCATCGGACCCATTCTGATCGCTGTCGGTATTATTTTCTCGAAGCCGATTGAGTATATTGGCGTCACCTTGTTCGCCTGTAATATTGCGATTTACACCACTTATCTGCTTGCTTATTTGAGGAAAGGCTCTTTACAGAATAAGTCGAGCTTCTTTTTAGTCCTTTCCTGCATTGCCTTTTACACGATTGTCGTTATTTCCATTTGCTATCCGTTATTGAAAAACCTATTTTCCTTAACCATACACGATTTCATTCCGGTTTACGGATCGCTGCATTCGTTTGGGTTTGTTTTATGTGGGTTGATTGGATGGGTGTATATGATTGACTCTCTTAAGGAAAACACGCTTACTGACAAGACATAGATATCAATCTGCTAAATTCCTCGAACCTATCGCAAGAAGTATAGATTTTAGAACAGCAAATGAGCCCCAAAGATCGGGGGCTCATTCGAATTCATACATAAACTTTTAGTTTATCCCATTACTCTTGTACTTGTACCCCAGCAAAAGGCACAACTGCTCTGCAATATTTCATAAGGCCTACACAAAAAGGCTGTTCTTATACTCACCGTGGTCAGGATAACGTATCATATCATCACCGTTATGCACGAATACCTTTCCACCACTGCCATCTATGGTCGTATATTGCTATATATAATCAGATTCGTATTTGGCATGCTCAAAGGCGCAAGTATTACATATAAAGAAAGCAACCATCATACTTTCGTTAGTCGCTTTCTTTTGCAGAAGCTGTTAATCGCTTACTTTGCTCAATTTCTTTAATAGCTGCAATAATGCTTTTTTCCCTTTCTTCTAACCTTTTTATATAGTCATCTTGTTTTTTTACTTGGTTCATTAAATTCTCACATAGATGCTTATATTCTTCTAAATCTCTATTGGTTATACTTTCATCCCTATCTATTGATTTAGGATTAGCCAAGAGTGGAATGAATCTAGCAAGACTTATTAATGTTAATAGCAGACCTGTTACTGTTTGGAAAGAGACTAAATAATATCCCATGCTAGTACCAGGCATTAAAGCTGATTGGAAACTCGCCATTGTCACCAAACTAATATAGATTATTTCTACAAAAGATTTCGTATCCACATTTTTGAATTCACTTGAGAAGTATAAATATGATAGGGTAAACCAAAGTACTATTTCTACATAATTATGAAGCAATAAAATGATTGTACGCTTGTAACTTCTAACTTCCCCAATACCATCTGAAAATAACATTAAATTAAGTTGTGTTATATTTATTTCAAACACTCTGTAAATGCCATATACAAGTAAAATTAACTTCAATAATTGAAAGTTATCACTAGTTACATTGTGTATAAATATTACAGAAATAAATGAAATTAATACGTTAAGTACAACCCATAACTCTACAAATACATATTTATACTTACTATTCTTAAGATATGGAATGAAAGTCCTCAATATGTCAAATAGAGTAACCTTTTGCAGAGTCTGAAATATCACCTTCCAAAAATTATACAAGAATGAAGGAAACATATTATCCATGTAAACACCCACGATTTTCCGTTTTGCAATTATTATATACTAACTTTCCTATTTTTGGTTAGAGTCAACGTAATGTATCTAACTCCTGAACAATGGAGTATTAAGGATGACGAAAAATCCGCCATGATCGGAAACTCACCTTGTTCATCTCTGGAAGACGTATCAAAAAAATAAAGCTCGTCACTATCCGGAACGAACAAGTCTACTCTGTCGGGAAACCGGCTTACCTACCACTCTTCGGCTTTATTCAACCTATGTATATAAAGAAAATCACTGTCGTCATACTCTCTATGTTCCGGAGAAACGATCGTTAAAATATTCCCGCCATTCAACCGGGCATTTCCATAATGAATCAGCCACCAGCGGTAAGACGGAGGCAGGCTGAATCCTAATTCCTCTTCTACTTCGGCTATCCAGCTCTCTTCTGCCCCTCGACTAGGAAACCATCTTAAAGCAGAAGTCGTCTTCAGTTTTTCTGCCATACGCTCATACATGGGCTTCACCCTCTTCTCACACTCGATTCTTTCCGGGAGCAAGCAGGCTTATCAGGAGCTGCTCCATTTTTGATAACCCAACTTTACTAACGATTCTTGTATTTCTTGGTCTACTTTTCTTTTAGTAGTCACAAATTCCACTGTAGATAAAGAACTCGGAAGTTTTTGATGGATAAAGGAATCAAAATCGATGGCTGTTTTTAAAATACGGAGCTTGCGCAGCGAAGGCAATTGCTCCATTCCTGTCAAACGAGACAAGCCTTTGCAATTCCAAATAGCTAGCTCCTCCAACGCCTTCATCTCCCGATCAAAGCTGACTTCACGCAGTTGAATTTGATCTTCCATCACAAGACGAGTTAGCGCTCGGAAGTTCGCGATATTAGACAGGTCATGAAAACCGCGGACTCTGGAGATCTCCAGGTCGTCGATTTCATTCTCTTCAATTTCCTGAATATGCTCTCGACCTCCAAGCAAAATGCGAAGGTGCTTCAGCTTTTTCAGTCGATTAACAAAATGTAACGGTAATTTGCTGATCGAATGCAGCGCGAGATAATTCAAATCCTTCAGATCGCCAACCGCATCCAAGTTTTTCACCTTTCCCCCGACATGCAATTGTTCCAGATGAGAGAATTCTTTCAAATATTGAAGGTTGAGAGTTTTTTTCTCAGAGATAATGGATAATTCTCTTAGAGAGCGCAACGTTTCTATTCCCAAAACCTCTGAATTCTCCAACGCGTATATGCCAAGGTGTAAACTGTGCAAGTGTTTCAGTGTGGTCAATGTTTCGGTGTTATGTGCCTGAGTAAGGCTATTGAGATGCAGCATTTTGACATGGGGAATCCCAAAAGAGTATGCCCATCAAACGAGAGAGAATAGTGGCCGTAGAAACGCACTCCGAAGTTTTCATCCAAACGCGCGCATAGCTCATCCACTTCCTCCAAAATGGAGCCATAAAACTCCGGGTGAGAGAACTGGACAATCACTTGGTTGCCGTCGCGCAAGTCCTGCTCGATCTGAACCCGGTCCAGCACAACAGGATTATTGATCAAAATCCTTCTTTTCCATATTTTTCGCACGCGTACAGCCTCCTTACAAAGGATATGGTGGGGCTTTTCCTGCGACAATATTGTCTGGATGAACGTCAGTGCGCTCATAGCCACTCATGCGGAGAAAGATATACTCAATTTCTTCTAATGGCATTTGCAATTGTTGGCTGACCTCATAGAGTCCGAGGTTTTACGCTAGAAGTTCCCGAGCTTTATTGAAGCGTCTAAATGTTTTTCGCCCGTAACTTTCAGGTAAAACACGCCAACCCCGTTACCTTAGACAAGCACCTTGACGATACGCTGCGGCGGCTGCTTCACCGGTAAGGCCGCCTCGGTTCATAGAAGCAACAAAGAGCCCACGATCGACGCGGGCTCTTCTTGTATTTCATTCTATAGAGGCTTCCTCACAACCTCAAACAGCGTCTCACTTACCCCGGCGATAAAGATCGATGGTTTTAAAACCCTCAGCCAAGACCGCGATCATTTCAACTCGGCGCTTTGCCCGTGTCCCCTCTTGTACGGCACTATATACATACCGCGCCCAATCCTTTTGGTACCCGGGCGTGAGTGATTGGTAAAAAGCGAGCTCTTTTGGCGCATGGCGTAGATCCTCTTCTATTTTCGGCACAAAGTCAATATAATCATCGACGCATTGACTCGGTTTAGATGAAGCTTTTGCCGCCTTCTTTTTCTCATTTTTAAACCCGACAACCGTAAATACCTCATTCATGCCGACCATTCGATTAAATTTGATCGTGCTTGTCCCGATATAGCCATCTTCATCGGCTCCTAATCCATCGAATAATTCATCCCGATGGATATAAGTCGGATAGACTTTATTCCCTTTCTTGGGATAAGCAACGTATAGAAGCCCTCCCTCCAATAAATAGCTGTGGTCGATTACCTTCTTCATGAGCTCTTGCAAGGACTTCATATCCAGTACGAAAGCAAAAATCATATCATATTGCACGTCTTTCAACGCATGGTCCGCTTCTTTAAGAACGGCTAAGCTCTCCTCACCCTCCGGTGTATGTAAGACAGCCGTTTTTTGATATTTTTGCAGGTTCAGCTTCTCAACGATTGTTTTCGACATGATGGATCTTCCCCTTTGGTTTCATGATACGGCTCGGAGCCAAGCCTACCTTAACTTTCCACATAGGTAATGCTTTCGCGGAATTTCTCTTCATGTGCTTTATGTTTTCCGTTCTATTATACCGTTAAAGTTAAAAATTACAGGAATGGAGACACAGCAACTGGGCTTTTGCAAAAACTATGACACATTCCATTGTGCTACAAAGCAATCCCCATTAGTATATTATGGAAGGAGGTAGGGTTCCGTTGAAAACAGCGAGTGAGATACTTTCGATAATCAGTCATGACCGTTTTTTAGAGAATGTCTTCCATAAAGATGTTGATTGGGACGCTGAATTAGACGCTAGGGATGCTGATGAATTTGATACGGCATGGAGTTCTAGTTACAAAAAAGTTGATGAAATTGCCCCCTCTGAAAATACGATGATCAGAGAAATTAGGGAATTTGTGTTCAAGCAAACTTTTCGGATAACCCAGAATTCAGAGCTGGCAGGGTATGCGTCGGACGATTTTGGTCTCATTTCCAAGGCGTTTGAAAACAAGATTAATATAGAATTTATCAATAACCTATGGGATTCCTACCTGCAAGGGAAATTCCCCAATGATATGTAAATGAATCTTCAAAAGAAAAAAAATCTGCACATACAGGTCATGTAAAACGAGCGTCATGAACACTATAAAAAGCGGAGTATTTCCCAGTTATTCCAGTAAGTCCATGGAGAATGACAGGAAATGTCTAAACCATTTGTAAAAATGAAAAAAGGAGCTGCGGTGGACAGCTCCTTTTTTGAACATTCGTTCATCATTTATGTTTTGCATTAAGCCTCTGTGTTTACTTCGCCTCTAGGCTCCACCAACAAGACATGGCATTCCTTTTCGGCGAAAGGCTTGTGATCCGCTCCCCCCGGGACAATAAACATCTCACCCTTGGAAATTTTCACCTGCCCATCACGAAAATCAATGAACATTTCTCCTTCGAGCACGATAAATACCTTATCGGCCCCTTGATGCTCGTGCCAAATAAAATCCCCGGCAATCTTGATGATTTTAAATTGAAAGTCATTTATTTCACCAACGACTTTCGGAGACCAGAGATCGTTGAGTGTAGATAGCTTCTCATTCAGATTAATCGCTTGGTAATGCATATGAATCCCTCCATAACTTTTTAGTGCTTACGCAAAGCACTTGTTATATTTTGTAAAGCGTATTCGATAGCTAATGGGCCACCAGTAATAGCAGAAGAATCCAATAGATGAACATTGCCTTTCTTGACCGCATTGAGATTATTCCATACATTGCTTTGTTTTAAGTCATTCATTAAATTTTCCTTTTTTGTAATGTCACCGATAAGAAAAATATGGTCTGCTTGTACAGTTGATATTCCTTCAAACGAAGTAAATTTATTCGTAATACCCGTAAATGTATGATCTGGTGTAAGCCCGAGTCCCTTTTCTTTATCAAACGCAAGTGTATAGACTGGATTTTCCTCACCGAGTACATTGAAAGTTTTCCCATCCCACGACAATATAAATGCCACTGACTCTCCTTGAATCGACTTTAATGCTTCTCGCCCAGTTGTGATTTCTTTCATCATTTTATCAATTACCTTTTCCGCTTCTTCTTCTTTTCCAATAATCTCGGCTACTGTACGGAGTCCATATTGCCAATCTCCGTAGATTTCCTTGGATTTTAACGTAATGATTGGCGCAACTTTTTCAAGTGAATCATACATTTTTTCATGATGCTCTGTTGCTAAAATAATATCAGGCTCAATAGATAATATCTTTTCAATACTAGGAGACACTTTATCTCCCAATTCCTCAGTTGAATCCAGCTTTCCTTTTAAATAGGATAAAGTAGATAGATACTCTTTTTCAGTAGATGCAGCAGGTGGCTCACTTAATGCAACTAATATTTCGGGATAAAAATACCATAATGAGGCTATTTTTTCTGGTTTTTTCTCGATAACAATTTCTTTCCCTAGGGCATCCTTAAATGTTCTTGGCCATTCGGTTGTATCTACATGAACTGCTGCTGTAGATGCGCCTTCGGTAGTTGATCCCTTATTTTCAGCAGGTGTTTGATTGCAACCTGCTAGTATGCCTACTACTAATAGCATGGAGATTAGCAGGCCTTTAACCTTTTGCATACGCTATTCCTCCGACTTGATGTTTTCTTTTGTTTGCCATTAGTATAGTAAAGCCATTTTTGGT
Organism: Brevibacillus brevis; assembly: GCF_900637055.1. NCBI lineage: Bacteria > Bacillati > Bacillota > Bacilli > Caryophanales > Paenibacillaceae > Brevibacillus > Brevibacillus brevis. The sequence continues at coordinate 6,579,990 of NZ_LR134338.1, forward strand.
TTAGAATGGATGCCTGTTGAAATTAGCATGGATTATTGATGAACTTTCTCTCGATATTCCGTAGGAGAGATACCGAGTTGTTTCTTGAACACTCTACTAAAATAATAGGGGTCAGCAATTCCAACCGTTTGCGCAATTTGTTGTACAGGCATATCACTTGTAAATAGCATTTCTTGCGCCATGTTTATCCGATATTTGAGTAAATACTCTGCTGGTCCCATGCCTGCATGTCTTCTAAATACGTAAGAAAGTCGATTTCGATTAACATTATATTGTTCTGCAAGCGATGCTATTGTAAGGCCTTGATAATAGTATTCATGAATATAAGTAGATACCCGTTCGAATAAAGTATGTGATTCACAGCTATTTTGCCTATTGGCCACACATAATAAGGCTTCATTCAGTACATCGCGAAACAGCATTTCGGTCTGAAACATCGAAATGCCTCCAGGCTGATTATACACATGCCAAAGACGCATAATTAATTCGATAAGACGAGGAGATTGTCCGGTTGATAATTCAAAATGCTGATGAGAAAAGCTTGTCTCTTCCAGTTCTGCGTTACATATTCGGTATAATACGAGAATATACTCCCAGTTGGTGTTACCAAACGTTTTTTGAGCTAGTTTCATTTTCGCCCCCCCATGCACAACTTTTCCTGGCGAAAAAATATAGGGCGTGCCGTTAAATTGAAATTGCACCTTCCCTGTAAGTGGAAACACAAATCCAGGAAAAGAATCTGTATATTCAGCGTAAGGTACACCTGGATCTTTCGCATATCGATATACTCCTTCTACTTGAAAAGGAATGTGTGCCAAATGTTCTGCTAACTGATCAACGTCGATTTTCACATTGCATACCTCATTTCAATCGTAGTTTGCCGGTTATCAGCCGTTATACGGGAAACTATTGCAATAAGATTGGTCCGTTCATTTATATGACATTCAGAAAAAAGCTAGTAAAGGGATTACCCTTCACTAGCTATTGGTCTAAAGCTTCTTCGTATGTGACCGAAACATTACGAATAGAAAATAAGGTGCGCCAATCAAAGTAATTAATAGACCGGATGGAATTTCGACCGGAGCAAGTATCGTTCGACCGATGGCGTCCGCCAATACAAGAAGGAGAGCCCCGAGTAAGCTCGACAATACGATGGATTGTCGCGTGTTATGCCCGATTAAGCTTCTTACCATATGAGGGACGATTAAACCGAGAAAGCCTACAGTTCCTACAGTGGCGACAGCACCGGCAGCGAGAAGAACACCTACGGACATTGCAGCGAAGCGTGTTTTACGCACCGATAAACCTAATCCTATAGCGCTATCATCAGAGAATGCGAGTATATCAAACCTGCGACCGAGCCACCATGCAAGAGGAAGGAGAGCGGCTAGGAATATACAGATGATGAGGAATTGATCCCAGGTGCGACCATAAGTCGAGCCAGTCAACCATATATAGCTACTACTTCCCCATAATGGCCCAAGTACGATTAAAGCTTGAATACCCGCGGAGCCGATAGCTGAAACCGCGATCCCCAGAAGAATAAGTACCGAGGGATTGAGCGACTTTCGCCATGCGAATAGGAATATGACGGCAGCAGCAAGTATAGCTCCGCTCATGGCAGCGATCGGAAGCACTACGATCGGTACTTGCGGCCAGGCAATAAGCACAAGTAGTGCTCCGAATCCAGCCCCCGAGGTCACCCCCAGAATAGAAGAATCGGCTAATGGATTACGAACAGAAGCTTGGATTAGAACACCGCTTACGCTCAGTGCTATTCCTGCGCCTGCGGCGACAAGGGTACGAGGTAATCGTAAATTAAAGAGGGCTGAATAGTCAGATCCAATTAAGCTCGCGAATAACTGACTTAGCGGAATACGTGTGCCGCCCATTGTCATGCTTACAAGAATAAATGAGACAACGAAGAAAAGCATGATGAACGCGAGAAGCGGGAATTGAATCCGAACACGATTTCTGCCAATAGACATGGATGAGGTTGAAAAGGAACCCATCATACCATTCATTTTCCTAAGTATGAGCCAGATTAGCCAAGGTGCTCCGATTATCGCCATCATCGCACCTACTGGCATCTCACCCATGCTGCTACGCACCATTCGCGTAAGAACATCAGCCCCAGTGAGCAATACGGCTCCCCAAAGCGCGGTGGCGGGAATGAGCCAATTATGCCTGTGCAATCCGCTTAGACGTACCAAGTGCGGCGCGACGAGACCAACAAATCCGATCGGTCCGACTACACTGACTACGACTGAAGCAACAAGCACGGCAAGCGCCAATCCGGCGAAGCGAATGAGATCAACCTTCTGACCTAATGATTGAGCAGTAGACTGATCCAAGTTTAATACATCGAATTGTTTGCCCATAAAAATAGCGACGATAATAACAGCGCTGACGCCAGGCCAGGCATACGTAACACCTTTCCAGTCGAGTTGGGAGAGCGAGCCTGAGCCCCATAAAAATAGCGACTGTGTTTCCGTAGCATGGAATATATGTAGAGCGCTTGTAAATGAACCGATCACCATAGCTACGATCATACCGGAAAGGGCTAGGCGGATTGGACTTGTAGATCGACCGCCTCCGAGAAAATAGGCACACATCGCAGCAAAGCCTCCGCCAGCGGCGGCAAAGAGAAATGGTGACTGGTGGAGCAGGTTGGGAAAATAGATCGTTCCAGCAACAACCATAAAATAAGCACCGGCATTAATACCAAGTGTATCTGTGGAAGCTAGCGGGTTTTTAGTAACCGTCTGTAGCAAGACCCCAGCTACAGCAAGCCCTGCCCCGGAGATGAATCCTAGTATCGCACGCGGTATACGCATATCCCATATCACATTATGTGAGAGTATATCCTGACGATGAAATAGCGCTTCTAACACGACCTTGAAAGTAATTTCTGCTTCCCCAAAGCACAGACTGGCTATCAACAGTAGGAAGAGGGCAGCTAAGCCACCCCCGAATAAACTAACGGTTCTCATTTCGTTATAGCTTCTACAACGCGGTCAACTAATACTTTGGAGGAGAGGGGACCGCCGAAGGTCCATGTGTCTCCACCTATGCCATAAGTCCGGTTTTCTTTAACGAAATTTAATCCGTTCCAAACCTTATTATTCTTCACCGAGTCACCGAAAACGTTATCGTCTTTCTGGACAATGTAAATGAAATTGGAATCGCTCACTGCTGGCAGGGACTCAAAGGTAGCGTCTGTAAAACCGTACTTTTCAAATTTGTCCGACTTCCAATCGCTGGTTAACCCGATACGATTGAGCGTTTGTACGACTGTCGATGTTTCCGTAAACATCCTCAACGTTGCCGCATTCTGGCTGCTGAATGCTTGGGTAATGACATAATTGAATTTGTCCTTGCCAGCTGCTTTAAGTTTTTCCTTAGCTGCTGCATAATGCGTATCAAGATCTGCGAGCACTTTATCCGCTTCTTTTGATTTACCTACTGCTTTAGCAATGGTCTTAAAATCGTTGACCATTCCTGTATAGGCATCTCCTTCGTTCGGATAAGGATCGAATTCAATCGTAGGCGCAATAGCATTAAGCTGATTGTAAATTGCATCGTTATTGTCGGTATTCGAGATAATCAGATCAGGCTTCAATGACGCGATCGTCTCCAGGTTGGGTTCCCAACGCAAGCCGACATCCGTAACGCTATCTGCGAGTGCCGCTTCATCAGTCACCCAAATCTCATATTCCTTATTGTCCGCATTTCCTACAGGCTGAATACCTAACGCGATTAATTCCTCTGTATAGATCCACTCCAAGGCGACGACTCGCACCGCAGGCTTGTCAAGCTTAGTCTCACCTTTTCCATGTTTAATAATGATAGGGCCAGCCGAGTCGGTATTATTTGAGGCAACGCTGCTTGTATTATCCGAATTTTTTGAACCACAAGCAGTAATAATTAGGAGAGATAGTAGAACCATACTAACTTGTAATAGCCTTTTCATTATGTTTCCCCCCGCCCAGTAAACGCTCGTTTTTTATCAAAATCAATAATGATAATCAATATCAATTTCAACAAAAAGAGAGTATCATTGCTCAATGAAGTTGTCAATATTATTGAGCGAGTTCCAACTCTTCCTGTTTAATTAGACTCACAAATTCACTAGCTCCCTTCTTCACCATAATATTTGCACCATCTCTAAGAAAATAAAAAAGCCATTTACCGTAAGTGGAAATGGCTAAAAGTGAGGAAAAAATGATAGTTGTAAATGGTACTCCCCTATCTATTTGATACGGCATGGAGTTCTAGTTACAAAAAAGTTGATGAAATTGCCCCCTCTGAAAATACGGTGATCAGAGAAATTAGGGAATTTGTGTTCAAGCAAACTTTTCGGATAACCCAGAATTCAGAACTGGCAGGGTATGCGTCGGACGACCTTGGTCTCATTTCCAAGGCTTTTGAAAACAAGATCAATATAGAATTTATCAATAACCTATGGGATTCCTACCTGCAAGGGAAATTCCCGAATTCAAGTATATGTGAATGAATCTTCATACGTAGTGATTATGAGAGTAGCCGAAAAAGACCGGAGAAGCATATAAAATATGCACTCCGGTCTTTTTGATTAAGAAAGAGAGTTCCCTTTACTTTTTGGTTGCAGCTTCAATATCCTTGTACGCCCAATGGGTTGGAGGTACATCCGGCCAGCTTTGTCCTATTACCGTGCTTAACTGCGAATGGTTCAGCAAACGATTGATGATCGTGACCGTTTCTGCTCGAGTCAATGTCTTTTGGGGATGGAATGTACCATCTGGATAGCCTGCCATGTAGCCTTCTTTACTTACTGCCGCAATAATCTGAGTTGCCCAGTGATCTGCTGGTACATCGTAGAAGTTGTTCGGCATGCCGTCTCCATTTAACCCCAAGTGTTTGTATACAATGGTCGCCATTTCCGCGCGCGTGATTCCGCCTCCCGGATTGAACATGCCATTCGAATAACCGTTCATCAGCCCTGCTTCATTCGCTCTTCTAATCGCATCTGCCGCCCAATGTTGGTCGGCTACGTCCATAAACATTCCACTTACGGATGTAGTCTTGACCATTCCTGTGTTTACCAGGATCATAGCCATTTCTGCACGGGTCACTTGGCGATTTGGATCGAAGTTTCCGGTTGGGTAGCCGTTCATGTAGCCTGTTTGGTCGTTTTCTTCTTTTACTGGCTCACTTGGCTTCGGTTCTACATTACCGGAACCGCCTCCAGTAAAGAACGGGTTTTGAACATGATTAGTGCTGTCCCGGTCTTTTTTCCGTTCTTTATCCCGGTCTCTGTCTCGTTTATCGACAGATTCTAAACCTCTTCTTGCTTTTTTAAGCTCAGCCAGTGCTTCGTCTACCTCGTCCTGGGTTGCGTCAGGATCTTCCAGTACGTCTTTTGCTCGGTTCAATGCTTTTTCGAGCTTTCTCCAACTTGAAGATGTATAGTCATCTTCATCCAAATCTTCATCGTCGATTTCATCTACTCTTGCTTGCAGCTTTGATTTGTCGACTGTAGGAGTTGGCGTTGGCTCGTCTGGTTTTTGCAAGCCTTCTCTGGCCTTTGTCAATGCCGAGAGCGCTTTGTCTACTTCTTCTTGGGTTGCATTTGGATCAGCCAGTATTGCATCCGCTTTTCTCAAAGCTTTTTGCAGTTCTTCCCAGCTCTCGCTTGTGTAGTCTTCACCCGTAAGATTCTCGGATTGGATTTCGTCCGCTTTTGCTTGCAATTTCGATTTGTCGACTGTAGGTGTTGGTGTAGGCGTAGGCACGCTTGGTTTTTTCAAACCTTCTCTGGCCTTTTTCAATGCCGAGAGCGCTTCGTCTACTTCTTGCTGGGTTGCATTTGGATCAGCCAGCACTGCATCCGCTTTTTCCAATCCCTGTTTCAGTTCTGCCCAACTCGCGCTTGTGTACTCTTCTTCCTTCAATTGCTCAGCTTTGATGTCATCTGCTTTTGCTTGCAACTTTGTTTTGTCGACGGTAGGCGTAGGCTCGTCTGGTTTTTTCAAACCGTCTCTCGCTTTTGTCAGTACCGCCAGCGCTTCGTCTACTTCTTGCTGGGTTGCATTTGGATCAGCCAGCACTGCATTCGCTTTTTCCAATGCCTGTTTCAGTTCTGCCCAGCTCGCGCTTGTGTACTCTTCTTCCTTCAAGTTCTCAGCCTTGATTTCATCTGCTTTGGCTTGCAGCTTTGTTTTGTCGACGGTAGGCGTAGGCTCGTCTGGTTTTTTCAAACCTTCTCTCGCCTTTGTCAGTGCCGCCAACGCTTCGTCTACTTCTTGCTGGGTTGCATTTGGATCAGCCAGCACTGCATTCGCTTTTTCCAATGCCTGTTTCAGTTCTGCCCAGCTCGCGCTTGTGTACTCTTCTTCCTTCAAGTTCTCAGCTTTGATTTCATCTGCTTTTGCTTGCAGCTTCGATTTATCAACGACAGGTTCGGTTGGTGTTGTATCTACCGTAATAGTCTTTGTCGCTTTGGCTGACTTGCCGTCTACTGTCGTCGCTGTTACCTCAACTGTGTATTCACCATCTTGTAAATCTTGGGTCGGTGTAAATGCCCAGTTGCCTTCTGTATCAACTGTTACTGTTGGAGTATCTACTACATTGCCAGCTTTGTCTTTAATCTCAACGGTGACCTTAGATCCCGCTGTTGACGTTCCTTTGAACACTGGCTTCGTTACAGTGACTGGATTGGCACTTGGTTCAGTAATCGTAAGTGTCGCCCCAGGATACTCAACATTTTTGTTAAATAGATCTACTGGAGCACCGTTTGTACCTTTTAAGTTCCCCAACCCATCATAGGAAATGTTTACTGCTTTATTGGTAACATTCGTACCTGCTGGCAAGGTGATCACTAGCTTTGTAGCATCGTTTTCGTCAACCTTGAAAGTTAGACCACCGTTTTCTACAGCTGTACCATCAACTGTAATGGTAAATCCAGTTAAATCGGTTAACTCCACTCCGCGATCAAACGTCACCGTTATTTTATTGCCATCCGCTACTGTTTCCTCAATTGTAGCAGCTGTTGGTACGGGTACAGTTGCGGCAATCGTAAAATAATTGCCATTAGCAAATTCAGCACTATCAAGTGTTGCTGTGCCATCTGTTAGTGGATAGAATGCATCGTTTTGATCGAATTGCTCATCCTCACTAACAACCAGATAAAAAGGCCAAGCAGAAGCACCTGCTACTTTGTCTACGTGCAGCGTAATGTCTGTATCTTGCCAATTCGTTTTCTCTACTTTATAGGTGCGTCCAATACGTTTTAGACTTTCTGTATCTTTTGTTATTGGAGTCTCGAATGTAACGTCTCCACCGTTATCGCTAAAAACAAAGAATGATTTATCTTCTGCAATCGTCTTGGTATTCAGGGCATTCGTCTCTTGAATCGCATTGCCTATTGCAATCGTGACATTGGAACCGTCAACCTGAGATTTCGATTGCTTTTGATACAAAGCACCTACTTCATCACGACCGATCCCTGTTATGCGGTTGCCGTAGCCAGTGTTGTTGCTAGCTTTCCACATCGTTGAGCCATCGCTAGCGACATAATCAATCGGAGCATTATTTTCATCTTTCAATGTCAATCCGTATTTTAAAGCAAGGTAACTGTTGACTTTGTTTCGGTCTTCATCAGTCAATTTACGGTTATAAAGGATCGTTTCAGACATCTTCCCGTAAAATCGACTGTTATGACCTGCACCAAAATAATAAGGTTTACTTCCGCTTGTTATCGGAGATGCAAAATTGGGAGTATTACTGTTTGCCGTCTGTAATGCTTTTCCATTTAGCGAAAGCGCCCAATCATTTGGTGCACTCCAGATGTTTAACATCGCTCCATTTTTTAATTGGTAATCACCGACGTCTACGCTCAAGCTACCTTCGTCTCTACCGAAATATGAACTTATCGATTTTCCATTATTAGCTCCATAAACAACTGCAGCTGTATGTCTTCCTCCAAACTCCCATGGAAATCCGCTATATTTGTCACTTGCCTGGACGGAGAATATTTCCCGATCCGTAGCAGCATTATTATTAAAATCAATGGAAGAGCGAGTATAATACCCTTTATTTGAGTCAATTTGGATTCCGCTATTAAAATTCAGAGCGTTAGGCACATTGTCATTGGTACTAGTACCGCTAGGCATCCATGCTCCGCGATCTGCCAAGTCTGTTAATTGGTCGATTTGGTTTCCCGAAAGCACAGCACTGCGTTCTACATCAACCCAAGAGAGTAGGCCTTCACTCACCCCGCCTGGCCCTTGCGTAGGTACCACAGCGGAGATCGTTCCCGTTGCAATCGCGCCACCAACGGCGACTGCTCTTACGTCAGTTGCATCTAAAACGTTATCGGGAGTAAAGTAAACGGTCACTTTTCCTTCGCCGTCTGTTCTTACCATTGACCAGTCTGTGATTGGGTTGCCGTCCGCATCTGTCCATGTTCCTTCTTTACTGTTTGTCAATGTAATCGAAACATCAGCAGCTGCAGACCGGTCAGGGTTGTACGCGGTAACAACTACTTTGTGTTTCCCTGGCTTGTCCGATTTCTCTACTGTCATGTCAATGGATGATGGCGCTTGTCGATAATCACTCGAACCCTCTGGGGTACCGAAGTTGTCTCCAATCGGTGCAAGGTCGTTGACGAAATACCAGCTCAAAATTTCATGCGATTCGTACCAGCTTGAAGTGGAACCAGTGAAACCAGCATAAATTCCATTTGTTTCGCCAAAAATTCCCTTTAGATTGATTCCATTCGCATCAATCAAGGGATCGCTTGGTTTGCTCGCTGAATCGTTCAAGTACACCTTTACATTACTGGATGCACCATCATAATCAATCCAGGCATAATACGTGTTCCCATTCGCCAAAACAAACTTCGGGTTACCGGATTCATCCTTAATATCGTTGAGATTCTTGTACCACGACGGATTGTCATTTACCAAATTTCCATTATAGGCAATTCCAATATAGTTGTTTGATGGATCGAGAAATTTTTGTTGATTATAATTGTTCAGATAGGTGTCAAATTTTATGCCTAGACTTGGACTAACTCCTGCTAGCCCCAGATTGCCACCAAAGCCGCCCAATTTTGTAGGGTCCCCCACGATGGCAAAGGTCATTCCATCAGCGGTATTCGGCAGATTACCGTCAATCCGAAATGAAAATCCTGTGCTAAATGAAAACTCTTCATGCGGTTGGAAGGATTGTTTGTTAAAAACGCTGCCGGTTTGACTTGCTTGCTTCGGAGTCACAACCAATTTTCCATCAAGGATTGTCGAATTTCCATTTAACTGAAATAGTTCTTGCAAAGATGGATTTGAAAAATCATTAATGTCAAACTTGTACGTCAGCCACTTGATAGATTCAGCCGCCTGCACTCTCTCAGGCACTCCTGCCATGGAGAAACTACTTGTTACTAGCGCCAACAAAAGCATGAACACTAGTGGACGTTTCCACCAATTTCGCAGCTTCGTGATTGTTTTCATTGCCCTTTCTTCCTCTCCTCTCACCTTCTGGATATTTTGTGTAAAACTATCTTTTTTCAATAGACTTCTCCTAATTTGTCATCTTAACAGGGGCACCTCTACATAACCTCTACAACGTTCCTAATTCCACCCTGATATATTCTTTATAAGAGGTGTCCTGAAAATCTTGTCGAAGAGTATTCATTATGAGAAAAAATGATATTCTTCGGATTTGGGGCCTAACAATTTTCTTACTACTATTCATTGAGGGTAATCATTGAAATGAAAACAGTCGCATGGAAATGGACGAAAATGATCGTTGTTGCTCTACTAGTCGTAACAGCCCTTCGCTTACTCTGGATGAGTTTCCTCACCACCTTTGACTACGCTGAAAAACCAGTGGCTGTACAAGGCGTGCTTGATTTGCGTGGATGGGAATTCTCGGGATACCAAACATTACGGTTGGATGGGGAGTGGGAGTTCTTCCCTTCTCAGTTCATAGAGGGAAATGGCCTGAAGAAACCTGAGGGGCAGACATACCTCCAAGTACCCAAGCGGTGGGGTGAGGCATTTGTTCATGAGCCGGGAATACCGGACTCCTTCCAATTCGGCACGTATCGACTACGCATCTTGCTTGATCCGGAACAGGAACAGACACTTGGTCTCAGGATCAATGAGCTTCGAACTACCTCGGCTGTCTATGCCAATGGGAAATTAGTCGCCCAGGTAGGACAACCGGCAACCAGCTTCATAGAGCATCAAGCACGCAATATTCCCTATACTGTCAAACTGACACCCGAACAAGGTCAAGTAGAGTTGCTTATCCATGCTTCCAATGATGCCGGGGCAGGAGGAATCACAAAACCTATTCGCTTCGGTACGATAGAAGCTATACAGATGCGGACGATCCTCTCCATCAGTTTGCAACTATTATTACTCGTCGTGTTTCTGATTCATAGTTTATATGCCTTGCTCCTGTACTTCTTGGGCGCCAGAAATAAAGGCTTGGTATATTTCTCGTTGGTTATGATTTGTGGAATATTGACTGTGGTAACAGCGGATGACAAGTTATTATTTGTCTGGTCGCAGTTCGACTATGATTGGACAGTTAAGTTGACGTATCTCGTCTATGTTGGTGCGGTCGCCTTCATACCTCCCTTGTTTCATCATCTGCTTCCTGCTTATCTAAGCAGAAGGATTTTACAAGGTTTCGGTGGCTTGTGCAGCTTATACGCTATGTTCATCCTCTTCGTACCTGCTGGAACTATCTTAGCGATGAGCAGAATGCTCTCTATCGTGATGCTCCTATCCGTCATTATTTCTGCCTACATACTCTGGAAAGCCATTCGGGACAAGGAAGACATTATATTTCTCCTGCTAGCTTGCTTGTTTGTAGGGGTGAATGTGATCTGGACGATTGCTAATGGCATATTAGGCAGAGAATTTGTTCACTACCCCTTCGATCTGATCTTTGCCGTACTTGCTTTTGCGGCATATTGGTTTAGACGATTTTTCCGGGCAACGACTGAGACGAAACATCTTGCGGAGAAATTACAGCAAGAGGATAAGCGCAAGGACGAATTTTTGGTGAATACTTCTCATGAACTGAGAAACCCATTACATGGCATCATCAATATCACTCAAGCGATTATCGAGGATACAAACAATCCCCTTCATGAAGAACACAAAAAGCGTCTGGATATTCTCCTGCATGTCAGCAGACGTCTGACGCTCATGCTAGATGATTTGCTGGATGTAACCCGATTAAAGGAGAACACCATTCGCCTGCACGAGAAAAAATTAAACCTGCAGTCTATCTTCGCTGGTGTTTTCGATATGGCAAAACTGATGCTGGACGGAAAACCGATTGCTTTAAAAGTGGAAATAGACGATTCGTTTCCTTCTGTTCGGGGAGATGAAAACCGGCTTATTCAAATTCTGTTCAATTTGGTGCATAATGCCATTAAATTTACAGATGAAGGAACCATCACGATTCGCGCGACAACGTCTAGGGGATTTGCGCTTATCCAAGTAGAGGATACTGGGGTTGGCATCGAGGAAAAAGCTCTACAAACCATTTTTCAACCTTATGAACAAGCGGAACTGAATTCAATCAGAGCAAGTGGCGGATTCGGGCTTGGCTTACATATTTCCAAACAGTTGGTTGAGCTGCACGGCGGTACTCTATCGGTTCAGTCCACCCTGGGAAAAGGCTCTGCCTTTACTTTTACCCTCCCACTAGCTACAGATTCCGTTCCAATAGAAGAAAGCAGCGCTCAGACATGGATGCAGACTTCACTAGAAATAGCCGCTGCAACGACTGATCGAATCACGACACCGACAGAAACGGTTTCTTCTATGAATAGAAAAGCAAAAATTATCGTTGTGGATGACGACAGTATTAACCTGAACATCCTTCGCAAAATGCTTGAATCAGATCAATATGAAGTAAGCACGGCAACCAGCGCTCAGCAAGCCCTGTCCATGCTGGAACGTAACCCGGTGGATCTGGTCATCTCAGACGTCATGATGCCTCACGTATCCGGCTATGAACTAACACGCATCATCCGGGAACGATTCTCTGTGTTAGAACTGCCTGTCCTGCTCTTGACCGCGCGCAATCGTTCCGAGGATATTGTAGCCGGCTTTCAAGCAGGAGCGAACGACTATGTTAAGAAACCCGTCGATGCTTGGGAATTAAAGGCAAGAGTAAAAGCCTTAACAGAACTTAAAATATCCTTCGATGAACGTTTGCGTATGGAAGGAGCATGGTTACAATCACAAATTGAACCTCATTTTTTATTTAACGCATTAAATTCAATTGCCGCCTTGGGACTTCAGGACTTCACGAAAATGCAAGCATTGCTTGAAGAGTTTAGCAACTATTTGCGTTTGAGCTTCGACTTTCATAATTCTGAACCCGTTATTTCGCTTCACGATGAACTTGATCTTGTTCGATCTTATTTGTATATCGAGAAGCAACGATTTGGCGATCGATTGCAAGTGGAATGGGATCTGGACCCTGATCTCGATTTTTGCTTACCGCCCTTATCCATACAACCGCTAGTCGAAAATGCAATCAAACACGGCTTAATGCAAAGCACAAGTGGGGGAACAGTCTGGATTCACATCAAAGACAAAGAGGAATATTTCGAAGTTTCAATCCAAGACGATGGGGATGGGATAACAGAGGAAGATCTGAATCAACTTTTCAGCCAAACAAGGCATGGCAAAAAAAGAGCAAGCGTAGGTCTGCGAAATATTGAACGGCGACTAAAACAACTATATAACCAGGGATTAACATTTGATAGCTCACCTGAACAAGGTACGATCGTCACTTTCAAAATCCCAAAATAAGGAATAAACTACTTGGTTTATTCCTTATTTTTCTGCTTCCAAAGTTGATACCATTCTGTAATAGCCGGATTAGGCTGTTCTTGCAATTCGTTCCATAACACACTCGTTAATTGATCATATTGCTTGTGAACCGAAGAGTGCCTTCCCATGTCAGCAAATATTTTCATAAGGTAAAAATAGGCTTCTTCCTCGAGCGGATAACGCTGACAAATGTCCAAACATAGCGTGATGGCTTTGTCCCATTCATCATTGGCATAATACCAATCCACCATTTTCACGGCGGTTTGCACCCATTGCAGTTGTAATCTTTGACGCTCGCTTTCTGCCCATATGTAATGATGCTCTTGCAAATAATCTCCTTTACACAGAGCTATCGCTTGTTCATACTCGCCAATCGTCTCCCCAGATAAGGATAAGTCAGAGCGAAAAAACCGCTCAAACTGATCTACATCCAAGATGGTTTGTTCTAGTCTTACCTTATACCCTTCTGATGTATTGCTGAGTTGAAAATATTTACTAAATGGCGCCAAAGTTTTGCGAATATGATAGATAGCCGTATACAATTGATGATAGGCTTTTTCCGGTTCTAGCTCTGGCCAGAGCAACTCAATGATCGCCGTTTTATTAACCGACGTTCCCCTGTGTTGAACCAAATATAAGAACAACTGCTGCACCTTGGCAGTTCGCCAGCGAAGTGGGATTTCCTGGCCTCCATCTACAATCCTTACATGTTGAAACAGACTCATTTGTAAATTCTCCGACTTCTGAAGGGAGAAGGTCGTATGTTCCTCCATCCTGGATTGAATTCGTTTCATTGTATTTTGCAGTCGTTGCTTGCCAACTGGCTTTAAGACATAGTCAAGGGCGTTCAGCTCAAATGCTTTAATTGCATATCTCTCATATGCGGTGACGAAAACTATTTGTAATTGAGGTTTCACTTCCAAAAGCTGTTCGGCCAACTCGATACCGTTTAGCTTTGGTATTTGAATATCCAAAAAGACAATATCAATCTCATTTTTTTCAATCTCTCGTTTGCCGATCATCGGATCCGTATACTTGCCAACAATTTCAAAATCGCCGATATGTAATAACTGATGCTCCAAATAATTTAATGCCAACTCTTCATCGTCGATTAAGATCGCTTTCATCCTGTTCCCCACTTTAATATTCTATCTATTTTCTAAACTATTCCCTCCCTGAACATTTACTAAAACATTCCCGCTCCGCTACTTAGGTTACTGCTCAACTTGCCTTTACCTTTCCTCCCCTTGTATCGTTGAATTTTCATTAAGCCGCACTTTATAAGACTCGCCCCATGCTTTCATTGACATAATGACCGGTTCCAGAGTCCTTCCGAAATCAGTAAGGGAGTATTCCACTCTTGGAGGAACCTCTTTATATATTTCGCGATGAATGATGCCATCCCGTTCAAGCTCTCTTAACTGCAAGGTGAGCATAAATTGCGTGATTCCCGGATTGAGGCGCCTGAATTCATTGAATCTTTTCGTTCCGTTCAGGAGCTGATAGAGAATGATCCCCTTCCACTTTCCACCAATAACATCCAGCGTTGTTTCAACCGGACATGCTTGCATATCTGGACTTACTCCATATTTCTTTCTTCGGTCTCCCATCAGTTTATCCCCCAATGGTTTGATTTTTAATACTATACCATAAAAATATGCGTACTTACTTAAAGTAATTGAATCGATTTACAATGCAACTGTACAACATTTCCTATTTGAGAGGATGGATACCCATGAATACTCACCAAAAGATGAAAGCTGTCGGTGCTTACCGATACCTCCCTATAACCAATCCGGAAAGCCTGATTGATCTGCACTTGGATAAACCGGAACCTACAGGCCGCGATTTGCTTGTACGTGTAAAAGCAATCTCTGTCAACCCTGCAGACGTAGGCGTCCGCGAAAGTCATAACTACGAAGCCGATTCACCGAAAATTCTTGGTTGGGATGCCGCTGGAATCGTAGAACAGGTTGGTCCTGACTGCCAATTGTTTAAACCTGGGGACAAGATCTATTATGCCGGCAGTGTGTCTCGATCAGGCAGCAACAGTGAATTTCACTTAGTTGATGAACGAATTGTGGGAAATATGCCGAGAAGTTTGGATTTCGCTGCCGCTGCCGCCTTACCGCTCACCTCGATAACTGCATGGGAGGGCCTCTTTGATCGTTTAGGAATTAGCGTAAATACAGGCGAAAACAAAAACATACTGATTATCGGTGCAGCTGGAGGAGTAGGATCGATTGCTATTCAACTTGCAAAATTAGCAGGTTTGACCGTCATCGGTACTGCTTCACGTCCAGAGTCAATTCAATGGGTCAAAACTCTCGGTGCGGATTTTATCATAAACCACAACAACCCTTTTCTCCCTCAACTCAAGGAAGTTGGTATTGACACCGTAGATTATATCCTTTGCTTGAATGATACTGTTCAGCATCTTGAAAATATGGCGGAAGTCATTGTCCCCCAAGGTAAAATTTGCTCTATCGTTCCTGCAAATAAGACTACCTGGGCAGGGAGCTTGAAAATGGACTTGCTGTTTTCTAAAAGTGTAACGTTTGTATGGGAGTTCATGTTTACACGGTCCTTGTTTCATACCAATGACATGATCAAACAACACGAATTGTTGAACGAACTGGCGGACTTAATCGATGATGGGAAAATAAAAACTACGCTGACTGAACGACTGGAGCCCATTAATGCAGCAAACCTGCGTTTCGCGCATGAGAAGTTGGAATCTGGACGGACCATTGGAAAAATTGTTTTAGAAAACTTCTGATACAACGAGGACGAAGTAGGCACGTTTGGTTCCAAAACGCGGTAATGTGAATAAACAACGCTAAGGCCCCTTGCTACTATGGGGCCTTTTTGAGTACAACGGTATGTGCTGGCGAGACAAATTCTCCCCAGACTCTGTAAAAACTTGCTTTTACTTGTGATAAGGTTCAGCGTAACGGATCGGACGGTCAATTTTTTTATAACAACTAACAATATATCCACCAACCTAATACAACTGTAAGTGTATCAAGTTGGCGAATCACCATTGTAAGTTAAGTTATCTAGATTAAGAAAATTCATTCCTCAATTCTGTGTAATCTAATATCATCAAGACTTCTCATTTTTTAAATCGGTGTTATCAGAATAACGGATAAGGTTTTATATTAATATTTTTTTATAAGTTCCCCTAATCGATTTGAGACACGCCTTTCGCAACTCCCTAACGATTTGACAGAGATTTTTTTGTGTTGTTTCTTAACCCAATTTCTGATTGTTGGAGAAACTGCAATACCCAGGACGGATAGCTTAAGCCAAGACCTAGCATCATAAATTTTACCACCGATGAATGCATTCTTAGGAGCTATTAATTCATTGGCAGGAGCTTTAAGATTTGGGTTGTTTTGCAATTTGTTTAACATAGTACCGAGACTTGTAACTGCCTGCCCTCCGATTTGTGCGCTCAATGACATTACATCATTGATTTTTGTATGGTCGAGTGCTAATAAACTAACGAGTAATGAACGAGCAACACTATTTGGAATAATATGACCGTGTTTTTGAAGTACATTTATTATGGTTGGTACTGACCTTCGATCCCCTAACCAATAAAGTGCTATTGCTGCTGCTCCCTTTGGAACGGCTCTCTCGGTACCTTTAACTTTACCAATAATCCAATCACGACAAAATTCACGATATTGTTTAGAGCAAGGAGAATCAATATTCGAATATAAAATTACCTCAAAAAAATTAGTTTCTACAGACTCATATAGAGACTCTCCTCGCTCTACATACCTTTTAAACAAACGCAATAATCTTGCATAGTTACCTGTACTCGCTATGTATTCAAAAATTCTCTCCGACAAGTGAGGATGCTCAATAAGATCATCATAAACCCTACCAACAAGCCCGTCCCACTTAATTTTGCCTGCATAATAATAAATTCTTTTTAAAATTTTGTCCCAGTGCCCCACATTTTCCAGTTTTTTCGCTTGTTGGTATAACCTATTAAGCATTTTTTTAAGTTGCGAAGATGTATACATTTTACTTTTTAATGCATCAGCAAATTCATCTAAATCTTGATTGCTATCAAGATGGAATACCTCCACAACCTCATTTGCGGTAAGAAACTTGGTTTTTCCGGAGTTTAATACCAACCTTTGTTCTGCCAAAGATTTTGTAAGTAATCTAACAGTTATCCTTGCCTGAGTTTTATTTCTTACTGCGATAGTTTGATCATCCATCCACCTTACGTAGTTATCTTCACCGAAATGATTTGTAATTTTGACATCATGTTCAAAAAGATATACATGAGCTAATTGTCGGGATGCATCATGTTCTTCTACCGGAAGTCCTATTCTTGGATTAGGCGACAATCCGCAGCTTGGTTTAAATTCCTCCAACATTCTACCCAATAATCCAATAGCTTTACGTGGTAATCCAGCTGGTGATATGTACTCTAGCAAGAGTTCATGATGAACCGATTCAAAGTAATTCGTAATATCTGTTACCACTAACACCGGATGTACTGAGTTAAGCAGCGTCTTTGTTCTGTATTGTTGATATCTCTTCCATAATTTTAGTGGGTCCTCGTAAAAGTCTTTAAAATTATCAGTCGATAAGAATATTTCCCCACCTTTTTGACCGATTGGTTTCACAGTATGCTTCCTCGAAAAAAATACTCCTTTTTTTTGATATTTCCTAAGCCGATTATAGACTTGGTCTGCAATCACTCTATACACCAGTGCATCTTCTAAATGTAGAATTGACAAAGTACGGTAAGCACCTTTAGTTTTAGCCATCTCAAAAGTACTTGGTTTTTTGGGGGTGTACGATCCACTAAGAATACGTTCCCTGACAGTTTTAATTTGATGGTCTAAATTCAACTCATATTCTAAGTAATCTATACAGTCACGTACATTTGCTGTCTTGAGATCTTTACGAATGACCTTCCAAGTATTTTTTAAGTTTCGAAGGCTAAACATCTCATTGAATTCTCGGTCACTTGCCATATTTTTAGCACCTCTTCAATTAGGGACTGAGAGTCAAATTTAAGGTAATGATGCATTTACTTAGCAAGAAAGTACTGTTGATCTTCGAATTTCAAGCATATTCCTCTGTTACTATCGTTCCCCCATAAAAAATCATCGCACCAGCATTTTTCCTCCTCTCCTATCTCTAATATGTTTTTCCACCCGCATCCCTGACACCAAATAAGGGCACTTCCGCATTCTCTACAATTTCCAGCTAAAAATAAAGTTACAATCCCATCAACAACAAAACCATTACTTTGATCCATCACAATACAATCGTTTTCACAACTTGGGCACATCTTCCACATTTCAGGAACAACTAACTCAAGAGCCTCTTCTATGGAAAATATCCTTAAATCTAATCCCGAGAACTGTGCCTTCCTTTCCGCCGGTTTAGTCCAACCTGAGTTAGTAACTATAACAGCTTTATTAGCACCCACAGCATTCGCAAGGGAAAGTACTTCTTCAACAACTTTTACATCCAGTACATTCTTCCTGAGCTTGGCATCAATCAATATCCCTAGTTTATGACCCTTACCCATTATTTCCCACCATACATCTATCTGTCTTGGCTGCCCAGTAACTAGGTCAGGCAACGTAATATTTTTTTCCACCTTACCAATTTGCTCCATCTGTCTGTAAAGTTCCCCCACTGCTTCTTGGTATTCTTGCCATTTCATTCAAAACACGCCCTTTCCTCCAAGTTTTGTCTGTCTATCAGCGATTTATTTTTTACATATTTTCGCATTCTCAATGAAGTTAATGATTTTATCTATCACGCACTGATAATCTTTTTTAACCTCATGTTCCCAAACTCTCAATATGTTCCAACCAATTGAAACGTAGTAATTGTTCACTTCTAAATCCCGTTGCTTATTCTTGTTTAGTTTTTCAATCCAATATTGTGTGTTTGTTTTCGGTATTACAGCATGTGCGGGGCAGTAGTGCCAAAAACATGAATCCAGAAAGATAACAACTCGATATTTCTTTATTGAAAAATCAGGTCTTCCCACAAGCGTTTTCACATTTCTCCGAATTCTAATACGCCTACTCCAAAGCTCTCGGCTTACTCTGTCTTCCAATTTGGACACTGATCTTATTTTGCTCATCATCCTGCTTCTTACTTCCTTTGAAACAATGTCTGCCATCACCATCACCCCACAAGTAAAAGAGATAATAACAAAAATGGACTTAGTTTTCCTAAGCCCGATAGCATCAACTTGGTTATTCTCTTCAATTATATCTCTTAGTTCTTCTTCTGTGAAAAGTGGATTAAGCCGATCAAGCATAGCACGACAATTTGGATATACTGAGATTAAATTCTTCGCCAGATTCATGATATAGTCTAGCCCCAACATGGAGATTAACCTGGTATCCAGTACGAAATCCAATACACTATATCCGAATAATTCACTTTTCTCCGGCATCATAGATACTTTGTCCATTTCCAAATTTCCATTGCTGGTACCCAGCAGGTTTGAACCCAACTCCAAGTACTGCAGCAGCTGTCCCACTGGTGCTTCCGGTTATCGGTTTTATCACTTTATATTTAGCCCCAATACGTTCCACATGTCCTTGATTTGCTAAGATTTCAAGATCACGGTAAATCCAGCCGCTAGGATCTGGTTTCTCTAAAATTGAACCCTCCAACAATGTCATCCTTTCTCCCGCTTTTGCAGATTTGTCATAGAATCCACTTGCTTGGTTAAGAAAAACATTAGCTGTCTTGTTACTAGAGCTAGAGGCAAAGAGCTTTGGTTTTAAAAACATACATGTTCCTCCGAAGTTGTTTTGTTTTGCAATTATTAGCGTGTAAGAAAATCAATTTCTTCTTGGCTAAGCCCTCGGTATATTCCACATCCATGGGTTTTGGACCAGTCTACCTGAACAAATGGACTCAATTCCCTTTGCCCGCCCATTGTAACCCAGCGTTGAGTAGCTTTAAATACCCCAGCCAATGCCCCTTGCGGCTGTAAGTCAGGAACTGCTGCTTTTAACTCTGTGCCTAGAGCGTTCCCTGGGTGATTCAGAAAGTAATCCCATACTTTACGCTGCTTTTCCGATAAGCCTTCAGCAAACTCTTTCAACATCTTAAGATATGCATAATCCCGAAGAGGATTTTCATTTTCCTGAACACTCTCCTCAGGTTGTAACTGACGTAGATGAAAGTCAAGCAAAGCCCGCGCCTTTCTCAGCGATTCCATGTCATTAAGGTCAATCTCCAATGTCATTTTCATTTTCCAAAGACTCCTTTTTATCTTTTAGCATTATGCTAACATATAAATATCAGTTTGCAAACAGTGTTAAAATATTTAATTCTCGTCTTAAGACTTTGAATATGGACTAATCATCTTTGGAACTGTCGGCATATAATAAAGAGCCCTTACCATAAATGGATAAGTGGCTATTTATAAAATTGCACCTCTACGATTAACACAACAGGCTCATTATTTTTCAAGAATGCTTTTTTAATTGGTTTAGAACTGTACTAATAAACAATTCAAAAGTTTCTTTAGTTAAATTCTTCTCTAGATCTTTAATTAGTTGTATATTAATTGGAATTGTTATTGACTCATTTACAACAATTTCAATAGTTGAAACAGGCTCTTCAAAACTATCGCTAAGATACAAAAAATTTATACATTGTCTTAACAAAGTTATTAACACATTTGATTCTATAGAGGGATAGACATACTCGATGTATAACTTTAGAGTTGATCTTTCATATCTAAAACTTTTCAATATCAATCTGTTTGTCATAAGGACTTGTCTAATAGCGATATAATTCTGATCAAAATTTGTTTCCGGATGGATACCAGGAAATTCTTTGGCATGTTCATACCAGAAGATTTCATACGCTATTCCTATTTGTCTTGCAACTTCCGAAAGCTTCTTAATTTCATCTTTCAGTTCTTTTAATGTCGATTGAACTAAAGTGGGTGATCTTCTGTTTCCATTCTTATAAGTTATAGTTTCTGTTCTTTCATCTATTGTATAATCAAAATGAGCTTCAGCGTTTCTCAAAGCTGTATTAGTATCTTCATAAAGGAGCCTGAAATCACTTTCAATATTTTTATAATTTCTGTCTCGCTTTGAGAAATACTTTTCTGAAAAATATCGTGACTCGATATTATCTATCGGAGTTCCTATTGAATCGTATTCCAAAATAAATATAATTGGGCTCAATAATTTATTTAAAACACCTTCAATGGTGTCTTTGAAAACATTCAAGTGAAACATGATTACATCTTGCTTTCTTATAAAATCAGGGTCTAATTGGTTTAATGATTGTATTTTAGAAGACATATAAAGCATATTTCTAAAGGCTGAACTCTTTATATTAAGAATAGAATTGTAATTATCAATATATGCTGAATGATGATTTTTATAGAATCCATCAAGTAATTTTAATACAGCAACTATACGCTCTTTAATTAGATATTGCTTGTTTTCATCAACAACACTGTATTCTCTTCGATATTTATAAAATTCATCAACAATACTTGGATAACTTTTTATCCCATTATTTTTGATTTCGACCAAAATTTTTTCAGTGTAAGGTAAATAATCCGACAGCCAAGAAATTATTTTTTGATTTTTGAGTTCTAAAGTTTTATCCTCCTTTAATAAGGAAGTATAATCGATTATTGTGTTTACATATCGCAATTTTGCCCCCTACTTTCAATATTTAAGTGAGTAGTCTCCTTTTCAAAAAGGCTTCCTCTTGATATCTATTCCTCATCATCCATAATGTTTTCCAGATCAATAGCGCTTTGCTGCTCGTTAGTAATCATAAACCCCATTCCAAGAATATTAGCTCTTAGTGCATCTGCTTTAGACATCTTTTGCTGCCGATAATCGTGCAAAATATCAAGGACTTTACCAACGTCTTTAGCATTGGGAACTTCAGGATAATAACTTGATCCATCAAGAGCGAGGCAGTATTTATTGACTATCTTCCAAGCAAGGTCAATGAGTACCTCGATATCTTGGTTAGTTAAGGAGGCATCTTGCAGTAATCTGTTGCGATCTAAATAGTACTTTCTATCATTATGAGCAAACACCTTACTTCGCCATGTGGATAGGTTTCCTATCGCAACATATTGCCATCTAATTTCTTCTTTATCCTTTTTAATTGTACTTAAGGATACAAGCGGCGAGTCATCTGGACTCTCCTTATAATCAAATAACGAGAGAGAATCACTGACAATCCCAAGAAATTTATAAAGACTCCCGTCTTGAGCCTTCTCTTCATATAGTTTAAATAGGGATACTATGATGTCACTAAACAGTGAAAGGTTTGTTAAGGTAAAGAAGCCAGACGCTAAATGCATTTCTTCTGAGCGATCCTGCATTCGAGCTTGCAAGTACCTCCATAAATCATATTTAGAGCGGACGAGCATAATGTCCTGCATTATACGTCTAATATAAGTCGTCATAGTTTCTTTGGTATACATAATATCCTCCTAATCTACAAGTTTTTCATTAATGTACCAGCGTGTTTTTTGTTGATAATATTGAATTTTATAAGATATGGTGTTATGCTGCTCTTATATACTGAGAGAATCGGTAGGAATTTATAGAGATATGTAGAATAGTAATCAGAACAAACGTTCTGTAGGTGGGGAATATGAAAAAATTATCTGTAATTGATCTTTTTGCGGGTGCTGGTGGATTAAGTCTTGGTTTCCAGCAGACAAATAAAGTCGATATTAAAGCTGCTGTAGAAAATAACAAATACGCGAAAAAGAGCTACGAAAGAAATCACCCACAAAATGTAACAATATACAACGACATAAGGCAAGTAGATTATGATGAGTTAACTGAGCGATATGGAGAAATTGACATTGTTATCGGTGGCCCTCCATGTCAAGGCTTTTCTAATGCAAATCGCCAGAAAAATGAACTGATATCTACCAATAACCAGTTAGTAAAAGAGTATATCCGGGCCATTCAAGAATTGGCTCCAAAAGCATTTGTAATGGAAAATGTAAAAATGATGGGCTCATCAAAGCATAAATTTTTCTTGTTAGAGAATGAACATGAGGAAATAATTGACGAATTAAAAATTTTGCCTATCGAGGAAAAGGTCACACTAGGTCAGGTCAATATACTTTCACAACACTTAGTTGATTTTCTAAAGGAACAAGAGGATCTCAACCTTAGGCTTTACTTATTGGATAGCAAGGAACTACTATCAAAATTTAATTCGTTCATAAGAAACCGGAATAATATTTCTCAGTATTTATCCAAAAACCTCAGCTTCTTAAAGAAAGTTTTGAAGAAATGGGATAGCTACCATCAATGTTATTGGAACAATCGCTACAGGGAGATATGGTTCAATGTCAAAGAGATGCTTGAAATCTTTATACAGTTAGGCTCTATTAATCCAGACTTTATAAATTACTTAGGGATTATTACAGAAACACAAAAAATTCTGTGGAAAAAAGATGAGATAATATCTAATGGTATTGAGTTGGTTGACATTGATATTGATGCCCATGATGTATTTGCATTTTTAAAGACATATAACGTATTGGAGTATATCGAGAGGAAACTAGAAAGTCTCGGTTACATCACCGACAAAAAAATACTAAACGCAGCTGATTTTGGTGTACCACAAATCAGAGAAAGGTTATTCTTAATAGGTGTTAGAGATGAACTCTTGAACGGAAAAGAGGTCCAGCTACCTCAAAAAGTACTTGGTACAGAGGAGTATTTTACAGCTTTCCATGCATTCAGTGATCTGGAACACATTATCCCTGACAAGAACGTAAGCACAAATTATAAAATAAAAAACTTACTAAATACAGATCATCCATTAACACGGTATCTAAATGGAGATGTCCAAGAACTGTACAATCACATTATTACTGATTCAACGGAAACCGCATTAGAACGATTCAAAGCCCTGGGGCAAGGCGAAAATTTCCACGACTTAAAGGAAGAACAAAAATCAACTTACAGTGATCCCGGAAGAACCCAAAATACAGTATATCAGCGCCTTCAATATGATTCTCCCTCAGGAACAGTACTCAACGTCAGGAAATCGATGTGGATTCATCCAAAGTTGGACAGGGCCGTCAGCATAAGGGAAGCAGCCAGACTACAGTCCTTCCCAGACTCTTACGTTTTTTGTGGAACAAAAGATGCACAATATCAACAAATAGGAAATGCTGTGCCTCCCCTTCTTGCAAGAGCTGTAGCTGAAAAGGTTCTTGAATTATTGGGAGTTGAAGTTGAAGAGAAATTGTCTCATCTAATAGGAAAGCATACGAATGTTTTATACTGTGAATGAGAGAGCATAATGCCCTCTCATTCTTTATTCCTCTGTAGATTTGAATGATATTAAGGTTACTTATTCAGTAACTTTTCTATCTGATCAATTATGATTTTTTTAATATCCTCTTCCTCTAGTGCATCGATAATGGTTACACCGCCTAGACGATTAATATGCTTTGTAAGTTCACGAAAAGATTCACGACTATAAAAACTCTGTCCTTCTCGTTTTCTGTCAGCTAAAACAGACAAAATTGCTTTTGCCCATTTTCGATTTCTTGAAAATCCCCTTTCGAGAAGATTAACCTGAATCTCTTGGTTGTAAAGTAGAATTTTAGTCAGTTCAAATTTGTCTTCTCGATTCTCATCAAATGAGACATATCCAAACCACCACAAACGTGCAATTCCATTTCTAAAAAGAGCTCTGTCCGTATTTGAAGTTTTTCCTTGAAAGAAATACCTACGCCTTATTTTCTCCTCTGGATCTTTCTTTTTTTTGCCACTATTTACATCCTGAATGGTATCCTCTTCTTCAGCTAACAAATCTTCCTCTTCAGGGATATCCGCATCAATCCCCCACCTCGCCTGCATGTAATCCCAAAAAGGAACATGGGCCAAATAAGTCCAAATACGTTCGTCAGTTGCATCTGTAATAGACAAATTTTTGAATGCTGAGTAAAGTGTAATTGTGTTTTCTAAATCAAAATTATTTCTTGTTCCTTCTGGCTTTTTCAACTGAATATCCTCGAAATGATAGTTAGATTCAAGACTCCATCCATCATTTTGGAAAAATTCATCAAGCCATGGAGTTTCTCGTGTATACTGTCCTTGTGCCAGGTTATGAGGGATATTTGTTTTCAGGTTTTCTAAATTATCTTGGCTAAGAAATTTAATTTTCATGATCATTTCCCCCGGAAGCTAGGTCTTCCAATTTTTTCAATGCAGAGGTAAATGGATTACCAACCAGTTTTTGAGCAATCCAGAATGAGGATTCCTCTCCCTCCCCAAACTCATGATCAGTAAGATCTACTCCGATCTCTTTCAACTTTTCGTTAAGAACAGAAAACCATGCCATATCTTGAAGTTCTTCCTTCGCTTCATTACTCGATACTTCTATATTCTTTTAGCAGAAGTGAAAGGGCAGGAACCACGATTAGAGAATTAAGTAATGACTGAAAAGATTCGTTTGCCTTCAATAGCCTTTGATAGGACTTGAAATTTTCTGAAGACATTTTTACTTTTACATAAGGATTTGCCAGCTCTACAACCATTGAAGGTGCATTGACTCTCTTGTCTTCCACTACCCTAAAAATGGAAGGTACTTTTCTTAAAGACTCTATATCCTTTTTTATATTAATTTTACGATGTTCTCCAACTGCTAGTACATCAGCCTTCATCACAGAAAAAGAATAGTCTTTATAGGCAGGATGGAAGTCGTAATTCTGGTATTCAACTATATTATCTGATGCCAGAATTAATGAGTTAATATCTACTCTTCCTATTAACTTATCAGATGGTATCTCGAAAGTGAATTGTGACTCGTAGGAACGATATAGTTCACGAAATCCTGAGCTAGGGCACTCAATATGAGCAACAAAGCAGGCATTTTCCTCCATAATTAATTTTTGCAAATCATGATTATCTGTTGACATTTCAGCTATAAAAACGTATTTCCCATTTGATAAAATTGGATTTTCAATAGATGAACTAAACTTAGTGGTAACAAAATCATCAGAAAAGTCCGCCATAACTGGATGAGGATACTCTCTTGCACTAATTTGCATGTAAAATCACCTCCAACGAAACACGCAGCGAATCTTTTAAAGTTATAAACAGCTGTTCACTTTGCCCTCCTGTTAATTTAATTGGGCCAATCTTTCCGTTACTCTTAATCGGTACTGTTTTACCATTATGGATTGCAGACTTAATCGGTGCCAGTTCTTTATTTTCCTCACCCATGATGTAAAAATTCAGGAAACCTTCTGTATCAGTATCAGTTAGAAGTCTTACAAAATAAACCCCTTCTTGAGGTTTGATACATTTAATCATCCGAGATTTTAATCCCGTAGTTTTAGACTGTTTTGATTGAATAGGATTAGGTGTCTTCGGTCTCTCAGTTCTTTTTCCTTTATCCGAAAATTTCGTATCACTTTCATCTGATGCTCGTCCTCTTTTATTTGAGTCTGAATTATTTTTGTCATTATCACTAAAGAAATCTTCAGATTCTACAGTGTTATCTCTGTTCGATATTTCAGAAGCTGAGGCTACTTCACTGTCAGCAGAATAAACTTTCAAGACTTGTGAGCGATTAACTAACTCAATTTGAATCTCCTTAGGATCTTTTTTCAAGCCTTCAGTATTAGCTTCAAAGGATAGATCATCATTCTTACTACGGAAGGGTAAGAATTGGCTTAATCCATCGATATCCAACTCCTCCAATTTTTCATCTGTTGCAAGCGTATCTATCATTTCACTTACCCAATTCTCAATACTTTTTTGAATTTTTTTTGCAAGCGAAGGATTATCATGAAGTTCTGGATTCCATTTATCATGAGCAGGTGGCTCCATACCTCGTAGAAACTCATTTAATTTGTCTCCTCTTACAATCAAAACACCTGAATAGCCAAACGTCTTCCTGTAACGTTTATCGTATATCTTCATTCCAGTGCTTCTAAACATCGATACTTTCTTGGGACAATCTTTTTCTGTGAGTACATAAAGATCTACGAGATTAGAACCAGTATTTTCGAATGTAAATGTCTTACTAAATGATTTCCCTGATGTAAGAGCCTTATAGTATTTGGCAGCCAAGAACTCTCCATCACTTGTAAAACTTTTAATAAGCTCAGGAAGCGTCTTGGAGCTAATTTCAGTGTTACCTACACGTACAATTAATCGATTTTCAAATATAGCGACAATAAAGTGCTCCAACACTGAACGGATTACATTTTGTTCCCAATCAGATTCTGCTTTGAATCCTGCTACAAAGATATCTGTTCCCTCTTCAGATCGGTGAAAAAAATCATCTATTGCTGACAGGTCTAATATTGGCTGGTAGTCATGTACATCACCAAAATAACCTGTTCTTCGAGTCTCTTTTCCTTCTGCGTTTTCGTGTGACATTAATTTAGAAACACCTTGGAACGCCATTTTACCTGAAAGATCTTTTGTTCCATAAAACACTGTACGAAGCTGAGAGCATACAAATGGAGCATATTTTCCTATTCCATATGATCCTCCAGAAGTACCACTTTTTACACAAACACCAACAGATTTTACGAGTCTCTGCCAATTACCGCTTTTATTTTCTGCTCCTTCTAAACCTGTTGTGTAAAAATCACTAATTTTTAAGATTGGTATTACTTCTGACTTCATCAGTCTTAGTGCATTTTTGAAAAATTCTAGAGCCTTTTTATCATTTTTGCTCCGCTCGCAACATGCTTCTAAGGTTTTTATGAAACTTTCCCTGTCTGGAAACTTGTCACTAGACAAATAATGCAAATTGAAATGAACCTCTACTGGCTTGTCCAATTGCTCATTTTTTGCATCAAGTGAATTTTGGCAAGGTTCCCGTGTTAAACCATCAATAGGATTTCCTCGAAATGTTTCCATTCCCGGATCATTAAAACCTTCGCTTTCCCCCTCATTTATTGGAAACTTCCATGCCACTTTTTCCTGCAAAAAATTAACTACCATAACAAATCCCCCTTTCAACTAAAGATTCCTTAACTTTCCTTAGCTTTCGTTTTCTTGGTTTTGTTAGAAGGGATAAAAGTCGAAAGGTCAATTTCAATTCGATTTTCCCCCGATTTTTGAATAAAAAATTTAACAGGATTCGATACATCAATCTTACATTTCACCTGTAAAAACTGAACAAATTCTCGACAAGTAATTCTTACGTTTTTAGTATTTTCATTTATTTCTGGTATGGAAAATCCTGATGAATTACTTTCTTTATGCAGTTCAATTAACAAAACTTTGTTTTTGGGGTCGCAACCTAACCGAACACTAGAGAAACCTTTTAAAAGATCTAGAGCTCCTGAGTTAAAGGTAATGCCATAAGATGCAACAGTTAGTGTTGGCAATACAGTATTGGGTGTAAACCATTGTATAGTCATTTCATTCACCTCTTTAGGTATATTTATAAAACACAGTGAGCTATTGTGTCAATATTGTATTTATATTTCACAAAAAACAAATGTTTAGTGATATAAATTCACGTGTTTTTTATGATGTCAGCAAAAAAACACTGCAAGGATTGTATTTAAATAATATCAGTCTCATAAAAAAAACTGCACAAAAGGCAGTTTAATACAATTAGTTTTGCTCTAGAATCTTACTCAAAAATGAGATCGGTTTAGTATGGATCTTTAAGCTGAATTTGGAACGGCTCTGTCATCTGTCTTACCCACTTCAGAGCATCTGGAATAGTCCCCCCGTGGAATTTCGGTGCCCCCTCCGCCCAAACTTCTTCCCACATAAAATCGGCCGTTTGTTTTTCGACATTAACAACCAGGTATACGTCTGTTCCATCAACATATGGCAAAGTGCCAGATGGTGAACTCATACCAAGAACGACTCTGACGATGTGAGTTGGTGTTCCTTGGGACAAATAGTATTCTTTTGCCCGAGTATCGTTATTTTCATCGTAATAGTTGGCTCCTTTAAGGTTATAAGGCAGAAAGGCGGAGTTCTCGGTATTCTCTTCAAAAGGAATAGCTGCAACCGCTACTATACTGACCTTCGTATCAAATTCTGTACTGTCGGGTTTCAAATGGTTATGCTCAAATTGCTCTTAGTCGATCCAGAATTAGCTCATGTACTTGCATCATGAATATTTCGCTCCTTTACCATTCATAAATGATTTTGGCTTAGCTTTGAAACATGGAAAATAAAAACCCTTTTCGCATCAATGCGAAAAGGGTAGTGATATGCTCGCTCCATTATCTCTTTTTCGTGAACGTTTTTGTTCCCTGGAAGATGCTGAAATCTTGCGGCACAGAATCAAGTTTCGTCGTCACTGTAACCTGTTTATCTCCGAGTGTAACAATTCCTTTTCCTGTAATTCCTGAATAGCTGTCTGTAAAAGTAAAATTCGCTTCACCTTTTTCATTGAATGTTACCTCATTATCACCCGTATCAGTGAACATAGCCGCTCCATTTGTTGAGGAACCTAACGAAATAGTAGCATTTCGTCCATCCTTAATTGTAATCGTGATCGAATCACCCGCTCCATCTTCACTTTGATCATTCCACGTACCACTAAACTGAGTTAGGTCTTTGATCAAATTAGAGTCCGTCCTGTTTTCACTGGGGACCGAACTAACAGGCCTTCCAGGTGTTGATAAAGTTGGTGGATGGCTCTCTTCAGGAGTTGCATCCGTTTGGTTCATAGCAGAATTGGAATTTCTATTGTTATCACCATCGTTTGATACATTTGCAGTTAAAAGGTCATCGATTTCAATCAGTACATTAAATTGGCTCTTTTGCTTATCGATGTTGGATGCCAATTCGTTGATCTTTCTGCTGAATTCCAGCAGCGTACCAGATGGGAAATTCGCTTGTTTAACCAATTCTGAATAAGAGCCATAGAACTCAAATGCTATCTCATAAGCCTTTTTCATATCTGAAGGTGGATTGTTCAAGGATTGCATTGCTTTATCCACTTCTTTTCTCCAATTGTTCACTTTATCAAGTTTCCCTTGTTTCTTAAAAGATTCTACCTGCAAATTCAAGGCATAGTTAAAATCGTCGGTTGTTTGTCCATCAATCTCAACTCCACCGTCTATGGCTTGTTTCCAAACGCTTACGTACTTTTCTGTCATTTCTTGAGCTTTCGTACTTTCAGTTATCATCAGAGCCATTACATTTTTTAGATTGTTGGAGTATTCATTTTTACTATACTGCTGCCATCCAACAAATCCACCTATTGCAACGAGAGCAATTAACAAGATAACGATTAGATTCTTCTTCATAATGTTTCTCTCCGTTCATATAAGCTTGGTTTACAAAACTTACTGTTTACCTTCATCAAAGACTGGGAGTATTTTTTTCATTTGTTTCATCTTGTCTTGTCCTTGCTTTTGAGTAGTAGAAATCTCCTCGGAAAGCGTGGCTGCTTCTGCCTTCATGCTCTCAATGTCTTGTTGTAACTCCTGATATTCCTGCCTAATGTCCGGGTCAATCTCGTCTAGCTTTTCAAAATCACCTGAATCCCAGGTCTTTTTCCATTTCTTCTCCACTGTCAGAATGGATTGGTATTTATCTGCGATTTGGATGTATGTTTTATGGTACTGATCCATCTTGGCCAATAATTGCTCTAGGGTTTGTAATACCTCAGTTGTTTGAAGTGCTTCTTTATAGGTCGGATCAATTTCGGTTGCCTTTGTAACGTTCTTTTTGCTTGAATCTACTGCATCCTGCATGACCTCAATGTATTCTCTTGCCTGCTTATGCAGGGCTTCATTCTTCCCAATGGATTCCTCCCGTGAAACAAGATCACCATAGGATAGAATTGTAGAAGACCGAATAGCCCGATTGACTTGTTCATACCCACTCATGCTTGCTTCAAAAGGATACAAATTTACTAGCCCGTAATACAATTGTGCTTGTGCAATGTTTGGGTCTATTTCAACCACCTGCTCAAGCAGACTTCTCGCTTCTTTGTAATTTTCTTGTTCGTACAGCACGATCGCTCGTTCCAGTTTGGTTTGTGCTACCTGATGCGAAAGCTCCTTGATCTTCGACTGTGCTGCCTGATAGTTTTTGGTGTCTTCCTCGACTACCTGTTGAAAAGCAGCTAGAGCTTCCTCATACCTTTTGGCTTCTAAGGCTGACTGCCCCTGATTAAAAATTAGCTGAGATGCTGCTAGCTCTTGCTTTACTTTGTCTGGATCAGGCGGAATATTGAATACACCTATCGCAAACAACACAAATGATACTCCGACCAGAGCCAGACACTTCTTCCATAACCGATTTCGCTTTATCGCGAAAATAATGGTTCCAATTGCACAAAGGATAAAACCGAAAAAGCCTGTGTTAGCCAGCAGGTCCCACATTATTGACAATCCCCTCTTTTGGTTTTGTTACGTTGAGTCAAGCCATACATAGTAGTTATTTATTTTAAAAAGTAACACTATAAATCTTACTAATTATTATCTATGAATGTTATGATCCGGTCAAATAACATCTTTCGTGTGTTAAAATGCCGTAATCTCTGCTTTAAGCTGAGTAAGAGGTGGTACAAGAATGGACGATCTCTTGCAAAAGCTGGGCGAACGGTTGCGCTTTCTGCGTAAGCAAAAAGGGTGGAGTCAGGATTACTTGGCTGAACAAGCTGGCTTGCACACCAATTACATTGGACAGATTGAACGCGGCGAAAAGAATCTAACCATCGAGACACTTTACAAAGTAACGTTGGGACTTGGTACCTCACTTGAAGAGCTGTTTCAATCCATTGACCCAAAGGTTCGACAAACCGGTCTTTCCTCGATTATCGAACTGCTGTCTCAACGATCAGAAGAAGATCAGGCAATGGCACTACACTTGATCCAAACCGTGTTTCAATGGAATGACCGCCATACAAAGTAAATCCTCCTTCCTGAGCATGATCAGAAGGAGGATTTTTCATTTGTGAAGCCGACTAGGTAGGACTCTGCGAGCTCACTGTGAATTCAAGCTTAGAACATACGTTCCAAACCACAAAAAGGAGAGCTTGCTATGCAGGACTTAGTGCAAAAATACGAGCAAACAGTATCCGAAGAAGATCAACTGATACGAAGCATTCAAACATGCGAGGAGGTCATTACTCTATTGGTCGATTTCATTTATGCGCAAAATCAGGATTGTCAGGCTGAAATCATTCGTGAGGCCATTGAAGCGATTCACCAAACGGAGGGTAAACTGCGCGGTAATTTGTTGCGCACGAGGATTGAAAAAACGCTCTTGTCCGTCCAAATGAAGAAGTACATTCCTCCTGTTCTCACCTCCTAACACTTAAAGCAAAAGGGTGAACCGTTTTGGCTTTGATGTAAACGCAGCTTGCTGTTTCGGCAAAAATAACGACCCTTCCACTTTGCGTGCGGAAGGGTCTACCTTTAAAAAAAGCGTATGCATTTGTTCATCAAAAGCCAGTTCGATCGACATTATCTCTCGTTTCTCGTTGATATGAATCTCGTTAATCATTAGCCGGAGCAAGGTCTTTTTCTGTTCAAGGGTCGCTAGCTCCACAAGGGCGTCAAATTGCTTCAATATCTGCAAAATATAATCCGCAGAAATTGGCTCGGCACTGTCTGTTCCCAACTCATATTCGATTTCTGATTGACGACGTTGCAGCATTTCCGTCTCAGTCGTGAGCTGATCCAAGCGGGTCACAAACATCTCGCGGTCGATTGCATATTCTTCATATAAGGCAAAGTATTTCTTTCGCTTGTCCTCAATTGCGGCGAGGCTTGCCTCGATGCTGCATTTCTCTTTTTGAAGCGGTACTATCGAGTACGTTTTTCGATTGTTAATGGCGTCAACAAGATTTTGGAGAAATTGCGGGTTCAAAATCACGTAACGGATACGATCCAATACGTGTTGCTCTGCATAGTCCGCTCCTACACTGTTCGCATGGCATACAGCCGTCCCTTTGTTTCGGAAATTGCTGCATGAATAGTACCTGCGTATGATCACCGTTCCATTCTTCAACTTGTTCTTGGTGCGATTCGCTACCATTGGTGCTCCACACTCTGGGCACCGAATAAGACCCGTTAGTAGGTATTGGCCATCAAATACACGAGGATTTACCTTGGATTTTTCCGCATGTAGAATCTGAACCTTCTCCCACAGCTCTCGCGGGATAATGGCTTCATGATTACCTTCCGCAATAATGGTATTGTCACTTTTGCCCTTCCGCCTATGTTCATTCCAGTTCTCGAAACGGTTGTATCGGATAATCCCCGTATAGAGTGGGTTAGTCACAATCTCCTTGATCGCGGTCGTACTGAATGGATTTCCCCTTTTGGTTTTATATCCATCGTGGTTAAGTTGATTGGCGATGGCTCGGAGTCCTTTGCCAGAAGCGTACAAGTCAAATATCCTGCGAACCAAAGTCGCTTCCTCTGGTACGATCTCCAAACTTGTGTCTCGGCTTCGTTTGTCCCCTTTGGACACGCTTCGGTAACCCAGGGCTACACCTCCATTATGGCTGCCCGTTCTTGCCCGTTGCTTCATGCCCATTTTTACGTTCTCGACAATTGTATTCCGTTCCAGCTCGCCGACAGCCCCCAGCATTTGCAAGGCAAACTTGCCCATCGCAGTTTCTGTTTCAAAATTCTCGGTGAAGCTGCGAAAGACTGCCTTGTGTTTGCTAAAGTGATCGACCATTTTCAAAAGGTCTATCATTTTACGCGCAAGCCGGTTTATTTTCCATACGACAATTTCATCAATATGTCCGTCTTCCACATCTTTGAGCAGACGCTGCAATTCAAAGCGACCCTCAATTGACTTACCGGAAACGCCGCGGTCTACGTATTCCTTGTATACGATCTTGTTGTTCAGCTTGCAATAATTTCGGAGTGTTTCGAGCTGTGCATCTATACTATAGCCATGTTCCGCCTGTTCTTCCGTACTTACGCGGGCATAAATGGCGACACGAACATTTTTTTCAATCATGCTGATATCTCCCTTCTAAGCTGGCTGCTCCAGTTGCTTTCGTAATGCATCCCCGATATGAAGTGTGACACTCTCCATTTCCCGTCGAATGTTGATGGTGATTTTATCGACCAAAGAACGTAACAGTGTAGTCGTTTGGGTCTGATCCGATGCCAACAAGTGGACTTTCAGTTGGTTCAGTACATCGTGAATAGTATTTACGGGCAGGAGCTTGCTCTCTTTTTCACGGATTTGTTGGACGATCTCATGTTGTTGATCCGAAAGCACTTGTAGCTGCTCTTTCAGTTCCCGTAAACGAGTGATCAACTCGCTTTTTTCAAGATCATCTTCTTCAAACAGGACAAGATATTTTTGACGACGCAACTTCACTTGCTGCAACTCTTTTTCTGCTTTTTCCAGTTCAAGCCGTAAAGGGGCTATCATTTGTTCCTGTTTGCGGTTCGTATTCTCAACAATGTCGCGGATCAGTACAGGATTGGAGAGAAGCTCACCGATCCTTTGCAAAACTACTTGTTCAATCACATCTGCCCGAATGTTGTTTGGCTTGCATACACTGCTGCCTTTGTTGGTGTACCGATTACAACTGTAGTAATGATAAAATTCGATTCGATTTCTCATCCGTTTTTTGATGTGTGTAGCAACCATGCTGCCACCGCAAGCAGGACACTTTAATATACCCGTAAGTGGATAATCCCGCTTCACAGCCTTTTCGCGCTTCCTCGCTGTGCCGGAATACTTGTTTTGAACGCGTTCCCACAGTTCAAGCGGAATGATTGCCTCGTGCAGACCGTCACTGGTAACAGTCTGCCCCTCCAGTGAGGTATATCGCACCTTGCCAACGTAGACGGGATTTCGGAGGATGGACCTTATTGTAGAAACGGAAAATAGTTTTCCTCTTTTCGTGGTGTATCCTTCCCGATTCACCTGATTTACAATGGCCTTTAACCCTTTACCTTCGTCATACAGTTGAAACAAGTAGCGAACAATGCTTGCCTCCTCCTGCTGGACACAAAAGCGTGTCTGACCTGTTCCCTCTTGAATAATGTCATACCCCAGAATCTGCGAATTACAGTAAAATCCATCTTTCGCTCTTTGCAACATTCCTAGCTTCGTATTTTCGATAATGGTATTTCGCTCTAATTCCGCTGTCGCGCCAAGCATATGCAAAATAAATGATCCAATAGGAGTCCGGCTGTCAAAGCTCTCGCTGATGGAATGTAACGTGCCTCCGTTGGAATGAAGAGCTTCCACAATACCTAGCAAATCCACAGCATTACGGGCAAGGCGGTTGACTTTCCAAACAATCACTTCCGTGAAACAACCGGCTTTGACATCACTTAGAA
The DNA here is from genome assembly GCF_900637055.1 of Brevibacillus brevis. Taxonomy (NCBI): domain Bacteria; kingdom Bacillati; phylum Bacillota; class Bacilli; order Caryophanales; family Paenibacillaceae; genus Brevibacillus; species Brevibacillus brevis. The sequence continues at coordinate 6,615,144 of NZ_LR134338.1, forward strand.
GTGACTGCATCGCTTTTCTGCCTTGAACGGACTTACCGGATACACCTGCATCGATATACTCTTTGTAAATGATTTTTCGATGATGCTTGCAATATTCACGCAATAGCTCCAATTGAGCCTCGATGCTATATCCATGCTCTGCTTGTTCTTCTGTACTTACTCTGACATAGAGGGCAACACGGTCTGGTTGATTTGGCAATATCATCTCCATCAGGCAACCTCCTCATAGTCGTGAGTACCGAGCAATTGAGCCGTTAGCTCTCGGTTCATTTCATCGTCTGCCTCTTGATCTAGCTTCTGGAGAAAGAAACTCCAGTCTGGTTGCGTATTCTCTATGACTTTGTCTTTTGGTACAAGTTTGTTTGCATGGTTCAAAATTATGTCAGAGAGGATATCCAGCATGAGAGCATATCGCTGATTTGGGCTTTGCGTATGAGTAATCAAGGTTCATTCTCCTTTCGGTAAGCGCTACCCTCCCATAGTTAGCAGAAGGGTAGCGACAGCTAGTTACACTGTTACAGGTTTAAATGATGCTACTTTCTCTTTGCATACCACCTGAATGATGATCTTCACTACCAACAGCACAATTCGCATGATCAAGCAAAACATATACTCACCGTCCTAGTATTCATATGGGTACAGCATCGTGTAGCAATCTCCATCATCAATGATCCATATCGTAGTTTGAATAGGAGATTCGATCTGAGTAGTATCGATCTGAGTAGTAACGCTTTCGATTTGCAGGCAGGGCTGCTCTTGCCAGTTGCACACGCGCTGCATGGCCTGTCCATTAATAGAAATAACGCTTAAATCGAACACCTGCAGGTAATCCAAGGTATGGCCTTGCTCGATACGGTCATCGAGCATCTCCCATAGAAGGCGTTGGATATCTACCCCTACTTCTTCAACAATAGCAACAGTCGCGTAACGTTTTTTCTCTCGCATCTTTACAGCACCAATCCTTGTTCCTTGAAGCTATAGTAGGAGCCGGTACCGACAATGACGTGGTCGAGTACGGAGATACCAAGCGCTTCACCTGACTCTACAATCCGTTGGGTAACCTCTTTATCTTCAAAAGAAGGTGCTGGATCACCTGATGGATGGAAATGGGTAAGTTTGCTTTGTCTATGTTAAACATCACTTAAACTTATACGCATTTAGTCTCTCCCAAGAGTTACTAAATAGTCTCGTCAGTGACTAATAGTGCAAGGCTCATAACATGTTTGAAACCAACTCATCCAATCCATTCAAAACTTCGGGTGCCTTTACTTTTGCGTAATCAGTAAATTGACCCTTTGCGACTGATTTTAACGGATCTGCAATGACTTCTTTGAACAGCGATGTTAAGTATGATGCAGAAGCCTTTACAATACCTCTTCTGGGCTCATCCTTAGAAAGTTCGTCATCTAATTGGTCGATGATCTCTTCTGCATCTTTTGCTTTCTCAACATTAAGAAGCGAGACCAATTCCCTCATTCCCTGAAATAACTTGGTGTATTCTTCAGGAGTTAAGCCACTATTATTAGTGACATTTTGGATACCCGTTGAGCTATCATAGTTATTTTGTAAGTTCTGGATGGTACCACTGTTTTGGATGAGAGTGTTAATCTGTTGAACCGGTTTAGGTTTTTCTACCATCTGTTCCAACAAAGCCATTTTTCTATCATGCTGCAATTGTATTTCCCTGGCTGCCTCCTGAATTGGCTTTAACATCTCGCCCTGATTAAAATGCCTGAGCGGATCGATGTTTATCTCGAACTTCGGTGGTTTCACATCTAATTTTTGAAAGGGCAACTTGTTAATTAAATCTTTTAGCTGGTCACCATCACTCATATGTACACCCCGTTCCTATTTCCGCTGATTTCCTATTTCTTCTTCCAGCAAATATTCCTCAAACTTTCCATAGCGTGCTGATTGGGTCATCGACAACCCGAATGCATCGATTAACATTTGTGATCCAAATTCAGCTGCAATTGCATTGAAACAGGTTATCCGCAGTGTTTTAGGAGTGTAACCCGTGAGGGTCCTGACCTTATCCAATACGAATTTTTTACTTACTGGTTTGTCCTCATATAACCCGCTATTATCCTTGCTAAGAAATAGATACTTTTTTTGCGATGAGTTTCTTATCTCAGCACGGTACTTAGCATATTCGTTTAAGAGGCCTAAATCTTCGGCCGCTAAGAACAAAGCCGGCCTTCCAAGTATATTGATCTTCTTACAATCCAAATCAACATCAGCAATAGTGATCATTCTTATCTGTTCACTACTTAAGCCATGAAATAAGCAAAAGCTGCTCAGTATACTACCCACCGGATCTTCAATTGCCTTTGAACTTATGGTCTGAGCAATATGAACCTGCTCTTCTAACGTTAAAAAATGTGCCTCGTTTGCAGGCAGCTCTCTTGCAGGGAAATCCATGATTGGTACATGAACGATCAGTCTCTTCTTTTTCGCAAACCTGAACAGCATGTGGAGATCTTTTCGAACTATCTCCCGGTGCCTCTGAGTAAGTGTTAACAAGAATGTGTGGACATGATGCTCCTGTACAAGGTCCCAAGAACTAACCTCTGGGTAAAATTCAACTACCCAATATACAAAACGATTGAATATAGTAAGGTCACTCAGAATTGTTTTAAGAGATAGTGGCTTCCTCTCGTTGTTACTTATCTGCCTTTGCCTTAGCTTCTTCCGATCATTACAGTACACTTCTAAGAGGCGGCGATATCCCTTCGGGCATCTATCTAATGCGCTACTAATTTGCTTTTCGAGTTGAGCATCTTGTGTAACGACTGAAAGGATATTTTGTTGCTCCAGAAAAATTCGTAAGCTCTTTCCTATACCTCTTTGATGTGCCAGTTCACTAAGAGTTCGGGCAAACCATTCCTCTGTCAGCTCACCGGGTTTTCCTAACTCATTATCAACCCTCTGAAAAACGATTCTGGCCTTAGAGGTATATCGTTTGACCGTATCAGATCCAACTCCAGAACCCCGTACGAAGTCAACATAGCTAAAAAACAAGTCTTCAGCCCATTTTTGATGAAAAGCGTTTAGATTACAGTCCATTTTCATCACCTTAAATTGGCGGAAGCTTATCTATCATTGAATCGTTCACAGCTTTGGATAAAGTGATTTTGGTACCTTCTGATTTAATGAAAGTCGGGGTGTGCTTCCACAGATCGCTCGGCGAGCACTCCAAAACTGTACATAGTGCGTCCATTGTCTCAGCCTTTACCTGCTTTGGTTCGCCAGTCATAAGGCCACTAATTGCTGGAGCAGAAAGACTATATCCCGTTTTTGCCTTCAATAATCTTCCGAGTTCAGACCCTGACCAAATACCCCGATCAGCCATTACCTTCCTCAGTCTCCATTCCAGAGCCATCAGCTACACCCCCTTTTTCTTTTCCATAATCAGCAAGTTGTTTCCGCCACTTTTCTTGTGCCATTCTTACTCTTGTTTCAAGAAAATTAGATCCTGGTGTTGAATAGGTAAATGTAGTTGCGATATCTACATGACCAAGCAATGTTTTTAACGTAATAAGGTCAACGCCCAGTTCTGTTTGGCGAGTCGCAAATGAATGACGCAGCTGGTGTGGACTAAAAATCTCATCTTCGTTAAAGCCCAATTCGATTTGTCGTCTTCTTAAATTACCACGAGCTGAATCACGACCTAATCTTCTACCGTTTTCAGAGAGAAATAATGGGCCAGGTCCATCTGCAAATAAAGGGCGTACTCTGACCAAGTACCACTTGAGTAATTCTTCAACACCGTCGAGTAAAGGAACCCATCTATGTTTGTAACCAGTACCTTTAGATCCTTTGCCAAAACGAACATGTAACTTCCCTTTATCCCCGAGGTCAAAACGACAGTCTTTTACATCTAACATCACAGCTTCAAATATTCTAAGACCAGTCAGTTCCAGCATCCTAAAAAGGACATAGTCTCTTGCATAAGTAGAATACTTTCTTGCTGTTTGCATTTTTTCTTTTAAGCCATCCCAAAAGCGTAAAAGGATAATTGGATCAGGAGGGATTACCTTCCCTTCATTATCATCCTTTCTATGGTGATGACGGTTAAATTTATCGAGTACCGTTGGTACGGGCACCCTATATTTTTCCCAAATCTCATGACTATGTCTTGACCTCAGATAGTCGAGAAACGTTGTTATGTTCGATTGGTATTTTCTTCTCGTTGAATATGCCAGCCCTCGACCTACTAACCCCAAATAAAAGTGATCAACATCTTTAGCAGTGACTTCCCATATGAATTTACCAGCGCCATCAACAAATTCGTTAATGTTCCGTATGTTAAGAGCAATAGATGCCTCAGTGTAACCTAACACTTTTTGTTGTTGCTCCCACATACCTATTAATTTGGCTTGATAAATCACTGATTCCTCATAAGTTATTGCCTTAATATCTTCTTTAGCAAAATTGGTCACGGCTAAATATGGTCTGTCTATCATCTGGCAACCTCTCCAATTAAGTGCTAGTTAATATTATTAACCAACACTTAATATAACAGAGATGTTTTAAGATATAAACATTTTCTTTCTCCGATGATTATGAATCAGAGCAACAGAACTAGCCAGGAGCCGAACAGCAGGCGAAAAGATTTCTCTTGGTGTGATTACCGTTGCGTTTATCGTTCCTTGTGTAATGGTCTCCATGTGCAAGAGTCTGTTTTTGGTATTGAAATACATTACACGAAATTGCTCAACTCGTAGCAGTTGCATATCTGAAACGAGATCCATAATGTCTTTGGGTGATCGTACAAAGATTTTTGTCTTCTGTTCTCCTTGTATGATTCGGAATACCAGTTCAGCAATTGCCTTTAGCTGGAATGCCTTTGTCTTCCCGATCCCTGGAATTTGTTCGAGTTCCTGCTGATAGGTGTTTAGAAACACTTCTTTTAGATTGCCGTACTTTTCGAGCAGGTATTGTGCCGATGTCTCGGAAACAATGGATGCAAGCAGTTGGTCATCGCGCAGTTGAGAGTAGCAGTGTTCTTTGGTAGCCCTATTGCATTTCAACAGCCGTCACCATCCTCTCGTTCTGACTGACATGTGCTTGCAGCCATGCTTCCGTTTCTACGTCATGGATTCCGACCAGCGAATAAAACAACATCATAAAATCATGGTCGTAAAGGACACCGATCCGGTAGATGATCTGGTTGCCTGCTTCAACCAGTTCCACAAACTCTGGCATGGTTTGGCGTAAGCCATAGCGGAGACCGACTGGCTGCAGGTTGTTATCACCCGCTTCAACGACGACCATGTAGCCATCTTTGGCAAGAGACCAGTCATCTAGTGCTTCGTCACATCCAAGTGCATGATAAAGGCCGAGAAATTCCTCTTCCAAGTAGTTCATGTAGTCGAGTGGCAATGCATTTGACTGACGCAAAATGGTGATGTCAGCATTTGTCATGATGATTTTCAATGAAATCCCCCCTGTTCCGGTGTTAGAACCAGATTCAAGGAAATATTAAATATTTGAATTTTCTTTCGTTTCGATTTCCACCGAATATGTCTAATTGATAAATCACTTTATTCCACTGGCTTTTTGAACAGTCCATCGCGCCCCCACAAACTTCCCCTTAGCCGGTGGCTCAATCCCCCGCAAGTGACCCCACAACTTCTTGTCGCACATGCCCTTGTATGGAAAGCCCCCGCTTCCCCCTGTCTTGGCGTAGAGAAGGCCGTTTTTTTGTGTCTGGGAGACAGAAGGCAGGTGGGGGAGAATTTTATTTTTATTCTTTTTCTCACGGGGGCAAAGGGGGCAGCGTTCGCCGCAACCCTTGTCCCGCTTGGAGAGAGCAGTGCACCCGAATCACGATTTTTAGGGGGTGCTTCCCCCGTTTTCGGGGTCAAGATCCAGCTCGAACACCTGTGGCTTCGGCTCGGGCCGTTTTCGTATTCGGGCTTCCGATTCGTCTGACCCCCGCAGAAATTCCGCTTTCACCCAAAGTTTTCGCGATCGGTTTCCTTCAATCACTTTCTTACGGAGATTATGCTTACGTTCCTTCCCGTTTTCCTTGCAGGTTTCCGTCACGCTTATCTCTTCCTCGGCCAACTGTTTCCACAAAGTTAGGCTTGTAACAGGGAAGTGTGTTCCTTGTTGTGTGAGAAAGCGGCTGACAGCGTTGTAAAGTACGTCCGGCAGGAAGTAGAAGTGGTTGCTATCATGCCAACCCACGTGAGTCCCATTTTTAGGCACCTCACCATGAACTGAGGTTTTTACACTCATGGTATAGATCGTACGATTCGCCAGCAGTTCCGCCACGATGTTGACAAAACGGGTAGTGGCCTTGACCTCCGCCACTTGCTGACCTTGCTCGCTTGCCGTACCAAGGAACATTTCCCATGCTTCACTTAACAGTTCTTCTTTTCCCTCCGGCTCGATTGCTTTTACGCTTACGGCGTACTCAAGTCCAAAAAAAAGACCGAGGTATAACCACGCTGCAGCTTCCATCAGTCTGCCATGAACTGCAAGACGAGATGCTTCATTTCTTTTCTCGCTGAAAATCTCAGTCAGTCGTCGGTCGTTCCCTTCAGCCATGGCTTGCCCGAGCCACTCAAGGTAGCCAACCATGGCTTGGCTCAGCTTTTGTGTTTGGTGCTGGGCTTCTGTCAGCTTGCCGAGATCGACGTCGGTGGGACCTAGCTGTACGGGGAAAAGTCGGGCAACGCTGGAGCCTCCATCGAGAACATCCTCGGCTGTGATGATCGCCATTCCGCGTGGTGGAAAATCTTGCCTCAATGTGGTGTCCTGCCGCATGCGTCCCCGCCCTATTCGATCGCCGTATGCTCTTAAAAGCTGCTGTGCCAACTGCTCCATCGCTTTGGCTTCCTTGGGTGATCCTGTAGGATGGTAATCGTCGATTAGGAGCAAAGAGTCTTTTGTTGCGAAAGTACGTTTCTCCATTGAATTGATAGTGTCCTTAAAGCTGGCAGGAGGATGTTCCAAAAGGTTACCGAAATGGCTTAGGTACAGTTTAGAGAGAGTCGTTTTACGCGATCCGGTGTAACCGTGAAGCCAGATAAGAAACTTTGGTTCTAAGTGAACTTGCCGTAGCCATTCGCATAGTGGAGAAAGAAATACTAACCCCCATAGTGCAAGCGTTGTCCTTTTCGGGGCAATATCCAAGAGTTTCAGACTTGCCTTCATCGCCTCTGTCTTATCGCCAGAGAGTTCTGGTAAGACGTAGTTTTTCAGCCTCGGATCCAACTCCACCTTGACATTCGATGCTCCGACCGCCCCTCCAGCGTGCAGATATTTCCAACCTTCGTCGAGCTTCACCCAACCGAGATGGGCAAAAATGCGCTCCTCTGTCGCTCCTTTCGCCGTCGATTGGATGGCGTGGCGAACGGTATCCCTCACTTTGGGTCCGGGCAGAATGTTCGGTTCCGGTCCCCACAAAGCCAGCCATTTCATATTTTCGAATTCGCTGGCGGCCACGAGAATAGGAGGTAGTTTTTTGCCGCTGGACAAGATGACACCTTCTATTTCGTAGAACCTCTGACTTTCTGCTCCGTCGTCCTTTTTGGTATTCTTATTGATCCAGGCAAAAAAGTTAGCAAGAGGAATGTCGTCTCTGTTGCCGCTCTTATCAACATAGAAAAGGCTCAGGTTATTTTCCTGTACGACGTACCGCTCCGGAAGAAGATTCACCTTCTCCATAATCTTCGCAGACAGTTGAGTAAAACGTTTCACACTACGATTTGAAACAAACGACGCCGGAGAATTGATAATCTCACCGTTCACATTTTTACGAATAGCACCGCAACATTGCTGTATCTGCTTTGCATCGCAACCAAAAGTGGTGCACCTGGTTGGCCCACTGTTTGCATCCTCACCAGTAGCTCTCATTTGATGGATTCGCTGTTCGCTCCGCTCGTCGTGCTTGGAAGAAGCTCGTGAGAACTCCAAGGCTTCATCCTGAAAACCTGCGTTAGCCAACAACGCAACCCAGCGGAACCACGATTCCTCGTCGAGTCCTACTGAACGCTGCTTTTCCAAGGCTTCTGCAAATCGGGCACAGTGTTCCCCGAGTTTATTGAAAAGGGAGCTATCCGATTGGTTAGCGTTTCGCACTGGATTGTTCTTTGACATGCGTTTTAGCATCCAATTGGGCGCTGCTGGCATCAAAACTCCCATGGAGTATGCCCTCCTTTCCACTCGTATAAGTCCCCGTTAGCGTGTCGGGAAGGAGGCAGTACCGTTTGATTCCCGTCCCCGAGCAAAGCACATTCCTCGTGTAGCTTTTCAGGATGGCTTTTTGAGTATTTGGAAACCTTGTTGTCTGAGAGGACGGCGTACATGAGCCGTCTTCCCCCGCCAGGAGTCGAGAACTCGCAGGTCTCGGGCAGATCGCCTTCACTCCACTCCTTCAACAGATCTTCTCCGTACTCTCCATCCACGTCGATTGCGACGATGCCGGAACGGGAACCAAGAACCAGCCCGACGTTCATGGAAGGCCAAATCCGTGCCCATTCTTCTATCTTTTCGTCATCAGGTACTAATGCGTTTGGCCAGTCTTGGATGAGCGGTGTTTTGCCAGGTTTGCTGCAATTCTTGCGATGATGTTCGCTCATACCACTGTGGTCGTTCGAACAAAGCGGGATAACTGGCCAACCTAGCCTAGCGTAAGCTTTCATTGCTTCTGGAACATTGCTGTATGGAAGTATGGATTTTTTAGTCATTCAAACCACCTGCTTTAGAAATGTCATATATGGTCTCCCCTGTACGGGTTTACTCAGCTTGGTCATGGTTGTCCAGTTCGGTGTCGATACCGTTAGAATGTTCCTGCTTTTTGAGAGCGATAAAAGCTACCAATTGATCGCCAATGTTTAAGTATGTCGTTTCTGGAAAAGAAACGCTGCTCTTGTCGCTAAAATCAAGGGCGAAAAGATCGGTTAGCTCTTCGACCAGCTCTGTGGAATAAATTACGCCTTTTTTACCATTTTTTCGTAAGTTAAAGGCTGTTATATCGTCAGGAAGTCCGTTGCCGATGGCAATACCTTCATCGTTGATTGCAATCTGCACTGCGTCATCCGCACCGATCACTTCGAGCAGCTCGTCTGCAATCATGAGGCGCTTGCCGTTCTTGGCTGTGTTTACGATCGTGAGCTTACTAGTACTGCCAACAGCTTTTGGTGAGGGCTTGCTTTTTGTTGCTCGGAAGTTTAACGCACTGTAGTCTGCTTGCTCTACGGATGTCTGCTGATTGTTTTCTGGTTTCTTTGCATTCATCATTATTTGGATTCTCCTCCAACATAAGTATTGAAAGCTTCGCAACTGTTTACGAGATCTACCTCACCTAGGTTAGGCACTCCCCGCTGTGACCAGCATTTTAGTAGAAAAAATTTTGGACTTTTTTCCTGCTACATTGGCTTACTATTCTACAAGGGGCGTATCAAGCTGGTCGATTAGAAACTCTATTTGGAAATTTGAAACTCCCAACTCTGTTAATCTGGCAGCAATCTCCGGTCCCAAAAAACTGTTAGCTATATAGGCAACATCGTCTACTGTTACGACGAACGGGCCCTCATCAGCCTCACATCCAAAAATGACTTGACCATCGACTCTCTTTACCCCAGTAACCCCAGTTGTTGACTGCTTTATGTTCTCAAAAAGGATCTCACGTTCACTTTCATTATCTGGGTTCGGCACAATCACATTGTAATACGGCATAAAAAACGAGAACTCGTCGATGTACTCAAAACCCAAGCCGAAGTGAAATTTTGCTTTATGACTACCAAGTAGAACATTGATAATATTTTCTGTGGCCTGCACACCATACTGTTTAAGAAGAACTCTGAGTTTCATTGTAAATTCGCTCCTTATGTTTTCTGGCGGTATTGCTTGATCCTTCTAGTGGCAATTACACATCGGAATCAAGTCGAGTGAGTAATATCGTGCAAACCAGTTCTTCTTGAAGCCCTTATTGATCTGATCTACACACCGATCTACCTCATCCTGTGTTTGAAACATAATCGGCTTCGGCAATACCCATTCGGCTTGTACACCTCTGGATGTAAGGCAAACCAGGTTTGGTTTCGGCTTTAGTTTTTTTACATCTTTTAGCATCTTGTGATAGATGTAAGCCTGAATGACTTTCGGATCCTCTCTTTCGAGTAATCCTTTTTCAAATCTGATATTGCCTTCATGGAACGTAGCCTTGTAGCCTACAAATGTAGTTGAGGTCGGCATAACGAGCAACCATCCTTTCGTTTATTGTTGTCTACGCTTTTCATTATGCCTTCATGTGGTGAACCTGCTCGACGACATAAAATCATAAATTATGTCGTCAATTTGCAAAAAAATACCCCCGATGAGATCACTCATCGGGGGTGTCCGGTCCTTCTATATCTGCTAGCAATTCTTCAAGCTCATTACGATGTTGCTGTATTTCATCCAATTCTGTACGTATTTGTTTTTCATATTTAGCGAAAACTTCTTGTTGTATTTCATTTAAAATATGTAATTGATGTATATATGGATAATCGTGTATCATCTTCACAATAGTATGTAATGTCGAACTAATGTTGTAGTAGCATACCAATAGAGAATAACTTAAGTTCTCGTCTAGTTCTAAAAGGAATGATCTCCTTTCTTCTTCATTCATTTCTCCTGATGTATGCTTCATCATCTGATTAAAGAATATAAACATATCCTCAACTTCAATTGTGTCTTCTTTCCCCTGAGCTATTTTCTTTAGATAGCTGTCTTTACGACTCAATTCTAGAGAAATTGCACTCACAATCGCTTCTTTTTCTACTTCAAATGCATATTGCTCATTTTCATCTTTTGCTTTGCCTTCTCCCAATCCAATATAGTATAGGAGACTTTCAAACAAGCGTTCTAACTGACGAGAAGACAATGCCTTCCCGTCTTGTGATTCATCAATTAATTTATTGTGTACCTTCTTGGCTATCTTTGAATAAGTAATCATCCCTTTATTAGGTCGTTTAAATTGTCTTTTACCTGGGTTTTTATTATTGTCTTGAACACTCATCTTCAGCTTCTCCCGTATTTAATCTAATTAACTGGCCCGTTATTCGAAAAAAATTATCCGTCACTTATGGTACGGTTCCCCCCGACTAATCCGAAACGCCCGATAAACCTGCTCCAGCAGCACCAACCTCACCAACTGATGCGGAAACGTCATCTTCGAAAACGACAGCAACGCATCCGCCCGCTTCAACACCTGATCAGCCAACCCCAACGACCCACCTATCACAAACGCCACCTGACTGCGTCCATGCAAAGCCAGCTTGTCCATCTCCGCAGACAGCTTCTCCGACGACCACATTTGTCCATCAATCGCCAGCGCAATCACATACTGATCCTGCTTGATCTGCGCCAGGATGCGCTCGCCTTCCTTGCGCTTCACCTGCTCCATCTCCGCCGCGCTCATCTCTTCCGGCGCCTTTTCATCATTGACCTCTATCACTTGCAGCTTGCAGTAAGCAGACAGGCGCTTGCTGTATTCATCAATGCCCTCACGCAAATACTTCTCCTTCAGCTTCCCTACCGTAACAATCGAAATTTGCATGATCCTACATTCCCTTCTCTTTCAAAAGCGCAATCTGCCCAGGCTCTCCACATTCCCGACAACGCTTGTCTACTCCATCACCCTCAATCGCCTGTACCGCATACGTATCCGGCGCCGCCTCAAAATCATTTACGTAATCATCCAACTCCTGCTCCAAATGCTCCATGCAAGCAAACCGCACCGGATACTCCACCAATAACTCAACTTCTTTGCCTTCTATTTGTAAGCTTTTCATCTTCATGTCCATATCAAATTTCCTCTTTTCCGTTCAATAATGTCGCTTCCTATTCTACCCCAGAACAGCAACAAAACAAATGAATCCACCAAAAAGGCCTCGATGAGTTTCCAAACATAATCCTCTGTATTTTATAGCTTTTGTTTTTTAACCTTCGACGGACAGTTAAAGCTTTAGAGAGAAAAAAGAAGAAAAAAGCGAAAGTCTTTGGGATACCAACCGAAGCGTAATGGAAAAAGTGAAACTGCCTTTAGCGTCCACCTCTGAGATACTGCGCAGCTGCGCGACTTTGGACGCGGGTTTCTTTTTTTACATGGAGCTGGGCAGAACCGCCTCCCGGCAGGTAGCCCAAGAACTTGAGCGTTTTCTTCTTTTTTCTCTCCTCCATCAAAGTCCGGTCGACCAACATAAAAAAGAGAGCGCCGTATCAGCTCGGCGCTCTTAAGAAGGGATCTATTTAAAAATAGATAGAGGGGGGAACTTCAGATACTGCATATATGCAAACGGGACAAAATGCATCCCGGAATTGCCCGTCAAAGTTTGTTTCCTTCACATGCCTGCCCACAAAATGGTCAGTACTTCTTACTGCTGTGGCGGTGCGGTCAGCTTCACTTTGGCAGTCTTCTGGATACCGTCACGATAGTACGTAACGTCCATCGTATCGCCCGGCTTTTTGTTCATCATCAAATACTTGCGCAGCTGAGCGCTGTTGGAAATGTCCTTGTTGTCCAGCTTGACGATGACATCGAATTGTCTCAAGCCTGCTTCACCCGCAGGAGAGAATTTGCCTACCTCTGTTTGCACGACGACGCCGGCTTTCACGCTGTCAGGCAGATTCAAGGTTTCTTTCCATTCGTAGCGCGGCACATTGGCCAAGTCGAGTGGCTGCACACCGAGGTAAGAACGTTCCAGTGTGCCTTTTTCCATCAGCTGATCCACGATCACTTTGACATCATTGATCGGGAGGGCAAAGCCTAACCCTTCGACACCTGCTTTGGAAATTTTCAGGGTGTTAATCCCGATGACCTGACCCTCGATGTTCACGAGAGCACCACCGCTGTTACCAGGGTTGATCGCTGCGTCTGTTTGAATGACATCCAGCTCCCAGTCATCCTGACCATCTTCGTTAAAGTCCATTGGCATGGAGCGTTCCTTGGAACTGATGATGCCTTGAGTTACGGTCCGGGAGAACTGCATGCCCAGCGGGTTCCCGATGGCAATGGCCGGTTCGCCCACCTGCAAGGTAGAAGAATCACCAAACTCAGCAACGTCCGTAACCTTGGAGGCGTCGATTTCCAGTACGGCCAGATCGTTGTAACCATCGGCGCCGACCACTTTCGCCGATACTTTTTCACCTGTTGGCAGGGCAACCTCCAGCTTTTGCGCCTTATCGATTACGTGGTAGTTGGTAACGATGTAGGCTTTTCCGCCCTTTTTCTCAAAGATGACACCAGAACCTTGGCCCTGCTCGACATCCATCGTATTCTGCATCCAACTGTTTCTGCGCTGACCGATGTTGATGACACCAACAATCGCATTTTCTACCTGTTTCACGGCTTCTACTGTACCCGATCCCACACTTACAGATACTGGCTTAGCAAACAGGCTAGAAGCGGAGGAATTGCTGCTGCTTAGCGCATTTTCTGTTCCAGGCTCAACCATATTAATATATCCCGCATTGGAGAGAGTCGGCAGCGTGAGCAGGACGACCATCCCCCCAATTACCGCGGACGTTACCGACGTCACGACCATACGTCCAATGTTAGAACCGCGTTGTTTTTTTCGCTCCACGTGAGTTAAATCATCATAAAAACCCATGATTCATACTCTCCTTTCTAACTTCTACCATTACTAGCTTTGCAGGTTTTTCATGCTCGTATACACAATGACATGCGCCGTAATTGGTTTGCATGATGGATTCGTTGATGTCTGTTTCCTTTTGACACCCTTAGTATACGACCCGCTTTCGGCAAAATGGCGTGAGAATTATGGAAAGGTTGTGGAATAGAAAAAAGCTCCCGGAATATTTCTCCGAGAGCACGGATATGATAGATTAAAAGCTTTTCCTGACAAACCAAATAGAAAGGATTGATAGACTTGAAAGAAGTCCACCTCATCGCCAAGCTTGCCGACCTACAGGAAGTAGACTACCACAATACGCTTGTCCTGCATGCCCTTATCGAGCTGCTAGTAGCCAAAGGACTGCTGACACATGACGAGCTGACTGCCAAAGTGAATGAGCTCGATACACAATTGACCTTTCAACTCGATACGTACTCTAAGCTCACAGAGCGCATCGCCAGTCGTCAAGCGGGGATCAAACCAATCTTATAGCTCTTCCAGCTTGGTAGGTCGATCCGGGTACGTATCGCGCAGATGCACATCGTCACCAACAGACAGCCCCCGCTCCTCCAAGATGTTTTTGACCGTCAGTCGAGCCAAATCAATCATGTTGTTTTCCTTACTCAAGTGGGCGAGGTATACGCGTTCTGCCCCCCCTGTCAAACAATCGAGCAAAGCATCGCCCGCCGCTTCATTGGACAAGTGCCCGACATCACTCAAGATACGTCGCTTGATGCTCCATGGATACTGGGACATGCGCAGCAGCTCAACGTCATGATTGGACTCGAACACATACGCATCTGCTCCACGGATCGTCTCCTTGATCCGATCGCTGACATACCCCAGGTCAGTCGCGACACTGAGCTTTTTCTTGCCGTGATAAAAACAGAAGCCCATCGGCTCGGCGGCATCATGCGAGATTCCGAATGACTCGATGCCCAAGTCCTCCAACTCTTTCTTTTCCCCCACAGAAAAGAAGCGTCGCTGATCTTCTTTGATCGTCCCGATTTGCCCATCCAGCTCCGACCATGTCTTTTCATTGGCGTAAATCGGCAATCCATATCGCCGCGCCATGACGCCGACTCCTTTAATATGGTCGACGTGCTCATGGGTGACGAGAATGGCACTCAGCTCCGCTGGATTGACGCCAATGGTCTCCAGTGCCGCTTCTGCCTGCTTTCCTGTAATGCCTACATCGATCAATACAGAAATACGGTCTGTTGCCACGTAAATGGCGTTGCCCGTACTCCCGCTTGCCAACACACTAAATCTCACCGAACATCCCTCTTCCCGTATCTTTCCAGGCTGTCTATCTATTTATTCAGCGCTGCGTTACCATCGGACGCTCCAGCGCTCCTGTAATCGCGTTGACAAAATGCCATTTGCCATCGTGAACCACGCGCCATACAGGCACCAGCGTCTGAATATCCGCATCGTAAGAACCGTAATAACCCAGGCTCACATTCTCAATCCTTTCTCCTGGTGAAATGATTTGCTTGTCCACCAGAGAGCGTAGTGCCGCATAACCAGAGATCACCTGTCGTTCCCCCTGCTGCTTGCGAAGGTGGAAAAAGGTCTGCCTGTAGCCAAGTATTGTTCCGTTGTCCAAATACATTTCCAACGGCGCGACGAATACTGGCATTTTATCATAGACCTGCCAATACAAGAGCCGCGCTTGATTCGATTGATACGGATCGGCTACGTATTGATCGGAATAAATCAGCCTCGGCCCAATTTGACGCAAGAGCTCCTGAGGATTCAGTTGACCACGAATCTGCATCGGTGGGTCCAGCTTGGCAGCCAGTGCCATCTTTTCTACCGTCGCCTGAAGTCCTGATATCTCATGCAAGGAAATCGGATTAATTCCGATATACTCCGCATCCAAATTGGACATTTCCGGTGTATCCTGCGGCACTTCTGTATCCAATGTGATATTTTGCTGATTCAAGTACAGCTCTGTATTCCATTTCTCGCTCTGCGCGACTTCCTTGTCATTCCACAGGCTAATGCGCGTCACGTACACCTGATACAGGAGAAACAAATCGAGGAGTAGAAAGGCCCAGATCAGAATCGTCTTCGTCCTACTCCAATCCATGCGCCTTCCCTCCTCCCTGTTTGGTGTGCGCAGAAATATACAGGTTCGCCTGATTCGCCAATTCCACAACCCAGATTGGCATCAGATCCACGTATCCTTCGCCTACTTTGGTCTGGTAAGCCAAATAAGCGTTGGTGATTTTTTCTGTGTCCGCCAGCTTTTTGTCGCGGATATATTGATACAGCTCCGGGCCAGACATAACCGTCCACTCTTTGTTATCGATATACTTGTCCAAATCCAGCAGCGATCGGCTCATCGTCACAACCTGACCTGCTTCTGAGGTAATTTGGATCGTATCGATTTGCTTGTCCTCCCCGACACTGATCAAGGGATACGCCCCCAAGTACTGGCGGAACGTGATCAAGTCTTTTTCATTGTAGCTCTTCTTGATTCGTTCAAAATGGTAGTCATCAAGCCAGCCCAAGTGCTTATTCATGAAGGTAACGGCACTCTGCACTTTTTCTTCATCAGACAGCTCCTGATCCCGCTGTTGATACGCCGGATCAGTAAACGTGAACGCCTGCTGCTCCGATCTTAATTGAATCGATCTGCTGCCATCTGTAAAAATAACCGTTTTGTCCCGCTCCATGATTTGTCTGACGAGCGATTGATCGATAAAGTAGGACTCGATCAGTCTATCGTTCGTAACAGGTAAATAGCTGTAACGGAATTGCTGCATGCGCATCTGATTCTTGGGCAAATAATAGGTGTTCCATATCGGTACAGGCCCTTCCATATCTACGAAACTTCGCTCTGGTTTGACGATTTTCATGATTTGCTCAGGCATTAAATCACCAGAAGCCAAATACGATTCACGCAAATCCTTGGGGCTGATCGACGTTCGAGAACGCATCATTCGACCTTCCTCAGTCGACAAAAATAACGCGTAGACGACATCCTCGTCCTTCTCGTAGTACAACCACAATCGGTCAATCCCTTTCATTCGGTTGTCAAACTCATCCCGAAAGGTTACCAGCCGACCTACAATTGACAAGGGAACCGTGCTCCGAAAGCGCACTTCCAAACCCATCTTTTCCCGGGCAATATCTTCCCATTTCTCATTGGAGATGGTGAGCGGAGAAAAATCGAGGAAGATCCATTTCGACATTTCTCGCACGATCAAACTGTAAGGAGCATCGGTTGCGGATGCTTTCGTATGGCGATCTTCCCCATAGTGAAAAACAACGGATTCCGGCGTAACGAGCTGTTCGAGTTGTTTTTCCTGAACGGGCTTTGACTGCGTATACTCTGCCGGCTCAATAAATTGAAGGTTGGGTTGATTCGACCACAACATCGCTGTCAAAACAAAGCTGGCTAGCACTAGCAGATTGAGTAAGACGGTCTTGGCAGGCTCTAGCATCCGCTTCATCCCGTTTTTCCTCCTTGGGCAAATGGCACCCAGAACGTGACTGTCGTTCCCACGTTCCATTCGCTCGTAATCTCGATATCTGCACCGTGTGCCTGTACTAATTCGCGGGCAATCGCCAATCCCAGGCCTGTTCCACCCTGACCGCGCGAACGCGCCTTGTCTACGCGGTAGAAGCGCTCAAAGATTCGCTTCAAATCGCGGCTGGGAATACCGATTCCTGTGTCGGTAATGGAGATTTGCACTCGCTTTTGCTTGTGGTTCTCTTTTGCCATGAGAACCACGGTGCCTCCTTGAGGCGTATACTTGATCGCATTGGACAAAAGATTATCCAGTACTTGATTGATCGCATCCAAATCAATATAAACCGGCGGAAGCTTGCTCGGCATATCCAGACTAAGCTGAACCTCCTGTTGCTCACTGAACATGGAAAAACGATCGGCAGCATAACGCAACAATCGATTGATGTCCGCTTCCTTGCAATGCAGTCGAACTCCCTGTGAATCAAAACGCGATAGCTGCAACAAATCGTTTACCAAGCGAATCATGCGCTCTGTCTCCGACGAAGTAACCTTCAAGAACCGTTGGGACAGCTCTGGCTCTTCCACTGCGCCATCCAGCAGCGCTTCCACGTAGCTTTTAATGGTCGTCAGCGGTGTCCGCAGCTCATGCGATACATTCGCTACGAATTCGCGACGCTGCTGCTCCAGTCGCTGCTGCTCTGTCACATCTGCTACGACAGCGATGATCCCACCCATTTTTTTGCTATCGTGCTGTAAGGGCGTAAACGTCACACG
The DNA here is from genome assembly GCF_900637055.1 of Brevibacillus brevis. NCBI lineage: Bacteria > Bacillati > Bacillota > Bacilli > Caryophanales > Paenibacillaceae > Brevibacillus > Brevibacillus brevis. The sequence goes on from NZ_LR134338.1 coordinate 6,633,036, forward strand.
CAGGATCACTTCTTCCTTATTCGGCAGCGTCATCTCAATGATAAGCGGTTCTTCCTGCGCATAGAGCGACATCTCATCCTCTGGCGGCAGACCCAATAGATCGTACAAGGTACGTCTCTTGAGAAGGACGTCAGCCATCGTCACCTGCAACATATCTTCTGCCGCCCGATTAAACAGGATGATCTGTCCATTGCGGTTAGCGGCAATGACACCGTCCGTCATGTTGCTCAAGATTCCCGCGAGCTTCTCACGTTCTTCCTCTTGCTGCAAGATGGCTTCCTGCAAACGCAAGGTCATATGATTAAAGGCCATACCGAGCTGGCCTATTTCATCATCGCTATAGACACGTACACTACTGTTAAAATCCCCATCTGCTACCAATCGTGCCTGACGGGTCATCTCCTTCACAGGCTTGGTGATGGTGCGCGCCAACACGACCCCGAGCACCGCCGTAATGACCATTGCGATCATCGTACCTGTCCCCAAGATGCCGTTCATTTTACCAATCGTCGCATAAGTGCCTTCCATCGAAGCGATCATGTAGACGGCACCGTATACGATCTGATCGCCCTTAACAGGTAGTGCCAATACTTTCACCCGCGCCCCCGTCTTCGGGTCGATCCGCATCGATTCACTGCGCGTCCCGAGCAGGGCAACCGTCACTTCAGGCTGCGAGGTCCGCTGTCCAATTGTACTTTTGTCCTCCGTCGTCGCAACCACCGTTCTTGTCTGATCGATGACCTGTACATTCGCTCCATTGATTTTTACCAGGTTGTTGATCAGGTTATCGATGTCCAGGCGGTTTTGTTCGGCGTTTGATTCCTTCCCGTCATGCGGACGTAAATCGTTTTCCAGCAAACTCGCTAACAAACTGGCTTGTCCATTCAAGGCCTCGGAAAAGTTGTTGATGTAGTAGCTCTCGACTTCCCGGGCAAAATAGGCGCTAATAAATTGCATCGCAAGCAAAATCAACAGCATGTAAATGATGACCATTTTCCACTGAACGGTTTTGAACAGCCGCCTCATCCAGGCTGGCCTCCCATGCCGGGATTGCGTAATGTATAGCCCAAACCACGCCGCGTGATAATGTACTTCGGCTGGCTTGGATCATCCTCGATTTTTTCCCGCAAACGACGGATGGTCACATCTACCGTCCGCACATCGCCAAAATAGTCAAATCCCCAGACCGACTGCAGGAGATGCTCTCGCGTCAATACTTGGCCCTGATGGCGAGCGAGGTACACCAGCAGCTCAAACTCACGGTGCGTCAGCTCTAATGCTTCTCCCACCTTTTCGACGGTATACGAGTTCAAATCGATTTCCAGCTCATGCACACGCAGTACATGCTGGCTATCCTTCTCTTCCACTTTCGGGCGGTTACGACGCAAATGGGCCTTTACACGGGCTACCAGCTCACGCGTACTAAATGGCTTCGTCACGTAATCGTCCGCGCCCAATTCCAGTCCGAGTACTTTATCCAATTCAGAGTCTTTGGCGGTCAGCATGATGATCGGAACATCATACGTTTGACGAACGGTTCGGCATACGTCCATTCCGTCTCTGCCTGGAAGCATAACATCCAATAAAATCAGATCCGGTCGTTCATCCTTGACCACGACAAGTGCCTCATCACCATCGTAGGCGCATACGACCTGATATCCTTCTTTTTCAAACGTGAATTTCAAAATATCTGCAATCGGTTTTTCATCGTCAACTACGAGGAGTTTTGCCATCCTGCGCCCTCCTTTTTCTAAAAGTACGTGTTCCAACAGTCGCCTGTTTCCTCTTAAACTGCCTCTTCAAGGATTCCACTTCGACTATCACTATTCCTCTACAATACACCATGTACGCCATGTAAAGAAGGGCTTGGCATTCAATCCCTGCCAGCAAAAAAAGGGCCCCTCCTAAGAGTTGCCCTTTCTCATCCAGAAATTACTAGTCTAATTTAAGTAACGAATCGGGTTCTGGTTTCGTCCATTTTGTATAACCTCAAAATGCAGGTGGACGCCGGTCGATTGTCCAGTCGAACCCTTTACGCCGATTTTCTTTCCTTGGCTAACGACATCGCCGACTTTCACACTAATTGTGCTCATGTGACCGTACAATGTCTTCATTCCATTGCCGTGGTCGATGATAACCGATTTTCCATAGTCACCATTCCAACCAGCGAATGTGACACGTCCATTGTCTGCCGCCATGACAGAACCAGAACCGGCAATATCAATTCCTTTATGCATGCTGCCCCAGCGCTTGCCGAAGCCGCTGCTGATATATCCGCTAGCAGGCCAGCTCAAACGGCCTGTACCGCGCGATGGGATAACTTTTGTACCGCGCTCCATAATTTTGGTTACAGGCTGCACAGTTACATCTTGTTTGATGACTTTGCGATTGACTACTTGTCCATTTTCTTTCAAAACTTCGTACTTAACTGTTTTACTGCCGTTTTTACCTTCTTGTACGACTTTTGTTTCGCCTTTAGGAATCTTGTCATTGTTATTAATTTGGGTATTAAAAGCAATAACCTCTTGCTGATCCACTTCTTCTTTGACTTGTACAGTAACCAGCGGACGCACTGCGGTTACATTGATTTCTTGTCCCAATTGAAGGACGGTATTTTCCGTAACACCTGGGTTGTTGGCGTAAATATCCTTTGATGTAATGCCGTATTTCTTCGCGATGCAACCGATGCAATCGCCTTCTACGACCGTGTGCTTCATATCCTTGAAGGTGCCTTTTACCAGCAACTCCTCGAGTTTATCGGCAGACAAAATTTGAGATGCATCGACTGTTTCGGTTTGCATCTCTACGTTTTCTTTAAATGCGACTTCTTTTACCGGATTCGGTTTGACTGGGACTGTGGATGCTGCTGCTACAACAGCCTTTTTCCCTGTCGTTGCAGGAACTCCGGAATATTTTTGCTTCACTTCAGCCAGTACTTGATCAGCCGCTTGCTGGTCTGGCAGGTACCCTACTACTTTGCCGTCAATCGTCAGCTTAACGCCCTGAACCTTGAGATCCGCTACGGATGCCAGAGCTTGCACAGCGGCATCGTTATTGAACGGTGCCTTGAATTCACGCTCTTCTTCAAATGTGATATAGTCAGCCATTTGCAAGTTAAGGCCTGTTTTTGCCTTTTCCTCTTCCAGCTTGGCTGCTGTCCAGTTATGAATCACATTTGGATCGTTTACCACGCCAATCTCTTTGCCGTTCACACTGACATGGTAGACAGAATTGACATTGCTTGTGTAATAGTATTGTGCAGAAGCTCCAGCAGCAATCGTCAAAACTAGACCTGCCGCAACTGATAGCGATTGTTTTTTATGCGACTGGATGTAAGAGCTTGTACGTTTCATTGTACGTTTCGCCAGATCACTGCAATCTCGAACGATTCGTGATGACCGTTCCTGCAGCTTGGCCTTCCATTCTGACCAATGCATAACTTGTCCCTCCTGAAAACAGATACAACTTGCTCGTTCCATTTCCTGAAAATTTTTAATATATTGACTAGGTCGAATAACCCATAATTTAGTTTCCATTTATCTGCCAAATTGCCTAAAGAAACCAACTATGTCGACTTTACCATAAGATTAACGACAACATCAAGTGTAAATTGCTGTCGAATAAAAAAATAGACGTAGAGTCACTATATGTACAAACAATTGGTAGCATTTATCATATCTGGAGGCTGATATGCGTGAAGGAACGTAACATTCTTGCAGGATTTCACACCGAAGAGGATGCCAAAAAGGCAGAAAAAGCACTTCGACAAGCTGGTTTTTCCATCATTCAGATCGACAGAATCGGACAATTCCCTGGTGACGGGAATGAACAGATCCTGAATCCCATATCCGGAGATTTTCCCAGCTTGGGTAACCTTACACTGGCAGCTGACTTCCCAAGCGGCAGGGATGCAAGTGTCATGGCAGCAGTAGATCCTGACGCCAGCGGCATGGCAGACCGGGGCGATGACAATTTGAATCGCAGTGTCTTGTTAACGGCAGTCGTACCAGAGGAACAAGGTGATCTTGCGACTGAGATCATCCGTTCGTATGGAGGCATGATCTAAAATAAATATAGCCATCTTCCTAAATGACTAGGAAAGATGGCTTATTTCGTTATGGGCATCGGGGACTCACACCTCTTGCATCGAGGTAACGTCTTTTAACGCAAGTCTGCGTATTTTCGTTTTCTCGGCGTCGTTTTGTTGTTTGTATGTGGTGATAAAGCATAGGTAGCCATTGTTGAAATGAGTCATGGTTCCCTTGATGACGACGCCATTGATCATTTTCACCTGTACATTTTTGCCCAGCAGCTTCATGGCCTTTTGGTCAAATCCAAAACCCATCATCATGATCACCTCTCCATTTCTCCCTATGTCTATCCATATGCCCAGAGGGAGTCGTTTCGTGTCTGTCCTTTGAAAAAAAAGAAAAGCTGCCGAATACTCGACAGCTTTCTTCTATTATATAGTCGGTAGCTTATCCGTAAATGCCACGAACAACGACGGTTTGTTCACGATCTGGTCCTACGGAGAAGATCGACATTGGAATACCAGTCAGTTGCGTGATGCGCTCAATGTAGTGACGAGCGTTTTCTGGCAAGTCGTTCAGATTGCGAACGCCTGTGATATCCTCTGTCCAACCTGGCAGCTCCTCATAAACTGGCTCGCATTTCGCCAGCAGGTTGAGGTTTGCCGGGAACGACTCGATGATTTCTCCATTGTATTTGTACGCTGTGCAAATACGCAGTGTCTCGATGCCAGACAATGTATCCAGCTTGGTGATCGCCAAACCGGTGATACCGCTGACACGACGAGCATGACGAACGACTACACTGTCGAACCAGCCTACACGACGTGGACGCCCTGTTGTTGTACCATATTCAAAACCAACCTCACGAATATGGTCGCCAGTTACATCATTCAGCTCAGTCAGGAACGGACCGTCACCTACACGCGTCGTGTAAGCTTTTGCAACCCCGATTACTTGGTGGATCTTGGTTGGTCCTACACCGGAACCGATAGTCACGCCACCCGCAATCGGGTTGGAGGACGTTACGTACGGATACGTACCTTGGTCAATATCGAGCAATACGCCTTGTGCGCCCTCAAACAATACGCGGTTGCCGTTATCAATGGAATCATTGAGGACAACAGATGTATCGGTTACGTAAGGACGAATGATTTCTGCCAGAGCCAAGTATTCATCCAGAATTTCTTGAAGCTCAAAGCCAGTTGTGTTGTACAGCTTCTCCAGCAGCAAGTTCTTCTCTGCCAGGTTGCGCTCGAGCTTGCGAGCAAACTCATCGCGATCCAACAAATCAGCGATACGAATACCGATACGCGCAGCTTTATCCATGTATGCAGGTCCGATACCTTTACGGGTCGTACCAATTTTGTTAGCACCGCGGCTATCTTCCTCTACGCCATCCAGCTTGATGTGGTACGGCAGAATCACATGCGCGCGATCACTGATTTTCAAATTGCTTGTAGAAAAACCGAAGCTGTGAATGTACTCCAGCTCTTTTACCAATGCCTTCGGATCGATTACCATACCGTTTCCGATTACGCAGGTCTTGTCACTATAAAAAATTCCGGATGGAATCAAATGCAGCTTATACTTATTACCATCAAAAATAATGGTATGGCCTGCGTTGTTACCGCCTTGATAACGAGCCACTACCTCTGCACTTTCAGCTAGATAGTCTGTAATTTTACCTTTACCTTCATCGCCCCACTGGGTTCCGACGACAACGACAGTTGACATCGAAAAACACCTCCTGATATTATCATGTCTTTTCGGGCCTGAAACAATCTAAGTTTACTAAACGAGACTCCCCATGTCAACGCTAAATACGAACATTCATATAGTGAATACTTAATATGTTCGGCAATTCAATATAGAAAAAAAAGCCGGAATTTCTCCGGCTTTTCTTCCATTCCAACTATTAACCTGCTTGATTTCGAAAGCGATGATCCAAGTTGACGAATTTGTTGAATTCTTTCAGGAACGCCAACTCCACCGTTCCGGTCGGGCCGTTACGCTGTTTGGCGATAATGACTTCGATGACATTCTTGTTTTCTGTTTCCTTGTCATAGTAGTCATCACGGTACAAGAAGGCAACGATATCGGCATCCTGCTCAATCGACCCGGACTCACGGATATCGGACATCATCGGTCGCTTGTCCTGCCGTTGCTCTACACCACGGCTCAACTGCGACAAAGCGATAACCGGCACGTTCAGCTCACGCGCGATCCCTTTTAGCGTACGAGAGATCTCAGATACTTCCTGCTGACGGTTATCTCCTTTGCCTCGTCCATGAATCAGCTGAAGGTAATCGATCAGGATCAGGCCCAAGCCCTTCTCGGTTTGAAGACGACGACATTTCGCCCGAATGTCCTGTACCGTAACCCCGGGTGAATCGTCGATGTAAATCGGCGCTTTCGCCAGCGTACCGATTGCCATTGTCAGCTTTTGCCAATCGTCTTCCTCCAGTGTACCGGAACGCATCCGGGACGCATCCAGATTGCCCTCCGCACAAATCATACGCTGAACCAGCTGAGAAGCACCCATCTCCAAGGAGAAGATAGCTACGGTCTCACCTGCACGGGCTGCTACGTTTTGCGCGAGATTCAAGGCAAAAGCCGTCTTCCCTACGGAAGGACGGGCTGCCAAGATAATCAGGTCACTGCGCTGCAATCCAGCTGTCATCTTGTCCAAATCGGTATATCCCGTAGAAATCCCCGTAATATCACCGCGTCGCTGACTCAAAAACTCAATCCGCTCGTACGTTTCCAGAAGGGCATCCCGAATCGGTGTAAAACCGCCACTGTTGCGATTTTGACCGATCTCCATGATGTACTTCTCCGCATCCGCGATGATCTGCGTGACATCATCTTCACGGGAGTATCCGTCATTGGCAATCTTGGTAGCTGTATGAATCAATCGCCGAAGCAGCGATTTTTCTTCTACAATTTTTGCGTAGTATTCGATGTTGGCAGCCGTTGGAACTGAGCTGGCGATTTCCGTGAGATACGTAACGCCGCCGACTTCATCCAGCAGCTTGTGGTCCTGAAGATCTGCTGTAACAGTAACCAGATCGACAGGTTCGCCTTTTTCATACAGGTCCACCATCGTTTGAAAGATGCGCTGATGCGCTGTCTTGTAAAAATCCTCCGGACGGAGAATCTCAATGGCCGTGATTAAAGCTTCCTTAGACAAGAACACGGCACCCAGTACCGATTGTTCCGCTTCCTTGTTCTGTGGCGGCACACGATCCAAAAACAGGTCGCTCACGTCACACCCCCCACAATTGAGACATTATTCTTCCACAACGTGTACTTTCAGCGTCACGGTTACTTCGTTGTGCAGTTTCACTTTGATTTGCGTCACGCCCAAAGCACGGATGGCATCCATTTCGAGCTTACGCTTGTCTACTTTGATTTTAAACTGATCTTCCAGCGCTTGCGCTACTTGTTTGCTGGAAATGGCACCGAACAAGCGACCACCTTCGCCTGCTTTTCCTGCTACTTTCACTGTCAGCTCTTCCAGCTTTTTGCCGAGCTCCTGAGCATCCAGCTTTTCTTGCTCCTTGCGCTTATCTTCGCTGCGCTTTTGAGCGTCGAGCGTTTTCACGTTGCTATCTGTCGCTTCTTTTACCAGTTTCTTTGGCAACAAGAAGTTGCGTACATAGCCCTCTGACAAATCCTTGATTTCGCCTTTTTTCCCTTGGCCTTTTACATCTTGAAGAAAAATGACTTTCATCATCGTTTCCCCCTTTATATTTTGGCCTATACGACCGAGTCAATCGCTTCTTTCAAACGACGTGTAGCTTCTTTAATTGATATGCCTTGAATTTGTGTCGCAGCACCAGTAAGGTGACCGCCTCCACCCAGCAGTTCCATAATGGACTGAACATTGATGTCGCCCAGAGAACGTCCACTGATCAAGATCGTATCGTCGGATCGCTCTGCCACAACAAACGACGCCTGGATACCTGACAGAGTGAGTAGCTGCTCAGCAGCTTGCGCCACCTGTACCTGCGTGTAATCCTCGGACGGGTCGCCTATGGCAATCGCCATGTTGTCACGGTACGTCTCCGTGTTCATAATGATTTTTGCCCGCTTCACATACTGTCCCAGATCTTCCTTCAACAGACGCTGGACAGCCGCGGTATCGGCCCCGTTACGGCGAAGGAAAGACGCCGCTTCAAAGGTCCGCGAACCTGTGCGGAAGGCAAAGCTTTTGGTATCCACCACAATCCCTGCTAACAGTGCCGTTGCAATCAGATTGTCGATATTCAATCGCTCGCTCTGATACTGCAAGAGCTCCGTGACAAGCTCGGCCGTCGAAGAAGCATACGGTTCCAGGTACAAGAGTACTGGCTCAATGAACTCCTCCGAACGTCGATGGTGGTCAATCACCACAATTCGGCTCGTTTCCGTCAACAGCTTCGGCTCAATCACCAGCGATGGTCGATGCGTATCGACGACTACCAGCAATGTGCGGCCGGAGATGAGTCGGATTGCCTGTTCTGGCGTGATAAAGGTCTCAGCCAGCTCTTCATTGGCATAAATCTCTTTCATCAGACGCTCGACAGAATGATTGCCTTCGTCCATGACGATATAAGCCGTTTTGTTGTGCAGCTGCACAGCCTTCAATACACCAAGTGATGCCCCGATGGAATCCATGTCAGGCTGTTTATGCCCCATGACAATGACGTGCTCCGCCTCATGAATGAGATCACGCAAAGCATGTGCAATAACACGAGCCCGGACACGTGTCCGCTTTTCCACCGCATTCGATTTCCCACCGTAGAAAGTGAGCTTGTTGCCAATTTTGACAGCGCACTGGTCGCCACCGCGCCCTAATGCGATATCCAAGCTTGATTGTGCCATTTGTCCCAGCTCAATGTAAGTGGTAGCAGCCGCTCCAACCCCGATACTGAGCGTAATCGGAATTTTGTTGTCAGCCGTCATTTCCCGTACTACATCGAGAATGTCAAATCGCGATTCTTCCAATTTATCAAGTGCTTCCCGTTCCATCAGAGCCAAAAACTTGTCGGCCGTGATTCGGCGAAGATATATGCCATGTTTGTTGGCCCACTCTGTAATCACACCAGCCACGCTTGTAGAGAGCAGCGTACGGCTCTGATCATCCATGACTTGTCCAACCTCGTCCAAATTGTCGAGGTGAATGATGGCAAGTGCAGCCTTTTCTCGATGGTAACGAGTCGTCAATTCTTTGAAGTCCGTAATGTCCTTGAAATACAAAAGGCGCTCATCAGACCGCACAATGACCTCGTATACCCGCTCGTTATAAATAAACTCCAGCCGTTTTTGCTCCGGCTTCCAAACCAGTTGGGGGAATACCTCTTGAAGGCTTTTCCCGATCATGGATTCATCCCCGGACATATGCATCATATACGGGTTTACCCACTCAATTGCCTTTTCCTCGTTGTATAAAAGAATTCCGATCGGCAGTTCCTGGATAACGCCTTCTCCCGCCTTCTTCACGCGATGGGTGACCGTCGCCAAGTACAGGCGCAAGTCTCGTTGGAACCCCTTTTCTGCTTGAAGAGCGTAAAGAACCAAGCCAATCAAGCAAATCATGCCGATCGCCCCGTACATCCAATGGAACAAGGTCAAAATCCCCAACAACAGCAAGCTAAAGCTGAGTGCCAGGACCATGTGCATCCCGTACCAACGCTTTAACAGGAACTTGGGCATTTCCTCAGCCCCTCTTCACTCTTGTTTCCAGTTTTTCACGCAAGCGCATTCCTAGGTCAAATATCCCTACTAAACTAAGTATAATACTTAGGGGGGTAAAAATAAATAGACAGAGCACAGGAGTCAATCTCTTCCACCCGTACAAATAGGCAGCAAATAGACAAAAACTCAAGCCCTGTAAGACGAAAATAGCATCCAGCATGACTTTCAGGTTCATCAGGGCGATTTCCCAGAACGTACCCTGCATGCTCTCGGCAAACAACAAAAGACTGATCATCGCAATGAAGTAGTAATAAAGCAATGATCGAGGGAAGCTCCATTCCCGAATTGGCTTCAATGCTGGAATCGGTCTGCGCAGACGTCTTCCAATCAAACTCGCTAATCCATGAATAATGGCGCTAGATAAAAAGCTGAACATGACGAGACTTGTAGGCAAGACGATTTTGCCCTGTGCAAGGAACTGATCAAACTGCTCTTTTGGCATCATTGCCGGACGCTGCTTTTCCACTTCTTGCAAGATGGCATTAAAATCAACGTTCATTCCGAATGCCATAAATGCCAGCATGGAAACGACACTCAAAAAGGCAACGCCTGCCCCTGCCACAATCGCCGGAAGAGCCGCTCCTTTTTTCGTATAGACGATTCCCATCACCGAGCCCCAAACGGCACTAGAAAAAGCAAGTGTTGCTGCGAATGGGCCGGTAATGATCCAGCCAAGAAACGTAAAGGCAAGAGAGATCCACACCATTTTAGGTACTGTGCGATTTACTGCCAAAAGGATAAAAGGCAGCGGTATCAAGAAACTGACGAGCCCTCCCAGTACGGTATATGTACTGAGAAACAGCAGCACCAGTGCGATACCCAGCATAAGGGCATTTTCAGCCAAGTGTTTCGTTTTGGACGGCATGTCAGCACCTCATTATTCATGTCTCATGTACAAAAACTATGGAAAAAAGAGGGCCACGCAATTGTGCCCCCCTTTTTATAGCTTTTAAAAATTATTCAGCCGTGTAAGGCAACAGTGCTACTTGACGAGCGCGTTTGATCGCGATAGTCAGTGCACGTTGATACTTCGCAGAAGTACCAGTTACACGACGTGGCAAGATTTTGCCGCGTTCGCTGATGAACTTTTTCAGCAAATCAACATCTTTATAATCGATGTGCTTGATTTTGTTCACTTTAAAGAAGCATACTTTACGACGCTTATTAGGACGTCCTTTGCGTGCCATGATAGTCCCTCCTTCGTAGGAATGTGAAAGTTATACGATCTTAGAACGGCAAGTCATCATCTGAAATGTTGATCGGCTTGCCTGCACTCGCGAAGGGATCACCAAACGGATCGTAGTCATTGTTTCTTTGACCGGATGGTTTGTTACCGCCACCCATGCCAGGGCCTGGATCGTATCCGGAATTGTCTCCGCCAGCTTCATTGCCTCGACCGCCCAAAAATTGAACGTTCTCCGCAACAACTTCCGTCACATATACTCTTTTACCTTCTTTATTATCGTAGGAGCGTGTTTGCATACGTCCTTCAATAGCTGCTTGTCTACCTTTACGCAAGTAGCTTGCGCACAGATCGGCAAGTTTTTGCCAAGCGACAATATTAATGAAATCCGTTTCTCTCTCACCCGCTTGATTGGTGCGGGGACGATTCACGGCCACAGTAAAAGTAGCAACGGCAACGCCATTTGGCGTGTAGCGAAGTTCTGGATCTTTCGTCAGGTTGCCGATGAGAATGACTTTATTCATCTTGGTTCCCCCTCTGAACGCGACAATGATTACTTCTCATCACGAACAAACATAAAGCGGATTACGTCGTCATTGATTTTCATCAGACGCTCAGCTTCCGCAACAGCATCGGAGTTCGCTTTGAAGTTCATCAAAACGTAGTAACCTTCACGGAACTTGTTGATTTCGTACGCAAGACGACGTTTACCCATTTCTTGAAGCTTGGAGATTTCTCCACCATAGTTAGTTACAACTTCGCTGTAACGAGCTACATTGGATTTTACTTTCTCTTCTTCAAGGTCTGGACGCAATACATACATCACTTCGTATTGACGCATACCTTTTCACCTCCTTATGGACTTTGCGGCCCTAAACGGGCAAGGAGCGAGTGCTAAAAACGAAACGCACAATACATGCACTCCATAAATACTCGCATTATCGTATTATAGCAAAACGCCTATACCGAATCAAGAATTTCGTTCTAAACGTTGAAGCGGAAATGCATAACATCTCCATCTGCCACTACGTACTCTTTCCCTTCAAGACGGTACTTCCCGCGATCTCTGGCTGCTGCTACAGAACCAGCATCTACCAGATCATCATAAGCAATCACTTCCGCACGAATGAAGCCGCGCTCGAAATCGGTATGAATTACGCCTGCCGCTCCTGGAGCCTTTGTCCCCTGACGGATGGTCCAAGCGCGCACTTCTTGTACACCAGCTGTGAAGTATGTTACCAACCCCAGCAGCTTGTAAGCAGCACGAATCAAACGGTCGAGACCAGACTCAGAAAGTCCCAGCTCTTCCAAGAACATTTCTTTGTCCTCGCCCTCGAGCTCAGCGATTTCTGCTTCTACTTTCGCGCTGATGACAACCACTTCTGCGCCTTCATTCGCTGCATGCTGACGAACTGTCTGCACATGCGGGTTGTTGTCTGCATCGTTAATGCCGTCTTCCGCTACGTTGCACACGTACAGCATTGGCTTGATTGTCAGCAGATGCAAATCGCGAATCCATTTGCGCTCTTCATCATCGAGTTCAACACTGCGAGCAGATTGACCCTCTTCAAATGCTGCTTTCAATTTCTCCAGTACGTCCAGCTCTTGCTTGGATTCCTTGTCGCCGGATTTCACTTTGCGTGCAATGCGGTCAATACGACGATCAACAGAGTCCAGGTCAGCAAAAATCAGCTCCAGGTTGATTGTTTCGATATCGCTCAAAGGATCGACACGACCTGCTACGTGAGTGATGTTCTCATCTTCAAAGCAACGCACAACATGGGCAATCGCGTCTACTTCACGGATGTGTCCAAGGAACTGGTTGCCAAGTCCTTCGCCTCTGCTCGCGCCTTTTACCAAACCAGCAATGTCAACGAATTCAAACGCAGTTGGAACTACCTTGTTCGGTACAACGATCTGTGTCAGCTTTTCCAGACGCTCGTCTGGCACCTCTACGATCCCTACGTTCGGGTCAATCGTACAGAACGGGTAGTTAGCCGATTCAGCGCCCGCTTGTGTAATGGCATTAAACAATGTCGATTTTCCTACGTTAGGAAGACCTACAATCCCTGTAGCAAAGCCCATATATATACACCTCGTTCATTTTTGTTATCTAACTTGAAATAGTCTATCACATTCTTTCAATACGTCCAATCAGCCACTAACTTGAAAACAATGAAAGTAAATAACCGTTTCTTAAATTAGGAACGGGTTGACTACTAGGCGGTGAAGATCAGCATATTTCTGCTATCGGAAAATTTCACTATCCTATAATGTGGTACCGCCAGCCAAATGCGAAACTTGTACGGTAAGACCTTAGCGATCATGTAATTAACTATGGTGCCGTCAGCAAAACGCGAAATTCCCACGTTAACAAAACCAGCGTAGCTGTCACAGATGACGAAACAACTAGAAAACTAGAGAAGTGCCTTAGAAACGTTGATGTATTAAGGGTTTCGATATTAAAAAGGGGGTGTCTCTCAGTCGAAAAAATCGACTTTTGAAACAGCCCCTTCTTTATTTCCACTTACCAAGTCCAAAACTCTGTTCCTTGAGCAATGATTAATCTTTCCAACCAAGTTTCAAAATTCATCTTCATAGTTGATCCATTTTCCGGAATGACGTCATCATCATGATCAAAGCGAACTAAATAATGCGCTTTTCCTTCTTTTACACGATTTGAATCAATAAAGATATAGTCACCATTGCTCACAGAGATTGGATACCAATGTTTAGGCATATAATCAAGATGATTGTGTATAATTTTCTCTAAGCTTAATAGCTCATATCCACCTCCATATTTTATGTCCCGGAAGAGCCTAGCTCCATTGTGTATTTGTATGAATTTTTGGAAATCTACTGGTATGCTCCATCCTGTAACTCTTGAAAATTTTTCTATCTCAGAATCAGTTGCGGGAGTATTAAATGAAAAAACTGCTTGAAACACATCCCCTCCTGGATTTTGCACCAACAGTGTGTTGTCTTTATCAAGCCGACTTTTCAATCCCTCTAGTGCCATTAAGCAAATATTTCCTTTCAAAAGCAGATCTCCTTTCCAGCTTTAGTAGTCATCTCCATCTGGTACGTACTTACCATAAGATGCCCACCAAGGGGTAACTTCCTGCCTATGAAAATCCTCTGGTAATGGAATCAAGTTGTCGAAGTCATTGTACCCACCATAAGCCAATGGAATAATATGGTGGATATCTACATCGCTCCAATTAAAATTTGGTACACCATACTTATTCTCATACCATTTAATATATTCCTTCCTAACCCCTGGATCTCTTTGTTCTCGCTGGGATTTAGGAAGCCAAGCGAGGTCTGCTTCATCAGGCTCAAACATTTTTATTCTACTATGAGCGTCTCTATACTTAGGATATTCGATACCCTTTTTGTTAAGCAAAAATTCTTTTCCTACCTTATGGTCTGCATCGGTTTTCCCATTGGGCCATGTTGCTAATGACGTGCTTACAGTCCGCCAAAAATTTGTATCTACAATGCTGACTGGATCACTTACTTTCATTGCTCTTTTTTTTATTTCGGGAGCTGTAAAGGTGTAGTGAAAAACATCTTCATCACGGTATGATCGTTTCCGATTAGTTGAAGACTCCAATGTTACTTTCCCGGTAATCATGGCCACCCTGGCAACATTGATATTCTCAATTTCTATATATGAAACGATTTCTTTGTTTCGTTCATCTATTATCAGACCAGCTACAAGTTTAACACCTGAACCTCCTGTTTTTGAACGAAGGGAGACTTCCTCACCTGTATTTTCTTCCAGATGTAATTCCTGAACTTCATGCTCTGATATTTCGAAATTCTTGTCTAGTTTTTCTCCAGTTTCAGCTTCAAGTTCTTCTATTGCCGCTAGATGAATTGAAGAAAGTTCCTCTGCGTTTAAAAGTTCACCTGTACCAGAATCAGTAGTAAGTTCAATTTCCGTTGAAGGAAGCTTTTTTAGTTCACCTCTTTCTATTCTTTCTTCGATGCTGTCCTTAGAATTTTCCGCATACGAACCAGATGGACTTATTAAGAACACAGCGAAAGCGAGTAAAGTTAGTAAGTATTTCTTCACTTAATTATCCTCCTAACATTTAGTTTGGTGCGTTCTTTTACATGTTTTTCTTCTATGAATCTACTTGTTCTAAGGGGATAACACTAGATTTTCCCCTTACTACACTTTCTCACATTCTTTCTTCATCATTTTTGATTGAATGACTAGAATGTATTGATCCAATCGTTGGCTTAATTCCACGACGTCTTCATGCAACAAATCATTCTTCTCTAAAAACAGTTCCGCCAGTTGTTCCCGCAATTTTTCCACAATGGTTTTCAGTTGTTCTATATCCTGATTAATTCCTCCTTCCCGATCTAAAGGTAGCGTGGTACATTTACTTATAGGAGCTGTAACTGCTCCTTCTGTGGGCGTTCCTTCAACCTGGCAAAGGGGTGGAACGCCCTTTTCATGTGCACTAGCTCCTATGGTTTTTACCTCCTTTTTTTACATTTTTGTACATTAATTATGTACATTTATTACTATAAACCAACATTCAGCAAAACGGCCTCTGAAAAATTTTGAATGATAAAAAAAAACACCCTTTCGGGTGTTTTACTACTACTGCTTAACCTCCTGCACCGTGGGTATACGTGGTTACAACGTGATGACTACTAAGCACCTCCTGATGATCTGGTACAACGATTCCGTGAGAAAGTCCGAACAAAACAGTAAGTAGCAGTATCATACTCCGCATTACATATTTCTCCCTTCCAAAATGTTTTGGAATTCATCTATCTGCTGGTCAGAAGCACTATGTCTATATTTCCAGAACATAGCGACACAGCTTTGGAACTTTTCCTGCTCCATCATTCTACTCGCTAACGCAAGGCAGCGTAGTGTCTCGGTAATACCTTCTGCAACTCGCCCCTTATCAAGCTGATATATCGCCAAATGATACCGAAAATGAAGATGGCGGGTAAGACTAAAAGGATCTTTATAGTTTTGAAAGCAAGCAATCTCCTTAGAAAAACTCTCTACAATGTTATCTACAGATAGTCCGAATCGATTGGCCGTCTCCATAATGGTAAACATACCCGCTAAAATTTCTGATGGGTTATTGGCAAGATGATTAACATAATCAGAAAGTAACTCTGTACGCCCCATTAATAAATTCAACGTGTAGTTATTCGCTTTCGCCCATCGACGAAACTTTTCAATTTCCATTTCAGCCAGACCATCACGGAATTCAAACCACCCCAGCTCAGCATATGCTTGTACATAAGAAATGGCTTCTTCATACCGCTCTTGTAATTGTAATGCGAGTCCCTTTAGTAAGAAGCCCTGTCCATAATACACGACAAGATGGCGCTCTGTTTCAAGTATTCCCCCCACTCCATCAATTTCCCATCTTTGTACTTCCTCATTATAGATCAAGGTTGCTAACTCTCTTAGTTCATCTGCATAGCGCTCTACCTCCTTCCAGTTATGGAGCGTAAAGCACACATTTGCTAACTGTAGTAACGCATCTAATTGATAATTTTCAGGCAACCTATTTCGATAAGGGTGAAAACGGATGACAGCCTTCCATTTTTTCTCTGAATCAGCTTCCCCCTGGATTGCACGGAAAAGCCGATACTGAGACATTACAAAACGATCACAATGGCTGTCTTTTTCCGATTCAACCACAAGTTGATAAAACGGGATTGACTCCTGTCGTTTCCCATTTGTAAAAAGCTTCTCAGCCACAGAAAACAGAATGGACAGGTTTTTCTGATTATCCAAAAGTTTAGGGACAATTAACTCGATACAATCCTGCCTGCCTATTTCTGCACATCGAACCAGATAGGGAACAACTCGCGAACGAGACACTCTTCCCTCGACGATACATTCCGTTACATACATCTCATATAGCCATCCAGGGGCTTGATTAAAAGCTACAGCAAGTGCATCCAGATGACCAATCGTCATAGCCCGAGAAGGAGTTCGATTTAAAATATCGCTCAGTACTCCCTGATTAATACCTGTTATCTCGCCAAGTTTAGTCAGTGTGTAACCACGCTCTTTTAGGTGATGCTCAACTTCTGAACGTAACGATCGTTGAACTGTCTTGCCTTGCCTCATATTAAACCTACTCCTCCTTAGCAATAACAAAAGAGACATCGAACTCCCTATATTTTACCAAATGAGCAATTACATGTAAATACTTGGAAATTCCGACTTTCGTTGCTGATGATTCGTTCATTTAGAGTCACCCTCTCCATTAGTTGGAAGAGGGTTTTTTCATAATCATAAGCAAACCCGTCTCCGCAAAACAGGGACGGGTTGTCATTTGACATTGGGTTATCGAATTTCTGCGGCTATTCCCTAGCTTGTTGCTTTAATTTCTTTTCTTTTTCATCGGAGATATTAAATGCCTTTTTAAAATTTGGTACTGTTTGATCTTCCAACGGTTGTGAATTAATCCACTTCATAAATTCTTCTTCCCCTACATAATTTATAAGGGTGTCTTCAAAAAAGTATTCTTCACTATCAAATTTACGTAATAATTCATCTTCCGTTTGATGCGCTTCGGTTTGATGCTCTTCATGTGGCGCAAAAGTAGGGCCATCAAAATAGTGAGGCCAGAAGTATTTAGGATCAATTGAATTTGAATAATCAATGTACTTCCCATCATACTCCCCTTCATTATTTATATCGATATGCAAATGAGGACCAGTACTATCTGTACCAGTATTTCCTGATACCGCAATTTCTTCTCCTTTGCTCACAGAATCACCTGTCGATACAGATTTGGATTTTAAATGAAGAAACCTAATTACTAGTTTAGTATTCGTGTCAGGGTCCTTGTCTCTTGTTTCAATTGCCACATAATTGCCTGCACTTGTCCAATAACCTGCACTTAATACGGTTCCTCTTTGTGGACTGTATACTGGCTCTTTATTTACTGCAATATCCATTCCTTTATGACTCTTAGAATATCCCCTACTTAATTCACTATCAGTAGTAACCCAACGCCAGTTAAAATCGTCGTATGGATTTATCCCTTCTGCGTAAGCTGTTCCATTCCCAGAACTAACTACAACTGATACTGCGAGAGCAAAACCAAGAATACTCATCCTTACTTTTCTCATATTTCCATCCCTTCTATTTTGTGGTATATTATTGCCAATATGATTATAATGTTTATTTGTCAAATTTTCAATTAATTTAGATAATAAATATGTAAAAAGGTGGTAATTTGAGTGTACAAAAAGTTAAATTTATTCCTTTTGCTTTCTGCCGTTTCGATAGTTGGCTGTTCGACTACTAGCAATGCAGTATCAAAACAGGAAAGTCCTCACACTTCGCCAGCAGACTATACTAAAAAGCTGGAAATTCTTGATCGGTTAGAAAACCACGACTCTACCTTAAGTCGAATGACAGAAATACTAGCAATCGAATGGCATCATTTATTTACACAAAAGAATGAAGAGGATCTATGGAATACATATTTTTATCTCACTTGGAATTTGCGTCCAGACGAAAAAGAACGAGTAAGGAGCGAATTATCTACAACCCACAAAGAGCTCGCAACATACTTGGATATGCAGAAACAAGGCACACTTCCCGCAAAAGAAGTTAGTATTAAAAATATTATGGCTGAGAGAAACCCCAATAATGACGGTTATCTCGTGAAAGCAAGTTACCTTCTAACACTAAAAGACGGTACGACCAAAGAAGTACGGGTTGAACTTAACGCAGACGACTACATGGAAACTTTTAATCCTCGTTTTAACACGATAGCTACAGGAGAAAATCTTCCTGAACCCCAAAATGAACAAGAAAGATTACGTCGTGACTTTATACTTAGAGCACTTGACTATAATGTAATCAAAAAAATGACTTACGATGAAATTTTGGAGATGATCGACATGAAATCGGTCGATACAAAGTAAACCTATGTACGTTACGGTCAAATAAAGTGGTTGATTCATGTATTGGTAGGATGCGAGTAAGCATATTCACATTAAAGAACCCGTCCCTGTTTTTAAGGAGACGGGTTCTTTACTAAGCAATAATAAAATCAATAAACACAGTGAACGAAGCATACCACTCTTTGTCCAGTTAAATTGGCTTTCCCGCTGCCCGCCTAGACGGGGCATCTAAAAAATTCCTTATGATTTTTTGAATAAAGCAGGTCAATCCGTCGTAAAATGGATTACATTACCATTAACTTGAAACTTTTTCCGTTTTTTTGCGTCATAACAAATAAGTGGATACCTAATTGAAAAAATTCACGGTTACAACACGTCTTTATCAGGAGGGAAAATGATGAAAAAATTTTTGATATTCTGTGCTAATGGGGTCATAGCTATATGGTTCTTTTTACTTTGGTGCAAAATGATGCTTCTTTCCAGTGATATGCCTATAAACATTACTTATGATGAGATGAAAAGTGTAGTTCTTACCATTCTCGTCTCTACAGCCATTACTATCTTTTACGTTAAAATAATTCCTGGAAACAAGTTATATTATTTGCTTTTCTTTCCTACACTTCTTTGGGGCTTTTCTATGACTCAATCATTAATCTACAACTATCACGAATACGATACCATTATTGCTATCACCGGATTTATTTGTATTGCATCAATTTTTTTGGTTTTATTTTTTGATGCTAAACGTACAGCAATATCATCTAAAATACTTTCCTAACACAAAGAACGTTCACTTCCCAATAGAAGTGAACGTTCTTTGTGTTTGTTTACAATCCCGGAAATGGGACCGTCACCATAGAATCCAAGGTATCAAAAAGTTTAGCTAAAAAATCCCAAAGTCTACGGTTGGTATCTTCGCTTCCTTCATTATTCTCTCCACAATCAATTACTTTTGTTCGACTAACAATTTTATCGAGTTCTCTAGTGACCCACTTAGGAGGATCGAACTCTGCCTTAACAAGTTTGGCCATTTCACCTGGATATACGTGACCTAAAATTTCAATGCCGAGAGATTTCGTAGAAATATCAAGATTTACACCATACACATCATAGTAAATATCTTTAATTTCTCTTGCGATCTCTTTCCCTGTCATAACCTCATTTTCTAGTACAGTTCGAAGATAAGAGTCATTGTCAATATGAACGCTTCCTGGCTTCATCGTGAAGGTGATGTTTGTTCCTGGTACATAGTGAGTTTTTCGTGCCATTATACATTCTCCTCTTAGTTTAATGGATAAGCAACAGTGTTTGACCGGTCATTGTCGCTTTCACCTATCTAGGAAAAAAACAGCGGTAAAACGGAACAGTTTTCCTCAAAAAAATATTTAATGCTCTTCACCCTCTAATTTTCTCAATAAACCGCGTCGTAATCTCTTGAATCCCCTCTTCCTTTGGAAGTTTAAGAAAGCTTGCCAAGTTGTTAATTTCAGGTTCCATTTCTTCCAAGACCATCAGTAGCGCCTCGTTGTCCCCATTTTTTGCCTGATCAACCATTAAAGTGAATGCGTGATTAGATAATTGTGCAGCTTCTTTAGGCTTCGACTTTTGCATTGATTCACGCCTCTTTCTCCCATGTTTAGTTTTCCTCCGACTTCTCTTGCTGTGAACCCTTCCAATACAACCTTTCGAATTACGTATCTTTCCTTTTCACTAGATAGTTGCTGTAACAGTTCCTCAACAAAAAGACTATTGTCGTTATCTTTCGTTCTTTGTTGTTGACCAAAGTCGTCCAAGATAGGGCACTCATTTCGGAGCCGCTTTCTCTCTCGATAGTTCAGG
Source organism: Brevibacillus brevis (assembly GCF_900637055.1). Taxonomy (NCBI): domain Bacteria; kingdom Bacillati; phylum Bacillota; class Bacilli; order Caryophanales; family Paenibacillaceae; genus Brevibacillus; species Brevibacillus brevis. Next base: position 6,653,745 of record NZ_LR134338.1, read on the forward strand.
TTCCAAGCAATGCGTCGTAGTATTTTTCTACATTCCTCTTTCGTCAAACGCTCACCTACTTTCTAATTAGTTGAGAATCACAACTACAACATCACTCCCAAACCAGATCATACGTTCGTTTCTTTATTAAAAAAATAGACGCACCAGTTCTCACTGGCACGTCCCTAACCACTCTATCCATTTTACTAAACTATCCAGTTTGTTTGCTTAATAATCCTGCAATGTAAACTTCTGTAATTAAGTGTAATGTTTACTTGGCTTACCTTATCTTACATTTCTTACAATTGTCCACTTGACAGGGGTAAGGCAATGCTCCGAAGAAGGACATACTAGTTGCTCAAGTATGTCTATTTTTTGCTATTAATCAAGATCCACACTATCACACAAGCAATAACAATCCCAAGCAAAGCGGTAAATACATATCCTACAAACACAGTAGCATATACAAAACACAGTATTGCTACTGCACCGCATGTAATCCGAGCAGCTACTTCTGAGCTATCGTAGTAGAAATCCCCGGTTATTGCCTCTTTTGCCCACAAAAAACCTGCTAACGCAAGAAGTGCACCTGAAAACAAATTTAGTCCCCATGTAAGTAGTAATTCATCATTGTTTTTGTTTTCAATTATCGTGTTAACGAAAGATGTCAATGTAGGAACTTTGACGACTTGATAGTAAAACTGAGTAAATGCACCTACAAAAATTGAAACCAGTACAAATGCTGTCATTCCAACACGATGCTGGAATGTTTCTAGAAAACTCATGTTATCACCATCCAAGATTATTTATTGGAAACCCGAGCCGCACGGGTCTCCACATTTATTATGCGGACTCTTCTTCTTTTTCTAGTTCTTCAATTGGAATAAACCATGCTTTTTTCCCATAAGCTCTAGCCCATAAAATTTGTTGGGACTTTGGGTGCTTGCGCCATGCTCGGAAAATTCCGTATGATTGGTGATACTCAGACCATTTTAAAGCTTTTCCATTATGTGTCATTCTAAATCTCTCCTCTAGGTTTGTCCTTGAAGAGAGCACCAGCGTATGCTACAATTACGTTGCGATTATTTTTGTACGTTAATTGTAGTGCGGCTTCACTGGTGACAGTGAGGTATTTCTACACTGCCGTCGGCTCTCTACAAGAGCGATGGCATATTTTTTTGCACATCCACATATAAAATCCCCCTTTTTGCTTTCAATTTTAAAATTGAAGTCTTTCGTTTTCTAAAGGGGGAGGCTCCCCCCTTTAGAATAAACTTTTGTAAACAAACTGCCTCCCGCCCTCAGGCATCAGTTCTTCTACACGCTCTATTAAACGCATGCTATAAAGATCAGATAGTTGAGTGCTTGCAAGGTTTAACTTTTTGTCTAGTTGCTCTGCTACTTCACGGGCAGTTACGCTCTTGTGTTTATATACGATGTCAAGAACTTCTACGAGCTTGGTACCTAAACTACCGAGTAACTGGTATCCATTTTCTTCTCGCACTAAAATAGAAACATCCGTTTCTGATAATCCTTTACCGATGTTATAAGCATGATCGTACTCTTCTTCACTGCTTAGATTTTGTAAGTACAAGAATTTTTCCTGATCTTTATTTTCTCGTAACCAAAGCATCGTTTTTACAAGTATTTCATCGACACCTGAACTATTAAGGAGCTCGATTGGGGTCATTTCAAGTTTGAAAATAGTTCCTTTTGGTGCTTCAATTATTTCCTTCATAAGCTTGTCTCTCATTGGTCTTAAGGTTGGCCTATGAAGCCAGTCTGATACCACCGTACTTCCCAATAGCGCCAGCAGGTCCATGACTTTCGCCTCCCTTTGATTTCAAAATGATTTTTGAAACCTATTGGTAGAATATTATAGCAAGAAATGCTTGTCAAGTTTTTTCTACAAATAGATTACTAAATAGTAAAAAGTTCCTCTGAAATAAGAACCTTCACTTAGTAGTTGTAGTTGAGTCTGATGAAGACGATAGGCACTATCATGGGTACGTAAATATATTTCAGCCTCCTCTGACCAGTCAAACGCCCTAGCTTTGACGTCAAGTAACCCCTTACCTCTTTCTTGGTCTTTGTGTCTGGAATCCCGAGTAAGTATTGCTCTCTTGATAACATGATGTTTACCCCCGATAACAACTTTTGAAATGCTATTAAAAATACCGATACCTTCATCACCTATAGCAATTTCTACAGTTCTCTTTGATGGATAGTATTGAATACATGACAAACAATAAGATTTACCATGTTCTATCGCATTGTTTGCTAATTCAGATGCTATGCTTGTCAAGTCGGAAACTCTTCCATGTACGAGCGAGTTACCTATTATTCTTTTTATCGACCTACACAATTCCCCTACTTCCGAATATTTGGTAGCTTTGTGAATTTCTAACAGTTTATTTTTCGTATTATGTCGTTGCCTATTGTAAATAGTCTCCATATCTAATTGCAGCTCAAAATCAATTTTCACATCATCAGGACAATGTTTAAAAAAGTCCATTCTTTCCATATATCCTATGACGCCATCACGTTCAGGGATGGTGACATTTAGAAAAAAGTATCGGTCTAACGATTTGAGACTAGTAAGGAGTGCGATACACCCAGCAGGTGAAATACGGCCTAACTTACTTAAATCTATGTTCACAGTATCCCCAGGGTCATTATTATCAGATAAACTACTGCATTTATTAAGCCAATCGTGAATATCCTCAATAGATGTTAGATTTCGACCACACCTTATTTGATTCATTACATCACCTTGTTCTATGACTTTATTCACGATTTTACCATTTTATTTCAAAAACAAAAGTACCCGGGTAGATTTGGGCAGAGGCCACTATAGTTTAAAAGAGCATTTCTATTGCATATAGAATCTACATTTGCGCCTCCTCATCAATACCAAGAGACGCGCCAGCGATAGCTAGCGTGCCCGTTAAGATAAGCAACAAATGCTTTTAAAAAAAATCTTTCACGATTATGCGCCCCCTGTCAGCTTTACTATTTTATTCTGACCATTCCATTCCACTTGTAAGCCAAGTGCAGTAGCTAGCTCACGAGCTGGAGCGTATGCCGATCCCGAAATGAGCTTTTCGTTTAGGTCTTTGCCGTTAACACGCACATCTTGGGTAGCCGCGATCCAATCCACTTTTCCACCAGCAGCATTGGCTACCGCTCTGACAGGTAGCATGGATACACCATCCTGTAGGAAACCAGTCACTGATAACAACGATCCATTCAGGCTGATTGCAACCTGGACTTGCTTGATCTTATCCACTTTACCCACAGCTTTTTGCAAGAATTGTGAGTAATTTGTTCGGAATGTGCCCATCGGGAATGCAGGACAGTTTTTCCACGCGTAGCCGGGGTACTCCTGGTGACCAAACACCTGTTTCATGGTAGGAATCTGTACCTGCAAGTGCTGGATCAGGCGATTCGCTGCATCAAGTTGTGCTGCGGTTGGTTGCTGTGTCCGGAAATCACCTACGAGACAAATGCCAAGTGCATGACGGTTGCTATTGCCTACGTGGTAGGAAATTGTTTCTGGATCGTTACACCAGTAAATCACCCCATCTTTTTGAATCACAAAATGATAGGCAATTCCCGGCCATCCGTTAGTTCCAACATGATAGCGTGCGAACGCCTCTGGCGACCCACTTTTTGTAGCTGAATGATGCATAGCTGCTGATCGGATATCAGTCAGCTTACGCCGTCCATACTTTAGTGTTTTGTGGCGTGGTAAAGAGGCGCGAACGTCGACGACGCGCGCGCCTTTAATAGTCATATTCATTTTTATTTCTGCTCCTTTCTTGCAGCTCGCTCTGCTTTCGCTTTGATTTCCGATCCTACCAATTTTTCAACCGACCTTGGCATTGGCCAGCCAGCTCGATGTGCATTTGCTGTCAGGCTTGTCCACGTGTGGTAAATGAGACCGAACGTTACTCCATAAAACAAAAAACCTGGCGTGCCCATGACGCGATCTAAGAGATTTGCTAAGGCTGGTAGAGCAAAGAGGAACATTGTGCGTGGGATTCTGGACAACCCATAATCAGATGAGTAGGATTGATCTTTTTTTGCTGCGGAAATGCCTGTGATCCAATCCAAGACAATCATGAAAAAGAGCACAATCAGGATGTCTTGGCGGTTCGTTCCATATAGATAATGAAAAACGGGCGATACGATTGCACCCGCTGTTGTCGCCCAAGCGTTTGCTGGGGTTGCTACGTTTTCTAGGCTTTGAAGAAATTTCATCAGCTCATCTTCTCCTCACCCCCACGGGGCAAAAATTAAAGGAGCCGCGTTAGCAGCTCCCCTATGAAATCCTTATTTTGTTGAACCTTCTTGTTCAAGTTTCTCGATTCGTTTCTCTAGTTCGCTCATTTTTTTCTTGAACCATGTTCGTATGAGAAGATAAGTGACTACACTCACTGGCAGCCATACGAAAATGATTAACCAAAGAAAACTTCCCCAGTCCCATGTGAATCCAATATCACCATTCATGTAATGTCCTCCCCTGATTCATTCTTAAAAGATAAGACGCTCTGGGTTCCGGGAAAGTCTCAAAGGAGAAGGAGCAGCTCCCCATAAAAAAACACCTTCGCTCTTTTGAGAGAAGGCGTTAAGTTGTTTGTGTTGTAGCTAAGTGTTCAGCAACAGGTAAGCGGTAGGGTTCCGGAATTACTTTTTCTGCTTCCATCCCATTCGGTTCTAGTGACCAGCCGCATTTTACTAAGTAGGCATAAACCGGAATCATATATTTTACCACCATCATTTATCACCCCCTTTTAATGTTTGAACTTCTTTTTGCAATACCTCGACAGTCTCATGTAATGCAGCTATCGCTTCATAAGCCGATTGTAGCTCTGGATTTACCTTTGTTTGCTCACTTGCACGGAGTTGAGCCAAATCGGTTTGTTTTAAGTGTCTGCCCATGGCTTCGCACCTTCCTATTCGTAACTGATCCCGAAACCGTCAATTTCTATCGGACCTAGCCGTTCTTTTGCATCTACCGTAATTTTTAGCGCCAAGCCCCAGTCAGGTGCGGTTTTAATCAGGTTCTTGTATCTGAAATAGTCTCCAGATAAAAAGACGTCCGTTACATCCTCCCAGGTCGGTTTTGCGTCATTTGCATTATTTGAAGATTGGACAGTTAAGACGGCTGGAGCCTTTGTGTCCAAGATTTCGAAGAAGTCCAGGGCGCAGCTCATCCCTAGTGCTGCGGGGTCTACTTTTTCGTTTCGGTTGACGATTTTAATTTTGTGCGGCCCATAGGGTAATTTCGTGTTTTCATAAACGATTTGCTGCTTGGTATCGCCTACGTACCCCGCAGGTACATACTGACTTACGGTTTTAACCAGTACATCGTCTATATAAATATCTACCAGCCCGTACCAAGGGCTTAACCAACTTCCGAAACGAATGCCTGTACCGATAAATGACAGCTCGGCCCAGGCCCCGGCTACCCCTGCTACGTATGCAATTGTGCCCTGGCTGCTTCCAGCGTCTACATAGTTAATGTTGTTCCAGGCAAGCCCGCCGCTGCTGTACGTGATTCTTGGATCGTTGTTTTCTACCCGTTTCACTGCTGGTACGTGAATAGGTAGCGTCGCAAATTTTGAAAATACGCTTCGGTCTACAGGTGCTGTCGTTTTGATTGGCTTTGTTTGTAGTGCCAGTGTTGTTCCGCAGCGTATCCGTGTTTTACGTTGGATGGTCTGGGTATTATCGACATACGGGTACATGACTGCCAGCATATCCCCGCTATAACGGGGGTCTGTGCCAATGAGGTCGTATTCTGCCTTTGTGATTTCGTAGCAGCGTACCTGGTCAAAGAAGGCGTATTGCCCAGCTTCACCGTTTACGTTTAGGTCTACGTTACTATTGCCATCAGTCATTGCCTGCACTTTCACCCAGATAAAATTAAATTTAGTAGTGTCTGTAATAAAGTCGGAATTAACCATACCTGGAATGTTCAAACGGGCACCACCGCTGCTGTTACCATTCTTTATAAAGCCCAGCAGCAGATAATACTTACCTTTTTTCCAGTTCATCCCTGTTTTGAAGGCAGAACCAAAGGTATTACCTGCTACTATGGTTACTTTCATACCGTAGCTGCCCTCTACCTTATTCCCTGCGTCCAGGGCGTGCGTTGTTTGATAGTCGCCCCATAGGCTGGCGTCCTCCATCTTACCAGCTACGCCTAACAGGTTCGTAAGCGTCTGCTGGTCTGTCCATTCGGAGTACGCACCCGTAGTACCGTCAATGGCTGCCATACGCCAGTAGTACGTCTTCCCTTCTTCCAGGTCAACTTGTGGCGTGTAGCGTACCTTCGTATATTCTTTCAAGCCTTGTATTTTTACTGATATGTCGTCTATATACCCCGTAAGGTCTGCCGTTTCGTCAGTAAACGCACGAATTTGTACGAGAGTAGTTTTCGCTGGAATTGTTATGGTTTCAGTAAACTTTAGCCAACCACTTATTGTAGCGTCGTACCACATAGAGCTCGTATCTAATCCCGTATCGGTAATAATATCTATCTGCAATTTTCCCTTGTTGTGTTGCGTTATTTTCATATAGCCTTCTACAACAATTACATCACCGGGTTTCCAACCCTTCAGGTCTTGGTAAAAACCTATTGCTTTGGACGTTTTGCTTACCAATTTTAGAGCGCTGTTCCCTTTGCGTTTTACCTCTGTGTCTGTTCCCGCGAACTCCCCATCAACAAGATTGCTGTGCATTGGCTTCCAATAGGTACCCGCAGGGCTTTCAAATCCCCCATCTTTCACCAATTGTGCAGGCCGTACCTTGCCTGTCGTAATACCTTGCCACTCCCAAGCTGTACCGTCGAATACCTCCCAGCCTGTAGCGTCTACGTTGCTGGTGAATGTATAAATTTCGGCTTCGGACGACAACTGCAACACGAACGCCTGGGCGTTGTTTTCTACGTCGTCATTTATTGTTGCTTCGAAAACGGGCCGCTTCCCTACCCGCAGCATATCTGGAATATGATCGGGTATCGGCTTACCTGGAGGTACGTTGATAACGAAAAACTGCCCTTTCGAAAATCCACTAACCATGCCAGTCGAATCGCTTACTTGTACCTCCCAGTAGTATGCTACTCCTGCTGCAAGTACACCATCTGGTACGTCGTAATACACATTCGTAGAAACGATAGGTCCGCTGTCGTGAACAATACCGTTATCAGACGCTCTTTTTATCCTTACCTGAAAGGCGTTTTGCACATGATTTTCAGTGTCTGAATATGTCCATTGTACGCGTGGCGTTTGGCTTATCATTAAAGGTAAGGCACTTGTCCCTAACGGGCTCTTAGGCGTTACCGTTGGTGCTTTTGTTGTTTTAAAGTATTGACGAGTAGCATAAGGGCTTGCGGCGTCGTGGTTGTCCCATACGATAACTTCCCAACCGTATACTTTGTCAGGCTGCAAAGCTGTTACCCCGCTAGATGGATACGTAAAGGTCGTGCTGCCTGTGGTTACTTTACCACTGTCATAAATAAGTGTTGCCCCGTCGTATATTTTCAGTTGTCGCGCCTTCTGGCTGTTCCCAACGTCTGGGTCAGAAAATGACCAGTTCAGTGTAGGAGTCAACGTCGCTAGTACTGCTGGAGCAGCAAGAGTCCCTGTGGGGTTCATTGAAGGCACGTGTGGGGCTACATTTACTGGTGCAAGCATAAGGGCCATAATCGCAGAATAGGCCCCCCCGCCATGTGATAACGCTGGAGGCTGAGCCAACTGAGTAGAAATATTGTCCAAGTAACCAACAGAAGCTGACCCATTCGTCAGCCACGTATAATTGGGCGGATTTGAAGGTGAAGTATAGCGGTTTACCAGCAGAACGCCCATACCAGGTGTAGAATACCCTGTTGGAATAGACTGGATGGGTGAACCAGACGCATAGCCTGTACTATCCCAGTCCACAATTTGGGCATTCCTGAATACTACTGTAACTTGCGACTGGCTGTTTCCGCTCACCGTAATGTTGGCTGTTACGTCATTATCTACGGTATATACTCTGGCACAAACCGAATCGGGTGAAGCCCCAGCGGTGTTGTACGCGTGGGTATACTTCTGGGTCATACTTCCTGCACTTAGTGTAGCGGTTGCGTCCACCCCGCTGCTCCCAGATGTAGCAAAGGTTACTACTACGTCACCCTTTTTCAAAACAGCGTTTGATATTACCGCCCCAACTCCCAGGGCTTCGTAGGCTTTTGAAATAATTGACAAGATTATTCCTCCCTTCTATACCAGATACACTTTCTTATTCTTGCTGTCATGCTTTGTAGCCCCGTTCAATAGGGTTACATCTTCTACATCTATAAAGGATTCAATATAAATATTGCTTGTCAATCCATTTAAAACTGCCCCTTTTACCGTCTCCAACTCAAGAGCCATTTCCAAAATGTTTTTTTCATTAATATCTGCCCTCCAATGCAGATGAGCTATCTCTGACTTTGCTACAGTTTCTAATTGCTCTATTTTTGAATCGATCTGATCAAAGTTTGAATCTATCTGATCAAAGTTTTCGTTAATTTTTTTAGCCCCTGTCAAAAGACTGTCAGGGGCGCTTGGATCGATAGATATACGATTCTTCATTTACGTCACATCCTTATGAGGTATGCACCATCAATGCCCGCGCTTTCGGAGTTATTGTCATTACAGTCGTGTTCTGCTTTATTCGAATTCTCAGCTTTGTGGAGGATGAAACAGTGCGTTCAAACTTCAATCGCGTAAACTCGTCATCAATAGGCGTTTGTTCGGTTGCCGATCCCATAGCCGCCCACGTCTTCCCACCATCAATGGAGTATTCAACAGTTTGTGACGTACCACTTGGTGTACTCAACTCCACGTATACAGTAACTTTCGTAAATGGGGCTGTTGCTGAAATTTCTCGACTCATATATACGCCATTCTTTTTATAGGCCATCGGGATTAGACTTACACTCGACTGGACGACTGGTGACGAACCAGATGTCTTAAATAAAGCCCGCACATGTATCTTGTTCGTTGGCTGCGTTAACCATGTCACATCCAGATCATCAAGTGCATACCAATTTCGCTCATCTATGGAGTATTGCCACAACAGCGCCGAATTTCGAGGTACAAGTTGACTTGCTGAAAGGACAAGTTGAGTCACTTGGTTGGCAGACACCGGATTAAATTGGAGCTTTGCATCGTTCATAAATTTGGCTCCGTAAAGCTTAAACTTTAAATCGGAGTCTTGGTGTGCTGTCCATGCCGAACCGTTGGAGCTTGAAAACAGGACACCCACGTCATATGGCTGGCGTGAAACAGTTTTCCTAGACAGGAGGTCTTGTGCACTCATTCGCGCTACAAACGCTCTATATTGACTAGAAGGCGTCAGAAGCACGATCGCATACTCCGTATTCGCCTGTAGTAAGATCGGCTCAGGAAACCTTACCTTTGTTGCCCTACTACTATCATTGGATACGTTCACCTGAGAAGAATTGATCGCGACTGAAGATAAGATCGTCATAGAAGGATAACCATTCACTACTGTGCGAAGTTGTACGGTTAAATCTGCAACAGGGTCCTTCGTTCCCAAATACAAATCAACAGCGGTAACAAACCGTTCTTCTGTAAGCATAAAAGTTTGTGCAAGTGGATCAGTCAGTCGCCAAGATGGAATCTGCCAAAACGTCTGCTCGACCACCTGCTTCCTACCAGTCCCTACATAAGACGCTTTCGCTTCATTTTGTTTGGTAACCATCCTTACACCTCGTTCCAGAAATAGACTTCGCGGGTTCCTGTGCGTACATTCGCTGGGATCATAAATGTGCAACTGAATCGTCCTTGGGCATTCGCTCTCACTGTGTTGGGCAGCGTGCCGGCTGCCGATCCGTTTATCGGAGTAAGGTTTACTGGGATGCCATCAAATGTCGCTTTGATATTGTCACTGTTCGGTTCAAAACCTTCCCCGACCACTGTTACCTCACGCTGCCGAATAAATGGAACTTGTTCATCTAAAATGACCTTTGTTTCAGTCCGAGTCGTTCCCGTCGATCTCCAGTCAGCCCACCATCCCCAAACGGATTGTGTAACAGTTGACGTCTCCACCCATGTATCATGAGAAGGGGTCAAACGAATTGTGGCCAAATTCCCGAAGACTTGATAGGGATTCACATTCATGGTTTCTGTTGCAAAAGGTTGATCAATGAGCACCTCTTCGGTATATGGCAAGGTAATTAACCGCTCATGGAATCGCACGGTAGATGCAGCCTGATTTACTTGCATTTCTATAAAACTGTTCTCAACGGCTAACTGTACCGTTTTTTCACGCGGGTTAATCATGGCATCAAAGTCAGGATGAGTAACATCGGAGCGTTCAAAATTGGTAAAGTTGTCTGTAAAAACACCCTTTTTCGCTAGTGACGGATCAGAGTTTTGCGCCGCCCGATCCAGGTCTGCCAACGCTTGGTTGTATTCTGCACGTTCTAAACGATCAAGGAGAGAACGCAGCTCGAGCATCGTCAATCGTTTTGGCTTTCGATTGGTTACGACCACAGCATCACTGTTCGGTGGGAGATACAATTCACCCAATTCCAATACATCCGGTGGAGATGAAGGCGGGTAAGGATGCACGTCCGATTGACCATGTATGACATGAACCTCGCCTTGGTAAGTAAGGTAGTAAACATCTTTCCGCCCGAGAAAAAACTCATAGGTCGTCTGGAAAGTCGAGTTCGGTACAGGCCGATCACTACCAAGCCACTTTACCCCGTTGTTATCCAACGTTACATCTGTCCCAATAACCATAATTTTTGTATAGCGATACGTGACTGTATACGATGTCCCACCTGAAGGTTCAGCACCTGCCAATGACCAGTCTACGGCATCGCCTGAGAGTTGAAAGTCTGTCCCTTTGACATAACTTGTGTTGCCCGCCTGTATCGAGACAATATCTACAACAGGTGTCATTGGTAAAAGGTCTGAGGTTCCTGCCACATTTCCCCGAGTAATTGTCTGTGTTTTCTCTACGGTTGCTGTAACCGTCTGTAAAGCTTTCACAGGCTTTGAATTTAGCGGGTAAAAGGATGTATTAGACAGATACGTCTTCGTTTCATTAATAACCACACGGGTGTCCAGTGCTTTGGGAATGGCAAGTCGCAGGGGAACCAGCTTATCAATTTGATATCCAAGAACATAGGCTCTGCCTGCGTCGATTACGAGCGTTACGTTCGCTGCATCCCTTGGCTCTATATATCCATCCATTCCTGAGACCAAGAATGAACCATTTGTGTCGTAGCTTCTACGAGCTAGAATCGGGGTAAATCCTTCGAGCTCAGGCGGTAATTTGGATGTGATGAGATCCCCGTTCACCAGACGATACATATGAGTTGCTTCTGGATCATCTACTACCCAAGTCGGATTCAAAATGGTTCGCTGAGCACCAGGCATGCCATAATTAAAAAACCCAACCGCAGGATCATACAGGGTTGGGTCATCTTCATATGTGATTGTTTCTGGATTGACCCGCAACCCAATGCTTTCCTCTCCCGTTCCCTTTATCGTCAGTGTTGTTTCCGGTACATCGTGAATGATTCCCCCTAGATATACCCGTGCTGCTGATACGATGACAAGCGTTTTCTCCTTATTAATCAATAACTGCCCGCCCTCTAAGATGTGACCTGATCCGAAGATTACGTCCCCTATTTGCTTATCCCGATAGAGTGACATGGCTTGTAGTTCGTTCAGCTCAGCAGTTTGAACCCGGCGACCGCCGACAAAATCAACAGACTTCCACCTATTCCTAGGATCGAATCGGTTGTATACTTCCTTTGCCATCGTTACCCTCCTTACAGCTCCAAGATATACTCAATGCTTTCGCGATGGGTGACTTCCCGTTGCAGTGGCGACTGATTCGTCACAGCTAACAGGAAACCCATATCCTTCACTTCATCCGGTTTGACGACTTGTTTATTTACTGGTAACCCATCTACCAAGATCGTACCCGCATATACTCCTGTTTGACGATAATTACATATCGGAAACTCGTCATACCTCAACCATGCCTGTACATATAGCCAACGGCAATCCATTGCCCGCGCTTCAACTTCCTCGATGATGCGCCACTTCTGACCAAGTTGTATAATCGTTCCATTTGTATCGTCTGGCATTACAAACCTCACTTGGTCAGCTCGCTTCAACGCAACAATCTCTGTCATCGTCTGACCATAGGAGACATCTGGAACCTTCTCAGGGTTTTCAGGATTCCACGGAGACGTTTTTCCCACAGCGATAAATATATTCTTGTCCTTGAACAGATTAAAGGTCTGATACGTTTTCATGCTTTTTACATCACTTGTTTTTGAAGGCAACTCCTACACCCCCTATATTGTTTTCGTAACCTTTGATTGTTGAATATAGAACACTTCGTCAGCAAACGTTACGTCATTCGTAAAAAATACATTCGGTGACCACCAACTCTTACGGTCATGTTTGCTGTTTTGAAATGAATAATAGGTTCGCGAGTGGGTTGTCATTTTTTCCTTACCGCTCAGCTCATCATCCCCATGGTCAGTGGTAAGGATTGCCCCATATCTATCCATGCTTTGACTTGCCGATCCTCGTTCATATTCGATCTTGTGAGATAACGCAATCGAAAATAAATATCGAAAGCCTGCTGGTCCCATTAATTTGACAATTCCTTGTGCTACACCAAGTGTCTCAGGCGTTGTAAAGATGACTGCTGTTAACGGGGCAAATTCCCAGCCATCTGCCATTACTCCAAACTCAGAGAGTTCAACACCATCCTCAGGCATGAGGCGATAAGATTCTTGTAAGCCATATCCTTGTGAAAGAATGGATTCAACTGTCATTCTTCCATTAGTTGCTCTTAGCTTTGCAAGCAGGTCCTCATCATCGGCAGCGTCAAGTTCACGCCTCCAAAGTTCTAGTGAGTCCTTATGCATCAGATGAAGAAAAAACGCCTTCCAAATGTCGCTATCCATTGGCAAAAAGTCGGCAGCGGCACTCATAATCGTGCGCATATGCCGACTTTTTTTATAGTAACTAGGTAGTTCACTCATTAGAGCATTGACTTGCTCTTCGCTCATACGATAGTCACCACCGGATCAATTTGAGCATCTGGCCTTAGTGTAATGCTCGTTGTTGGTACTATAATTTTGGCATCCGTTGCGCCAGCCCCAACTAATACAGCAAATATCTGCGCTAAAAATAGCGTTCCTCCGACTCCAATCGAATTGGTATATGCCAATATTGTTTGTCTGGCTTTTTCTTTGTCTATTCCCGTTACCACAACTTCAATAGGTACAGTTTGTCTACTGACATGTCTAACGACAAGATCAAGCCCTGGTGTTTTACGGCGATCAATTAATTCTCGAACTGTCTCCAATAAGTTAGGAATGGTGCCGCCAACAACTAGGTCAGCAGTTCCGATCCCTCTTATCAAGTTCAGTCCCCTTGCGTAGTTTACACCAGGTATTGACAGCGCCCAGCGCTCATAGTCAGTTAGCGCTCCACCACGCTCAGGATTACGTTTATGGCGCAATATTCGGTTGCGTAAATCCTCCGTAGGCTCGTTTTTATCCAGAGCTAACCCATAATCTATTGCCATGAGCTCTAGGTACTTCCTCGTTGCAGTTACAGCAAATGCTTGTTCGATAATCTTGCCTCGTTCCGTCTGATGCTTAAAAAGCGCTTTTGCAATCGGAGCAAGAGCATCGTATATAATCGAGCCTTCACTTCTGTCTACATCTTCTTTGACAGTTAGAAGCATGTCATATAAAATTCGTTCGAAAGTTGAGCTTTCCAAAAAGCTAAGATCAATTTCAGACATCGATCACCATCTCCAACACCCCTTCCTCAGTAATGATTTCAAAGAAAATTTTCAAGATGTTACTTTCCCACAGAAAGGAGAATTTTTCACACCGTTCTATCCCATGCAAATATTCCAAAGCCTCGCGGACTAATCGCTTAGCCTCTGCCTGCTTCCACGCTCTCGTTCCATCACTCCTAATCACTTCTTTCAATTCATTCCCATAATCTGAGGAATAAATAGAAAACATATAGCGATCGGTACGTAATGCTTTTGTAGCTTTTTGGAGCAATGCTTCTTCTCCATCAATCATTACTGACTTGCCGTCAGGCCGCACGGTAAACTGCCCTGTTTCGAAATCAAACTTATACGTTCTGAGAACATTTTTAATGGGCCGTAGTTCTTGTGTGGGACTAGCCTCTTTCACTGGGAAAACCGGAAAAATACTCATGGGCGTTTCACCCTATCAAGGATGTAATAGGCAGAGTCCACAGATAACACGTGTACTTTATCGTTTACCTTCAGCACGTCCTCAAATTGCAGTAACAAATAGTTATGTTTGAACGAGGTAAACGGCGCAGCCAAGTCATCCGTGTCTAAAAAATCTTCCTTTTTCATGTCACCCAGATCACGTTCTGCTTTTTCTTGATGGGTAATCGTGACAATTCGTGTATGTCTCGTCAAGTGTTCTAAGACAGTAATAAACTCTTTCCCAATTGGTTCTGTCATACCATCTATCAAGATTTTCAAATCGGGTGGTGGCTTAATGACAGTTGCCAACTCTATCCGTATATCCTTTGGGGGTGGATTTGTCCCACCAGTTCCTTGTTTTTGATTGGCACCTGAAAGTACGTGAGCAAGCTTTTGAAAGCCATTCACCTTCCATTCACCTCCATCTGCAAATCGAGTTTCATTTCATGGTAACCAGGTCGTATCGTATGGCTGTCGCCGAAAACAGTAAACACCCCTTGAAGTTTCGTGATCTCCTCGTAGACTTCAATTTTCGTCCCAGCAATGACGTCATCGATCCCCAAGGAAGTAACGGAAGCCTGCTCTTTGACCCGGCTTAGATTCTGCAATTCTTGCTTAGCCACTTCAATTTTGTTTCCCCGGTCTTCATCTTGTATTTCTATCACCTTAACAAGATGGCCGTACCGTTTAGCGTTGGTAGTTTCAACTTCATCATGTAAAACAGAAATGTATTCACTGTCGCTCCCGACCACTCTTACAACTGTTCTCATTTCTGCAATTGATCGTTTACGTTCCGCGTTTAATAGATTGCTTCCTTGCTGTACTTTCCACTGAATTGTTTGCCCTCGCTGTGTTCCCACATAAATCTTCCCTTGGTCAATCCAGCACCAATACCGAACACCAGTAGAGCGAAACACTTGATTGAGGACGTCTACAACTGCATCCCATACACTCTTTCCGCGAATGACTTGTTTTTCCACGGCAGGCATTGCTCCTATGCCCCCAACGGGAATGCCATGCTGCGCGAAAATGCGCTTTAGAAGCTGATCGGCAGCCTCACCTGTTGAAACCACAGCTACATCGTTATTGAGTAAATAAAAGCCGAAATCATATGCTACTGCGTTGATATCTCCTTTTGCTGTCCTTCCTAAGTCAACAATCATACCTGTGAAAAGTGAGCGTGGAGTGCCAGACATAAAAGAAATCAACTCGATCAGATCGCCTTCTTCTACATTCACATCAGGCCAAAAGCGATCCCGTCCATTGTTGGTTTTAACAGCCAGAGAACGCTTTGCTTCCTGACGACTTCCGGACCATGTTGCTTCTGAGAAGGGAAGGAGCAGCGCTTGCTTACCCGGCTTTTGAAATCGAACCTCATAATGATATTTTGGCAGCATCAGTCTCCCACCTTTCCGCCCAAGATTCATCGTGAATTATACTTGTCAACCAATGATTTTTTTTCTTCTTTTTTCTTGGTGGCTGACACCTTCGCTTTTCGTGTATCCGGTCGCTTCCCTTTACCCGTTGTTTGGAAAGGAATGCTCACTTCAGTACTCTCCATGGTCACGAACCGATACTCTTTCAGTGCCAACTTGAAATCTATGTCAAACCCGTCCCATTCATAAGAAAAATCACGTATGGTCACAGCAGCATTGATTTCACTACCTGTCACCGTAAACCGAATGGGGTAGCCCGAATTTTTCCACCGTTTCAAAGTCTCCACGAATTCTTCGGGAGACGGAAAACCGTCGTATTCACAAAACCCCGGATCATATGTCTCAGGCCAAAACGTAGAAAAAGAATACTCTTCCAAGGTTGACTCCCCGATGATAGTCGCTTCCCCAATGGCAACCAGTTCAATATCGATGTAGCTATGCCCGATCTTTACAGCTATTTTTGGCGGAATGACAGGAAGACGAAGCTTTTCAACGTTATTGTTCCAGGCTAACCAGAACTCCAGATGCTTGAATTTCATCTCCCTTACCTCCAATAAAAAAGACGCCCTACATTTTTGTAGAGCGCCTTCCTATTTACTTGAATTTAATTGCGGTACCGTAGGCAGTATGTAAGGCACCGTTTAAATTGTATCTGAAGCAGATAACTGCATCTGCTCCTTGTTCCTGAGCTTTATCACCAAGCATTTTTACAATGAAATCAACATCATGTGTTACTTTAGGTGATGTAACTGTAACTGTCCCTAATGGTTCGTAATCCCTGTTAATTTTGTCGGAAGAGATTACCAAAATACTTGGTTCGTTATTCGATTCTTTTTTTCCACCAAAAAAACTCATGTGAGAATCCTCCCCATCGAAAAGCTATACGGGAATATTTTACCTTTTATTCAAGGACTATGGAACCTGTTCCAGATAAAACGTGTTTTACTTTCTCTGCAAGCATAATTGCAATTCGCTCACATAGGTTCTCTAACTCATCCTCAGTATTCTCTATTGTTGATTGCAAGGTCACTTGAATAGTGGGATGAAAGTCAATATATAGAGAAGCTGGCTGCTCATTTGGCCTTGTGTATTGTGCCTGACTTCCGCTTGTTATAGAAGGTGTATAACTTGGAACTTGACTAAAAGTACCATCCAAAGCTGAAACTAATGAGTCACTTGACGCTTCAACACCCATTGCCATAGTCTCAGGAATAGCCATACCACTATCTGTAAGCCGAGAAAAAGGACCCAGCTCAGCATCAGAATGTGGTAAGAATTGATCAGCCCATTCTAATGCACTGGCAATAGCATTTGCTACTTCGTCCTTAACAGATAAGATCCCGTCAACGATTGTCAGTATGATTTTTTTGCCGCTATCAAACAAGCCACTTATCCACCCATCAAACCAGCCGTCGATCGTAGTAAAGGCGTTGAAAAAAGTTTCCTTTACTGTCTCCCAAGCCCCCGACCAATCACCTGTGAGGAACTGAATAAATGCTGTGAACAGACCTTTCCAGAATTCAAATTGCATTTTGAAATATGCTGTAATTCCATCCCAAACTGCTATCCCCGCATTTTTAACCCATTCCCAGCCTGCTACTAGATAAGCACTGACCATATCCCAATTTTCGTAGAGCCACCAGCCAATTGCTATTAAAGCTATTATCGCAGCTATTACAAGAAGAATGGGCCACAAAGCACTTATCGACGCTATGCCAAATCCAGCCATCGCACCTGACATTGCTGCAAAGCCTGCTGATACAGGCATCCATATTCCAGCCAAAAAGATTAATGGTCCCACCAATAAAGCTAGGGCAGCCATTACCATCAAAAATGAAACTGCCACCTTCGTGATGAACGGATGCTCTTTTGTAAATGCCCCAATTCCCTTTGCAATTTTCGCAAGAAGACCAACAATTGGTTTTGCCACTTCTAATACGGAGTCACCTATCGGATCAATTGCAAGCTTCATTTCGTTTGCCATCGCTTGCCATTCATTCGAAACTTGGCCAACTATTTCAGTTGTTTTTCCTGCAAAATCTTCAAGTGGACCAGCATTAAGCATGGACATTAAAGCCTTCCGTCCAACATCTTCATACTGAGTTCCAAAGACGTTTCCCAAGACGTCATCTTGTAGCTTCTGATCCTTGATAGAAGCAATTCCTGCGGTGATTGTCATGATCGCATTTTCTGCTTCTTTTCCACCAGCTTTAATCTGATCGAGCATTTTGAACAGTTTATCCTCACCGAAAATACCTTCAAGAGCGCCCAAGGCTTTCTCATCCAGCGCTTTGTTCAATCGAATACCGAACGACTCTTTAAAAGCATCGCCAAGCTTGTCAAAATTGAGCGCCCCTTTTTCGGCTCCTGCAACGAACATACCCATCATTTTTTCAGCACTGATACCTGCTTCCGCGAATTGTGGTGAGTATTCCCAGATTGTATCGAGTAAATCATCTGCCTTGTCACCCACTCGTTGGTAAGCTGCCGTTATCATGTCCAATCCTTTAATTGGGTCAGTAGCCCATTGCCCCTGCATCATATCCAACGCTTTTGCAATGCTTGCTTGATCAAGATTACCGAAAGAAGCCTTTTCAAGTGCGAGAGCACCTTCAGCCACTTTCCCGATCTGTTCGTCTGTACCTTCTAAAAGTTGGCGAAGCCTTCCATACGATTCAGCAGCTTCCAATGGCGTTTCTACCAGACCTGATGCGAAAACCCCTTTGGCGCTTTCTGACAAGCTCGACATTTCAGCGTCTGTAGCACCTACATTCGCCTGTAAAATGCCAAGAGCCTGATCCATGTCGTGCGCTGCCATAGCAGCCGTAGACAATCCTGCTGTAACGACCGCGCCTCCTGCTGTTGCCAGTCCGCCAATTTCCTCAAGGTGTCCTGCTACGGCATCTACATGTTCAAGTGATGCTGCTGCTTCATCACCAGCTTTTGCAGCTTCACGGAGGGCTCTTTCCAGCCTTGAAGCCCCTTTACCATCAACAGCACCGGCTTCTTGATCTACATCAGAAAGTTCTCGGGACAGTCTTGTTGCTTGCTGGTAAGCGTCATCCAAGGCACGTTCCATTTCCCTGATCGCGCCGTCATCCATGTTTTCAATCGCATCCTCGACATCACTTGCAGCATCTTCCACATCATCGAAAGCATCTAGGGTTTTGCCGAGCAAACGCAGGAGAGAAGTGAGTTGCCGACTTATCTTGTCTTCAAAGGCAAGAGTTGTTGTTGCTGCCATTGGTTATCTCCTCCTCCCCTTTCCCCGCCGACCCTTTTGCCGTTCTAGTTTCTTTGCCTGCTCTGCTTTACGCTCCATTTCCATCGCTGTGGAAACCAAGACGAACTGTTTTTCGCGTTCTGATAGGCAAAGAATTTCTGTTGGCAGCTTGTTTTTTTCTTGCCAGATATAAGAAAAGAGAGCCAACTCAGGACTCTCTTTTATGAGTTTTTTACCTCTTCCTCAGCCTCCTCGTCATCCGTGAAATCGCTGATCTTTGAGATGGCCTCATAAAGCGCATCAATTTCATTCGGGCTGAAAATGCAAGGGACTATATCAACAGCAGCAATCTTACCGAACTTCGCAAGCACTTGTTGAGAATCAATGCGAAAATCTGTACGGTCCGTATCGATACCTGCAATAATGATCTCTGCTTTCAAACGCAAGTCATCAAACTCCACTTTCCGTTCTGCTTTACTCTTCTTACCGGAGACAGAAACTTTCAATGCTGCCTTTCTTGCCTTGAAATACACTTCACCGGAGACCGAACGGATCGGTAGCTTAACGCCTTTCTTCTTCCAAACCCATACGTCCTTTACGACTTCTTCTGTATTCATGCTCAAAAAGTCTTCCATCGTCAAAAACTGACTCATTTGAGATTCCTCCTTGGAATAGCCCTGGTATTTTTAAATAAACTCGTAGTCGTCAACTGTACCTTCAAGCGTTGTATCCTCATCAAGTTCACCGTGACTCCATTTTGCTAATGACAGAGAGTCGGGACAAAAACCAGTCACTGCGACGCGATACTTGCCAGCAATTTTGTCGTCGAGTTCCCCAATGAAATTCACTTTCTTTTCGGGGTTTGCCGAGATTTCCATGATGAGCTGCTGGATATCCGATGTACGTTCAAACGTAGCTGTCATGCTAACAGATGATGCCAGCACACGATGTCTTTTCCGAAGCTTCCCAGCCCTCTTACTTTCACCCTTCTCAAATTCCTCAGAGAGCTCAAAGCCAATGCACTCGGGGAGTTCCCTTCCATTCTGGTCATAAAAATGCCCATGGGTACCGGAATACGTTTCTTTCATGCTGTATCACCTCACTTTGATTTGTTGTAGATATAAATTTTTTCGAGAGCATCTTGATGGCGGAAGCCAGCAATGAAATGGCCCGCATTACGAGCTGGCGTGTAAATCGGGTCCTCCCCGTGATATTCGGGGTCTTCAATGAATTCGTAATCATTCGCGATTACTTCCAGCGTAGCAAGGGGTCTGAATACCTCTTGCTTCATCATCTGGCAAAAGGCAGCGCGGCGAGCAGGGCTGTTGCTGTTTGGCTGCTGACGAATCCACTCCTTTCCTGCTTCCTCTTCTGCATGGAGGATAGTGTGGAAGGTGTCAGCCACCCGAATCTTGCCGTAGTCTTTTGACTGATCAGGCCCCGGAATAGTCAGGGTATTTACAGGCTCCTGGATGATAACCTGCCGATTGTCCATGTTCAGCATGAGTACACCAGCTTGCACCATTTCAATTAAATCCGTATCCGGGTCCCACTCATGTGTTAGGGATTCGAATGGAGTAATATATAATGCCATCGTGTAATTAAGCGGCAGGGAAGCCATCAGGGATGCAATGTAAATGGCCACTTTTGAACTCGCATAGGTGTTGCCTTTCCAACGTGCTCCACTTC
Source organism: Brevibacillus brevis (assembly GCF_900637055.1). Classification (NCBI taxonomy): domain Bacteria; kingdom Bacillati; phylum Bacillota; class Bacilli; order Caryophanales; family Paenibacillaceae; genus Brevibacillus; species Brevibacillus brevis. The sequence continues at coordinate 6,674,370 of NZ_LR134338.1, forward strand.
CTACATTGACAATAGCCATGTGGTTCACATCGGTAGATGCTTTCATGATGGTTTGCTTGTTTTTATCCCTTGTTTCATCGCCGCCGAAAACAAACTTGATGTAATTACCTAGCGCATTTTGCTGTTTAGTCCAGTCTTCTGCTGCCGCATTTAGGGCAGGATCAGCAATTCCAAGAGTAAATACACCGTACTTGCCTTTCTGAGTCGCAAGCGCATTTTGATATGCCGTGTATTTTTTTGCCTCCACACTGGTTCCACTGTTACCTCCAGTCAGGTTTACACCCGCCGTTGCATCAGGAAGTGTATCAGCTATCTTTTTCAAGACAACAAACTCACTATCACTGAAAGCCTGAACCAGATCATCCACCGTTTTCGCTGCCCGACTGTCCACCAGCTCCGCTCCCCGATAGATCAGCAACTCTGTTTTGGTAGCATCCAACAAGCTTGGCTGCACTACGACTTTCAAATTGTTGCCAGCCTCTCCTTTGAACTTGGCTTCCACAAGTAATACATCGGTTGCATTACTCTTCAAAGTCACACTTGCGACAGCCGCACTATCCCCCGCCACGCGGTACAGCAAGACCTCTGTTGGATAAGGATTAGCTGCCCAAATCAGATTAAATGCTTCTGTGACTCCGAAGATTTTCTCTGCGGAAACCTTGGATCGGACTGTTACAAATTCCCCGATCGGTCCCCAATCCGCGACGATTGGTAATGCCAATTTTCCGCGATTACCAAGCTGGGTTTGCTCCTTAATAAAAGACTTTAGAAACGAATAGACACCGGATAAGACTTTATCTTCTCCCGGCTGATATTGTCCCGCCATTTAATTCACCGTCCTTTCCTTGAATTTCTTCACGAATTCCTCTGCCTGATCGACAGTCATTTCGTCTGGTGCATCAAAAAAGGTAGCAATGGCTTCTGTTCGGTTTAACCCGAACTTCTGCTCTGCTACCTTCAAGATTTGTTCTTTTTTATAAGCTGGTTTATTTTGCTCCTGTTTGCGAGACATGAGGCTTGCCTCCTTTCCTCAACGATTCATCGTAACGTCTATGAATCACTTCTAACGGGTCGTAAACCACCGTAGTATATGGGATATAAACGGTGTATTTCAGTTCAAACGATCGGTCTAAGTTATCTGGCTTGCTCATGGTCAAACGACACTCTCGCAGATATCCCACTTGCTTCTTGTCCGGGCCGTAGAGAGGAAGAATCCAGCTCCGATCCGCAAGGTCTTGCCTGACAGCCAAAGATAACCTCGTAAGTTGCTCTATATCCTTTGCCATCAGAACAAAGTTCATTGTCCCTTTCTCTCGGTAGGCATCAGCACGCCGTGGTTCCAGAATACGAAATGGCTCTTCAACAAACCACATGGGCCGTTTAAAGTCCTTGGGTACAGAAAGGTTCTCTGTTTGGATTCCTGTCAAAGAAAATAGCCAGTGTCGTACAGACAGCACATCATCACCCATCTGGAAACAGCCTCCTTGCTAAATCATCCAGCTCTTCTTTTACCAACTCGTCCATGATTGACTCAACCTCTGCTGTCGATCTCGCAAGATAGTGAACACCAGGAACGCGCTTCCCTTTCAAGATCATGCCGTCTGGATGATCAGGGACATAAATGAATTTTTCTCGATCCCAGTACCCCGGCACAAATTGCCCTTTCCTCTGAGTGAACCCTTCTTCCACGTAACGCGCATATGACAGGTTGGTGCCTACCGTGATTTCAGCTCGAAGCCCACTTAGGACCAAATCAAATACATTTTCCTTGTGACCAATAACCAGAGAGGCACGAAGAATCCCGTCCCGTACTGGAACCCTATCTTGAGCTCCCCGTAACACCTGCATACCAGCCATACGGGCAACACGATCCATAGAAACCTGTACTTCACGTTTGTTATGCTTTTTCAAGCGTTTGTACATACGCTCCAGGTCTCTCTTATCTACCTTTGCCATTAGATTTCCGGTTCTTCTCCCGTGACAGGATCAATCATGGCAATCACTACTTCGTAATGATGTAAGCTTTCAGCGCCATAGACCGGATAAGGGAGACTGACTTCATACAGATTGCCTGCGAATTCAGGTTGCTCAATCTTGAGCCGCATACCTGCCTTCAAATCTGCATACAGGGTGTGCATGAGGAAGTCCTGCGGGGTCGCCTGTCGCCCTGTAATTTTCTGAATGCGACCGGGGGAACCAGACACCCTGCAAGGAACTTTCTGAACAACAGGAAGCCATTCTGAGCGTTCTTTTCCCCCAGTGAAAGGGTCGGGTTCCCCTCCGACATCCAGAAGGGTAAAAGAGTGGCACAGAAGCCGCTTATATTCGGTTAGATCATCCACAACTTCTGCCCCCTGCTCTTGCTATATTTTTTGAGGATACCTTCGACTTTAGGGTCATTGCTCACGTAGGAAAACGTCTCCTGATAATCTCCTTGCTTGGTACTGCTCAATCGTCGATCTTGGGCCATGTCTTTGACCACCATTGCAACGGCCAGTTTCAATTCTAGGGGGACAGGATCAGGTACAGTCACCTGTCCCTCCACATATACATTCGCCCGTAGAATGACTGGATCAAGACGACTTAGCTCCCACGAAGCAAATTCAGCATAAAAACCGATCAGCTCACTACTTGTCAGAATTGCCATTGGTATTCACCGGCGTCTCTTCATTTGCAACAGGGTCATCTTCCAGCTTGTATCCCAATGGTTCATACACGACTTCAAATGCTTTCCGCGTCACTTTTATTTTTTTCTTGTCCTTGCCACCAGTGATTGTCAGCATATCATTTGGTTTTTTCATGAACGATAGCTCCTTTCAATAATTAAGGTGTTGGTACAAATCCGGTAGGACGTAGGACAGCAAATGCCCCTTCTTTGATTACAAGGAACGCAACTTGGAACGTAGCTTTCAATGCAACCATGTCTTGCTCAGCAAGAGAAAGAGGCTTCCCATCTGCAGCAGTAATACTTTGCAAGGTAGCCTCTTTCAAGATTTCATATTCGATGTCCTTGAGAATACCGACCTTCGCCTTTTTGAAATCACCCGCGATCAAGTCAGCTTTCGTTTTATCCCAGGCACCATTCCGACTGTATTCAATCGGTAAGGAGTAAAGTGAATCTTCTGCTACACCCTCCCGTACACTTGTTAGGTAAAGTGGATCACCATTGCTATTTTTCAAACCGCGTAACGAGGATTTCAAGCCATTGTGTGCAGCAAAAGCGCGGGGCTCCTGGTCGTCTGCTTCAATGAGTGCCATCACACTATTTACATCGTCTGCCAAGTTCTTACCAGACACGGAACCACGGGTAAAGCTATTGCCTGCCTTTGTAGCAGCAGTGAGAATGTCAGATGTAAATGGCGTCTCCGTTCCCATGATTGTTGCCGCGTCCAGTTTGGTATAAAAGGCTTCCACCACATAAGGCTTTAGTTCTTCAAAGACATCAACTCTGGAACGATTCAGCGCTTCCTTGGTCATAGGGATAATGACTGCCAGTTTCTTTGCTGTCAATGTAACCTGTGTCCACCGTGCAGTAGACGTTTTGATACGTTCACCCTCACCCACCCAATATGCGCCGGGCTTATCCAGGAACACCGGAATTTTCTTTGTTTCTGTTGTCATTGGCTCTAGTTGAGCCAGCTTGAGGATTGTCGAGCCGCGCACCACATCCTTGATAATTTCTTGCGAGGTCTCTTCTGGGATAAGTCCACTTAAACTGCTGCTGAGAATTACTCCTGCTCCATTGAATCGTTGTAGGTTATAGCGGAAGGTGGGTGCTTTCGTTTTTTGTACCATGAATGATTTCCTCCTTAGATTCGCTGCAATTTACGCAGGTCTGAGATATTTGGAATAGTAGACTTTTGATTGGCTAGTGGCTTGGCTGCTGGAGTATTTCCCCGCGTTGTTTCATCTGCCTTCAACCACGGTTTAGAAGTGATCAATTCAGTAACATACTTATCGATGTTCTTTACTTTGCCTGCCTCCGTAACCTCAACTTTACCCAGGTCTGCAAGTCGAATGGCATCAGACAATTTGTCCGGATCAATCCCTTGCTTGATTGCTTCCAAGGTGAAGGCATTTTCAATCCGGAGGGATTGGATTGTGCCATTTGCGTTCTTCAGGTCAGATTCCCGCTCTAACAGCTTTTGTTCAGCAGTTTTTTCAGCCTCTTGCTTTTGCTTATGGGAATCAACGATCCCCTTTAAGTCATCAGCCTTTTCGATGCCCAGCTCTTTCAAGAAGTCCCTGACCGCTCCTTGTAGTGCGGAATCGTATTCCTCTTGTGAGGAAAAGGCTACCGCAGGCTTACTTTCCCCGCCCTTATCGCCGCCACCATTTTGTTGTGCGCCTCCGTCATTTGCTCCAGCAACTCCACCGGAACCACCGCCTCCATCGTTACCACCTTCCCCTCCGCCATCATTGAATCGTTGCAAACGGAATAACCATTGAGACTTTTTCACTTCGTTCCTTCTCCTTCCTGATTTTGAATTTCTAAAGACACATAATCCGGGTATTGCTGTGCTATTGCTTGAATCCCCAGCAACGCGGTTTGCATGATGGTAGAAACCCCAGCACATACAATGTCCTTTCCATGCTCTGCATAATTGGCATGACCTACCGCATGTATTTTCATTTCACCGTTGTCCAGATACGCTTGAATCTTGATCACATCGATCTCGCCTCCTTTCAGGCAATAAAAAAACACCACGATTTCAACGTGATGCTACTGGGGTAATCCTTTTGCCTCTGCCCATTCTTTATAGGTGCGTGCTGAAGTGTAGCCTCTCTCCTGATCAATCCGGTAAGAGCGCTCGCGTTCCAGCTTCTCCAAGACCTTCGATTTCATTACTGGCCGCCAGTACGATCGACAATTTGGATGATTTGGTATGCGTTCACCCTCACGCCCTGGATTGTCGGCTGTATCATAGTCAAGCGGATATCTCTTGCCGTCTAGCTTGCGGCACTCAGAAGAAGTCCACTTGTCCAACGTGGCACAAAATTCCTTTTCACTCACAATATCTGAATTAGCTTGGTAAGCCATCGTTTGCCCTTGGGCTGCAGCCCGGTTTAATTCAGTCCGAGCCAGTCGTTTCGCATTTGCCCAGCTCTCCGTTGTCCTTTTTGTAATTTCCTTGGCTGTTCGGGTCACACCCCATCCCTGAGCTGCGCCCTGGGTGATTACATCCTCCATTGCTGCCGCCAACAGGTCAGTACGCATGCGAATCCGTTTGGAAAAATGCCTGCCTTGCCATGGTCGCTCCAATGCAGCAAGTACCATCCCAGTATTGATCTGTGGAAGCCGAACCTCTACTTGTGCATCCTGTTCAAGAAAATAGAGGTGATGGAACAGGCTGAGCTTGTACTCCTCCGCCCATGTGATTCGTAGTTGCTGCTCTTCTTCCATTCGGAGGGTGTGTAAGATAGTTTTTATGCTTGTCATGATGAGGTCGAGCCGTGCGGCGTTATAAATCAAGGACACTAGCTCTTCTCCGCTTTCAGCAAATCGGGCGTAGAGGTCAGTAATTTCTTGCACAATGCTTTTATTGGCTTTGGAGAACAGCTTTTTTAATTTGACCCCATGCTTTTCGATTCTCGCTTCCAGTTCCTCTTGATAGCGTTCCTCTCTGCTCATGCAGCGTCACCGTCTGGACTGTTTTCATCGTCAGGGGGCGCATCATCATCTGTCGGCTCCCTGTCCTCCAATGCGTCCGGGTCAAGTATCTTCATTCTGCGTTCGGCATCTTCGTCTTGTTCTTCCAACAGTTTTTCACGAGATGCGCGTGGATCATCCACAAACGGCAGCAGTGCCAGCCTTTCCTCATGGGACAACTGACCAACCAGTTTTGTTACGATCTCCACCATTTCCACCAAATTCACTGGCATGTTCTTGCTGAATTTCACATCGACAGCTTGATAATCCCACTGTTTTTTGTGTTTACTATTCAGCATCCCAGTAATAATTCGGATTCGGTTGCGGAACCCCTTACCGTAATGGCGGATTTTCATACCAGCCTTAATATCTGCATGGTAAAAGATGATTTTCAACGCGATTCCTGACGGAGCAGTCCCCACTTGATCAGGGCGCAGGTGTGGTGTTCCTGTTTGATCCAGTAAGGATTCAATTAGTCGATTGATTGTGTTTTCTTCGTGCTGGTCCTGCAAATCCCAAGTGATCGGCACCGCCTTACCACCAACAAGAATTTGCGAGGTTGACCACATTTTCGCTAGATATTGCTTTTTCTTCTCCACATCGGTGATCAAATTCCCTTCCGAATCGTAAAGAATCAAATCGTCCAAATCGAGGTCCTCAAACAGCACTTTCGGATTCTTGAAATATTCCTGCACATCTACCTTGCCAGTAACAGCCTTATTGATTGCGTCCATAAGTCGTTTCAGGTCTGATAGATCACCCATCCCCTCTACCATCCCGTCATCGCGATTCTCTTGATGCTTCCGACGGCGATTCACGTAATGTGTCCAAGGGACAACGGGCTTCTCCTGAAACTTACCATCCTGATCCTTCATGCGGACAGTGATGTTGTGTAAAACAGGATTCTTTTCACGGCTCGTGTCCAATACAATCGCTGAACCCTCCTGACGAAGATATGTAATCTCTTCCTCGTCGTATACTTCAACTATCATGGTTTTGGTGTTTCTGCTAACATCCGTCATTGTATAGTACCGAATAACAGCAATCAGTTTGGCTTTAACCGTCGTATCATACACAGCGATACACTCGTCCGCTTTGAACCCGGCAATGCAAATCTGACCGTCCTCGTCGAAGTAGTAGTATTCGAAAACCTCTCCGTCAATTGAACCGTCTTCGATAATGTCATAAGACAAGCTCTCTTCATCGTTAGCCATCAGGACAGCTTGCAGCTTTTTAACGTATTCTTCCACGTCCGTCCCTGCCTCATTGGCAGAATAGCGAATAGGGTTACTGGCAATGTATGACGTTCCGAAGTCGATGATTTTCCGAGCAAAATTCAAGACGATTTTGTTATTCGGTTTGCCCTTTTCCTCTTGCTTGTAGAGAATGTCCTGGTCTCCATCGACATACTTCCGCATGAGCGAGTAGTCCTTCGTCTGATGCTTTTTTATCAGGTCTGATACCCAACGCCATGAATTGTTGGCTTTGTTCTCTTCGTAAAACTGCTCCAAGAGCATCGTTTGCATGATTTTTCACCCCTTTCACCCAACCTTTTCGGCAATCTTCCAAGGAATGACCTTGAATCTACTGATAAGCAACTGATGGAACACCTTGCTGTTCCAAACCAGATACCGAAGACCATCCATAGAGTGATCATTTTCCTTCACTGGCACCTCAGCGCGGTCGCCTGTAACATCTTCCGGATATCTGTAGTTCGTCAATTCTTGGATGACCTCTTTCAAATGATCAGAAATGAATATGTTCGGCCTGCCGTTGTCACTCTTCACCTTAAACAGAGTGGAGACAGCCCGTATGCCTTCTTTCAAGTGCTTCTGAGCTGCTTTCGCTGGCAAACCATTAGTCAGATACGTTTTAATGTTGCTGGCGTCCTCTGAGTCACACCAAAATATCTTGATCTTCCACTTCTTCATGAGCTCTTTGTCTTGAGCCACCCAGCAGTTGGAATCACCAGGAACAAGAATCTCCATCTGAGCCTTATAGATCGCATCCACGATCCACAACTCGCCATTGGCAGTCATTGCTCCGACTAGAGTAACACCGGGGTTTGTAAAGCCCCAGTCCTTGCCTGCCTCAATGTGAACAAAATGTCCGTCTTTGAACTTCTGCTCGCAAAGCGCGCGCGGTACGACATGAATCGAACGATTAAACTCTTCATAAACCTGCCCAAAAAATACATCGAACCGGGCGAAAATCTCCCGGTCCACATATCGTTTCGGCATGGTTTCAATCATGCGCTGAATATTCTTTTGCAACTCAGGCAATGGATTGTCCTTACTCGTCCAGTAAAAATTGCACCATTCAGGGTCATTACGATATTCGTCGAGTTGACCGCCTGCCTGCGTGTGCTGTCCGTTCAATACGATGTCATGATAAAACCAGTTCATTCCCTCTGGCGTAGTCGTCCAAACGCTCCAGCCGCCTTTATCAGCAAGAGCATAGGAGAGATATCCGCTCCAGGTCTGCTCCTTCATCTTGGAAGCCTCATCAAGCCACACGCCGTCCAGTCCTTTACCGACTAGCGTCTTCGGGTTGTCGGCAGATTTAAACTGAATGAGGATGTACCCTTTCAGCCACACCCGATTCTTGGATAAATCCCAACTCTCGATCATTTCCTCTGGAATGACCGCTCCCAGCTCTTCCTGCTGAATCTCTGACATGGAATAGGTCGGAGACACACACCAGTATTCAAGCCTTGGCTTAGGCTTCTTCATCACTTTCAGATTTCGAGGGGGCTTGTATGGCAAACCCTTGTCTGCCTCAATATCTGAAAGGACTTTATCGAAAAACTTCCGCGCTCCCACATTCGTTTTCCCACCGCGACGACCGCAGTTCATGACTACGTTTCTCGCTTCACATTCCATGACTTCGATTTGTTTGGGATGAGGTGTCCAATCCGCGAATGGATCGAGGTCAAGTTCCAGACTTGTCACGCGACCACCTCCGGACGGTGATCTGCTTTTCAGGACCGCCGCCGTTGCTCAACAACTGTGCTTTGAGCTGTATTGCTTTTAGCTTTTTGTCTTGGACTCTGGTCAGTGCTTCTTCAAGCGACAGGATATCTTCAATCGCTCGATACTCTGTCTCTTCAATTTCCGTAGTAACCAATTCGTCCCGAGTAAGCACTACCGTTTTCGATTGTCCAGTCTTATCATCTTGAACCTGTACAGGCTCTTTTATAGCGACTCTCTCTTGAAGGACCCGACGTTGCTTTTCGGTCAATCCTTCCTTCAAGTCACGAATGCGGAGCATCATTTCGCGCTCACGCCATGTAAACAAACGGATTTCCTCATCCGCTTGCTGCACTGGATCGAGGTTGATCCTATCAAGCACCTCTGCTTGTTCTGGAGTCAAGGCGTCCATCCAAATCGACTGGAATTCGCCCGTCTTGACTGCATTGGTATTACGCTCTGGTGCTCCGCCTCCTGCACCGTGGAAACGGCAGACGTCCCAGCCGGGCTTAGCCCAATTTTTGCATTGCTCATCGCGCTGCTTGCTTCTTGCTTTGCATCTTTTCTTTTCAGGATTCCTCGCCATCTACATGACCACCACCTCACCACTTCATGGGGTTGTTTTCAAAAAAAGAAGACGCAATTATGCGTCCTCTCTTTTTATTTCGTTTGCTGTAGCTTGTACTGTTGCACTACCATGTAGAGAAGCTGTTCCTTCTATCGTTTTTCTCAGCTTATCTTGGATTTCACCTAATTTATCTGGTAAAACATATACGTAATCTAGGATTACATGGGTGAACTGAACCATGGAGTCCACTAACTCTGAAGAAAACTCTCTTTCATCACCATGTGCGGCTTCATTTCCTAATTTTCGTAGGACCGTGGTCATCTCATTTAGTATTGGAGGCAGCACACCATTATCAGATAAATCCTTAAGTTTCTCATAGAGGCTATCCCCATTTGCCTGTTTATCCTTACACATAATTTCCAATGTCCTACGTATTCCTATGGCGCACAGTGTTCCTTCTGTATTTTTTATTCGTAGAGCGGCTTCAAATGACTTTTTTACACTTTCAGGGATACCACTTTTGTCAAAAGTAACGGGAGGATATACTATTTGTTCATCACGTATCATATTCCCGCTTTGAGAATCACGATGATCTGTATTTTTCTGTGTTTTTAATAATGTCTCACTCTCGCATACAGGGCAAAGGAATAAATCCCATTCCGTAAAAAATTTAACCTGGTATGGTTTCACACTAAACCCCAGAAAGTTCTCAATCCATTCCTTTTGGTGATGTGCGATCCGATTCATTTGTGTTTTATTTCCGCAATGATAGCAGACCAAGACATGAGTTTTTGGTTCTTGTTGGTCCATATATACTCACACCCTCTCTGCAATACACTTCGGTAAAAGTCCGTTAAACCCTACTTCTTAAAGGTCATTTTTCTGCAACTCAATGTCCAGTTCAACCAACTTCTTAAGATCATCCACCGTCTTGATCTCGATGTGGCCAGATTGGAAGTCCTTAACCCACTTTGCAATGGCTGCTTTCACGACTCTCCTGTATTGATCCTTCGATTCCATGATGCCTTCCATCACTTCAATTTGATATTGCAATAGAAGGTCAATAGATTCGGGAGAAGACTGTTCTGTTGTTGTTTTCATTGTGGCACCCTCGGCTTTCCTGTAAAATGGAAAACGAGATAGTGGCTATGAGGTTCCGTGGCCACGGGTTTCCACTATCTCAGCCGGGGTGACCTGGTTGCATGGGGGGACGTTCGCGCGTCTCCCTTTTGCTATTTAAGCAGCTTCTTGTAGCCTGCTTATGAGTACAGGTTCAATGCCTGTTGCCTCATAGAATCGCCTCTTAATGACGTCGCAGAATTTTGGATCGAGCTCCATTGTTCTACAGATACGCCCCATCTGCTCACATGTCATCAGTGTAGAACCACTACCGCCGAAAAAGTCGACAGCGGTATCGCCTTTCTGACTGCTGTTCCCAATTGGAATAGCAAGCAGCGCCAATGGCTTTTGTGTAGGATGGACATACTTGCTTACATCCCCTCGCGATACCTCCCAGACGGTCTCCGGTTCCTCGGAGATTCCTGTTAGATCAGTTCTCCAAACCGTAGTCTGCTTACGATCTCCGTACCATGCTGGAGCCTGCCCTTTTAGATGAGCATAGAACACCGGCTCATGCTTGAACTTATATTGAGCAAACGACAACGAAAAAGCGTTCTTAACCCAAATACACTGGGTGCGCGATACTATTCCGGCCTCGTTCATCTTGTTCTCAAATTCTCGCTGATAGCTAGAAGGATGGAAAACATAGATTGCTGCTTTCGGGTCCATGATTGATGCATAATTTGCAAACACAGCTTGAAGGAAGTCCTCAAATTGCTCCATGGGCATGTCATCATTCATGATGCTTTCTCTGCCGTCTGAAGCAAGTTCTGATGAATCACTCTTGAACGCAACGTTATAAGGAGGGTCCGTTACTACCAGTGCTGCCCGCTGACCATCCATTAGCCGTTTCACATCCTGCTCACTTGTAGCGTCTCCACACATCAGAATGTGCCTCCCCAGCCTCCAAATGTCCCCTGGCTTCGTCTCCGGTTCAATGATATCGTTTAATGCTTTCTCAACATCGAAATCATCTTCCTTGATTGGTTCATCTATTTCCATGTTGACGTGCTCATTGATCAAATCTACAGCTTCTTCAAGATCAAATCCTGTTAGCTCTACGTCCAAATCGCTCTCCTGTAGCTCAGACAACACCTGTGCAAGCTTATCCTCATCCCAAGCACCACTGATTTTGTTCAGTGCGATGTTGAGCGCCTTCTCATTGATGTCATCCAAGTCTACGACTGATACGTCTACCTCAGTCCGTCCTTGCTCGTTAACAAGTATCTTGAATCCTTGATGTCCACCAACGAGGTTCCCTGATCGTTCGTTCCAGACGAGCAGTTGCACGTATCCAAACTCCTCGATGGATCGTTTCAGTTTCTCGTATTCGGGGTCGCCCGGTTGCAAATCAACGCGGGGATTATAAGGTGCCGGGTTAATTTTAGAGACTGATATTTTCCGTATGTCCATGCTGTTCAGCTCCTTCGTGGCAATAAAGTAAGAATAAAGAATATTGCCAGCCCTAAAATTGCTGTATGCCTTGATGCTGTAGGGCTGGTTACGTGTTTTGGGGGTGTAATCAAACGACTACTATTCAAGCGGAAAAGTATATGTATTGTTTCACCGCAAAAAATGAGGTTGCAGCTTAGAGCCATATGCTTTGGCTGCCTGTTGGCTTCTGGCGACCCCCTAGTCCAAATTTGGGTCTTCGCCTGCCTCTGTGATCTCCTGGCTGAATAAGTGCAGGAGCCACGTTTCTGCTGTCTTCCCGTTGAGAGAATACAGGGGGTTGATTGCTAATGCTGACTGTCCTTCCAAGTCGGTTCGACGCATGATGTGCAGCTCAATGAATGTCTTAACGATCTTGCGTGCTGTTGGATAGGAACAGTCTGCGATGCGGGCAAGGTCTTTGACAGTAAGCGGCGTACCCTTTTGTCCGCGCTCATTGTCGCCTTGCAGAAGGTTAGTTCCCTCACTGGCATAAGGTGCAATCTTCAACAAAAAGCCAGCCTCAGCGAGTGACAGCTTTCTGAGCCGTCGCTTTGCCTTTTGGCTGGCTTTGATCTTCACGAATTTTGAGCTGCGACCAACTGGACGAAAAACTTTTACGATCTCGTCCGACCGGCGCAGTACTTCCTCGGTGTAGTATATTTCTCCTGTCGCTGAGTCGACATACTGACGCACTACATTTCACCCACCCCCAAAAGAAAAAGACGAGCCTATAACGACTCGCCTACTCTTTATCTAGTTCCTCTATCATTCTCTTATGGGAAGCAACAAAATCTTCTACGCTATCATAGTAAGTGAGCCTGCCGCCTGATGGATCGGTTAGCCATTTGATTGCTTCCGGAGTAACCTGTGGTCCATAAAAACAGGAATTCAACATTTCGATCTGTTTTTCATCACGAATGCGGATTAGGTGGTTTTCCTGCTCATTTACGATGTAGAATTCCGGTGCTTCGGATGTGTTTACATATATCATTGCGGTGCTACGATTACTGAACCAAGTCCCCCTTAGGTCCTCTCTATACATACAACCAACGCACCTCCACGATTTCAGTAAAGTCAGTATACCATATACTAGGAAAAGCCTCTGCACTCTTGGGGAGGATCGGCGTATCGAATATGAGAGATACCAGACAAGGGGCGAGAGGCCGAAGCCGTAGGTCTCGCATGTAATCCCCTGTCCGGTAAATCCCAACAGAGTAAATCGCGATTTTCCAAAGTTCCGAGAGGGGTTCCCAAAACTTGAAAACCGCTGTAACACAATGCAAAAAAAAATAATTGCATGGTTCCCTGCTACGATCATCGCAAGACTAGCGCGTTCAGGCTCAGAATGTCCCCCTCTCGTAAGGTCACATTCGTCATCACCCATAGATTCGCTCAGGTACGCCATTGATAAGGGATGGGCGGTATCTCCCAAGAGCCGATGTCGCTTGCTCTTGACTCAAGATTACCGATTCCAACCTTTCAAATCGTCCTGCCTTTTATCCGTGAATTTGTCCGGTATTTTGTCGGGATTTTATCGACCTTTTTGAATGAAAAAGGCACTCAGATCATCCCGAGTGCCGTAGCAATTTGAAAAATAGCTTCTTTCTTTTTCGGATAATACTGGTCTTTAGTCAGACCCAAATCCAAATAAACATTGATATCCTTCACCTGTGAAGTGCTGAGGTACTTTTCTTCGATGATCTGGCGTTCCACCTCATCCAACGAATATTGCAGCGCTCGTTCGATTTGGCGTGCCTTCAACTCACTTATCGTCTCCGCTTGTTGAAGTCTGGGAAACAACTGACTGATGCCCTTCTCTTGAAGCTCCTGTTTGTTTTGGACAGCAACACGGAGGGCTTTGTATTTTTTCAATTCCTTTGCAACGGCCTTTCTGACTTCTGTCTCGTTTATCGGTTTCAGAAAAGACAACTGCTCTTGTACCTGTGCGCTCATTTTCCAGATTCCCCCTCGCGTTAGCCCATGCTATAATATGGTTTGACGAACGCATATTCGGGCTCCCGGCTGGGGGCTATTTTTTTGTCTGTTTGCGCGGTAAACTTGACGCAAGAGTTCAATTTGAGGTGATCATAGTGGTTGCTGTTTTCATCAGAACTGCATCAGATGATTTTAGAAAGACCGAAAAACAAATGGAATCTTGCATGCCGCTTGTCCAAAATGTAGCCCATAAGGTGTACATAGAAATTGACGTTAAAACCATTGACTCTGATCGTCCTGGCTTGTCTCAATTGATTGCTGACATAGAGGCCGGATTGGTAAACAAGGTAATCTGTCATAGTGCAGAGCGAATCTCCCGTAACCCTGTTGAATTGGGGAAGTTTATGCAGCTTGCTAATCATAAGAATGTACCATTAGTGTTTGCCGAGTGATCTGAATGGAATCACATTGAAATAATGTTCTTTTTTTAAAACTTACTGTGGAGGTACTAGCATGCCTGAAAATTTGTTAGAGCAACTAATACGAAAAGATAAAGTTTTAACTCATGTTCGAAAACTGATCGAAGATGTTGAAACCTACTGTGATCGAGATGTAGATTTATCTCCTGAAATACTTCGAGAAAAGTTACACGGAATCAAAAATGTTATTTCTATGGAAATAGATTAGTAGCACCTCCCACTATCAATTCGATGCCAGCGATTTACACCGCCTTCGATGTTCTCGATCATCATGCTAATAGCTACATAAATCCTGATCGCCATGTATTCTTCGTGATTCAATTCGAAGCGCTTCACGTAGATCGGTCCAAGCCGTTTTTTCTCAGCAAGCAATTGTTCGAGCGACAAATCAGCCAAGTCTTCGTAAACGGGGATCTCTTGACCGTCAATTTGCATCTCGTTCCCCTCCACTCAAACGACTTCTATAAGCCTGCTTTGTAGTTTCTTTATGTCATCAATATATGTAGCGATGAATCCATAACATTTTATTCTCCTTAGTCAAGTGCCCATACGAAAACCGTTACCCCTCATATATTGTCAAATAACAAGTAAATCAAGGGGTTGTGATGATGAAGGAATTTCTTCAATATTTAGATTCCATCACTGATATCACAGTATTGGAAACAATGCGAGAATCATTAGCATTAAGAGCCCCTGAAGCTGATTTGAATTGGCAAAATCGATTGAAGTTGTACAAACAGATTGAATTGATAATCGGACGAATCACATTTCTGGAGAAAACATCTTATTCGTGAAGACGTAATGGGTTCCGCTTGCATATGCTGATAGTAGTTCTTCAGCAAAATTTGTACCTTCTTACCCTTCCCCCTACGGAAGGTTTTTTTTCGTGCGGTGTTTCTTTTCCCATTTAACAAATCGTGTGATTAGTAAACATTTGACAATCAAACACTCGCCCTCCAGTATGTTGATAGGAGGAGTGATAGTTTTGAACCCATTGACAGATCATTACGTCAAATTGCATTTAGCGTACCTATCTGACATGCCTCTTCTCAGAAGGCATGTCGAGTTGAGTAAACATGAGACAATTTACGATCACATGTACGAGTTTCTTTGTACGGTACAAGAGTTATCCCACGAATCAGCACTGAGCATAGTTGATGACTTCCGATCTGACGCAATCATTCAAGATGTCCGAGAAGCCCGTGCCAGCGATTGAGCTGGTTTTTTCTTTTTACAATTACCGTTTTGTTAAGCAACCAATTCCAAAGCTTCCAAAGCGGCGTCACAAATTGTTCTCGGGGTTATGGCATATATGCTACTTGGGATGTGTTCATAAAAGACTAGGTACGCCAAATAGTTAGTTTCTCGCAATGTTTTGAACTTCTCTACAATCATCCACGCATCTGCTATGTTTTGGAGTGGATTCCACGCTGGATACAGGAAATCAATTTGCTCCTTGCTCCAGCCCATCACTTTCGTTGCCAGTGTTACTACGATCTGCTGCTCTGTCATCGTCATCCTCGTCTTCCTCCTCAAACGCTTTTTTGAACACGCTTTCTAGAGCTTTTACATACGTCTCCAATTTCTCATCAGACATATTGTTTACATCCGGTCCATGTCCTGGCACCATCCGAAAGTTCTCCAATCGTTTGAGTAGAGCTTGTCTAGTTGGTGTCAATGCAGTTATCTCTCCTTTCCTGAATAACTATTTAGTAAAATTTGAAACTTTCATCAAAAACGTACATAATCTTCTAAAAAGGAGGCGTACATATGTCGACAATTGCAACTATCTACAATCACCTATCAAACGGAAATAGCATCGGGGTCACTGATCGGGAGCGATTTGGAATAACCTCTGTTGCTGAGATAATAAGGGAATTGGCATCTTCACATCGAGCGCTCTTTCATGGGACTCGTGATATTATCTCTTCTGGTGCTAAACTCAACATAAAAGCACAATCTAATCGTCATCTCGTCTACAGTATGGTAAATCCACCTGGTACCCCTATTGCCTTCGCATCTAACTACGCAAACATTCTTATGATCAAAGCATTATTTTCTAATAAATATGGATTGGGCTATTCGTATGGCGATATTGATGAGGTGAAGTTACCCAAACAGACTGATGAAGTTGTTTTTCAAAAAGGATATATCTATTTATTGAAAAACACCCACAGTTTCCAAAAAGCTAACTATAGCGATTGGGAGTATTTTTCTACTGAAGATGAAACTGTATTTGCAGGATCAATAGAAATAACTTTAGATGATTGGCCAGACAACATTTCAATTTACCAAAAGATTGATCTTGAGACTTTAAAGAAATAGTACCTAATGTCTCCCGAGTCCCCAATCTCGGGAGCTTTATTTTTTCACATTAAGTTAGTGGCTTAGCTGTTTGTGTCCCATACTTTCGAATATTGGCTGCTTTAACTCGACATGTTTTGTTGCAATACCATTGGTTTCCGATAGCCATAAATCTATGGGAACAATACAGGCATGATTTTTCCCTCAAAAAAGCAGCCCTCCAATTTTTCATAATGAGCATTGTGTTCCTATTCCTTAATCAGTTGTACCTCTGACTTAGGTACTAGCGACGCCTTCCCGGATTTCTCCCACTTAATAAGTAGCTTGGCGGGCTGCCATTGTATGACAACTCCCCGGCCTAATTCCGGGTGCTCCACTTTATCACCAGCCACAAACGGATACATTTCCCCGTCTCCTTTTTTTGTCCCAACTCCGCGTGGCATAATATTCACAAAGGAGTTGGTCTTATGGAAAAGTCGTTTTATTACTCAGTCGAATGGTCTGAGGTCAGCTACCTCAAGGACGCCCTAGAAGCAATGGAGATACCTTATGTCATTGAACAAGATTCTGACCGTCTACAGCTTAATGCTGGCCATGTTGCCCTTGTGTTCCCAGACCTTCCTGTTCGTGTGTATGGAGACGTCCACGAACTTTTTGGTAGTCATGGACGCCGTTATCCAGAGTAGCCTTATTTCTTCCCGTTCCAGGGCGGCAATGCTCCGCCTATTTTCCAGTTGTTCACCTGTGGATTAACGATGGACTTCTTGATATATTCGTTTTCCTGACTTGTGGCTATAAATTTTCGTCTCCAAGGATGGTTTGGCGCTGGTTTAACGGCTGTCATATGATTCTGCCTTTCTAGGGGAGAGGAGCAGCTTTACGCTGCCCCCGGTTCCTCACCGTTTTTTGCCATATGTTCAGAAACGAGTTTCTTGTATTTCGCCCAAGCCGCTTGTAGTTTGGTGGAAGAGGTGCCGATCGATGATGCGATTTTAATCCACGTTTCGCCATTTTGTTTTCGTGCAAGCAATGCTGGGAAGTCATACTCCACTTCATCGAATGCAGGGGCTTGTCCGCTCAAGATGAATGCCACCAGTTTATCCTTGTCGATTGCACCGGTTACTTCGTCTTGTTTTTCAGAACCTTGAGGTTCTTCGTCTTTCTTATCACCTGACGTTTCAAAGCCTGTCTGCTCTGATTCAGGAATGTTGTCTTCTTTTACCTCTGTTTCAGGAGTAGTGGCAGATTGTGCCTCAGGATTATCCGGTTGTTGCTTATTTTGGGTTCCTGGCTCCACTTGATCGCTTGGTTTGTTATCTGCTTTTTCTTTACTCGCTTTTTGTTTTTCCTTGCTTTTTCGCCACTCGTCCCATTTTAAAGCCATAGGTGCTACTCGAGCGCGGTATTGGTCAACAAGCTCAGCAATCTTTCCGCTCGACATTTCCAGTTCAGAAGCTATTTTCATGTATGTCTCACCAGCCAGCTTGCGCGATACAATGCTCTGGAAATCGTAAGGTAGGTCATCAAACTGAGGAGCAAACCCTTCTCGAATAAAATCATCAATCACAGAACGTTCCGCCTCTTTTGACTCTTCTTCGGTTGGGATTTTCTCTTGCGGCATGCCCAAGTCGGCCTCAAGCTGCTCGCCCTCTGGTTTCACTTCGTGAACGATGCCGGACTCATCAACCTTGTAATTTACGACTGGTTTATTCGTTCTGGTATTAATTACGACATTGTAGTTAACAACAAGCGAATCCAATGAGGCTTCGGCCCGACGATCAATCATGTTTCCTAAAGCTTCTACTTTCCCGTTCAGGTCGCTAATAGTTGTTTCCAGTACGATTTCAACGACTCCCTTTGGCTTCATATTCACTTTCTTTACCGTCGGTTTAAAATCCATGTAGCTCATTTTCCACACTCTCCCTTGGATTAGAATTCAATGGCCATCTGATTTTCTGATGGCTCGTTTTTTTGTGCTGACGTGTCTCTTAGGAT
Source organism: Brevibacillus brevis (assembly GCF_900637055.1). Lineage (NCBI taxonomy): Bacteria > Bacillati > Bacillota > Bacilli > Caryophanales > Paenibacillaceae > Brevibacillus > Brevibacillus brevis. The sequence continues at coordinate 6,692,823 of NZ_LR134338.1, forward strand.
CAGACCACCAACTATCGGCTCTATTTCGATACGTGGGTTACCCCGATCAATTTGAAAATCCATATACTGAATTAATGCCTGACTGTCGTTTCTGTAGAGGATGCCTTCAAAAGCATCTGCCCAAGCTTTATCAGTGTTATGACAGTCTTTCTCTCTGGCATCATTCCAGAAAATCCACGTGCGAAGTATTACCTTTCTGGTCTCAATCATCACCCAATCGTTATCCATGGCCCATTCAAGAGCAGCCTCAGCAACAAGCTGTTTGTAAATCCCTCCCCACTTCCCGAGAGTTGGCTTATTCTTGACGATGGTGTACAAATGGTTCCAAGAAGGAACGACCCAGACATTCTCCATTTTCTTCGTCTTCTTATTGCGTCGTCTCTTCTCCATCAGCAAGGGGATAATCAGCCGTTGCACATTTATGCCCCTTTCTTGATCGTCTTTGTATTACCGGAGAAACGATGGATCAAAACCAACTCGGTCGTGCTATCGCGCTCACCCAGCAAATTGGCTGGGTTTAAATTACGTGCTTCCAAGTCTTTTTTTTGCCGCCTGTTTGGGCGTTTGCCTTGCTTCATGTCTGCTCTCCCCCCGTTTCACCATGTAAACGAAATCCTTGTCCGACCGATCTGCTTTAAATTCCGGATACCTGTCTGTGTAAGCTTTCCACCATTGGCGCATTGCTGCTGACCGCTCTTTATCGTTTTGTATCAACTGTAGTCGCTGAGGAATTGGTACCTTTACTGGAATTTCACCCGACAGCCCTTTGGCTAGCTCCTCCATGGCTTGTCCTTGTCCTCTTCCTCGTCTTCAACTTCCTGGGGGACATCAGCAATGGACCACTGACGCGGGGTCAAATCAACGAACTTGTTGAACTCTTTCAAAAACGCCAGCTCCACAGTTCCAGTAGGACCGTTTCGATGTTTAGCAATATTGACTTCGACGATATTTTTTTGCTCGGACTCTTTGTTGTAATAATCATCCCGGTAAAGAAAAGCAACAATATCGGCGTCCTGTTCGATCGATCCCGATTCTCGGATGTCTGAAAGCATTGGACGCTTGTCCTGCCGCTGCTCAACGCCACGGCTAAGCTGTGACAACGCGATGACTGGCACTTTCAACTCACGGGCTAAGTTCTTCAACGCTTTTGAAATCTCAGAGACTTGTTCCTGACGATTTGCCTTTGTCTTGGAATGAATCAATTGCAAGTAATCAATCAGGATCAACCCAAGTCCTTTTTCCTTCTGTAATTTGCGGCATTTTGTACGAATGTCATGGACGGTTACTCCGGGAGTGTCGTCGATGTATATGGGGGCATTCCCTAATAGCCCAATGGCTTTCGTAAGCTTCTCCCAGTCTTCCTCTTCCAGCCCTCCGACTTTCAGTTTCTGAGCATCGATCAAACCTTCTGCGCAAAGCATTCGTTGCACCAGTTGGCTGGCTGACATTTCAAGTGAGAACACTGCCACAGTCTCACCAGCGTGCGCTACATTCTGTCCGACATTTAATGCAAAAGCTGTCTTCCCTACGGAGGGTCGTGCTGCTAGGATGATCAAGTCAGATTTTTGGAAGCCACCTGTTAATTCATCCAACTCCCTATATCCAGAAGGAACACCTGTTATATCTGACTTTCGAGTGCTCAGCAGATAAATCTGGTCGTAGGTTTCAACCAGGACTTCTCGAATCGGAATGAATTCATTACCTGTCCTACTGCGCTCATTAATTTCTGAAAACTGCTGCTCAGCTATTGCAACAAGTTCCTGAGATGATTCAGCGTCATACCCGTCTGCCACGATACGAGTTGCAGTCTTGATGATTCTTCGTAGCTCAGCCTTTTCCCGAACAATTCGAGCATAATAATCAATGTTGGCGGCAGTTGGTACCGAACCCGCAAGATCTGTCAGGTAGGTAACCCCGCCTACATCATCCAGTAATTTTTTGTCTTGTAGTTCCGCTGTCACGGTTACGAGGTCAACCGGCTCGCCTTTGTTAAAGAGACCAGCCATGGCAGCAAAAATTCGCACATGCGCGGTTTTATAAAAATCATCTGGTTGTAGGATTTCGCTTGCTGTTTCGTACGCGTCTTTGGCGAGAAAGATGGCGCCAAGCACCGACTGCTCTGCCTGTACATTTTGTGGTGGTAGTCTCTCTTCGAACAAAGTCTCACCTTCGATCTCATAAATCGCGTAATCTGTAGTTCAGCTTCCCTATCTCCCCAGCAGTCATTTCGTCTGGCGTATAGAGCGCCTTCCCTATGTTTGACCTACTCATCTCAAATAGGCGGCTCGCTGTCGCTTCTCCAAGGGCAGGTATTAACTCGTAGTAATATTCCGATGTCCATATCGTTGGTTTGTGGTGAAAATGCCTGTACTCAATCAGTCCATACATCTCGTCGTAAACTGCCTTTGAAACCTCGGGATACCCTTTCCTTTCATCTGGTTTCCCTTTCAGAATGTCGTCTATCAACAACACCTCTGCCATCTGAAGACCTTCTCGAATCCGTTGAACATCCGATGATCCAGCGTCATAGCGACTGAACATCTCTTTGAAGCCATTTACGAAATTGAAATAGAGTACCTGAATGCCTTTCTTCACCATGAGATTGTTGGCAACGGCAAAGGCGGCATGTGACTTCCCAGAACCTGACGCGCCAACTAAACCAAGTGAATGACCTTCCTCTTTGTGCCGTATTTCCTCGAAGTCCTTGGCATACGTATAAGCCTTTTGGTACAACTCTAAGTGACGCTGATCTCCAGACCAATCAACAAAATTTCCAAACGTTTTCCGCTGAAAATCTTCTGTGATGTTCGAGGACCGTAAAATCTTTTGAAGCCGTTTCTTGTCCCGACACTCACACTGTTCGTACATTGGTGTACCAGCTATTAGAACCAAATACCCCTCTTGGTCTTTGCACCGTTCACACTCATACACTGGCTTTTGCTTGATCTCGTTTACGGAGGAAGTCTGCTGCACTTGGTGGTGCTTGAGTTTGTCGAGCACCTGCTGCCACTCTTGAAGAGCGTTGTTGATTGCCTCCATCTACCACACCTCCACTTTCTGATCCGTGAAGGGGAACAACCTTCTTCCGCTTCCTCTCACGCTCATGGATTATCACGTCTCTTACCACTTTTACACCTGCTTCTGCCCAATTGTTTAAGGTCTTCCAGAGGTAATTCTTCGGGCTATCGGTGGCCTCTTGCTTGGTGTGTTCTAAGGCAGCGAGAATGACTTCTGGAGCCATGCCATCATCGTCTTGATAACTGGACAAGCGTTCTCGATCCATTGCAGACATTCCCCGAAACATGGACTGCCATAAATCGCAAATTTGAAACCAAGTATCAGGTTCAACATTTTCTATCTCTCTATCTATCTTTCTATCCTTCATAGAAGAAACTCGGTTGTCAGGTAAGTTGTCAAGCAACCTGTCAAGTAACCTGTCAGGTAGGTTGTCAGTTTCACCGACGTGGTTGCTTGACAGGTTTGCTAAGTTGTCAGGAAACCTGTCAGTTTGATCGACGTACTTGTTTGACAACTTGGGGAAGTAAGTTTCGTTTAAGGTGTATGTTCCACCCGATTTTCCCTTTTGAGATTTGTAGCTTGTGAGTATTCCGAGCTGTAAAAGGGTGTTCCGATTGTTGTTTAGCGTTTCTCTATTTTTGATCCCGGTTAGGAACATCAGCTCATCATTGGTCATATCGAAAGTCCACTGCTGATTCATCTCAAGAAAGCGCAATTCAAGCACCTGCATCATGATGAATCCAAGCGGCCCGACTTTTTGGATTCCACCAATGGGTCGTATCCGTTCCAATACTTCCGGTCTTCTCATACCATGTCCGCCTCCTTCCTTATGAAACTTTGCGATCCTGAACCAGTTCCAGAAAAGTCACTGTTACCTCCCAGGGAGGCTGGTTTCTTTTATTGATGCACCTCAGTAGCGCCCAGCGTTGACCATCGCGCCAGAAGGTTTTTGAGACCTTCCAGCGCATGAACCGCAGATCATATTCTTAACCTTTCATTTGGACTCACCCCACCGATCTAACCTTGGGAAAATAAGTCTGCTTGATTTTCATTGTTGGTCGCTGACCCCGACTGCTGGTTATCTGCACCTTGGTGCTCTGGCACTTCCTCAACCGCGTATGCTTCCGCATCGATCCAAGCGACAGTTGACATATCTTCTGCTATCTCATGCTTCACAGTGCCTTCTTGTTCGACTACACGCGCATCATCAACACTGATAGGCAAGTACTTCCAAGCTCTACGGATAACCGTTTTCTTTGCCATTTCCTCATAGTGGTCTTTCCATGGGCCTGTAGCCTGTTTTTTACTGTTGTCATATGACTTTGAGGACATCATGACCGTATCGATTTCCGCCTTGCTCATTACTTCGATGTAATGACCGCCACCAGTGAAATGAGCGATCATGTAAACCAATTTCATTTGACCTCTTTCGCCATTTACGCATGGTTTATGAGAGAGTTTTTCTTCCAAGCCGTATTCAAATTGGAAATCATCATTTTCATAAACAATTCGAGCAGCGATTGATTGGATGTTACCGCTCCGTCTAGCCAGCTCAATCATGCCCTTGTAGGAAATAATGAATGTAGCCTCGAAAGACTTTAATTTATTTGACCAAAAAGGGACTAAGTAGCAATGTCCTAATACTCCTGGCTCAAGACCAAGCTGAGCCGACTGCATCAATGCAGACATCAGCGATGGAGCACTACATTTCATGAGCGTAGGGTTTGTTCTAATGCAGAATGTTGCTATCCGTAGGAACTTGTTTACATCCATGTTGTTCCCAGCGGCTTGAGCAAATTGGTTCTTTCTGGATTCAATCAGATCAAAAATCGTTGTCTCCTTTTTCTCAGGAGAGTTGTTACCTGTTCGTTCGGCAAGCTTTCCAGCCATATCTTGCGGGTTCCCCATCCATTCGACCTCCTATGATGATTTTGGTAGGTAAAGCCGTGTATGTGCCTTTTTCACAAAGCTCATTTGCTTCTCAGCAATTACTGAACGCGTAACTTTCTTTTCACCAATCCAACCAATGGCGTAATCTTTCATGGCGTACATGATTTTGTTCTGAGCTTCGGTTTTCAGTAATTCATATTCCTTGATCCTTGCGGCTGCTTCGTGATACTGGTCAAGCCACTCCATAGCCTCATTAGGAAGAATGATTTCTTGCCCGTTAGACTCTGGGTAAAGTTGCTTGATCATATCCGCTGTTGTCTCAGCCCCGTCCATCGCTGGGGGAATATCCTCTTCAACCAGTCGCCAAAAATCAGACTCGATTTTGATAAGATGGGAAATTACCTCGTCATTCCGATCAACACGCTTGTGACGGAAATCATTGCCGCCGATCAGAACAGCGATGTAGGCGAACTGTAGGCCAGTTACAGAGAGGTAATGCTGAACCTGCAAGTAATAATGGTCGGGAATCTTTTCGTCGTCCCATTCAGAAGCAAAGTATTTATCAGCAGTCTTGCACTCTAAGACTCCTTGTTTCCCGTCTTCGTAGATCAATCTATCGAGGTTAGCCAGCATGAATGGATAATCTCGATGTTGGAGCATTTCATGAATTCGCTCGACTTTTAATCCAGTTCGTTCAGCAAATTCATCAGCGACAACTGGTTCTAGCTTTCGCCCAAACCGAGCTGCTTGTGATTCCTCTTGTGAGGGCTCAACCTTACCCGTCTTTTCGAGCCAAACGGAAATTGGAGAACGATACTTGCTAAAACCTGCGACAGAGCCAGCGTCTGATCCACCCAAGCCTTTCTTTCTCAACTGGAGCCATTCTTGATACGGCATGTTTTCCGTGGATACCAGTTTCAAAGCTCCCACAGAACCACTCCCTCTTGTGTTAAATCACTTGATAAGCTACGATTAACTTGATTCCCAATCGTGCTTTAAGACCGAAGACTCAGCGTTCCAGCGCTGGGTCTTTTACTTTTCTTCTTGGCAATCCTCGCAAGTTCTTGGATAGCCAGGCTCCTCAAAATCATCCATATATGCTCCGCATACTTGGCAAAGCAAACCAGATAGAATCATTTCTGCAACTTGTCCCACTCTTCATACCTCCTCTCGATTTGGTCGCGAGGCGCCACCGTCCCAACCTCTACGGCAGCCGTTGTAGTTCCTTGCCTACGCCACGTCTTGACCTCGCTATGTATTACTTGGAGGTTCGAACCTCCGTGGAAAACTCAGCTCACGTGCGACTCTCAGATTTTGAAAGGTCGACCGAATTTTCCACGCAGGGCCGAAGCCCGCGTTATTGATGTTCGTCGAGTTGTCTTTGCAACTCTTCGATTTGTTCTCTAAGCTCATCAATAACTTGCTGTTTTTCTGAGAGTATTTCATTAACTTCGTTATCAATCTCACTATGGAAATCTACAAGCTTATGATGGATGTATTGCGCAATCTCCTCATGACTGTCATCAAGAAACTGCTCAAATCTCTCGAGTGCATCAATTTCACTATTCGTCGTTTGTGCATGTGAATAAGTAATGTGTGGCATCAAACATTCCTCCATGAATTTTTGTAGTTCGTTACTTTAGCAACCGCTTTGCTTGCTCTTTAACGCCATCAATGAAATCCTCGTGGTCCATCACTGCTTTCCCATCAACCAAAAGCTCTAATTCTTCTATGACATCGCGCACCGTCCATTCAAGCCCGCTGTCATCGACATCAAAAGCTAGGGCTTCCAATTGCCGCTGTCTGTTCGGCTCTGTCCGTTCGACGTGCTCCGGAAAATCAAGCAGTTGCTGCATGGATCACAACCTCCTCTGGCTGTTTTACTGGTTTCAAGCTATTTAGAAAGTTGCGTAGACGCTCAATCTCGTCCCAGTTTTGCAAAACAATTTGTTGACCTTCTATCCATTTACCATCCTGAAAATCAGGCGTTGCCTCGATCCGCAGAGTACCATCCGTCTTATAGGTCGCCATGCGGTCAAACTTACCGCCTAGCAGTTCATTGGACACGATACCTTTTTCTTTCAACCGATCGTTCACATTCATGGGCTTGTCCTCCTCTACACTGTTGTGGTATTCTTCTGATACAGTGTTTTTCTAAGCCGTCCGTTCGTCGCGGGCGGTTTTTTCATATTTCAGGAATGCTGCAACTTCTCTTGCTTTCAAGAGAACCGCTTTCCGCTTGCCCTTCACCATTACATAAGGCGCTTTAAAAAATCGACTCTCCCGCTTTGCCTTTATCTGACGTAGTCGAGAAGCAAGCCACAAAGCTTCTGACGCCTTGCTGTCTGACAATCCCCTACCTTCTTCGACTGCTCTTTCCAATGCTTTTGCTGTTTGTTCAAGCTGTTCTTCGTCTAAATAACCAGGCTTACCGCAGTACATTTCAAACAGTGTATTTGCTGTTGAAATTATCCGTTTGCCTTGCCATTCATCACCCTCACGGTCAAACCTGACCTTTTCTTTTACCAATGCTCCAATTACTATGAATAGTTGCTCTTTATCAAAAACCATGTACTGATCACTCATGACGTCATGCCCCTTTCATCACTTTTATAAAACCTTTGCTCAAAAGCTTTGTTTTGTGTTTCGTCCATTGAGCTATCCAGCCTAACTTCGATTCTTTTGTGATCACCGCCGCCATGTGTGTTGTGGATGTAACCACGTCCAATGTTTCTTGGATCAAGTGTTCAATCTGATGCTTTTCTGATGTACTCCATGTGGATGGCGGTTTTAAAAGGATGGATTGGGCCCTCCTTATGGCTAGTAGCAGCTCTTCGACTTCCTCAACCGTTTTAGCGACCACTGTATGCCTGTTTAGTTCCACATTGTCGCCGTCCAAAAGTATCGGGCTTGTACCTGATGTCGATTCATAAGCGGCTGCTATGGCTAAGAACGGATTGTTTGTCACTTGTACAGCTTTCGACTTAACATCGGGCGGCGTCATAATTCTTCCCGTGGTGTATGAAGAAACTGCCTCTCGGCTTACATTAGCTTCAAAACCGAAGGCTAACTGTGTCATGCCAGCCTCTTGAAGTGACTGACCTAACTGTCTACCAAAGTCGCTCATGTGTTCGCACCATCCTTACCAGCATTATTTTTTTTTCGATGTACAATGAATCCAAGCTCACTTTCCAGACTCTCCCTCGGCAGCCATATGAGCCGAGGGCTTTCTTTTGCTGATCAGTTCATGCAATTTTTCTTTGTAAGCGAGAAGCTTAGGATGTCGACGTTCTCGCTTCTCTCGTGGCCATTTTGCTGATTCCTTGACTTTCTTGGTGTACCAGCCAATTCTTTTAACCAAATGATCGAGTTCATCCAAATTGATCACCTCACTTTCATCACACAACTGCATGCAGCGTCGAGTCTTGGCAGTGACCCCCACCTGACCTTGTTTTCACCCTTACCCGGTGATTTGGTGGAATGTATTATGGCGCGGCTCCCTGCTTTCACAGATCAAATCGCTCGCTCCCGCTCTTCGGCGCTCTATGCAGTTGTGTGGTTTTTCCCGGAGCAGTTTTACAGCTTCACCAAAAGGAACGTGTACCGTCCGTTTTTCTTCTCGACGTCGTATAGCGTCCAGCCTTCTTAAAGCAGATCGTTTGCTTCTTTGGTGCTGGTGGTTTCATACAGGGCCTTTATTTCGGAGTAGTTCACTGATTTACCACCCTCTTCACTACGTGAACCTCATCGGTCGTCATCGTTGCGATCGCAGCCTTACACGCCGCGACCAAGTATGGAAAATCTTCTGGGCGATCCCCCAGCACCCTTGTTGGATCTTTGCGACTTACAACCCTGTGGCCTACAACGCGGATTTGTGGACGTTGTTTTTTCATGAGTTAACTCCTTTCAAGCTGGAACACCGCTGTCACACGAATGTGACAGATCATCCAAAAAAAATATGTCTTCAAATGTATGATCTGGAAAAGCTGACAGTACTTTAGCGATAAAATCCTCTCCAAGGGAAAAGCGTTTATCACTTGGGGGAAGTTTTGCACGCCATAACTGACTTCTAGAAACACCTATGAATTCAGCAAATCTCTTGTCAGTAAACTTCAACTTATGCCTAAGATCATCAAGTACACCGGGTTTTAAAAGAACCTTCACTGTTGCACCCCCTTGTCTCACGCTTGTTACACAATTAATTTAACACGGTCGTAACATGCTTGCAACAACAAATTTCACGTATGATACAAAAAACGTTTCATGAATGCAACATTTTTTGTTATGATGAGGATGGTGATGTGACTATGAACCTAAAAGAGTTCGGTATTTTCTTTGCTGAACTGAGAGAAAAAAGTGGATATAGGAGTCAGCGAGAGCTTGCCGAAAAATCAGGGGTGAGTCACTCCACGATCAATCGGCTTGAGGCTGGAACAAACAAAACCAGTATTGAGACTCTAAAATCACTCGCTCCATATCTCAAAGGAATAGAGTACAACGAACTAATTAAAAAAGCTGGTTATTTAGAAGAAACTAGCACCCTCTCATCCACAGCAAAAAGGATTCCTCAAAATGAGAACGCCCCAGTCCAAGGCTTGGCTTTTATCGATGGCGGAGTGGAAGAACTAGATGAGGAAGAAATGGACTACCTCAAAGAAAGCCTAGAGCTATTTAGGAGAATGAAAGAACGGAAAGCAAAGGAACGCAAAGGAAAATAGCAACTAATCTACAAACATGCCCTAAAATGGGCATTAATTTTAACCGATAAACCGAACAAATGTTTGTTGATTGAGGAGGTTTTAATTTTGGACTATACACACTACAAAACTTCCCCTCTCGAAGAGTGGATCAACGAGATGTACTTTACACACTCGATCTATACACCTAACGACCTTGACATACACCGTATCGCTGAGGTGTTTGGTGGGGAAATCTTGTACCTACCAACAAGATCGCATGCTTATTGGGATGACGATGACACTGGAGAATTTTTGATTAGCCTTGATAGCCGTTTAGACAAACCTGTTCAACGATCCCATTTTTTTCATGAGCTTTGCCACCCACTCCGTCATGTTGGAAATCAGAAAGTGTTACCTAAAACATTTCGTGATCTTCAGGAAACACAAGCATCTCTGTTTCAGCAGTATGCTGCGATCCCTTTCTTTATGGTGCGGGAGCTTGAGGTGCCTTTGTATGAAAAGAATATCGTTAATTATTGGGCACATGTGTTCAATGTTACGGTTTCACTTGCCTTACGGCGTTATAATCAAATCAAAAGTCGAATCATTCAAGCAAAAAATGATCTTAAACTCCTTTCCTACCATCGAAGTTTGTATCGGAAAGCCGATCCGACTAATGGGTGTAACGAAGCAAAAGAAATGTTTAGGATAGCCATACAACGAAAAAAGGAAAAAGAGGTCGTTTATAAGTGAATATGCGTATAGCTGGTTACATACGTGTAAGTACCGAAGAACAAGCTGAAAAAGGATTTTCTCTTGACGAGCAGCGCGATCGTCTGATTTCTTATTGCAAAGCAATGGGATGGCCTGCTCCTACTATCTATGAAGATGACGGATACTCCGCCAAAGATTTGCGTCGTCCCGAACTTGCTCGCCTGCTAAGTGATGTAAAGACGGAAAAATACACATTGATCATTACAACTAAATTAGACAGGCTCTCGCGCCGTCTGTTCGATATACTTTCGGTGATCGATTATTTAGAAAAACACAATTGTAGTTATGTATCTGCGTCTGAAGCATTTGATACGACAACCCCTGCCGGTCGGATGACGCTTCAAATGCTCGGTATGGTGGCAGAGTTTGAGCGTGAGCGTATTTCTGAACGTGTCCGAGATAACATGCGATCAATCGCGAGGAAAGGCGAAAAGGTCATTTCAAGGCCCTGCTTTGGTTACGAAGTGAAGAACGGCTCTTTAGAAATAAATCTGGAAGAATCACTAGCTATTCACCAAATGGCAAGATGGGCATTGGAAGGACGTGGGGCATGGGAAATTGCGAAACGTCTTAACGAAAGAGGCATAACAACTAAGGATGGTAACCAGTGGCAAGATAGAGTTGTGCGTGAACTGTTAAAGCGAGAAACACTTGTTGGGGATTTTGTTTACAATCGTACATACCGGAAAGGCACACGGATTTTAACCCGTCCCGAGGAAGAATGGATTCGCATAGAAAACCACCACGAACCGATCTTGGATCGTGATACCTTTGATGCTATCCAAAAAATTTTCCAATCCCGCAAACAATCTGCAAGTAGATATGTCGACGAAACAAATTACCTCTTAACAGGACTGCTTGTTTGCACTCATTGCGGCGGAAAGATGGTTGGACGCAAAGATTCGAAGCATGGGAAAAATATATACTTCCGCTATGTATGCAATACTTACATGAAAAAAGGTGGCTGCTACTTCCATCACCTTCTGCGTGATGACTTGGAATTTACTGTTATAGGTGAAATCAAAAAAATTGCAATTGCCGATCCAAATGATCTGGAAATAACCGTCGCTAAAACAAATTCGGAGAAGCGAGCTGACAAAGCTTCCATTCAAGATCGCCTTCGTAAATTGGATTTGAAAGCTCAAAGACAGATTGAAGCTTATGAGGATGATTTGATTACAGCTCATGATTTGAAAAAAGCCAAGGAAAGAATTGAAAAGGATCGACAACATTTGCTTGAGCAGCTAAAGGAAATGGAAAAATCGGAGCAGGAAAACGCTGGGGTTATCGTCCAACAGAAAGTGAAACGATTACTTGATGATGTATTGTCTCTCGACCGTATGAAATCTAAAAATGCAATTCGGCAACTCATTCATCATGTAAATATTTCGAATGCATCTGAAGTGGTAATTACCTGGTATGCTGATTAACTACTCGGATTGTAGGGAGACCTACAATCCCGCATGATGCACCCATCTATATACACTCCCTTATCATCATCCTGATATCCTTTTAAGTATATAGATTTGGTTTTCAGATTACAATTGTCTCCTTGTGGAAGCTTTATTTCACTTGTCTCCCCCTGTGCTCATCATAGCTTCAGGTGGTGGGACAAAAAAAGAAATGCTAGACTAGACAAACAGAATCTGTTTGCTACGGTAAAAGGAAAGGTAACGAGGTGACTACAAAAATGAAGCTCTTACTTCTTGGTGCCACTGGTCGCGTAGGAAGCCATATCCTAGACTATGCATTAAAAGATGGGCATGAAATAACCGTTCTCGTTCGCTCGGCAGACAAGCTCCCTCATCTGGCTGCTGAAAATGTGCGTGTCCTGACCGGAAATGTTCTCGATCAAAAAGATGTTGCATCCGCCATGCATGGAGTTGACGCGGTCATTAGCGCGCTCGGGACAGATAAAGCGACGACGTTATCCGAAGGAACTCCCTATATTATTGAAGCAATGAAACAAGAAGGCGTTTCACGCATTATTACCGTGGGCACCGCTGGCATCTTGCAAAGCAGAGTTTCTCCTGACCTGCTCCGCTATCAATCCAGTGAGTCCAGACAAAAATTGACGCGTGCTGCCGAGGAACATCACAAGGCATACTCGCTCTTGGAACAGTCCGAACTCGATTGGACTATTGTATGTCCGACGTATTTGCCCGATGGCGAGTATACAGGCACTTACCGGGTTGAGGCTCACCAGTTGCCTGTAGATGGGATGCAAATTTCCGTGCCCGATACGGCGGAGTTTACGTATCAACAGCTTTCCTCCTCCGAATACGTACGAGCGCGTGTCGGCATTGCCTATTAATACATACACGAAAAACCAGGCTCCTATCCTGAATGGAAGGGAGCCTGCTTGTTTTGCATTATTCGTTTCTTTACTTCTCGTTTACCAGCTTTTCCAGCTCATTCAATGTCTCTTCAAAGATTTCCATCGCTTGCTCGATTGGCTGGGACGTCGACATGTCCACACCTGCTGCTTTCAGCACCTCGATAGGCGGAGCAGAGTTACCCGCTTCGAGGAAGTTTTTGCGAACCCGATCCACTGCTGGTTGACCTTCATCCATGATTTGCTTCGCTAATGCTTGTGCAGCGGCAAAGCTCGTCGAGTATTGATAGACGTAGTATTTATAGTTGTAGAAATGACTCACACGTGCCCATTCCATACCGATTTCCTCATCAGAAACCATGTCTTTCCCGTAGTACTTTTTATTGATGTCGAGGTAGATCTTCTTGATCGCTTCCGCATTCAGAGATTCCCCAGCTTGCTCCTTCTCGTGAATCGCTCTCTCAAACTCCGCGAACTGCGTCTGACGGAACAGCGTGGAACGGAAGTTTTCCAGATAGTGATTCAAGAGATACATCTTCTCTTCTTTCGTCTTCGCCTTCGCGTACATGCTCTTGAACAGCAGAGTTTCATTCATGGTAGAAGCCACTTCTGCCGTGAAGATTGGGTAGTTGGACGAAATGTACGGCTGGTTTTTGTTCGTGTAATAGGACTGCATGGCATGTCCCATCTCATGGGCGATGGTATACACATCATCGAGCGTACCTTGGTGATTCAACAGTACGTATGGATGTGTATCATAAGCACCCCATTGATAAGCACCCGTGCGCTTGTCATCAGTGGAATAGACATCTACCCAGCCGCCATCAAGGCCTTCAGACATTGCCTTCACATAGTCATCACCCATTACCTGCAACCCATCAACAACAATTTTCTTTCCTTCGTCGAAGGAAATATATTTGTCATCAGATGGAACGATCGGCACGTAAATGTCGTACATGTGCAATTCCTTCACGCCAAGCATTTTCTTTTTCAAAGAAATGTAGCGATGCAGCAATGGCAGATTGTCATTCACCGTATCAATCAGCTCATCATACACCTTCGTCGGTACGTTGTTCGGTGTCAGGCTTGCTTCCAGCGCAGAATCGTAATTGCGTACAGCTGCGTAGAAATTATCGCCCTTTACTTTCGCAGCCAACGTCGACGCAAACGAGTCTTGGAAATTGATCAGTGCACCATAGTACGCCTTGAACGCTTCTCTGCGCACATTTTGATCCTTGCTTTCCAGATAGGAAATGAAATTGGCACGGGTCAACTGAACTTCCTTGCCTGTCTCATCTTTGATTTTAGGGAACCTCACGTCTTTGGACAGCATGCCGTAAATATTGGTCGGTGCACTGCCCAACGGAGACGATTTCGCCAAGAGCTGCTCCATATCCGCAGAGAGTGAGTACGGCTTCGTTCTCAGCATGTCTTCGATAAACAGCTTGTATGGCTCAAGCTCCTTTTCGGACAGCAAGCTCTTTATTTTGTCATCGGGAATCGCAACGATTTCAGGCTGTACCCACGAGGTTTTTTCCGTGACAAGCGTGTACATTTTCTCAGCGCGGTCTCCCAGCTTTTGCAGATCAGGATTCGCGGAGTTTACATCGAGAGACATGTTTGCGTACACGTATGCTTTGTCATTTAAGCGCATCAATTCAACATAGTCATCGAATGCCGCCTGCATCGCAGCAGAAGATGTACCCAGCTTGCCTTGGTGCTTCGTGAAAGCGTTTGCCAAAGATTCAACCTTAGCAACATCCTTTTCCCATTCCTGAACAGTCGGATAAATATGATCCAGCTTCCACTTGTACGCATCTGGGATCTCAGCGCGAGTTTGATAAGAAGGCTTCTCAGCAGCAAGAGCTACCGCTTGCGCGCTGTAAGGAATGAATGGTACGGATACTGTCGACAATGCAATGGCCAAAGCCGTAACTGATGCAAATACTTGCTTCTTCAAATCTCAATCGCCCCTTTTCTTCTATCTATTTTTGCCAAAATTATAAGTGTGTAATTATATTTTCACCTGCCAAATTCCTTCTTACTAATAAAAATTTTTCAAATATTCAATAACTATCGTCAATTTATCCAGAGAAAATCCACTTTTGTGGATAAATCTGTGGATAAGTATTTGCTAACAACTTTTTATTCCCCTCAACGTCTGCAGACACTCCTTTTTCCTGCAAAAAGTTGTCCACATTTTCTGTGGATATGCTGTGAATAACTTATTTTCCTTGGAACTGGGGCATCCGCCTATACCTCCTAGTGGGTTCCTACATAGCATGAGTATTGAAACTACGGTAGGAGGTGTTAGCAAGTGGGTATCTTTAACGGCTTCGACGATTTCGCGCTGATCTTGGTTCTGTTCATCCTTCTCGTTATCGTAGGTTGCGACTGCGACTAACCTACTCCGCTGCCATCCAGCCTATCTGAAGGTAAGCTTGCATCCTCAGCAGCCTTACCTTCTCCAATTCCACATAGATCATAGCCAAGGCAATGCAGCCTAGGGATAATGATCAGTCATAACCTAAGTACCATCACCGGGAGATACATTTGATCGTACAAAAGGAAAAAAAGGATGCGCCTATATTGGCTGCATCCTTTTTTTTACCCACATGCTTCGACTATTTCGACCCGGTCTGAAAAGTTATCCACTGCGCTTGATTGTGATTACCCGCTGTATCCTTTACCAAACCCGCAATGAGGCTTACCTGATATCTCGTATGTGGCTGCCATTTTCCTTTTGGCTTCACAGACAACATCCGCTTGCTTTTGTTCCACGTAATGGTATGCGGAACGATAGCCCCTTTTTCATCTGTCACACGAACTAATGGCCCGGCCGTTTTGCTGGAGAGAACTCCACCACCTACCAAAGCAATCTCTTCTGCAAACTGGAGAGTCACTTTATCCTGGAGCTTTACATTTTTAGCCCCGTGACCGGGTAATAAGACTGCTTGTGGAGCGATGTTATCCACAGGTTTTTTCGTTTGAAACGTGCTGGTCAGCTCTGGATTCAAATTGCCTCGCTGATCCTTCACTTTTTTGGCCAGCAAGCTTACTCGATAGGAAGCCCCTGCTTCCAGATTTCCTACCGGATCAATCGTCATGCTTCGATCTGTTTTGTTCCATTTTGCCGTAAAACGAACCTTCTTTTTTTTCGCATCCGTGAGCGAAATGATCGAGAGACCAGACTTGTCGGAGAGCTCTTGCCCATTTTTTAACGAAACTGGCCCCGAAAATGTCAGTGTTATGATTTGATCCGGGTCCATTTCCGCCGATTTGTCAGCTGGGGATATTCTCACTCCCCATTCGTTTGCCGACTTTGCCCACGCTTCCTGTGAAGGAAGTAAGAAAACACAAGCACTACTACCCATTGCACCCATCGAACACTCATCTTTTTCATCGAACCCCTCCCGTCTAAAACGACAAAGCCGCCTCCTGAAGCATATAAGCGCGTCGCTTCATCGTTTACAGGCATTGTAGAAAAAGACAGATAGGTTGATCAAAGAAATATGGTCTATGCTTGCGGCTCTTCCTCCGCGCGAATCAGTATCTTTTTCAGCTTGCGTTCAAATTCTAGTCGTCCAATCATCACACTATGATCGCAACCCGTACATTTGATTCGCACATCCATGCCCATGCGTATGACTTTCCACGCATTCGTGCCACATGGATGTGGCTTTTTCATCTGTACGACATCCCCCAGTCCAAATTGCTTGCGTTCCATTTCTCTTTCTCCTCTCTACACTGTTCCCTTTCCAGATACCGCGACGATTTTTGGATACGGAATTTGAATGCCTCTGTTGGTTAATTCCGTTCTGATCTTCGCACGCAAATTTCGATTGACCCCGTGATGCGTGTTCGGCTTGCATTCAGCCGTAACCCGGATGATAACTTCGGAAGGTCCCAGTGCATGTACTCCCAAAATCTGTGGCTCAGCTACGATATCCGTCAATTCCGTTTGAGCCGATGCCAATACTTCTTTGAGTACAGACTCAACTTGGTTTAGATCTTCTTCATACGCTACAGATACGTCTACAACCGCTAACGTATTTTGCAAAGAAAAGTTCGTCACTTGATTAATCGTGCCGTTTGGAAAGATGTGTACCTCACCCGTCCAGCTTCGCACCTTTGTAATGCGCAGACCAATCTCCTGCACCGTGCCCGTCAAATTGTTGATCGTTACGACGTCTCCGACAGCAAATTGGTCCTCAAAAATAATGAAGAATCCCGTAATGATATCACGCACGAGGCTCTGCGCCCCGAAACCGACTGCCAGCCCCAGTACCCCTGCGCTTACCAAAACAGGGCGCAAATCAATGCCCAACAGCTGCAAGATCATGAGAATCGCCAAAAAGTAAATGCTGTACTGAACGATATTGTTGACGAGCACCCGCATCGTGTCCACTCGGCGTTGATCCATTTGAATCTTGCTTCCATGGCGGTGCTGGAACACTTTATTTACACCTGATTGCACAACGGAAACGACGATTCGCGATAACAGGATGATCGCTGCGATTTTCAGTACAGCCATCCCTATATTTACCCACATATCGGCATCTGTCACATACGCATATACTTGGGCATACATTTTCTCAAAAAAACCAGCTTGATTCATTCCTCCCGCTCCTTCTGCTCCCCGTTTTCGTCGACCTCGCTATACTGGCCAAAAAACTGACGGAAGTATCCTCGTATTACCACTTGTTGTTCCATCATGATCGCTTTCGCTCGTGAGTAATCCGACAGTGGGAACTCAATGGAAAGGGCACAGCCTGCCGTTATTTCTTTCGGCGTAGGTCTTGTATCGATCTCAATATCTTCGTACTCCAGCAGCATTTCTGCCCGCAAGGCTTGCTGCGTGGAATCAAACGCGATCAGCACTGTCTCTCCTCCCATTTCACTCCCCCTCATCTTTTTCACGTAAACTGCCATAGTCTCCTCTTATTTTACCTGTTCGTTTTCATGCTTGCCAGCCTCGCTGAGTTTTCAAAACCTACGTAACTTTCCCATTAGCAGGTATAAAAATGTCATATCGGTACGATACTGTGAATACTTTTATATAACCTTTTACAGGTTGGTTTAAGCCAAGTCGGCAAGAGTGGGGGTTTCCATGAGTACATCCGATAATCGCAAGGATTATTCTTTGCCACCTTTTAAAGTGGAATACCGCAGTGAAAACGCAGACGAGCATCTCGCCGGTCACCTTGCCCAGCGCTTTCGCTTAAATCGGTTCGATGACGACCTTGTCATTGTATGTATTGGGACAGACCGTTCTACTGGTGATGCTCTAGGCCCATTAGTAGGAACCAAGCTCATCGCACAGTCTCCTCGTTTTTTGCAAGTATACGGAACGCTTGAGGACCCTGTACACGCCATGAATCTTAAGGAAAAATTAGAGCTCATCCACACGAATCATCCGACAGCTACACTCATTGCAGTCGATGCCTGTTTAGGTCAATTTAGCCACGTCGGAAACATCAATGTGATTAATGGTCCACTAAAACCAGGAGCTGGTGTAAAAAAAGAGCTGCCTCCTGTTGGTTCCTTCCACATTACCGGGATTGTTAACGTAGGAGGCTTCATGGAGTATTTTGTCCTTCAAAATACCCGCCTCTCCATCGTCATGAACATGGCAGATATCATAGCTTCCGGACTGGCAAAAGCCGTAACACTGGCTTCTACGCCTAGTCGATTCGATAGTGTCTTATATGATTGACCGTTTTTCCCTGCAAAAGGTTCCATCCCTCTTTGGAAAACTTGTTTTTCGATCTGTTCTCTCCCTCAACGGATAACAGATCTATTTTTTTTTACACAAAAATCGTCAGGCGCTTTTCGATCACTTGGGCGCTGATCGGCGTTGGCGCTACGCTTTCTCCATCTGCATGGACAGGCAGCTGTCCTGCTGCTTGTATCGTTACCTGCTTGCCCCTATAAAAACGGACACCCGGATGATGACGGTGAGCTCCTGTGAATATTTTCGGAAAAGCGGCTAACAATCCGAGTCGACTCACGCCACTTACTACGCAAATGTCCGCAATGCCATCGTCCGGTATAGCATCGGGACAGATCAGCATTCCGCCTCCGTAATTCGGAATATTGGCAGCGACAACTAGCCAGACAGCCTCTAAACCAACCTCAACACCATCAACGTTCAGTACAATGTCACGTGGCTGATACGTACATACGACGCGAATCACCGATATTATGTAGGCGAGTGCTCCTAGCTTGTACCGATTCAGCCAAGCTTTGTACACAGCTTGATCCGTTATCTTTGCTACCTGTGCATCGAATCCGGCCCCGATTGAATTCACAGCTACTTTTCCGTTCAATAAAATCAGATCGATTCGCTTTTCCCCTTTTTCCGACAGAATTCGCTCTAATGCCTGTAACGGTTTCATCGGAATTCCATGTCCGCGAGCAAAATCATTCCCGGAACCAGCCGGCACCAATCCAAATCGACAATCTTGTTTCGATTCATATATGCCGTTTATCACGCCTCGGACGGTTCCATCCCCTCCGACAGCAATGATTTTATTTACTCCCTCTTTTTGAATCAGCTCTTTTGATAATTTTTCGGCCTCCCCCTCTCCTGATGTCAGCCTGACATGAAAAGGCGCTCCTAGACGTCGTAGCATCGGCTCAATTTGCCTCCATACTTTCAATCCTGTACCATTCCCGGATACAGGATTGACGATCACACCCAACATAGTAATTCTCTCCCCAAACATGCTGTCGTACTGTACTGTCCCGTCCCACTTATCCATACTTGCTTGCAAATCAAGTTTTTGTATCATATTATCGCATGCTATTTTTATCGATGATAGTTGATTTTCATAAAAAAGACTCCTCCCGAAGGAAGAGCCTCTGTCCCAACTATGAAAACAGCTTTGAAATCCAATCCATAAAGGGAACTCCCACTGCTGCGATCACTAATGCTGGCATCATGTTGGCTACCCTTATCTTTTTGATCTCCAAAACGTTTAACCCAATGGCAATAATCATTAAGCCACCTACTGCCGTTACTTCTACCAGGATCGCATCTAGCATCGTTTCACTCACCACACTGTAAATGCGTGTAGATAATAACGCAATCATACCTTGATATAAAAACACGGGCACTGCCGAAAAGATGACTCCGATTCCTAGCGTCGAGGTGAAAATGATCGCAGAGAATCCGTCTAGCAATGCTTTCATAAACAGTACATCATGGTTGTTGCGCAAACCACTGTCCAATGCACCCAGTACAGCCATAGCTCCAATACAGTACACCAGCGTCGTCGTGATAAAACCAGTAGCGATACTGCCTTGGCTACCCCCAACTTTCCTCTCCAGCCAGTGCCCAAGATTGTTTAAGCCTTTTTCAATCCCAATCCATTCACCTAGTACTGTTCCTAGCACAATACTGATGATCACGAGTAAAAAATTGTCCGAACCCAGGCACATTTTAATGCCCAATATGAATACGGCCAGAGCAATTCCTTGCATGACGGTTTGTCGCATCGATTCCGGAATTCGCTTCAACATTCTGCCTAACAATGCCCCTAAGATGATTGCTCCGGCGTTGACCAATGTTCCCAGCAAGATCACTTGCGCTGTCCCCCTACAGATGCCTTACACAAACGCTGCTGCTATTTCCCGAACAGCGTTATGAAGCGCTTCTACATCTTTCTCTGAGTTGAAAATTCCAAAGCTGGCTCGAACCGCTCCACGTTGTTCGGTACCGGCAGTCTGGTGACCCAGTGGCGTGCAATGAAAACCCGATCTGGTCGCAATCCCGTATTGTTGATCCAGGATAAACGACACCTCTGCTGCATCCACCTCTCCGATATTAAAAGCAACCACGCCTACACGTTCGGTCTCAATCCCCGGTCCGTAGACATGTACACCCTCGATCTGCTGCAATCCAACTATCGCTTGCTTCACCAATTCCCATTCATGCTGACGAATGTTGTCCACACCTTTTTCCATGACAAAATCAACGCCTGCTTGCAGCCCTGCCAAACCAACTGTATTAAGGGTCCCGCTTTCGTATCGGTCTGGACGAGTTGTCGGTTGATCGATCGCTTCAGACTGACTGCCTGTCCCCCCATGAATCAAAGGCTCGAGATCAATATCACTTCTCACGTACAAACCACCTGTACCCTGTGGACCATACAGCCCTTTGTGCCCTGGAAAAGCAAGCATATCAATATTCATTGCCTCTACATCTATAGGCAAAACACCAGCAGAC
The DNA here is from genome assembly GCF_900637055.1 of Brevibacillus brevis. NCBI lineage: Bacteria > Bacillati > Bacillota > Bacilli > Caryophanales > Paenibacillaceae > Brevibacillus > Brevibacillus brevis. The sequence continues at coordinate 6,713,749 of NZ_LR134338.1, forward strand.
TGAGAAGCATCCACCAAAAACGTAATCCTGTGCTCTTTTGCCAGTTTCCCCAGCTCGGCTACAGGCAGGATGACACCTGTCAGATTGGAAGCATGACTTACAACGATTAACCGTGTCGCGGGCGTAATTGCCTTGGCAAAATCCTCTACATAAAATTGATGGTCTTCTCTTGGCTCTACAAAAGTAGCCTCTACTTGGTTGTTTTTGCGCATGTACTCGATGGGACGTCTTACCGAATTATGCTCGATAGACGAAGAAATAACATGATCGCCTGCTTGTAGGAATCCTTTTATCGCCTGATTAAGCGCTTGAGTGGCATTGAGATAAAAAAAGAGGTTATTCGGGTTTTGAATCCCAAACAACCGCGACACTTGCACCCGTGTTCGAAACACAGCTTTACTCGCTTTCATCGCCAGTGCATGTCCACCTCGGCCAGGATTTGCAGCAAAATCCTCGATGACCTCTGCCATCATTTCTTTGACTGCTGGTGGCTTCGGCCATGTAGAAGCTGCGTTATCCAAATAGATGATCGCCATGACTACCTCCTGGACTTACTTCTCTATATTCAACATATCGATGATTCGCTCCAAGTCTTCCTGTGAATAGAAGTCAATCTCGATCTTGCCGCGCTTTGATCCTTTTTTAATCTTGACCGATGTTCCAAAACGACTGCGTAGCCGTTCCTCCATCTCGATCAAAACTGGCTCGTTTTTCGCTGGCTTTTTCTTTTTTGTTTCACGTGAAACATTGAGCTGCTTCACAAGCTCTTCCAGCTGACGAACACTCAATCCTTTTTCCACCACGTCATTTGCAAGCTGTTGTTGTACTTTCTTATCCGTTACGCCTAGCAAAGCACGCGAATGTCCCATGGATAGTTCGGCTGCCGAGACCATTTTTCGGATCTTCTCTGGCAGTTGCAGCAAACGCAACATGTTGGCTACATGCGGTCTACTCTTCCCTATCTTTTGTGCAAGCTGTTCTTGCGTATACTCATGGTGAGAAATCAGCTTGTCGTAAGCCTCGGCCTCTTCAAGTGGATTCAGATTTTCCCGTTGCAAGTTCTCAATCAGGGCAATCTCCATTAATTGCTGATCTGTGTACGCCTTTACTACTACCGGAACCTCTTTTAACCCCGCTACCTTTGCAGCACGCAATCGTCTTTCCCCAGCTACCAGCTCATAACCTTTGATGCTTTTCCGAACAATCAGCGGCTGGATGATCCCATGCTCTTTGATTGACTGTGCCAGCTCATCTATAGCTGATTGTTCGAATTCTTTCCGGGGCTGATAAGGGTTAGGACGAATCTCATTGATGGAAACCTCTTTTACTTGTTCCCCTTCTTCGATGAGATTGGAAGTAATAAGCGCATTCAGCCCTTTTCCCAATCCTCTACTCATACCCCTACCACTTCCTTCGCCAAATCAGTATAGACTTCCGCTCCTCGTGAGCGTGGATCGTACGTAATGATGGCTTGTCCGTGTGACGGCGCTTCACTCAAGCGAACATTTCGAGGAATAATTGTCTTGTATACTTTGTCCTGAAAATACTTTTTCACTTCTTCTATCACTTGCAAACCGAGATTCGTGCGTGCATCGAGCATCGTCAGCACGACACCTTCGATGGCAAGCTGTGAATTTAAGTGTTTTTGGACCAAACGAATGGTGTTCAACAGTTGGCTTAATCCCTCTAGCGCATAGTACTCACACTGGATTGGAATTAAGACGGAATCAGATGCTGTCAAAGAATTAACGGTCAAAATCCCTAAGGATGGCGGGCAATCGATAATGACGTAATCGTACTTGTCCTTGACAACTTCCAGCGCCTTTTTCAGACGAACCTCACGAGAAATCGTAGGAACCAGCTCGATTTCCGCACCTGCCAATTGAATGGTGGCAGGAATGATCATTAATCCTTCAATTTCAGTTGGCAAAGTCGCATCGACGGGGTTGATATCATTGATCAGGACATCATAAATGCAGTACTTAACATCTGCCTTATTTACCCCGATCCCACTGGTTGCATTTCCTTGCGGATCAATATCAACCAGCAGTACCTTTTTCCCCAATGCGGCCAAACAAGCACTTAGATTGACGGACGTAGTCGTTTTCCCGACGCCGCCTTTCTGGTTCGCAACCGCAATGATTTTTCCCAACTTCTCCACCTCTTTTTTGTCGTGTAGGAAAGCTTGTGGCTTGACCAGTACACTCTCCAGTACGTCTTTCAAAGTCATCTTCTGTATCCTCATCTTGTTAGTCATTCGAGTCTATTTACGATTTGCTCGTATTCTTGTAAAACGATGATCTTTTATACGCTTTCCTTCGTTCGCTGCCATTCAGTAACCTTTACATGGCCTGTACATGATAAGACGAAAAAGTCTCTGCAAAGTTATCCTCATTTATTATCGAGCAAACCTGCAAGTATGCACAGGTTGGTACTCTCCATGTTATCAGATTTGCAGCTTGGTCGTACGCTGTTTTTTTTAGACAGAGAGACAAAAAAGCCTTATTTTTGTCCCGAAAAAGCAGATTTTCCTAGCTTCATTACGAAAAATGCTTATTTTTGGAAATTAAATACTGCCGAAAGCCCCATTTTCCTATAAAGAATCAGCATTTGCCCAAAAAGAAAGGCGACCTTGTCGCCATTTTTGTTACCATCATTTATTTCCCTGTTTCTTTGTTTTTCGGAATACGAATAGTGAATTGATAGAATTCATCAAGGTCTTCTTCCGCCGTCTCTACAGGTAGGCCCGTCTGAATCACCATATCGATTGATTGCCGAACGGTATTAATCGCAATCCGGGTATCCCTTGAAAATGCTTTCCAGCGAGGCTTCGCATCTTTTTCCGATTTAGGGTTCTCAGCTAATTCTAGAAGCTGCTTTACGCGCACTTCCGTCTGTTTCACATTCCATTCCCGCTCCAAAATCTCAAGCAGGACTTTATTTTGTAATTCAGGATCTTTTAACGGAATCAGAGCCCTTGCATGACGCTCTGTTACTTGTCTAGATAACAATGCATCTTGAATTTCTTGCGGTAAATGGAGCAAGCGCAGTTTGTTTGCGATTGTCGATTGTCCTTTGCCTAAACGTTGAGCAAGACTCTCTTGCGTCAAATTGTGCAAATCAATCAGCTTTTGATATGCGACTGCCTCTTCAATGGCTGTCAAACCTTCTCGTTGCAAATTCTCAATCAATGCGATAGAGGCTGTTTGCGAGTCGTTAAACTCTTTGACAATCGCAGGAATCCTCTCCATGCCCAATTTTCTAGTTGCGCGCAAACGTCGTTCCCCAGCAATCAATTCATAACGACCATCGCGAACCCGTACGACAATCGGTTGAATGAGTCCATGAGTTCGTATCGTTTGACACAACTCATCAATTTTCTCGTCATCAAATACAGTACGAGGTTGATATGGATTCGGTACAATCTCCTCAACTGGTATTTGTTTGATTTCTTCGTTATCTGTCTTGTCCGTCAAGCCAAAAATCCGAGAAAATGAATCTTTAACTGCCATAGAAAAATCCCCCACTTCTACCCGTTCCATCCGTGCTATTTTAAAGTCTTTGAAGAGGTGTTCAAAAAGTCATTTTTGATCACGAAGTAATCCTGAAAGATTGCGCGACAACGAAACTAGCGTTCACCCTCTAAATTCCGGTGCTCATGTAGCTACCCTACATTCCGCTCCTTCTTCAGCTTCTCGCCACTTTCTCCGTGCTGAAAAGACAGCTTTTTGAATACGTCCTTGAAACTGAAAAAGGTCCTGTCCAATCAACGACAGAATCTCCCTCGAAACATTTGTATCCCTCGCCCATCCGTTGTCCGGATATGACAGATTGAATTTGTTCTTTGATTGTTGCTGCTAAGGAAAAATGGCATATTGGCGTCGTAAGTGAGTCCAGTCCTACTCTTTTAACATAGGTCCTCCTCTTACATCGTTAGAGACAGCATGCATCTACTTTTAAAAAAGCTTCACAAGCCCTATCGTACATACTGCTTAACAGACTCTTCTTGCCCATCCGGTCGGTTTGTAAAATTTCCTTTGACCTAATCTTCTTTCCCTACACGCTTTCTTCAGGTTCATTTATATATATGTAATTCTGCAAGATTCGTCCAATTCCTGCTAGCGAAAAACGTTTCACGTGAAACATCAATCGTGATCTTCGGCATAAAAATCGCGATCGTCACGGTGCTTTGACCTCTCATCACTTCCAATGCTCTCATCAGTAGGATGTGAAATCTTGGTGACAGAAAACAATCGAGGAAAAAGTCTATGAAAGTCTAACGTCAGGTACGAAAAAATCGCGGCAACAATCGCAGCGACATACATCCCTGCACTGAACATTAGACCAATGGCTGAAGCAACCCACATCCCTGCTGCCGTCGTCAGGCCTTTCACCGAACCATTGAATTTAATAATAGCTCCTGCTCCCAAAAATCCCATGCCCGTCACGACTTGTGCAGCTACCCTCCCCGGATCATGATTTACGCCACTCGAAGAAAAACCGTATATAGAAGCTAGTCCAAAAAGACACGAACCAAAGCAAACGAGACTATACGTTCGAAAACCAGCACCTCTTTGCCTACTCACATCCTTTATAAATCTCTCTCGCTCCCATCCCATGATGGCACCTGCTAAAAAAGCAAGAAAGAGCCGAAGCAATATGGTCGGGAGTTCTGGCGGAAAAAAGGAGGAAAGTACTACTGCTTGCATAGTCTAATCACCCTCTCATACGATGTCATTCTTTCGAAGGAGCTAGTACTATGTATATGCCGAGTTGTAGACTCCATGAGCCAAGAAGCAAACCTGAGAGACTACTTTTGAGGCATACTTTCCATTTCATCACGAACGGGCAGTTTCATTTGCACTTTCCATACGAAAAAAGGCCGCAGCACGTGGCTACGACCCTCTCTTATGACTGACTCCTATACTAACGGCTTTTTCGCAGGAACTCCTGCCTTGCGCGGATAGCTTTTCGGTGTCGCTTCTATTTTTTCCATGATGACAATGTTACGCTCTCCCGCTTCCTCTAGAAGCTGGAATGTCTCGACCTTTCTCGTCTTCCCACCGAGTGTCTTGATTGCCTTTTTCGCTTCAGCAAGCTCTGGAGTAATCTCCGCGCCCTTGAGAGCGACGAAGTGTCCTCCGACTTTGGCAAAAGGAAGGCAGAACTCCGATAACAGATTGAGTCTCGCAACAGCACGTGCCACTACGAGATCAAACTTCTCCCGATACATCGCTTCTTGTCCACGATCCTCAGCACGCCCATGTACAGGATTCACGTTCTCCAGACCCAGTTCCTGTGCTACATGCTGCAAAAAGCTCATACGCTTGTTCAAGGAATCAATGATCGTCATTTTCAGATGCGGGAAGCAAATTTTCAAAGGAATGCTCGGAAAGCCTGCGCCCCCACCGATATCTACAACGGATTGCACCTGGTCAAATGGGAAGTAAAAAGCCGGTGTAATCGAATCATAAAAATGCTTGTTGTACACTTGCCCCTCTTCGGTAATCCCGGTCAGGTTCATCTTCTCATTCCATTCCACCAGCAGGCGGAAAAAATGATCAAACTGCTCCTTCTGACGATCCGTCAAAGAAATCCCCTGAGCTGCAAGTACCTCGGCAAACTGTTCTTTCGTCATAGCTTTTCTCCTTACTCGGCTACTCCCACGCGTTTGTACTCCAGATATACCATCAACACGGAAATGTCTGCTGGAGTAACTCCTGCGATACGAGCCGCCTGCCCGATGTTCAACGGACGAATTTTGGTCATATTGTCGCGGGATTCCTTGGACAAACCGGAGATTTGGTGGAAGTCAATATCCGTTGGGATGCGGCGCTCCTCCATTTTTTTCATCCGCTCAACCTGTTGCAAAGACTTTTTGATGTAGCCATCGTATTTAATCTGGATTTCAACCTGTTCGGTCACATCCTCTGGCAGTGCTTCCGGTGCAGGGACCATTTGAGCAATGTGGCTGTAGTTGATTTCCGGTCGACGCAGCAGTTGAGCCAGTTCGATGACATCTGTCAGTTCAGGAGAGCCTGCGTTGCGCAAAACCTCTTGGACATGTGCCATTTCAGGACGTACGCGCGTGTTGGCCACACGTTCTTTTTCTTGCTCGATCAGCTCGCGTTTTTGGTTAAATCGATGGTAGCGCTCTTCGCTAATCAGACCAATTTCATGGCCGATATCCGTCAGGCGCAAGTCCGCATTGTCATGACGCAGCAGCAAGCGATATTCTGCACGAGAAGTAAGCAAACGATAAGGCTCATGCGTTCCTTTCGTAACAAGGTCGTCAATCAAGACACCGATGTACGCCTCTTCTCGCCCCAAAATAACGGGTGGTTTCCCTTGAACGCGGCGTGCTGCGTTAATTCCTGCCATGAGACCTTGACCCGCTGCTTCTTCATAGCCAGAGGTGCCATTGATTTGTCCTGCTGTGAACAAGCCAGGCAAGATTTTGGTTTCCAAAGAAGGCCAGAGCTGCGTTGGCACGATCGAATCATACTCAATCGCATAGCCAGGACGCATCATTTTGACTTCTTCCATTCCAGCCATGGAGCGCAGCATGGAAAGTTGAACATCCTCCGGCAAGCTGGTCGACAAGCCTTGTACATACATTTCTTCAGTATTGCGCCCTTCTGGCTCCAAGAAAATTTGGTGACGCGGTTTATCGTTAAAACGAACTACCTTATCTTCAATCGAAGGGCAATAACGCGGGCCCGTTCCTTCAATCATTCCTGAATACATAGGAGCACGATGCAGATTGCTATTGATGAGTCCATGCGTTTCTTCATTTGTATATGTCAGCCAGCAAGGAAGCTGATCCATAATAAATTCCGTTGTTTCATAAGAAAAAGCGCGCGGTACCGGATCACCAGGCTGAATCTCCATTTTGGAGAAATCCACACTGCTGCTATGAACACGTGGAGGCGTCCCCGTCTTGAAGCGTGTCATTTCAAAACCGAGTTCCTTCAAATGATGTGCCAGACGAATGGACGGACGCATGTTGTTCGGTCCACTTTCGTATTGGAGATCTCCGAGAATGATCTTTCCACGCAAATAAGTTCCAGTTGTCAACACGACGGATTTGGCCATGTATCGTGCCCCAGTCTGTGTAATAACCCCTTCACAGACTCCATCGTTCACGATCAGCTCTTCCACCATCGCTTGACGCAGGATCAAATTCGGAGTATTTTCAATCGTTTTCTTCATTTCATGCTGATAAGCAAATTTGTCTGCTTGTGCGCGCAAGGCATGCACAGCAGGTCCTTTCCCTGTATTCAGCATACGCATTTGGATATGGGTTTTGTCAGTATTGCGTCCCATCTCTCCACCAAGCGCGTCCAATTCGCGTACGACGTGGCCTTTTGCCGGACCACCTACGGAAGGGTTACATGGCATGTACGCCACGGCATCCAGGTTGATCGTCAACAGCAATGTACTGCAGCCCATACGTGCAGCCGCCAATGCTGCTTCCGCTCCGGCATGACCGGCACCAATGACAATGACGTCAAACGAGCCCGCTTCATATGCAGGTACAACGTTCATTTTTTGTCCTCCTCTATCACTTACCCAGACAGAACTGGGAGAAAATCTGGTCAATCAAATCTTCGCCGACGCTTTCTCCGATGACTTCCCCAAGCAGCTCCCACGACTTTTTAATGTCGATCTGAATCATGTCTACTGGCATCAAATCATCGATTCCACCCAATGCTTCATCTATGGCTCGTTCTGCCTGACGAAGCAGTTGAATATGTCTGGCGTTACTCACGTAGGTCAGGTCATCCTGCTGCACTCGGCCACTGAAGAAAATCTCCCCAATTGCCTGCTCCAGAAGATCGATCCCCGTCTCCTCACGCGCAGACGTCATAATCAACGGCTGCTGAGGGAAATGACGCTTGATCTCTTCCAAATCCACTTTTTGCGGCAAGTCGAATTTATTGACAATTACAATCACATGGAACCCTTTTGCCGCTTCAAAAATCGCGTAATCATCAGCGGAAAGAGGCTCATTGTAGTTGATCACGAGCAACACGAGGTCAGCCTTTTGCAGCAGCTGTCTGGACTTCTCTACCCCGATTTTCTCCACGATGTCCTCTGTATCGCGAATTCCTGCGGTATCGATGAGTCGCAAAGGAACCCCCCGCACATTGACATACTCTTCGATGACATCGCGTGTCGTTCCCGCAACGTCAGTCACAATCGCTTTTTCCTCTTGGACCAGACTATTTAATAGAGAGGATTTCCCTACATTCGGACGGCCAATAATCGCGGTCGACAAACCTTCACGCAAAATTTTTCCTTGCTGTGCGGTCTGCAACAGTCGTTGGATCTCACCTTTAACCTCCAGGCACTTTCCTCGCAAGAAATTTTGTGTAAACTCCTCAACGTCATGCTCTGGATAGTCCAGCGTAACTTCTATATGGGCCATCGCTTCAATCAAGTTTTGACGCAGCTGCCGAATGAGCCTGGACAGCTTCCCTTCTACTTGATTCAATGCGACCTTCATCGCTCTGTCTGTTTTCGCCCGGATCAAATCAATGACGGCCTCAGCCTGAGACAAATCGACACGTCCGTTTAAGAACGCACGCTTTGTGAACTCACCTGGCTCCGCCAATCTTGCCCCATTATCTAAGATTAACCCCAGAACCTTTTCAACGGAAACGATTCCCCCGTGACAGTTTACCTCAACTACATCCTCCCTCGTAAATGTACGGGGAGCCTTCATTACAGAAACCAGCACCTCTTCCACTCGTTCACCTGTGTTTGGCTCATACAAGTGCCCATAATGAATCGTATGGCTGTCCACAGTGGACAACCGCTGCTTTCCTTTATATATCTTATCCACAACTTCGATCGCTTCCGTACCGCTTACTCGGATCACGGCAATACCGCCTTCACCCATCGGTGTTGCGACCGCCGCTATTGTATCGAATTTCATGCTGTTCACCTCAAGCTTTCCACTCTTACAAGTCAGCCACTAACTTACTAGCATAACAGATCGTCTAGAAAAATTCCAAAAGAAAGTGCAGCTCATCCATATGGCTAATCACCTAATAGGAAAAAGCAACCTTATCTCCAAGGTTGCCGTCCATTTTGGTTATCCACAGTATAATCATTTTCGCAAATTCTCAGCCATTTGGTCAATTATCCACAGTGGACAACTTTTTGAAGAGATTGTTCAAAATGCCGTCGCTTGCTCCATTTCTGTAGGTAAAAAAAAAGAAGCCTAGCGAGAGGCTTCTTTCGGTGCAATCACGATATAACGATTTGGCTCGTCTCCTTCACTGAAGGTAACCACATCCGCTCTCTTTTGCAAGAAGGCGTGGATTACTTTCCGTTCAGCAGCAGACATTGGTTCCAGACGTACATCCCGTTTGGTCGATAACGCTTTTTTCGCCACACGATCTGCGAGCTGCTCCAATGTTTCCTTGCGACGCAGCCTGTAATTTTCGGCATCCAGAGTGATACGTACATGTTTGTCCGCATGACGGTTCGCTACGACGTTTACGAGATACTGTAATGAATCAAGAGTTTGTCCCCTGCGGCCAATAATGATTCCCAGATTGGTTCCCTGGATGTCAAACAGCATGCCCTCTTCATTTGTACGCGTCTCCACTTTGGCATTCACCTTCATGTTCGACAAAACGTCTTGAAGAAAGTCACGTCCCTGTGCAACCGGATCAAAGTGAAATTCTACTTGCACTTTAGCGTCCTTTGCCCCAATCAGTCCAAACAATCCTCTGCTTGGTTCCTCTAGAACTTGGATCGTTGCCCGCTCACGCGGCACTCCCAATTCCAGCAAAGCTTTTTGCACAGCATCGTCGATCGTTTTTGCCGTAGCTACCACCTTTTTCACTTGGAGGCTCCCCCCTTAGGAGTAGGCATATTTCCTTTATCACGATACAGGAAGTAGGTTTGTACAATGGTAAACAGGTTACCGTATACCCAGTACAGAGACAGTGCTGATGGCAATGTAACGGCAATCGCCAAAATCATCAGCGGCATCATGATGATCATCATTTGCATTTGTGGATTTCCTTGTGTTGCCTGACCCATCATTTTGGACTGCAGGTACGTCGTAATCGCCGCAACAATCGGCAAAATGTAGTACGGGTCTTTTTCTCCCAACGTCAGCCACAAGAATGTTTGGGAGTTAATCTCAGTCGTACGGATGATCGCATGGTAGAACGCGATCAAAATCGGCATTTGTACCAACATTGGCAAGCATCCAGCCAACGGATTGACACCGCTCTTCTGGAACAAAGCCATTGTTTCCATTTGCGCTTTTTGTGGATCATTTTTGTACTTGTCACGGATTTTTTGCATCTCCGGTTGAATCTCTTGCATTTTCTTGGAGCTCTTGATTTGCTTGACCATCAATGGAAGCACAATGATTCGAATGATGATCGTTGCAACCAGGATACCCAGACCGTAGTTGTTTCCGAGTATCAATGCGCTCTCTTTAATTAGCCAGGACAGTGGATAGACAAAATACTTGTCCCAAATGCCGGTTGCGTCAGGGCCAATTGGTGCAGCAGCTTGGGGGTTACAGCCCGACAAAACTAGAACCAGCATAGTCAGCATAAGAATGCTGAGTGTACGTCTACTCAAGGGTGATCCTCCTTTTCCCCGCTTCAATTGAGGTAATCTTATTTGTGCTGATCCGGGACTGGATCATACCCGCCCGGGTGGAACGGATGGCATTTCAAGATGCGACGAAGGGCCAACCAGCCTCCCCTCCACGCTCCAAATCGACGAATCGACTCGATTGCGTAATGGGAACAGGTGGGCGCGAATCTGCATGAAGGTGGTTTATACGGAGAAATCATCAGTTGGTATCCCCGAATCAACCAAACCATGATCTTCACCATCATCGTTTCACCCTCTTTTTCCATCTCTTTTTCCATTATGTACGGGTGCCTGTTTGATCACTTTGGCTCGCTTCATCACATGTAACAGAGATTGCTCAATGGCTTCAAGCGTCATCGCTTCCACACCCGGACGGGCGATGATGACGAGATCGAGACCGACTGGAATAACAGACTCCATTCGAGCTACTGCTTCGCGTATAAGTCGCTTGACTCTATTGCGGACAACAGCATTGCCAATTTTTTTACTGACGGAAATCCCAGCACGAAAAGCCGCTTGTCCCTCTTGCTTTGCTGAATACAAGACAAACTGCTTATTAGCAGCAGAACTTCCTCGTTGAAACACAGCTTGGAATTGCTCATTTTTTTTGAGCCGGTGTGAACGATGCAAGGTAAACAACCCCTAACATCACAATTATAGTAGAAAACGTACACAGCATCTACCAGTATATCCTTGTTTCGTCCACTTTTTTCCCCTAAGTATACTAGGTTTAGAACAAAATCAAAAATTCAGCGAAAAAATATAGGCTTTCAGCCAATTTCCGCGATGATTTCTGCACTGGCATGGCGCAAGTCAGAGAGCAATTGCTCATCCCCTTGGAAAAAGCCCAATTTTTGAAGGGACAAGGAAAGCTTGGCAGGCAGATCCGCCCAATGATTCTCCAGCCATTCATCAGAATCCACGCTATGATATAACCAGATCGCCTCTGAAAATAATAAAAACCCGGCCATATCAAGCTGATTTCTCTCCTGCAATCTCTGAACCTTCCTCTTTACTAACCAATCATTTTCAGCCGCCAGCACAAACTCGATCCCCTCTTTCTTTGACCGTAGATGAGCCCGATAGTCCGCTAATAGCACGAGTGCATCCTGTACATCTTGATTGCTCCTGTATGTCTCCTGAAAAAAGCCATCCATGCCGTCCGAACGTCCCGCTTTCTGTAACAACTGATACAACTGTGCATCACTCAATGAATGCCCTTCGAAAAAGGCACTCATTTGCAGCGCGCCGATCCAACCTGCCCATGCAGCCAAATAAGCAGAGTAAGGAAAGCCTTCCATTAAGGCCGCCTGCGCCTCTTCATGGAACGCATCTACCTCCGCCTTTGCCTGTGCAAACATTTTCGCTTTTCCAGCCGGGGAATCCATATAGGCGCACATGTCATTCATCCAGGAAATGAAGCGATCCTCTGGGTCCAGAACAACCTTTGCTTCCTTTAAGTAACGCCATGCCCATGGATTCTCGTATACTTCTTCATCTGTAGGAGCAGATTGGACCTGCAGCTGTATCATATGCCCTCTAAACAGACGATTTTCACAGGAAGGATCATCTTCTCCCTCCACAAAGATATGTAAATCGAGGTCGCTGTACGCGTCCGCTTCTCCCCTCCCGACAGATCCACCCGCATAGGCACATACCAAGTTAGCTTGAGGCCATTCATCAAGAAACTCTCGCGCCAACGATATAAAAAAGTCGGTTACGTCCTTGCTTTGCTCCATTGGCCTCCTCCTGTCTCTTCAATAAATAGTAGGATTTTCGGTAGCTAGGTAACGATTATCCCTCAAAAGGTTTCCACACCGGAGAAAGCCTTCCTCTTTTTATGAGAACAAAGAATTTTCAGACATATGTAGACAAACAAAAAGGCCACTGAAAGTGTGGCCTAAGCGGAAAGAACTTTTCTACCTCTTTGACGACGAGCAGCCAAAATTTTACGGCCATTTTTTGTGCTCATGCGCTTACGGAATCCATGATCCTTTTTGCGCTTGCGGTTGTTAGGATTGAAAGATGGTTTCATTACGTATACACCTCCGTCTTGCAAAGACATTCTTTTGCATTATAAGAACATATGCCTAAAAAGTCAAGCGAGAGTGGAATTTCATTACCAAGGCAAATATCCCCATAAAACTATTTCCCAGAACTGTGGATATCATTTTATCCACAAAAACAGATTTCGACAAGTTTATCTACAGCTTGTACACAAAATATAGGGATGTGAATATGTGGGGAGTACCAGAAGTAGTGTTTGTGGATAAGTATGAAAAAACCATTGATACCATGCCTTATATCTGTTATTATGTTTTTGTTTTGAAGCGTGAATAACTCCGATACGTGAATCGGTTTTTCCACAGGGTGTGGATAAGTTTGTGGACAGATTCTTTCCTATGTGTATGTCGTTACTCACAGGATTGAGGATAACCGTCTGCTTTTTTTCACTTCTACGAGCGGAATCCCTATATTTCGACTTTTTTTATCCACAGTCGCTTCATTCGGCTGTGTTGACAATTGGGTCACAACATAGCAGGTTTTGCACTTTTTCTCGATCATTATGGATCGGTGTTTCATCAATTTTTCGGATGGTCCAGAGGGAGGGATTCTGG